>NZ_JBHVZO010000022.1:0-128043 GCF_042879855.1 Streptomyces sp. NPDC058326 | reverse complement strand
CTGGCGTTGATTTTTGGCACGCTGTTGAGTTCTCAAGGAACGGACGCTTCCTTTGTACTCACCCTCTCGGGCTTTCCTCCGGGCTTCCCTTCGGTTTTTCGTGTTTCCAGCTTAGCAGACCCGATTTCCGTTTCTGCCACCCGCTGGAGCGGGCTGCCGGTGCTGGAATTCGCTTTCGCTTTTCCGTTCCCGGCGGGGTCAAACACTACCAGGCTTTTCCGGTCCCCCCGACCACGTCCCCTGCGAGCATGCAGAGGTGTAGACCACTGGGGTTAGGATCTGGCTTGATAGGTGCTGCCGACCCGCGACTCAAGGCCGCGTTGGGGTCAAGCAGGAGTACGACAGTACATCCCACCGTCAGTCGAGGCAAATCGTTTCCGGTAGTCCCTAGCTCCGCCCAACTGGTACGTCTCGTGCGGAACTAGGACTTCGTATGACATACGCTTCAGAACAGTACGCCGTCCAGGACAGGTAGTGACGGCGCCACACCATCTCCGCCCCTGGGAGGCTTCCCATGACAACCGTGACGTCGCCGCTTGCTGGACGCGCCATCGGTCTCGCCGCAGTTCCCGACCCGGTCTTCTCCGGTGCGATGGTCGGTCCCGGTACCGCCATCGATCCCGTACGTGAGCCCTCGGAGGCCGTCTCCCCTATCGACGGGGTCGTCGTCTCCATGCACCCGCACGCCTTCGTCGTCGTCGACGGAGAGGGGCACGGTGTGCTGACCCATCTGGGCATCGACACCGTTCAGCTCAACGGGCAGGGCTTCGAGCTGCTCGTCAACAAGGGGGACACCGTGACGCGCGGACAGGCCGTCGTGCGCTGGAACCCCGTCGACGTCGAGGCCGCCGGCAAGTCCCCCATCTGTCCCGTCGTGGCGCTCGAGGCCACCGCGGACTCGCTCTCCGACGTCGTCGAAGACGGTGACGTGAAGGCCGGCGACGAGCTCTTCGGCTGGCGCTGAGCCGGTCGTCCTCGTGACGACCGCGAGTTCGACATTCAACGCGGCGGCGGGTGCCGCCGCTCTATCGGAGACGGGTGAGATGGAGACAACGCTGCGAGGCGTCGGCGTCAGCCACGGTGTGGCGATCGGCGAGGTCCGGCACATGGGCACAGCGGTTCTCGAGCCGCCGGCCAAGCAGATTCCGGCGGACGAGGCGGAGCGCGAACAGGGGCGCGCCCGTCAGGCCGTCGAAGCTGTCGCCGCCGACCTGATTGCGCGGGGCAATCTGGCCGGCGGTGAGGCGCAGCACGTGCTGGAGGCCCAGGCGATGATCGCCCAGGACCCGGAGCTCATCGCCGATGTGGACCGCCGGATCGCCGTGGGCAGCACGGCAGAGCGCGGTATCTACGACGCCTTCTCGCACTACCGGGAGCTGCTCGCCGGTGCCGGTGAGTACATGGCCGGACGTGTCGCCGACCTCGACGACGTGCGGAACCGGATCGTGGCGCGGCTGCTCGGTGTGCCGATGCCGGGTGTGCCGGACAGCGACGAGCCGTACGTGCTGATCGCGCGGGACCTGGCGCCGGCGGACACGGCGCTGCTCGACCCGACGCTGGTGCTCGGGTTCGTCACGGAGGAGGGCGGGCCCACCAGCCACAGCGCGATTCTGGCGCGGGCGCTGGGTGTGCCGGCCATCGTGGCGCTGCCGGGTGCGGGTGAGCTGGCCGAGGGCACGCTCATCGCGGTCGACGGTTCGACCGGAGAGATCTTCGTGGAGCCGAGCGAGGAGAAGAAGGCGGAGCTGACGAAGGCCGCCGCCGAGCGCAAGGCGGCGCTGGCGACGTCCAGTGGTCCCGGTGCGACCTCGGACGGGCACAAGGTGCCGCTGCTCGCCAACATCGGTGGTCCGGCGGACGTGCCGGCCGCTGTGGAGGCCGGGGCGGAGGGTGTCGGTCTCTTCCGTACGGAGTTCCTCTTCCTGGACGACAGCGAGAAGGCTCCGTCCGAGGACAAGCAGATCGAGGCCTACCGCAAGGTGCTCGAGGCCTTCCCGGAGGGCCGTGTGGTCGTGCGGGTGCTCGACGCCGGTGCCGACAAGCCGCTGGACTTCCTGACGCCGGTGGACGAGCCGAATCCGGCGCTCGGCGTGCGGGGGCTGCGGTCGCTCCTGGAGCACCCGGAGGTGCTGCGGACGCAGCTGACCGCGCTGGCGAAGGCGGCCGAGGGGCTGCCCGTGTACCTCGAGGTCATGGCTCCGATGGTGGCCGACCGTACCGACGCGAAGGCGTTCGCCGACGCGTGCCGTGAGGCGGGGCTGCGGGCGAAGTTCGGTGCGATGGTCGAGATCCCGTCGGCCGCGCTGCGGGCGCGCTCGATCCTCCAGGAGGTCGAGTTCCTGTCGCTGGGCACCAATGACCTGGCGCAGTACACCTTCGCGGCCGACCGGCAGGTCGGTGCGGTGTCTCGGCTCCAGGACCCGTGGCAGCCGGCGCTGCTCGACCTGGTGGCGCTGTCCGCCGAGGCGGCCAAGGCCGAGGGCAAGAGCTGTGGTGTCTGTGGCGAGGCCGCTTCGGATCCGCTGCTCGCGTGTGTGCTGACGGGTCTGGGTGTCACCTCCCTTTCCATGGGTTCCGCGTCGATTCCGTATGTGCGGGCGACGCTCGCCAAGTACACGCTCGCTCAGTGTGAGCGGGCCGCGGCCGCGGCCCGTGCGGCCGACACGGCGCACGAGGCGCGCGTGGCCGCTCAGGCGGTGCTGTCCGGGGAGTGATTTCCCGGGTGGGTCCTGCGAAGGGGCTTTCCGTCACCGAGGTGACGGGGAGCCCCTTCGGCGTGGGTGGGGTCAGTGGTGGCTGGTCCAGTCGTCGTCGGGGTCGGGGGTGAGGGGGAAGCCGGCGAGGTGGTCGACGCCGGGCTCCGGGGAGAGGGGCTCTCCGGTGCGGGCGTCGGTGCAGTAGGCGGCGAAGACCTCCGCCGCGGTGAGGGGGGTGAGGGCGCCGTCGGTGAGGCGCCAGCCGTGGAGTCGGTCGCGGTCCCCCGGGTTGCCGGTGCGCAGGACGACTCCGCCGGGGGTCCCGAGGGCGATGCCGGCGGCGAGTACGGCCGTGAATTCGGCGGCCGCTGCCTCTTCGGCGTCCGAGGGGCGCGCGGTGCCGTGGGTGTGGAGGACGGCGAGGAGCTGGTCGTCGGCGGCCCGGACGCTGCAGACGAGGTGGTGGGTGCCGGGTCCCGCGGCGTCGAGGAGCCGGGCGAGGAGCCGGGCGGCGCGCTCGAAGGCCGCCGTGCCGATGTCCTTGCCGCAGGTGGCGCAGTCGCCGGCGGTGGCGAGGACGGTGGTGGCGTACTCCCAGGTGGCGTGGCGGACGGCGATGTCGACGAGCTCGGGGAGCAGGGTGCTGAGGGGCTGTCCGGTGTAGGTGACGCGGGCGCCGGTGGCGGCGAGGTGGGCGGTGAAGCGGCTGCGGCTGGTGGGATGGTCGGGTTCGATGGCGGTCTCGGCGCAGTAGACCGCGTACTCCTCGGGGTCGAAGAGGGTGACGGTGGTGTGGCCGCCCTGGGTGGCGAGGTTCTTGAGGAGGGCCTCGACCTGGCGGAGGTAGAGGGTGTGGTCGTCGAAGGCGAAGGTCCGGTACTGGCGCATGGCCGTGAAGTCGTGCTCGTCGGCGAGGAGGCCGACGGTGGTGGGGACCTCGCGGCGCAGGGCGCGTCGGAGGCCTGCCTGGGTGGTGCCGGTCCGTGTCATGTCTCCCCCTGGGTGCAGTCCGATCAGTGCTCACTCACCGTAACCTTCGCCACTGACAGTGACGGTCCGGTGAGGCGTCGGCGGACGAGGCGGCTCTGGGCGGCGCAGGTGGCGGCGAGAGCCGCGCCGAGGACGGGCCAGCCGAAGGGGCCGGCGGAGACGAGGCCGGTCATGAGGAGGGGGCCGGCGAAGCGCTGGGTGGACTGGGCGAGGCCGTGCACTCCGAGGTAGGCGCCCTGGGCGTCGTCGGGGGCCAGGGCGACGGAGATCTCCCAGGAGGCGATGGTGTGGATCATCTCGGCGAAGGTGAGGGCCACGGCCGCGGTGATCAGGGCGGCGATGGAGACGGTGCGGCCCCCGAGGGCGGAGACGGCCAGGGCGAGCGTACCGACGGCGAAGAGGACCGCGAGGGGTGTGAGGAGCCGTCGGGCCGCTTCGGTGGAGGAACCGAAGCGGGCGAGAGGGACCTGGAAGACCACGACGAGGGCGCTGTTGGCGACCATCAGGAGCGGGGCGAGGCCGGCCGGGGCGTCGGTGGCGTGAACGATCCAGAGCGGGAGGGCGACCTGGAGTACCGAGTCGTGGAGGAAGAAGACCGATTCTCCCGCGGTGAAGGCGAGGAAGCCGCGGTCGCGCCAGGGGCTGCTGGGCTTGGTGGTGGGGGCGGGGTCGGTGGACGCGGCGGCGATCCGGGAGGAGGCGGGGGCCGGGGGTTCGGCGCAGCGGAGGGTGAGGGCCGCCATCACGAGGTAGGAGAGTGCGTCTCCGATGAGCAGGAGGTGGAAGGCGGTGCTGGTGCCGACGGCGAGTGCGGCCGCGGCGCCGAGGCCGCCGAGCGTCCAGCCGAAGTTGGAGGTGGTGCGGTTGATGGCCTGGTAGCGGACGCGGTCGGGGCCGGCGATCCGGGCGGCGTAGAGCTTGGTGAGGACGTTGGTGGCGCGGTCGGGCAGGGCGCCGATCGCCGAGAAGAGGACGAGCAGCGGGTAGTCGTCGGTGGTGAGGAGGGCGAGGAGGGCCGCGGCGCGCAGGAGTTGGGTGCAGATGATGACGCGGACCAGGGGGAATCGGTCGGCGAGGCGGCCGCCGAGAGGGGCGCCCGCGATGCCGGCGGCTCCGGAGACGGCGATGAGCAGGCCGATCTGTCCGAGGCCGAGGCCCGTGACGTAGGTGAAGTACAGGGCCATGGCCGTGGCCCAGAGTCCGGTGCCGCACTTGTCGATGAAGCCGATGAGGAGCATGCGGCGGCCGTCGGGGCCTCCGGGGACGCGGTCCTTGAAGGCGGTGCGGGTGGAGCGGGTGGTGCGGCTCATGGATCCCCCTTGCCAACTACTTTGTATTAATACATAATTGACTACGTGACAGCACAATATGGGATCGCAGGGACGACGGCCAAGGGGATTGCCGCGTCCGTGGAGCAGGGCGTGACCGAGGGCGGGCTCGCACCGGGTGACGCCCTGCCACCCGTACGGCGGCTCGCGGACGCACTGGGGGTCAGTCCCGGGACCGTCGCGACGGCTTACAAGGAGCTGCGGCAGCGGGGGCTCGTCGTCACGCGGGGGCGGGGCGGAACGGTGGTCGCGGAGGCTCCCTCGGTGGCCTCACGACGTCCACCGCGCGTGCCGGACGGCCTCGTCGACCTGGCAGGCGGCCATCCGGACCCGGCCTTCCTTCCCGTGGTGCGTCCGCCGTCGGCGGTCGCCCCCGTGTACGGATCCCATCGCGCCGCGCCCCGGCTCGCGGCGCTCGAAGAGGTGACCCGGGCGTGGTTCGAGCGGGACGGGGTGCCCGCGCGGCACGTGACGTTCGCGCACGGCGCCCTCGACTGCATCGCACGGCTCCTCTCGACGGAGCTGCGGCCCGGCGACGCGGTGGCCGTGGAGGATCCCGGGTTCCACCATCTCCTCGACCTGGTACCGGCGTTGGGGCTGCGGATGGTCCCGGTGGCGGTGGACGGCGAGGGGCTCGTACCGGACGCGCTGCGGACCGCTCTGCGGGGCGGGGTGCGCGCGGTGGTGTGCAGCCCTCGGGGGCAGTGCCCGACCGGGGCGTTCTTCACCCGGTCTCGGCGGGACGAACTCGTGGCGGTGCTCAAGGAGTTCCCGGAGGTGCTCGTCGTCGAGGACGACCACAACGCGGAGGTCGGCGGGGCCGCGGCCCACACGCTCGCGGCGGCGGGGCTGGAGCGGTGGGCGCAGGTGCGGACCGTGTCGAAGCATCTGGGGATCGACCTGCGGTGGGCCGGGCTCGCGTGCGACGCGACGACGCTGGCACGGCACGACGGGCGGATGCTGCTGACCTCTGGCTGGGTCAGCCATGTGCTGCAGGAGACGGTGGCCGGCCTGTTCGGCGACGGGGGTGTACGCGCGCTCGTGGCGAGCGGCGAGGCGGCGTACGCCGAGCGGCGGGCGGCGCTGATCGGCGCGCTCGGGGTGTACGGGATCCGGGCCGTGGGGGCGAGCGGGCTCAACGTGTGGGTGCCGGTGCGGGACGAGTCGGCCGTGGTCAACGGGCTGCGGACACAGGGCTGGTGGGTGGCCGCGGGGGCGCGGTTCCGGATCGGGGCGCCTCCTGCGGTACGGATCACCACGGCGACGCTCGCGCCCGGCGACGCGGTGCGCCTCGCGGCGGACTTCGCGGAGGTGCTCGGGGACGCGCAGGCGACGTACGGCGGTTGACGCGGGAACGCTCCGGGGAAGGGCCCCGGAGTGCTGTCCCACGCGGCGCTCGCCGCCGCCTCCCCCGCGCCGGACGTCCGGCCCGACGGGTACGTGTACGTCAGGAGCCTCGTCGCGCACGCGGGACGATGCGCGGCCGGCGGTGCCGCCGTGCTGCCGCCCGTCCGTCGGCGCGAAGTGTGGCTGTCCGCCGACGGCAGCCGGCCCGGCCTCCTCCGTGAGCCCGGGGTCGCCGACACGGCGCTGAGCCCCGGCTGCCCGCGCCTCCTCGCCGGGGGAAGCTGCCGGAGGGGTGAGGTAAGGCGTCGGGCCCCCGGTCCGGTCGGATCGGGGGCCCGGTTCGCGTACCTGGCTGCCTGGGTGGCCGCTCAGCCTCGGCGGTTGGCGGCCAGGGTCTCGTAGAAGTGGAGGAGGCCGAGGTCGTCGACCGAGCCCGCGTTGACGGCCTTGGCCAGGGGGGTGCCCTGGAGGAGGCGCTTGACCGGGACCTCGATGCGCTTGCCGGTGAGGGTGTGCGGGACGCCCGGGACCTCGATGATCTCGTCGGGGACGTGGCGCGGGGAGAGTTCGCTGCGGATCGTCCGCTTGATCCGGGCGATCAGCTCGTCGTCCAGGGTGGCGCCCTCCACGAGGTGGACGAAGAGCGGCATCCAGTAGCCGCCGTCCGGCTCCTCCAGGCCGATGACGAGGGATTCACGGATCTCCGGGAGGCGTTCCACGGCCTCATAGATGTCGGCGCTCCCCATCCGGACGCCCTGGCGGTTCAGGGTGGAGTCGGAGCGGCCGTGGATGACGACCGAGCCGTGGTCGGTGATCGTGATCCAGTCGCCGTGCCGCCAGGCGCCCGGGAACATCTCGAAGTAGCTGTCGCGGTAGCGGCTGCCGTCGGGGTCGTTCCAGAAGCGGATCGGCATGGACGGCATGGGGTTGGTGACGACGAGTTCGCCGACCTCGCCGATGACGGGCTTGCCCGAGAGGTCCCAGGCCTGGAGGTCGGTGCCGAGGCCCGCCGCCTGGAGCTCGCCGATGTGGACCGGCAGGGTGGGGACGGCGCCCGCGAAGCAGGAGCACACGTCGGTGCCGCCGCTGACCGAGGCGATCCACAGGTTCTCGCGGACCTCGTCGTGGAGCCAGCGGAAGCCGTCGGGAGGCAGCGGGGAGCCGGTGGTGGCGACGCACTTCACGGCCGAGAGGTCGAAGTCACGCCCGGGGTGGACGTCCGCCTTGGCGCAGGCCATGACGTACGCGGCGGAGGTGCCGTACAGCGTGGCGCGGGTGCGTTCGGCGACGCGCCACTGGGCCGCGGTGTCCGGGTAGCCGGGGCTGCCGTCGTACAGGACGACGGTCGTGCCGGTGAGCAGGCCGGAGACGAGGAAGTTCCACATCATCCAGCCGGTGGAGGTGTACCAGAAGAACACGTCCTCGGGGCCGAGGTCGCAGTGCAGGCCCAGCTGCTTGACGTGCTCGACGAGGATGCCGCCCTGCGACTGGACGATCGCCTTCGGCAGGCCGGTCGTACCGGAGGAGTACAGGACCCACAGCGGGTGCGAGAACGGGACCTGCTCGTAGACGGGCTCGACGTCGGCGGCGACGAGGTCGGCCCAGGCGAGGGTGCCTTCGGGGGCCGGGGTGCCGAGGAGCGGGATGTGGACGACGGCGCGGAGGGTGGGCAGCTCGGCGCGGAGTTCGGCGACGGTGTCGCGGCGGTCGTGCTCCTTGCCGCCGTAGCGGTAGCCGTCGACGGTGAAGAGGACGACCGGTTCGACCTGCTGGAAGCGGTCGAGGACGCTGCGGGCGCCGAAGTCGGGGGCGCAGGACGTCCACACTCCGCCGACGGCCGCGGTGGCGAGGAGGGCCACGACGGACTGCGGGACGTTGGGCAGGTAGCCGCTGACGCGGTCGCCCGGTCGTACGCCGAGGGCGCGGAGTTCGGCGGCGAGGGAGCCGACCTGGCGGCGGAGCTCGGCCCAGGTGACCGGCGTCGGCACCTGTGTCTCGTCCACATGGAGCAGAGCCGTGTCGTGGGGGCGCTCGTCGGCGGCGCGCAGGGCGTGCTCGGCGTAGTTGAGGGTGGCCCCGGGGAACCAGTCGGCGCCGGGCATCGACCGGTCGCCGAGAACCCGCTCGTACGGGGTGGAGAAGCGGATGTCGAACCACTCGACGACCGCCTTCCAGAAGGCTTCGAGCTCGTCGACCGACCAGCGGTGGAGCGCCGGGTATCCGCCCTCGGCCGGCGCGCCGTGGTGTTCGGCCGCCCAGCTCTGGAAGCGGGTGACGGCGGCCGTGGCGATGCGTTCCTCGTCCGGCTGCCAGAGCGGCTCGGTCTGCGCTGATGTCATTGGGGTGGCTCCCTGGCTGTACGCGGGGTCGGCGTGTGTCCCGCGCACGTGCTGGGGTGTGCGCGTGACGCGGCTGACAGGACGATGCCATGTGATCGTCTTTCGCACCAGGGCTGCCCGCCCATGGTCGGGCAGTTGAATATGTGCCCCCACCACGGGTGAACGGCAGTTGAACGGAGCTCGTATCGCCCCTGGTGGGTGGCAGGGTGATCACCATGGACGGTCGTGGACTGGTGCGTTCGATCAAGGTGTTCGGTTCGGTGCGGGGGTTGCGGACGGTGCGGGCGGCGTGGCGGCAGCGCCGTACCGACGCGTGGGGGTTGCCGCCGAGGGGGCCCGAGCGGGCCCGGGTGCCGGGGCTCGCGACCGGGGCGGAGGCGGCGCCCGGCGGGGGGACGATCCGTTTCGCGCGGTCCTCGCTGCGGATCCGAGTCGCTTCGGGAGGCACGGTGTTCTGGGGATGGGACGGGGCCGGTCCCCTTCCCTCGTACGCCGTGGCCGGCGAGGCGCCCGAGCCGGATCCCCGGGCCTCCCTGGAACCGGACACCGACGGCGGCTGGCGGATCGTCTCGGAGCGGGTGACGGTGGCGGTCTCCCGGCACGGCGCGGTCGAGATCAGGACGCCGGGCGGGGTGATGCTGCGGCGGGAGCTGCCGCCCCGCTGGTGGGAACCGGTGGCGAGCGGGGCGGCGGCCGGGGGGCCCGGCGCCATGGCGGTCACGGAGACGGCGGCGGACGCGGGGGCGAGGACGGAGGTGCCCGCGGGGACGGGGACGGACGTTTCCGCAGGGGCGGGGACGGACGTTTCCGCAGGGGCGGGGACGGACGTTTCCGCAGGGACGGGGACGGGCGCGGACGCCGGGATCGGCGCGGGCGGGCCCGGCGGGGCGGTGGCGGCCGGTGTCGCGCGCTGGGTGCAGCGGAGCGAGGTGCCGGCGGACGCGCGGTTCTTCGGGCTCGGCGGACGGTCGGCGGGGCCTCGACTGCGGGACGGCTCCTACCGGCTGTGGAACACCGACCCCAAGGGGAGTTTCGGCCCCGGGGACGATCCGCTCTACCTCACCATGCCCGTGCAGTTCGTCGTCTCGGACGCCGGCACCCACCTCGCCTTCCACGACAACTCCTGGGACGGCCGGGTCACCCTGGCGGAGGGCGAGGAAGGGGCGGGGTCGGGGCACGACCGGCCGGGTACGAGCGAGGTGCGGATGGCCGGCGGGCCGCTGCGCTGCTGGGTGATCGTCGGCACCCCCGCGCGCGTGCTCCACGGCTGGGCCGCGCTCACCGGGGCTCCCGCGCTGCCGCCGGACTGGGCGCTCGGACCGCAGCACGCGCGCTGGGGGTTCGGGAGCGCGCGGGAGGTGCGCCGGGTCGTGGCCGGGTACCGGGAGCGGGGTCTGCCGCTGTCCGCCGTGCACCTGGACATCGACCACTTCGACGCGCACCGGGTGTTCACGGTCGACCGTGAGCGGTTCCCCGATCTGCCGGGGCTCGCGGCGGAGCTGCGGGAGCAGGGCGTACGGCTCGTGTCGATCGTGGACCCGGCGGTGAAGGCCGAACCGGGTAACGCGGTCTACGACAGCGGACGGGCGGCGGGGGCGTTCGTCAGGGACGCCCGGGGCAGGGAGGTCCGCGGGGTGGTCTGGCCGGGCGAGTGCGCCTATCCGGACTTCACCGATCCGGCGGTACGGGAATGGTGGGGCGGGCTGTACGAGGAGCGGCTCCGGCAGGGCTTCGCCGGGGTCTGGCACGACATGAACGAGCCGGTGTCCTTCGCGCCCTTCGGTGACATGACGCTGCCGCGCTCGGCTCGGCACTCGCTGGACGGCCGGGGAGGCGACCACCGCGAGGCCCACAACGTGTACGGCCTCACGATGGCTCGCGCCGGGTACGAGGGGCTGCGCCGGCTGCGGCCCGAGGAACGGCCCTTCCTCTTCTCGCGCTCGGGCTGGGCGGGCATGCAGCGGTACGGGGGCACCTGGTCGGGCGACGTGTCGACGGGGTGGCCGGGGCTGCGGGCCTCACTCGCCCTGGTCCTCGGGCTCGGGCTGTGCGGGGTGCCGTACTCGGGGCCCGACGTGGGGGGTTTCGACGGCAGCCCGGCGCCGGAGCTGTTCCTGCGCTGGTATCAGCTGGGGGCGTGGCTGCCGCTGTTCCGTACGCACGCGGCGATCGGCGCGGGGCGGCGCGAGCCCTGGGAGTTCGGTCCGGAGGTCCTGGAGCACGCGCGCGTGGCACTGGCCGAACGGGAGCGGCTGCGGCCCTACTTCACGACCCTGGCCCGGCTCGCCCGGATGACGGGCGCCCCCTACGTGCGTCCCCTGTGGTGGGGGACGCCCGAGGACCGGGTGCTGCGCGACTGCGAGGACGCGTTCCTGCTCGGCGACGCGCTGCTCGTGGCACCGGTCCTGACCCGTGGCGCCGACCGGCGTGCGGTGCGGCTGCCGCGGGGCCGCTGGTACGACACGGCGACGGGGCAGGCGTACGAGGGGCCCGGGCAGGTGCTGCTCGACGCTCCGCTCTCCCGGATCCCGGTCCTGGCACGGGCGGGTGCGGTGCTGCCCGTACGGGACGGGACGGGCGGCCTGGCCCTGGAGGTGTGGGCGCCCGCCGCGGGGCGCACGGGCGGCGGGCTCGTCGTACGGGACACGGGCGACGGCTGGGAGCCGGCCGAGATCGAGCGGTACCAGTCGCATCTCGTGGACGGCCGGGTGGTCGTCGAGCGGGTGACGGACGACGGGGTGGAGGAGGCGGGTCTGCCGGTGCGGGTGCGGGGGGTCGAGGGGGGCTGAGCCGCCGTGGCGGGGCGCGGGGGCTGAGCCGTGGCGGGGCGCGGGGGCTGAGCCGTGGCGGGGCGCGGGGGCTGAGCCGTGGCGGGGAACGGGGAGGGGCGCAGAGCCGTAGCCGGGAACGGGGAGGGGCGCTGAGCCGCCGGCGCGGGGGGGGGAGCTCAGCCGTACGCCCCCGCGAACCACTTGCGTACCGCCTCCGTGTGGAGGGGGAAGGCCAGCTCCGCGGGCGCGTGGAGGACGTGGTGGCCGCTCGTCTCGTCCGTCGGGGCCGAGGGCGGGAGTGTGGTGGCCGGGCGGGGCGGGAACAGGCCGAAGAGGAGGAGGTGACCGCCGGGCGAGCTCATCGCGTCGGCGAGGAGGACCTCTTCGGCCGAGGCCGGGATGCCGGTCTCCTCGCGCAGCTCGCGGGCCACGGCGGCTCGCCAGTCCTCACCGTGGTCGATGAAGCCGCCGGGCAGGGCGACCCCGCCCCGCGCGGGCTCGATGGTCCGGGTGATGACCACGAGGCCCGTTCCGGCTCCGTCCGTGACGGGGAGCAGGGCGACGGCGACGGGCAGCGGGTTGCGGTAGACGGTGTGACCGCAGACCGGACAGCTGCGGGGCCAGCCGGCGTCGGCCGGGTGGGAGGCGCCGCAGCCGGGGCAGTGGGAGCGGGAGGAGTGCTTCACGGCCCGACCGTATGCGATCACCCTTTCCCGGCGCTGCCGGAACTGATAGACGGTGCGCATGACAGGACTCGTTTCCGCTTTCCGTACTCTCGCCGTCACCGCCGCGGCCGGGCTGCTCGCCGTCACGGGCGCTGTCGCCGCCCCCGCCACCCCGGCGTCGGCCGCTCCGGAGCCCAAGGCGCCACGGGAGTTCGTGGCCCTCAGCTCCGTCGACCGGACGATCCTCCAGGAGATGCGCTACACGACGGCGCACAACTTCGTGGGTGAGCCGGTGGACGGCTACCGGCAGCCGCTGTGCATCCTGACCCGGCCGGCCGCCGAGGCGCTGCACCGGGCCCAGGTGCGTCTCCTCTCCCGGGGATACACGCTGAAGGTGTACGACTGCTACCGGCCGCAGCGGGCCGTCGACCACTTCGTGCGCTGGGCGAAGGACCTGGCGGACGAGCGGATGAAGGAGGAGTTCTATCCGCTCGTCGACAAGTCGAGGCTGTTCGCGGACGGTTACATCGCGGAGAAGTCGGGACACAGCCGGGGTTCGACGGTGGATCTGACGATCGTCCGGCTGCCGGCGGTGCCCACGCGCGCGTACGTGCCGGGCGAGAGGCTGGTGGAGTGCTACGCGCCGCGGGAGGAACGGTTCCCCGACAACTCCGTCGACATGGGGACCGGGTACGACTGCTTCGACACGCTCTCGCACACCGACGATCCCCGGGTCCAGGGCGCGCAGCGGGCCAACCGGCAGCTGCTCAAGGCGGTGCTCGCCGAGCAGGGGTTCGTGAACCTGCCGGAGGAGTGGTGGCACTTCACGTTCAAGCCGGAGCCGTTCCCGAGCACGTTCTTCGACTTCCCGGTGGCGCGGAGGTCGGTGGCCGGGCACTGAGCGCCTCTCCGTGGCGGCCTCGGACCCGTGGCGACACGCTCGCGCGGATGGCCGGGGCCCGGGTCGTCACCACCGCGAACCCGAGCTGTTCGAGCACGGGTTCGCGGTGGTGACGGTTCGCTGACGGCTCCCGCGTGCGGGGGCCGTCCGTCAGGTCGTCGCGGCCGCGTGGCCGCGGTCCGCGAGGACGAGTGCGTGCTGGACGACCGCCACGAGGACGTTCTTCACCGACTCGCGGTCCCGGGCGTCGCACATGAGGAGCTCCACCTCGGGATCCAGGTCGAGCGCCCCGCGCACGCTCTCGGCGGGGAAGCGCCGCGCGCCCTCGAAACAGTTGACGGCGACCGTGAAGGGGATGCCGCGCCGCTCGAAGTAGTCGATGGCCGCGAAGCTGTCCTCGAGGCGGCGGGTGTCCGCGAGGACGACCGCGCCGAGCGCGCCCTGCGCCAGCTCGTCCCAGAGGAACCAGAAGCGGTCCTGGCCCGGGGTGCCGAACAAGTACAGGACGAGGTCCTCGCGGAGGGTGATCCGGCCGAAGTCCATGGCGACCGTGGTGGTCGTCTTGGTCTCGACGCCGTGCAGGTCGTCGACGGGCCGCCCCGCCTCGCTGAGCATCTCCTCCGTCCGCAGGGGCCGGATCTCGCTGACCGCGCCCACCAGCGTCGTCTTGCCGACCCCGAACCCGCCCGCGACGAGGATCTTCAGGGTCGTCGGCTCGACGAAGGGCTTCTTGCGGCTAGAGCGCCCGAAGGCCATTGATCACCTCGCGGAGAATGCTCACGTCCGGCAGCTCGGCCGGCGGAACGGGGCGGGTCACGTGGACGAGTTCGTCCTCGACGAGATCTCCGACGAGAACCCGGACCACCCCGACGGGGAGGTCGAGTCCGGCGGCGAGCTCGGCGATCGACTGGGGCTGCTCGGAGCAGCGTTCGACGATCTCCACGTGTTCGGGGGAGAGCGTCTGGTCCCGGCCGGGGTCGTCGGCGGCGGGCTCGGGAACGACCACCGCGATCAGGTCGAGCCGGTGGCGAGTGGCGGCGCTCGTCCGGCCGCGGGTCATCGCGTACGGACGGACCACCGGCCCGGCCTCGTCGTCGAACCAGTGGTGGGTGCCGGGGGCCTGGTTCTGGTCCGGCTGGTTCCGCCGGTCTGCGTCACTCATGCCGTCCCACTCATCCTCCCGAGGGCTGGCCGGTCCTGGGGGCGGTCGCGAGGTGGGCCCCGACCCGCTTCACCATCAGCGTCATCTCGTAGGCGACCTGGCCCACGTCGGAGTCGGCGTCGGCGAGCACGGCCAGGCAGCTGCCGTCACCGGCGGCCGTGACGAAGAGGAAGGCGTCCTCCAGTTCGACGACCGTCTGGCGGACGTTGCCCGCCTCGAAGTGACGGCCGACGCCCTTGGCGAGGCTGTGGAAGCCGGAGGCCACGGCGGCGAGGTGCTCGCCGTCCTCGCGGGTGAGGTCCTGGGAGGCGCCGGTGGGGAGGCCGTCGCTGGAGAGCACCAGGGCCTTCCGGATGGAGCCGACGCGCTGGACGAGCTCGTCGAGGAGCCAGTTCAGCTCGCCGTTTCCGTGGCCGTGGCCGGAGGTGGTGCTGGGTGCTGCGGCGTTCGGTGCGGTCATCGACCGTCCCCCTCGGGTGTCGTTCCTTGTGCTGTCGGGTCGTCAGGGCCGGCGTTGTCCCGTCGCCCGCGCTGCCAGCCACGCTGCATGGCGGCCATGCGTGCGCGTACCTCCTCGGCGTCGCGCTCGAAGGAGTCGGGGTCCGTGGGCGCGGCGCCGCCGTTCCCCCGGGCGTCGGCGCGCCCGGCCGGGCCGTCGGTCGCGCGCAGCTGCGGCGCCAGGCTGGCCTGGCGGACACGGCGGGGCAGCCCGCCGAACGGCTCGGGGTCGGCCGGGGGTACGGGACGCTTCGGCGGCGCGGAGTCCTCCGGTGGTACGGGGCCCCTCGGCGGCACGGGTCCGTTCGGCGGCACGGGGACGAGGGTGGGGCCGGTTCCTCTCGGGGGCGCCGGCGGGTCGTCCGGTCCGGCGCCGTGGGCGAGGTGGCCCGAGCCGGGGCGCCCGGGCGTCCGGCCGGGGGCGGGGTGCGCCCGGCCCGTGAGCGACGGGTCCCGGGCGGGAAGCTGGTGGTCGCGGGCGGTGAGCCGGCTTTCCCGGTCGGGAGGCTGGTGGCCGCCGACGGGGGGCTCGTGGTCCCTGGCGGGGAGCTGGTGGTCCCTTGCCGGGAGTTCCCGCGCGCGGCCGGGGACCTCACGAGAACGGTCGGAAAACGCCCGCGCCCCGCCGGAGGGTGCGTCCGGCGTGGACTCCGCGCGGGCCGCGAGGGGGTGCGTGCGGTCCGGCTCGTCGACGCGCCGGCCGTGGTCGACGACGAGCGTCGGGGTGCGGCGGCGCGGCAGCGGCACCGGGCCGAGGACTCCCCCGTCGGCCGCCGTCCCGCCCTCGCCGTGGCCGTTCGTCCGGTCCGCGGCCTGCTGGTGCTGTTCGCCGGCGGGCGCGAGCCCGGCGCGGCGCCTGCCGCGGGGCAGGAAGAGGCCGCCTCGCTCGCTCTCGGTGTCGAGGAGGTCGGCGGACCGGTCGAGGAGCGCGTCGAAGTCCTCACCGCCGACGGGTCCCTCCAGCTCCACGGGACCGTCGAGCGGCCCGGGGCCCTCGGCCACGTCCGGGACCCTGGCGAGCGCCGGGCGCCGGCCGGGCGGCGTACCGCCGTCGCCCGCCGGCTCATCGGCGGCGGCGATGCGCTCCAAGGTCTTGCGGTCCAGGCGGAAGCCGGCGCCCTGGGTCTCGGGCGCGTCGGTGAGCAGCGCGGCCGGGATGAAGACGACCGCGGTGGTCCCGCCGTACGGGGAGGTCTGGAGCGAGACGCGGACGTTCTGTCGCTGAGCCAGCCGGCTGACCACGAAGAGGCCGAGGCGGTCGGTGTCCGAGAGTTCGAACTCGGGGGTCTCCGCGAGCCTGAGGTTGGCGTCGAGCAGGGCGTCGGGGTTCATGCCGAGGCCGCGGTCGTGGATCTCCAGGGTGAAGCCGTTGGCGACCCGCTCGCCGAGCACCTGGACGGCTGTGTGCGGGGGCGAGAAGACGGTGGCGTTCTCGAGGAGTTCGGCGATGAGGTGGGTGAGGTCGGCGACGGCGGGACCGCCCACGCCGAGGCGGGGCAGACGGCGCACCTCGATCCGCTCGTAGTCCTCGACCTCGGCGACGGCGGCGCGGACGACGTCCATGAGCTGCACGGGCTTGCGCCACTGCCGGGAGGGTGCGGCGCCGGAGAGGATGACGAGGCCTTCGGCGTGGCGCCGCATGCGGGTCGTGAGGTGGTCGAGCCGGAAGAGGTCGGCCAGCTCGTCGGTGTCCTCGGTGCGCCGCTCCATGGTGTCGAGGAGGGTCAGCTGGCGGTGGAGCAGGACCTGGTTGCGGCGGGCGAGGTTGACGAACACCTCGGAGACGCCGCGCCGCAGCTCCGCCTGCTTGACCGCGGCCTCCACGGCGGCACGCTGAAGGGTGTTGAGGGCCTGGCCGACCTGGCCGACCTCGTCCTCGCCGTAGCCGAGGTGGGGCACCTCGGTGCCGACGTCGACCTGTTCGCCCGCTGCGAGCCTCCGCATCACGCTGGGCAGGCGGACGCCGGAGACCTCCTGGGCCTCCTTCCGGAGGCGGCGCAGGTCGCGGATGAGCTCACGGCCGACGCGTACGGAGATGACGATCGAGGCGAGCAGGGCGATGAAGCCGAGGACACCGGCGACGCCGGCCTTGAGGAGGACGCTGTACGCGGCGGGCTGGACGCGGTCCTGGTAGCGGTCGCCGGCTGCGGTGTTCTCTCGGGCCAGGGCGTCGAGGACGGGGCCCGTGTGGTCCTGCCAGTAGGCGGCGGTGACGGCCCGGGGGCTGTCGGTGGGTCCCTGTTCGACGATCGCGTTCTCAGCGGTGCGCAGCGGCCGGGTGTCGGGGCCGCGCCAGTACTTCTCGAAGCGTACGCGCTCGGCGGCGGGCAGGAGTTCGAGGTTGACCTCGTAGAACTGCTCGCGGTTGGCGATGAGGTCGGATATCTCGCGGATCTCCGGGGCGGTGATCCGGTCGGCGACGAGGGCGGAGAGGACGAGGGCGTCCTCCCGGGAGAGGAGCTCACGCGCGCGGGTGATGCCGACGAGGGCGCGGCCCTGCTTGTCCATCTCGACGTTCTCGAGGGCGTGGAGGGTGACGAGGAAGCTGTAGCAGGGGTCGACGAGACGGTTGTAGAAGTCGAGCGCCTGCATACGGCCGATGTCACGTTTCTCCACTGAGCGGCGCAGCGAGGCGAGGCCGTCGAGTGCCTGGAGGAGGGAGGTGAGCCGTTGTGCGGTGACGGGCCGCATCTCCTCGCGTACGCCGGGGTCGGCTGCGTTCGCGCGGATGCGGGCGATCTGGCGGTCGGTGGCCTCGCGGGTCTCGCGCAGGGAGCCGAGCGCGTCGGAGCCCCGGGGGTCGGCGAGGTAGATGAGCGACTGGCGGCGTTCGAGCTGGATGACCCGGGCGGTGTCCTCCAGGGGGTAGCCGACCTTGTCGACGATGTAGCCGACGTCGAGGAGCTGGTCGGCCTCGCGTCCGGTGAGGGCCGTGGCGAAAACCCACAGTCCGGTGAGGGAGACGAGCGGTACGAGCAGCAACGCCACGATCTTCCGGCGGATGGACTTCCCGCGAAAGCGCATGGCCTCCCCCAGCTCGGCCCCCGTGGCCACGGGGGTCCTTCACGTTCGTGACGTCCCGTGTCAACACGCGGCGTCTACCTTGAGTTCCAACAAATGGCGGCGCGAGCCTACTACTGCATCACGGCCATCCCGAAGGCATGTCCGGGCTATTTTCAGCCTGTCGAGTGAGTGTTGATCATGAGATGTCCTGTTATTCGGGGAGTTGGGATCGGCCACTGTGGTGCAGGACACCTGATGTCGCGGCTTTTCTCCGGCCTGCGGAGATGGCTGGAATTGTTTGTTCCGCTCCCGTCCCCGTCATGTTCGTCCCGGGGCGGGCGAAACCTTTTCCCTCTCTCGTGCGTCAATAAGTACGGGGAGGGCTCTGTCCGTGTAAAGGCGCTCAAGACGGGCAGCCGACCCTGAAGTCGTTCAGTGGTGGGGAGTGACAGGACAATGGAACACGAGGCGCGGTCGGCGCGGCAGTTGTGGGTGGACGAGGAACGGGGCCGACGCCGGATGCCCGATCCGGTGCGTACCGCGGCCGTACGAGCCGTGATGATCACATCGGTGACGCTCATCCAGGCGGTGGTGGCGTTCCTCTGCTCCTTGGCGGGCTCCTGGCTGGCGTTCCCCGTGACCGTCAGCGCGGTGGTCTTCACCGTCGTGGCCACCTGGAGTGTCCTCGACGTCTGGATCACCCGTCAGGTGTGGCGCCAGCGCAACGGTGTGGTGTCGGAGCCGAGCAGCACGGCACGACGGCCGATCCGTGAGAAGCACGAGGAAGGCCGGACGGGAACGGCGTCGCTGTCCGAGGCCGCCTGAGCCTCGGACAGCGGACAGCGGAGAGACGGTGAATGGCCCGGCCCCTGGAAGGGGGCCGGGCCATTCACCGTCCACGGGGTGCTACAGGGTGTTCGTCGGGGCGGCTTCGTCGGACTGGTGCCGGCGGAACATCCTGGTGGCCGTGATCTCGCCGTGGATCGTCTCGCCCTCGGCCGCGGTCTGCGGCAGCCCCGGACGCAAGTGCTCCTCCACGCTGATGTACTTCAGCCCGGCCCGCAGGTCGGCGTCGTTGCGCAGCCGGATCACCAGCGGGAACTCGGCCAGGGCGGTCGTGTCGAACAGCCCCGTCGTGTACAGCAGCTGGACGCCGAGCGCGTCCGAGACGGCCCGCTGGAGCTCCAGGAGATACGTGGCGTTGGCGCGGCCGATCGGGTTGTCCAGGAACAGCGTGCCCGCGTGCCGGTGCTTGTCACGGCCCCGGTCGTTGGAGCGGAGCGCCGCCATCGTGCAGTACAGGGCGATGGCCGCGGTGAGCAGCTGACCGCCGGAGAAGACGTCACCCATCTGTCCGACGGGAACCCGCTCGGCGCGGAGCACCGCGTCCGGCTTGAGGATCTCGACGGAGACACCCTTGGGTTCGAGGGCCGCCTGCACCCCCCGCAGCAGCAGGGACATGCCGTCGCGGCGCAGGTCGGAGTTCTTCTTGACGGCGGCGCGGGTGGCCTCGTCGACGACCTCGCCGAGCCGCTCCGCGAGGGTGGCCTGGTCGGGCTCGTCGAAGCGGATCCGCAGGAACTCCTGGCCCGACCACTCGCCGAGGCCCTCGGGGAGCCGGGAGAGCCGCTGCGCGGAGCGGAGCGTCGCGAGCGAGGACTCGACGAGGCCGCGCAGCCGGTCCACGATCGAGTCGCGGTTGCGCTCCAGCTGTTCCAGCTCGTCGGTGAGGACCCGCAGCCGGGGGGCGAAGGCCTCGGCCCACTTGGCGGCGTGCTCGGGCAGCGCTGACGCCGGCAGTTCGCGGATCTGCTGACGGGCCGGGGTGCGGACCTGCTCGTAGCGGGTGGAGTTGGCGTGGCGTACGAGGATGTCGCTCGCCTCGCGGACGGCGGCGTCGGCCGCGGACAGCTCGGCGGTGCAGCCGCGCAGTGAGCGGCGCGTCTCGGCGGCCGTCGTACGGGCCTCCTCCAGGCTGCCCGGGTACGGCTCGGCGGCGTCACGCTCCTCGTCGGCGTGGTCGCGGAGCAGGTCCCGCAGCAGGGCCGCGGCCTCCTCGAAGCCACCCGCCGCGTCCTCGGCGGCCCGGTGGTCCCGCAGCAGGCCGGCGTGGGCGGCGCGCGCGGCCTCCAGGGCGTCCGTGCGGGAGGCGAGTTCGGCGGTGGCGGTGCGGAGCAGGGCCTGCGCACGCTCGGCGTCGGCGGGGACGAGCTCCTCGGGCAGCTCGGTGTGCGCCTCTCCGTCCTCGGGGGCGAGGCGCTCGGCCTCGCCGCGGAGACGGCCGAGCTTCTCGCTCGCCTCCGACGCGCGTGTCTCCAGCATCTGCACGAGGGACTCGGCGCGGGCGGCCGCCGCCTGCCGGGAGGGGCCGTCGGCGCCGTCGGTGGACTCCAGGAGCTGTTCGGCGCGGGTCCTCACCTTGTTGGTGAGACGGTCCAGTTCGGCGAGGGCGGCGGACTCGTCGCTCTCGGCGCGGGCCTGCTCGGCGCGCAGGTCGGCGCCGACGCCGACCTTCTCGTACAGCTGAGAGGCGGCCCGGTAGGCCTCGCGGAGGGTGGGTAGCGCGGCGCGGGGCGCGGGCGTGTCGTCCTCGGGAAGGGTGTCGGGGGCGCCGGCGATCTCGGCGCGCTCGGCCCGCAGGGCACGGGCGGTGCGGTGGGCGTCGTCGGCGGAGCGCTGGGTGGCGCGACGGTCCTCGTCGGCGGCACGGGCGCGTTCCAGACAGGTCTGGGCGCGGGCCTCCGCCTCGGCGGCGTCGTCGGCGAGTTCCCTGAGCTTGGCCTGCCAGGCGGACCGCTCGCGCAGCCGGTACGCGAGGCCCGCGAGGGCGTCGGCGACCCGGCGGGCACGCTGGGCCGCCTCCTGACGCTCGTCCCGGAGGCGGGCCGCCTCGGCGGCGGCCTCCTCGGCCTCAGCGCGCGCGGTACGGGCCTCTTCGAGGGTCGCGGCGGCCGCCTCGGCGTTCTCGCGGGCGGTCGTGGCGACGGCGGCGAGTTCGGCGAGCATCCCGGGCGGGCAGTCGGCGCGCCAGGACCCGATCCGCGCCGCGAGGGAGCGGTCGCCGGCGAGCCGGGCGGCGAGGGTACGGATCTCCTCGTCGCGGGCGGCCGCGCGGGCGCGCAGGGCGTGGCGCTCCTCGTCGGCCGCGTGCTCGTCGTGCATGGCCGGGTTCGGCGGTACGAGGAAGACGCCGTGGGCCCCGGTGTCGTCCGTCGTGTCCTGCGCCGGCGCGGGGGCGAGCAGGGCGGCGGCGGTGCCGACGGCCACGGCGGAGCGGGGCAGCAGGGCGGCAGAGCCGAGGACCTCGCGGGCGCGTCCGTACGAGACGGGGTCGGTGATCACGACACCGTCGACGAGCTCGGGGCGGGCGGCGAGGACGCGCGCGTGGTCGGCGGGGTCCACGGACTGGGCGAGGTAGCGCCAGCCGGGGAGGGCGGGGATGCCGTGCTCACCGAGGTACTCGACGGTGGCGAGGACGTCGGGTCCCGGCGGCAGCAGACCGCCGTCGCCGAGGGCGCCGAGGATGCGGGAGTCGTCGGCGGCGGCGGTGCGCAGGTCGAAGAGCTGGCGCTCGGCCGAGGAGACGGCCTGGTCGAGCATGCCGCGCAGGTCGTCGGCGTACCGGTCGAACTCGGTGACGGTGAGCGGGCCTTGGACGGTCCGGCCGGTGCCGGCCCCGGCCGTCTCCCCGGCGTCGGCGGTGGCGGCTCGCTGTCCCGGCAGGGGGGAGCCGGAGGCGGGGAGGCTCAGGAGTTCGGCGAGGCGTTCCTCCGCGGCGAGGAGCTCGGCGGCTCGGCGCTCCGCGTCGTAGGCGTTCCCCGCGGCCTCGGCCGCGTCCGCGGCGCGGGCGGCGGCGAGTTCGGCGCGGGACTCCGCCGCCGCGGTCTCCCGCGCGCGCTCCGCCGCGGTGCGGGCGGCCTCGCGGGCCGTGTCCCAGGCGGCGACGGTCGTCTTCTCGGCGTCGCTGGCGGCGAGGGCCGCGCGGGCCGGGTCGGCGTCGGGCGCCGTGTCGTCGAGCCAGCCGGCCCGTACCGCCTCCGCGGTCTCCTGCTCGACCTCGGCGAGCCTCTGGCGCAGGTGACCTGCCTCGCTGCGGGCGCGCTGGGCCTCGGTGGCGGCGGCCGTGGCGTCGCGGTGCGCGGTCTCGCCGACCTCCTGGAGGGCGGTGGAGCGTTCCTCCTCCTCGGCGGCGTGACGCTCGCCCTCCTCGGCGGCCGCGGCCAGGGCACGGACGAGGTCGGCGGCCGCGTCGGCGCGGGCCGCGAGGGCCGGGGCGGCGTCCCGCTCGGCCTCCCGGATGGCGACGGCCACGCGCGCGGAGCGATCGCTCGCGGCGCGGTGGCGGAGGACGACCTCGGCCGCCTGCCAGGCGGCGTGCGCGGTGCGGGCGTCGGTGAGTTCGCGGCGCTGGGAGTTCGCACCCTTCTCGGCGGCGGTCAGGGCCAGGGAGGCGTGCCGGTAGGCGAGTTCGGCGGCGATGAGGGAGCTGCGTCCGCGTGCGGTCTCGGCCTCGGCGACGGCGTGGGCCGCCGAGGTCACCTGCTGGGCGAGCTCGGCGCCACGGCCGCGCTCCTGGGCGGCGCGGGCGGAGAGCCGGCGGGCCAGGGTGCGGGTACGGCGCTCGGCGGCGGTGTGGATCTCGCGCGCGTGGGACCGGGTCTCGGCGGCGCCGACGATCCGGCCGAGGAGGTCCACCGAACCGGCCGTGAACTCGCGCTCGGCGGTCAGTTCGGCGCGGCGGCCGAGCTTGTCGCCGAAGCCGCCGACGAGGTCGGCGAGGCCGTCGGTGTCCCGGGTGTCGGTGACGGCGCGCAGCAGCAGGTCGGTGAAGTCGGAGTCCTTCTTGACCGCGAAGAGGCCGGCGGCCTCGCCCTCGTCGGCGTTCATCTCGCGCTGGTAGCGGAAGAGTTCGGGGTCGAGGCCGAGCTCGCCGAGGTGCTCGTTCCAGCGGTCGTGGATCTCCTCCCAGTAGACCTCCAGGTGCGGGTAGGCCTTGCCGGCCTCCGTGATGGCGTCGCGGAAGCCCTTCATGGTGCGGCGGCGGCCGGTCGCCCCCGAGGCGCCCTCGACGGGCGGGCGGACGGACGTCGCCTCGGCGACGGGGAGGTTGTCCAGGCTGAGGCCCGGGCCGGGGCGGAAGGAGTACCAGGCCTCGGCGAACTTCCGCGGGTCGTGGGAGACCTGGCGGCCCCGCCACTCACTGGCCTTGCCGACGACGACCAGTTCGCCGGTGAGGGTGTGCTGCCACTCCAGGGCGACGTGCCCGCAGTCGTCGGCGAGGAGGAACTTGCGCAGGACGCCGGAGCTGGCGCCGCCCAGGGTGTTGCGGTGGCCGGGGAGCATGACCGAGAAGATCAGCTTGAGGAGGACGGACTTGCCGCCGCCGTTCTCCAGGAAGAGCACGCCCGCGGGGGCGGGGCGGCGCGGCGGGCCGACCGGTTCCTCCTCGAAGAACTCCGCCTGCGTGGGGGCGGGGTGGGGCACGGGCGCGCCGACCCCCCGCAGGTCCAGGACGGTGTCGGCGTAGCGCGCACCGGCGGGACCGATGGAGTACAGGCGGACCCGGGACAGCTCGTACATGGCGAGGGACTCTCGTGCTCTCGTGCTCTGGAAGGTCGGTTGCGCGGGGCGGTCGGGCAGGTGGGTCGCCCGGCTGGGTCACGCGGCTTCTGACGCGGGTCGGTTACGGGTGGAAGGGCAGGCCCGCGCCGGCCGCGAGCTCCAGGTCGTCGCCCTCGGGCGGGGGCAGCAGGGTCGCGGAGCCGTCGCTGACGGGGACGACGCCCAGTTCCAGGAGTTCGGCCATGGCGGCGGAGCCGGCCATGTCGCGGACCTGGAGCTGGTAGCGGGCGGTGGTGCGGTAGGAGCCGCCGCCCTCGTCGCCGGTGCGCTGGAGGAAGCCGGAGTCGGTGAGGAAGGCGGCCGCCTTGCCGACGATTCCGGTGGTGGATCCGGCGAGGCGGCGGGCGTCCTTGGTGGCGCCGGTGGCGCTCCGCCGCGCGTAGATCCGCCAGGCCGCCTCAAGGCCGGGCGCGTCCGAGGCCGGGTCGGTGTTCTCGCCCTGCTCCTCGGCTCGCTGTTCGAGGCGCAGACATGCCTGGCGTACGAACGCGTCCACGCCGTTGACGGTGAGACGGCCGATGTACGCGTCGTCCGCGAGGTCCTCGGGGCGGGGGAAGGCCGTGGCGGCGACGGCGAGATGGGCCAGTCCGTGCAGGAACCGGTCGGCGGAGTCCGTGGAGGCGCGGCGCGCGTAGTCGCCCATGCGGACGGCGAAGACCGAGTCCTCGCCGGCGGTGACGGCCATGCCCGCGCGCGGGGAGACCTCGAGGACGACGAGGCCGAGACCGGTGGCGACGGCGTCGGCGAGGCGCGCGAACGGGGGGTCCTCGCGGTAGCGCCGGAGGAGCTCCCCGTACTCGGCGTCACGGGCAGGGAGCAGCTTGGGCTGGAGCCCGAAGGAGACGAGCCGGGCGGCGTCGGCGGCGTCGGCGGGGGTGACGGCGGCGGTGCCGGTGGCCGTCGCGGGGGTGGCCGGGGGCTGCGGGGGCTCCTGCTCGCCCCACGCGTCCGCGTACTCGGCGTGGGTTTCGCTCACGGCTGGGGCTCCTCGGTGCGGCTCTCGGCCGGTGTCGGTACGGCGGGGGTGACGGGTCGGGGCAGGGGCAGCGGCACGGGGGTGACGGCCGCGGGGGGCGTGGCGGGCCGGTCCGTGGAGGTGGGCGGTTCTTCCGTGAGCCGGACGGCGCGCACGGAGGGGACGTCCCGCCGGCGGGCGGACGCCGTGCGGGACGCCTCGGGCACGGCCACGACCCCGAAGCGGGGCCTGGTACCGGACGGCGGGGGCCGGTCCCCGGCGTCACCGCGCGCTCCGGCGGGCGGGTCGACGTGGACGGGCCGCACGCGGGGGCCGGCTTCCGGTTCCGGTTCCTTCCCCGGTTCCGGTTCCTCTTCGAGGACGGGCTCGGGCTGGAGTTCCGGTTCCGGTTCCGGATCCTCTTCGAGGATGGGCTCGGGCTGGAGTGCCGGTTCCGGTTCCTCTTCGAGATGGGGCTCGGGCTGAGGCGGCACGGCGGCGAGGGCGATCGTGGTGGGGGCGGGCGGGACGAGGGTCACGTGGCCTCCGTACGGTCGGCGGCCATGCCCGCCGCGTCGAGCAGGGCCGTACCGACGATGAGGTCGGCACCGCCGAACTCCGGGTCGTCGAGCGGGGTGCCGTCGTCGACGGCGAAGAGAAGACGCTCCTCGCCCTGGCGGTAGGCCGTGCCGACCGGGGGGCTCGCCGCGTGGACCGCGAGGAGGGCGACGAGGTAGGGCAGGTCCCCGTCGAGCTCGCGGGCCTCGGCGAGCAGCCCGGAGAGGCGCCGCGGGGCGTCGTGCTCCAGGTCGAGCAGGCGCAGGGCGCTCGCGAGCTGTTCCTCGCTGAAGCGGGAGTCGTCCGGGGTGGCGATGAGGTCGGGCTCGGGCATCTCCGCGCCGAGGTGCTCGCGCTCGACGGGCGGGGTCAGCAGCAGGTCCACGAGGTCGCCGAGGCGCACGGAGGCGGGGGTGCGCAGTCCGGTGCCCCGGGCGAAGAAGGCGTCGGTGACCCTGGCGGCCTGTTCGACGGGGAGCGGCAGGGTCGGGGCGACGAGCTGACCGTACAGATCGAGTCCGGTGTACGTGGTGGGGGCGGCGAACGCCTGCCGGTCCTGCTCGGCGCGGAAGAGCGGCCCGGCGTCCAGGAGTCGGGACTGGAGCTGGGTGTGGCGCCGGATGCAGTCCTTCACTATGTCGACGAGCTCGGCGGCGCGCCGCTTGTGCTCGGCCGTCCTGGCGTCGGACATCGCCTCGGCCTCGTCGCGGACCCTGCGGATGTTGGTGAGGATCGCGTTCTCGTGGCGGTAGCGGTCGGCGACGTGGTCGAGCGCCTCGGCGATCATGTCGGGCACCGCGTTGAGCCAGTCCACCGCGCGCACGTTGCGCCGGGTGGCCTCCAGGGTCTTGCGGAGGGTCTCGGCGTACTGCACGGTCCGGTAGCGCGCCTGCTCGGCGGCGAGCTGGGCGTCGGCGAGGCGGCCCCGGTTGATGAGGACCTCCAGCTTCACCTCGGCGGCGATCTGGGCGCTGGTGACGTCGGTGTCGAGCGCTCCGACGAGGACGTTGACCGCTTCGTCGGTCGTCCGGAGGTAGACACCGCCGCCGTACCCCGGGACCTCCTCGATGAGCTTGAAGTCGTAGTCCCTGCGGACGTAGACCCCGTCGGTCCCGAAGGTGCCGTAGACCGCGCGGAAGCCGCGGTCGACGCTGCCGACGTTGATCAGGTTCTCCAGGACCCAGCGGGCGACGCGCTCGTGCTCGGCGGCGGGCCGGTCGGGCGCCTGGGCGGCGACCCGGGGCAGCAGGCGGGCGACGATCTGCTCGTGGTCGGCGCCGGTGTCGAAGTCCATGTTCAGCGTGATGAGGTCGATCGCGGCGAGGGCCACCTCGGCCATCGCGTAGACCGAGTACTCACCGGCGAGGTTCGCCTTGCGCGCGTCGAGGTCGTGCAGCGGGGCGGTGCACGCGAGCGCGCGGAGGCGCCGCGCGAGCCCTTCGTCGGCGGCCGGGCCCTGCGCGGGCCGCGGCCCCGCGCTGAGCTGGGGCGGAACGAGGTCCGTCGAGGCAGGCGAAGTCACGGTGCACAGATTAGGTCCTCGAACTGACAACGGTCGAAACGGCGCAGATGCGACCGGCCCCGGGGAGTCGGTCCGGCCGGGCTCCGGGAGGTCAGCGCGACCGGGCCGGCGGGCTGTCGACGGCCCGCTCGTACGCGGCGGCGAGCCGGGTGCGGGAGTCGTCGAGGTAGCGGGCGAGGAGGTCTTCGGCCCTGGTCCGCTCGCCGGCCCGCAGGGCCTCCAGGATCTCCCGGTTCCGGGCCAGGTACGGCTCGTGCAGGGCGCGGGGATCGCCGACGAGGTGGAACGCGAGGCGGAGTTCGGCCAGGACGCCCCGCATCAGCTCGTCGGTGCGGGCGCTGCCCGCGAGGGCGACGAGCTCGCGGTGGAAGTGGATGTTGGCCGTCGAGACGCCGTTCCAGTCCCCCGCCCGGGCCGCGGTCTCGCCCTCCGTCACGGCGGCAGTGAGCGCGTCCAGGGCGTAGGGGGGCTGCCCGAGGCCGCGCACGACGGCGCACTCGACCAGCCGCCGGGTGCGGTGGATGTCGTCCACGTCGTCGACGGCGAGCACGCGTACGAAGACGCCGCGGTTGAGCTCGTGGACGAGCAGCCGCTCGTGGGTGAGGAGCCGGAAGGCCTCGCGCAGGGTGTTGCGGGACACGCCGAGGGCGCCGCCGATGCCGTCCTCGGAGAGCCGGGTGCCGGGCGGGAAGTAGCCCTCCGCGACCCGGGTGCGCAGGATGTCCGCGACCCGTTCCGCCGTGCTGGTGCGTCCGAGGAGCACGCGGTCGGCGGTCAGGTCCCCGGTTTCGCTCGCTGCCACGCCGCTCCCTCTCGTACACCGGACATCAGTCTTCTTGTCGGATCGTTCAACGATCCTCTACCTTGACGGCACCGTACGGTACCCCTCCCTCCTGCGAGGTGCAGATGCGCACACCCCCGGCCCAGGCCCCGATCGATCTCAACGCCGATCTCGGAGAGGGCTTCGGCCGCTGGACGCTCACCGACGACGAGCAACTGCTGTCCGTGGTGACCAGCGCCAACGTGGCCTGCGGATTCCACGCCGGGGACGCGGCCACCATGCGGCGGGTCTGCGAGCTCGCGGCCGGACGCGGGGTGCGGATCGGGGCCCAGGTCTCCTATCGCGACCTGGCCGGGTTCGGGCGGCGTTCGATGGACGTGCCGGCGGCGGAGCTGGCGGCCGAGGTGGCGTACCAGATCGGCGCCCTCGAGGTCTTCGCACGGGCAGCGGGCGCGCGCGTGGCGTACGTGAAGCCGCACGGGGCGCTCTACAACCGGGTGGTCCGGGACGAGGAGCAGGCGGCGGCGGTCGTCGAGGGCGTGCTGCTCGCGGACCGCTCGCTGCCGGTCCTGGGGCTGCCCGGTTCGCGGCTGCACGAGGCGGCGGAGGCGGCGGGGCTTCCGGTCGTCGCCGAGGCCTTCGGCGACCGGGCCTACCGGGCCGACGGCTCCCTCGTGCCGCGTGGGCAGGCGGGCGCGGTCGTCAGCGACCCGGCCGCCGTGGTGGAACGGTCGGTGGCCATGGCCCGGTTCGGAGTGGTCACGGCGCACTGCGGGAGTTCCGTGGCGGTCCGCCCCCGGTCGCTGTGTCTGCACGGCGACACTCCGGGGGCGGTGGAGCTCGCCCGGCGGGTCAGGGAGCGCCTGGAGACCTCCGGGGTCCGGGTGGAGGCCTTCGCGTGAACGCGCGGGCGCTGCGGGTCGGCGAGCGGGCCGTCCTCGTGGAACTGGCCGGCGGCCCGGAGACCGAGGCGTTCCACGCCGAGCTGCTGCGGCGGCGGGCGGCCGGCACGCTGCCCGCCGTACGGGAGATCGTGCCGGCGGCGCGGACCGTCCTCCTTGACGGGGTGGCCGACCCGGACCGGCTGGCGGCCGAGATCACCGGTTGGGACGTGGGGCCGCTCCCCGCGCGCGTGGGCCGGGCGGTCGAGATACCGGTGCGCTACGACGGACCCGATCTCGGAGAGGTCGCCGCGCTGTGGGGGGTGTCCGTCGAGGCGGCGGTACGGATCCACACGGCCGCCGAGTTCCGGGTCGCGTTCTGCGGGTTCGCACCGGGCTTCGGCTATCTGACGGGGCTCGACGGGCGGTACGGGGTGCCGCGGCGGGCCACTCCTCGTACCGCCGTCCCGGCCGGTTCGGTCGCCCTGGCGGGGCCGTACACGGGCGTGTACCCGCGTTCCTCCCCGGGCGGCTGGCAGTTGATCGGCACGACGGACGCGGTGCTCTGGGACAGGGCCCGGGAACCGGCCGCGCTGCTCACCCCGGGGACCCGCGTCCGGTTCACGGCGACGGGCGTCACGACGGAGGGCGGGCGATGAGCGACCGCGCCTTCGCCGTGGTCCGGGCCGGAGCCCTGACGACCGTGCAGGACCTGGGCCGTCCCGGCCACGCGCATCTCGGCGTGCCCCGCTCGGGCGCCCTCGACCCGGCGGCCGCACGGCTCGTGAACCGGCTCGTCGGCAACCCGGAGACGGCGGCCGTCCTGGAGACCACCGTCGACGGCTGCGCCGTGCGGCCCCGGTGCGCGGTGACCGTCGCGGTGGGCGGCGCGCCCTGCCCGGTCCGGGTGGACGGACGGCCTGCCGCCTGGGGAACGACGGTACGGGTGGGGGCCGGGTCCGTCCTGGAGGTCGGCCATGCCGTGCGTGGGGTACGCGCGTACGTGGCGCTCGGGGGCGGGATCGGCGTCGAGCCGGTGCTCGGCAGCCGCTCCACCGACCTGCTGTCCGGCCTCGGCCCGGCACCGCTGGGGAACGGGACCGTCCTGCCGCTCGGACCGTCTCGTCCGCCGGCCGAGACCGTCGCGAAGGGGCTGGTCGACGTTCCCCCGTGGCCGGGCCCACCCGACGAGCTCGTGCTGCGGATCCGGCTGGGGCCCCGCGACGACTGGTTCACCGCCGACGCGCTCCGCACCCTCGCCACGCGCGCGTACCGGGTGTCGCCGGCGAGCAACCGCATCGGACTGCGACTCGAAGGCCCGGCCCTCGAACGGGCCCTGCCCGGAGAGCTGGCGAGCGAGGGCATGGTCCTCGGCGCGGTCCAGGTGCCACCGGACGGGAGGCCCGTGGTGTTTCTCGCGGACCATCCGACCACCGGGGGCTACCCGGTGGTCGGGGTGGTGCGGGAGGCCGACCTGGGCGCGGCGGCGCAGGCGGTGCCGGGGACTCCGGTGCGGTTCGTCGCGGTGCGCTGAGGCCGTCGGGGGGAGCGGCGGTGAGCCTCTCGCCGTACGGAAGCGAGGCGCGGGCGTCTCGCCGCAGGGAAGCGGCGGCGGTGAGACGTCTCGCCGTACGGAAGCGGCGGCCCGGGCGTCTCGCCTCCCCCGGGGCCGTTCACGCCTCGACGGGTGGCGGGCCGTAGCCCCCGCCGCCGGGGGTGCGCAGTACCAGGACGTCGCCGGCGCCGACCTCCGTGGTGGCGGCGCCGGCGAGGTGCTCGACGGTGCCGTCGGCGCGTTCCACAAGGTTCTCGCCGAGGGCGCCCGGCTCTCCGCCCGCCATGCCGTACGGGGGAACGCGCCGGTGCCCGGTGAGAAGGGCCACCGTCATCGGCTCCAGGAACCGGATGCGGCGCTCCACCCCGCGTCCGCCACGCCACCGGCCGCGCCCGCCGCCGTCGTCCCGTACCGCGAAGGCGTCGACCCTCACCGGGTGCCGCCACTCCAGGATCTCGGGGTCGGTGAGCCGCGAGTTGGTCATGTGCGTCTGGACGGCGTCGGCGCCGTCGAAACCGTCCCCGGCGCCCGAGCCGCTGGCCACGGTCTCGTAGTACTGCACGCGCGCGTTGCCGAAGGTGACGTTGTTCATGGTGCCGGAGCCCTCGGCCTGGACGCCGAGGGCCGCGTACAGCGCGCCGGTGACGGCCTGTGAGGTCTCGACGTTTCCGGCGACCGTGGCGGCCGGAGGGACGGGCGCGAGCATGGACCCGGGCGGGACCCGGATCTCCAGGGGCTCGAGGCAGCCGCTGTTGAGCGGGATGTCCTCGTCGACGAGGGTGCGGAAGACGTACAGGACGGCGGCCATCACGACGGCCGTGGGCGCGTTGGCGTTCCCCGGGAGCTGCGGGGAGGTGCCGGTGAAGTCGATGAGCGCGGAGCGCCGTTCGCGGTCGACGCGGACCGCGACCTGGATCACCGCGCCGCCGTCGGTCTCGTAGCGGTACGCGCCGTCCTCCAGGCGCGCGACGATGCGGCGCACGGACTCCTCGGCGTTGGCGCGGACGTGCCGCATGTAGGCCTGGACGACGTCGAGGCCGAACTCGTCCACGGTTCTCCGCAGTTCCTCGATGCCCTTCTCGTTGGCCGCGATCTGGGCGCGCAGGTCGGCGAGGTTGGTGTCCGGGTCTCGGGAGGGGTGGCGTGCGCCGGTGAGCAGGGCCCGCGTCTCGGTCTCGCGCAGCCGTCCGTCCCGTACGAGCAGCCAGTTGTCGAAGAGGACGCCCTCCTCCTCGACGGTCCGGCTGAAGGCGGGCATGGAGCCGGGGGTGATGCCTCCGATCTCGGCGTGGTGGCCCCGTGACGCGACCAGGAAGCGGAGTTCGTCGCCCGTGTCGCTGAACACCGGTGTCACGACGGTGACGTCGGGGAGATGGGTGCCGCCGTGGTACGGGTCGTTGATCGCGTACACGTCGCCGGGGCGCAGGTCGTCCGCGCGCCGCCGCAGGACCTCCTTGATGGATTCGCCCATCGAGCCGAGGTGGACGGGGATGTGGGGGGCGTTGGCGATGAGGTTGCCCCCGGCGTCGAAGAGGGCGCAGGAGAAGTCGAGGCGTTCCTTGATGTTGACGGACTGGGCGGTGTTCTCCAGGCGGACGCCCATCTGCTCCGCGATGGCCATGAAGAGGTTGTTGAAGACCTCCAGGAGGACGGGGTCGACGTCCGTGCCGGCCGCCACGCGCGCGGGGCGTGGGGTGACGCGGTGGAGGAGGAGGTGCCCGGTGTCGTGCGCGGTGGCCCGCCAGCCGTCGTCGACGACGGTGGTGGCCTCGGACTCGGCGAGGATCGCGGGGCCGTCCACGGTGTCGCCTGGCCGCAGATCCTCCCGCCGGTGGAGAGGGGCGTCCCGGGGTGTTCCCCCGCTGTACATCCGGACGGTGGCGTGGGGCGTGAGGGGGCCGGTCCGGCCGTCCGGGCGCCCCGGGCCGGCGTGGACGGGGCCGTGCGGGCCCGCGCGGCCGACTGCCTCGACGGAGACGGCCTCGACGACGAGGGGCCGGTCCAGGCTGAAGGCGTACCGCGCACGGTGGGCGGCTGTGAACGCGGCTTTCAGCTCTTCGGGGGGCGCGAGGTCGACCTGGAGGCTCGCGTCCGTGCCGGCGTACCGCAGGAGTACGCGCGCGTGCGTCGTGATCGCCGCGTCCGGCAGGCCGTCGGCACGCAGTTCCGACCGGGTCAGCGCGGCGAGTTCGGCGCAGAGGGCCGTCACGCGCGCGGGGGTTCCGGGGGCGGCGAGTTCGGCCTCGACGGACCGCTCCCGCATGGCCGTGGCGTCGGCGAGCCCGATGCCGTACGCGGAGAGCACTCCGGCCAGTGGCGGTACGAGGACGGTGTCGACGCCCAGGGCGTCGGCGACGGCGCAGGCGTGCTGGCCGCCGGCGCCGCCGAAGCTGGTGAGCGCGTACCGGGTGACGTCGTGGCCGCGTTGCACGGAGATCTTCTTGACGGCGTTGGCCATGTTGAGGACGGCGATCTCCAGGAAGCCCGCGGCGACCTCCTCCGGGGTGCGGCCGCCGCCGACCTCCCCGGCGAGGGCCGCGAACCGTTCGCGTACGACGTCGGCGTCCAGGGGCAGGTCGCCGGACTCGCCGAACACGGCGGGGAAGTGGGCGGGCTGGACGCGGCCGAGCATGACGTTGGCGTCGGTGACCGTGAGGGGTCCGCCCCGGCGGTAGCAGGCGGGTCCTGGGACGGCGCCGGCCGAGTCGGGGCCCACACGGTAGCGGCGTCCGTCGAAGTGGAGGACGGATCCGCCGCCGGCCGCGACGGTGTGGATGCTCATCATCGGTGCCCGCATCCGTACACCGGCGACCTGTGTACCGAGTTCGCGCTCGAAGGCTCCGGCATAGTGCGACACATCGGTGGAGGTGCCGCCCATGTCGAAGCCGATGACCCGCTCGTAACCCGCCTGTGCCGAGGTGCGCGCCATGCCGACGACCCCGCCGGCCGGTCCTGACAGGACCGCGTCCTTGCCCCGGAAGTGGGCCGCCTCGCGCAGTCCTCCGTTGGACTGCATGAACATGAGGCGGATTCCCGCGAGTTCACGGGCGACCTCGTCGACGTACCGGCGCAGGATCGGCGAGAGGTAGGCATCGACGACGGTGGTGTCGCCGCGCGGGACGAGCCTGATGAGCGGGCTCACCTCGTGCGAGCAGCTGATCTGGGCGAAGCCGGCGGCACGGGCGATCTCCGCGATCCGCGCCTCGTGTGCCGGGTGGCGGTAACCGTGCAGGAGGACGACGGCGACCGAGCGGAATCCGTCGCCGTGGGCGGCGGCGAGCGCCTCGGTGACGGCGTGCTCGTCCAGGGGACGGACGACGTGCCCGCGGGCGTCGACCCGCTCGGGGGCCTCGACCACGCGCGCGTAGACCGCTTCCGGGAGCACGATGTGGCGGTCGAAGAGCCGGGGCCGGTTCTGGTAGGCGATGCGGAGCGCGTCGCGGAAGCCCTCGGTGACGAGGAGGACGGTCGGCTCGCCGCGCCGCTCCAGGAGGGCGTTGGTGGCGACGGTGGTGCCCATCTTGACGACGGCGATCCGGTCGGCGGGGACGGGTTCCCCCGGCGTGAGCCCGAGGAGGAGACGGATTCCGGCGACGGCGGCGTCCTGCTGCCGGGCGGGGTCGTGGGAGAGCAGCTTGCGGGTGACGAGCCGGCCGTCCGGCCGTCTGCCCACGATGTCGGTGAAGGTGCCGCCCCGGTCGATCCAGAACTCCCAGCGCCCGTTCATCTCTCCATTGTGGCCGCGAGCGCGGCGCCGAGGGCGGCGTCCGCGCGCGCGTCGAGGGGAGCGGGGCCGGTGCCGTCGGCCCAGGGCCCCCGGGCCCGCGCCCGAGCGGCGCGGGCCCCCGCGCGCCGGCCGTCCCGGTCCTCCGGGGCGGGGCCTCGCGTGGCGGGTTCTCCGTCGCGGGCCGCGCCGCCCCGGGGCCGGGGGCGGGGGTGACCTGGGTCAGACCTGGAGGTCCGGGCCTATGCGGTTGCGGACCGCGGTCTGGACCTCGACCTCCTCGGCCGGGTCGGCGGCGAGGCGGCGCAAGCGCTCGGCGACGCGTACGTCCCCGGTCTCGGCGTGCTGGGCCGCGACCTCGCGGGTGGTCTCCTCGCAGTCCCAGAGGCATTCGACGGCGAAGCCGGTCGCGAAGGTGGGGTCGGTGGCGGCGAGGGCGCGGGCCACGCGCCCGCGGAGCTGCGAGGAGGCCGTCTCGCGGTAGACGTGGCGCAGCACGGGGGCCGCGCAGGCGATGCCGAGACGCCCCGCGCCGTCGACGAGCCCGGCGAGCGCGGGCGAGTCGGGGCCTTCCGAACGGATGGTGTCGCGGAGTGCGCCGAGGACGGAGGGGGAGTCCTGGGCGGTGCCGCGGCAGGCGAGCACGTCGGCGGCGGCGGCGCCGAGGGCGTCGGTCCTGCGGACCCACGCGCGGGCGCGGGCGACCGCGTCCTCGCCGCACATGCGCCGGTAGGCGGCGACGGCGGCTTCGGCGACCTCGTGCGAGTCGCCGTCGGCGGCGGCCTCGACGAGGTCGAGGACGGCCGGGTCCCGCGACTCGGCGAGGTGGTGCAGGGCGGCGCCCCGGGCTCCCACCGAGCCGTTCCGGGCGGCGGCGAGCAGCTCGGGCCGGTCCTCGGGGCCGGCGACGGCGGTCAGGCAGCGGGCGGCGGGCCCGTAGAGGACGGCTCCGCGCTCGTACCCCTCCTGCGCCCAGTCGAGGACGGCCCGGACGCTCCAGCCGGGGCGGGGCCCGGCGGGGCGCATCTGGCGCTGCCAGCGGTCGAAGGAGCCCTGTTCCTGGGCGGCCCTGACCCGGGCGCCGACGGCGTCGCGCCGGTCCTCGGCCCAGAGTCGCCACGGGCGCGGCTCGAAGGCGTCCCGGACGATGCCGGCCAGCTCGGCGTCGCCCTCCGCGTCGGCCGGGAAGCGGGCCAGTACGGGACCGGCGAGCGCGCGCAGTCCGGCGTCGTCGTCGCGGAGCGCGAGCTCGTCGAGGGCCCAGGCCCAGTTCGTGCCGGTCGCCGCGTAGCGGCGGAGCAGGAGCAGGGCGTCCTGGCGTCCGTAGGACGCGAGGTGCCCGAGGACGGAGAGCGCGAGCCCGGTCCTGGACTCCTCGGTGTCGAGGTGGTCCTCGGCCGCGAAGAGGTGGGCCTCGATCTCCTCGAGACCTCCGTGGAGGTCCAGGTAGAGACGGGCGTAGTAGAGGGAGCGGTTCTCGACCTGCCAGTCGTGGCGGGGGTCGTCGAGAACGCAATGGTTGAGGGCCGCGAGGGCCTCGGCGCGTGGCGCGGCGAGCGCGTGCAGGGTGCCGTCGCCGCGGCCCCGCTGCAGCAGGCCGAGCAGGGTGCCGCTCGGCGCTATGACTGGATCGAACATGGGAAGACGCCTCACATCAAGCTGTCGACACGACCGGGGGATACCGGGATGACCCGGGTCAGGCGGTACATCGCTGTACGCCTAGGCCGTGCGGCAACATGTCGGGCCGCCCGTCGTCCTGCGCTTGCCAGTGACCATCTTCCTCTGCCTCTCGTCGGTGGCCCGTTTTGCCGGGCCCGACGTCATGATGACCCACCCATTTCGCCACCGCGACCACATTTACGACGCTGCTCTCACCTGGGGTTCAGTGCCCGTTCACCGGGTTCCGAAGAGCTCGAGGAGTTCGGTCTTGCCGAACATCCGGGCGGTGTCGACAGCGGACGGAGTCCCCGCTTCCGGATTTGCGCCGCCGGCGAGGAGCGCGCGGATCACGGCGTCCTCACCCTTGAAGACGGCGCCGGCGAGCGGGGTCTGGCCGCGGTCGTTGGCGCGGTCGGCGTCCGCGCCGCGCGCGAGGAGGGCGGAGACGGCGCCGGCGTGGCCGTGGTAGGCGGCGAGCATGACGAGGGAGTCGCCCTTGTCGTTGGTGAGGTTCGCGGGGACGCCCGCGTCGACGTAGGCGGCCAGCGCGTCGGCGTCCCCGGTGCGCGCGAGGTCGAAGACCTTGGACGCCAGCTCGATGACCTCGGGGTCCGGAGTCTCGCTCATCGGGTGGGACCGCCTCTCTCCTGCGTTGTCGGCCTGCGCACGGCGAGCGCCGCCGTACGAGTGAATCGACAGGGTACTGCCCGCCCGGTGACATGACCTCGCCCGACCGAGGCAAAGATCACGGCAGCCCGCACCCGGTTCGTCCCTCTAACCCACCCCGGGCATTTCGCCACCCGACAGTGCGTTCGACATCCGCCGGTCAAGTGAAATCGCCCGTTTTTCACCCGAATGAACCTTTAGTCACATAGATACTTGCTGTGAACTTGGAAGGACTCATGGTGACTGTCCCCTCAACCAGGAGAACAACCAATGATCCTGTCCATCTCAGGCGTCGTCCTGCTCGGCATCATCTGCTTCCTGTTCTTCAAGAAGGACGGGATGAAGGCCTCGCACGCCCTCGTCAGCGCGCTGTTCGGCTTCTACCTCGCGGGCACCGCCATCGCCCCGAGCATCACGGCGGGCGGGCAGAGCCTCGCCGGCCTCCTGGGCGGGATCAAGTTCTGACGCCCTTCAGTCCCTTCCACCACCTCAGGAGTACTTCGTGGCCCGGCGACCACTCCCCCGCATTCTGAGCAGCGGCAGCGTACAGATCGCTCGCAGTCGAGAGATCGCGCGTACGGCCGCCGACAGCGCCACCGACGTGCTCCATCCCCTGATCACGGTCTCCCGTGGTCTGCGGAAGCTGGCCGCCACCGCGCGCGCCAAGTGGGCCGCGACCCCCAAGGAGCGGCGTGGTCCCACGCTGTTCCTGGTCGCGGCCTGCGTCCTGGTCATCGCCCTCGCGCCGTACGGGCCGCTCTTCGCACTGGTCACGCTCATGGGCGCGGCCGCGTGGAAGGGACGCGAACGGCCGGTCGCGAAGACCGGGCCCGACGACGCGGAGGCCGCCCGGCTCAAGGGCCTGTACGAGGCCCTCGTGCCCTACTTCTCCGTGCCCGACGACCCCTCCCCGCTCTTCGCCCACGGAGGCGACTGGAGCAGCGCCTTCGCGGAGTACGCCTTCGACGAGGACGGGCGGCTCACCCGGCTGCGGATCGCGTACCCCCCGTACTTCACCGACGGCGAACCCGACGCACGCGCGCGCATCGAGCATCTGCTGCACGCCAAGTCGGGACGCGGCCGCGAGTACCGCTTCGACTGGGACGAGGAGGGCAACCGGCTCGTCATGAGCGTGCTGCCCGCCCTGCCCACCACCATCGCCGCTCAGCGCTTCGTCACCGTGCCGGGCGAGACGGTCCTCGGCTTCACCGACGCGGACGCCGTGCAGCGGACCGTGCCCGTGGTCGTGGCGGACGGTACGGAGGACGCGCCGGCCGTGGTCTGGCGCACCGGGCCCCGGTCCACCGAGCCGCATCTGCTCGTCGTGGGCCAGCCGGGCAGCGGCACCACCTCCCTGCTCCGTTCGATCGCCCTGCAGGCCCTCCCCCACGGAGACGTACTGATCGTCGAGGGCGGCGGCGCCGGCGAGTACGCCTGCCTCACCGGCCGCGACGGCGTCCTCGCCGTCGAGTGCGGGCTGTCCGGCTCCCTGGCCGGCCTGGAGTGGGCGGCGCACGAGACGGAACGCCGGCTCATCGCCGCCAACCGGGCCCGGCAGGCCGGCCACCCGGCGCCCGAGGACACCCGGCGGCCGCTGTGGATCCTGCTCGACCGGCCGAGCATCCTCGGCCACCTGGCCGCCGCCGACGGCCGCACCGACCCGCAGGAGCTGCTCCAGGTGCCACTGCGGCACGGGCGCGCCGCCCAGGTCACGGTGGTGGTCGCCGAGCAGTTCGACAGCGTGGAATCGCTGAGCGAGGCGGTACGCACGCACACGCGTGCCCGGATCGTGCTCGGCCCCGCCGCGCCGCGACAGATCGCGGCGGTCCTCGGCGTGGAGCCGCACACCACCCCCACGCCCCAGGTCCCGGCGGGCCGCGGCTACGCGCGCCTGGGGACCGGCCCGGTCCTGCGTCTCCAGGTGCCGGCCACACCGGACCCGTACGACGAGGCGACGAGCGAGGCGCACCGCAAGGCGGTCCTCGACCTTCTCCCGGAGCGCCGCGCGGTGACGGCCACGACGGTCGGGACGGTCGCCGGCTCGGCCGCCCTGTCCAAGGCCGTCGGCTCGTCCCCCGAACCCAGGGCCGTCGCGGGCCCGTCCCCGGAGCCCAAGACCGTCGTCAGCCCGGCCCCCGTGCCCGAGACCATCGCCGCTCCGGCCCCCGACCCGGCTCCCGCGCCCCGCGCCGAACCGCACCCGGGCCCGGCCCCCCTGCACGCCCCGGTGCCCGCCGAGGGCTGAGCACGCGCACGGGGAGAGGCCGGTACGGACCCCAGGTCCGTACCGGCCTCTCCCCGTGACGAAGCTCCCTACGCCACGAACGACCGCGGCGGCTCCGTCCCCCCGCCCGCGCCCGACTCGACCAGGCGGGCGGCGGCGGCCAGCCGCGCGGCGGCCTCGTCGGCGACCGCCCCGCCGACCGTGAAGGGCAGCCGGACGAAGCCCTCGAAGGCCCCGTCGACGCCGAAACGCGGACCGGAGGGGACGCGGACCCCGACCCGCTCGCCCGCCTCGGCGAGCCGGGAGCCGGAGAGGCCGCCGGTACGGACCCAGAGGGTCAGGCCGCCCCGTGGCACCGCGAACTCCCACTCGGGGAGCTCCCGGCGGACGGCGGCGACGAGCGCGTCCCGGTTCTCCCGGGCCTGCTCGCGGCGGAGCGCCACGGCCTCCTCCCAGCCGCCGGTGTGCATGAGCCAGTTCACGCCGAGCTGTTCGAGGACGGGAGTGCCGAGGTCCGCGTACGCGCGCGCGGCCACCAGGGAGCGGATGACGTCGGGAGCCGCCCTGACCCAGCCGATCCGCATGCCGGCCCAGAACGCCTTGCTGGCCGAGCCGACCGTCAGAACGGTGGAGCCGGCCGGGTCGAAGGCGCAGACCGGACGGGGCATCTCCAGGTCGTCGTCGAGGTGCAGCTCGGCCATGGTCTCGTCGACGACGAGGACGGTGCCGGCCGAGCGGGCGGCGTCCACGAGCTGCCTGCGCTGGTCCTCGTCGGCCAGCGCCCCGGTCGGGTTGTGGAAGTCGGCCACGACGTACGCGAGGCGGGGTGCCGCGTCCCGCAGCACCTGGCGCCAGCGGCCCAGGTCCCAGCTGCCGAGGCCCTCGGACATGGCGACGGGCACGAGCCGGGCCCCGGCCTCCCGCATCAGCTGGAGGATGTTGGCGTACGAGGGGGATTCGACGGCGATGCGCTCGCCGCGTCCCGCGAAGAGGTGGCAGATGGCGTCGATGGCACCCATGGCGCCGGTGGTGACCATGATCTGCTCGGGCATCGTGGGGATGCCCCGCGCGGTGTAGCGGTCGGCGAGCATCTGCCGGAGCGCGGGCAGTCCCGCCGGGTAGTCCCCGTGCGTGTGGGCGTACGGCGGCAGTTCCTCCAGCGCGCCCTGGATGCCGCGGGTGAGCCAGGGTTCGGGCGCGGGCAGGGCCGCGCAGCCGAGGTCGATCATCGAGCCGAGGGACTCCGGGGGCAGCGGTTCGAGGCCGCGCGCGGGCAGCGGGTTCCCGGCCGGTACGGCGGTCCAGCTGCCGGCCCCCCGCCGGGACTCGAGGAAGCCCTCGGCGCGGAGCGCCTCGTAGGCCGCGGCCACCGTCGTGCGGCTGACGGTGAGGGCGAGGGCGAGTTCCCGCTCGGCGGGCAGCCGGGCGGCGACCGGAACCCGGCCCTCCAGGACGAGCAGGCGGATGCCGTCGGCCAGCGCGCGGTAGGCGGGCGGCTTGCGGGTGCCGGGCCCGCCGGGCCGCGGCTGCTGCGCCCGGAGCTGCCGCGCGAGCTGAGCCGGTCCTACCGCCGAAGTCCACTGGGCCATCGAAATCAGTCCACCTTCCTCGAATTGGCCATGGTTGGCATCCGTTCCCCCGCCACAGAGTGTCATGGGCCAGTCCACTACCACCACCCTGGGGGAATTCCTTTGTCCATCGCCTCCGGCCGCGACGGCCGGCACCTCACCCGTCGGCTGATCCAGCTCTACGTGGGTCTGGCGCTGTACGGGGCCAGCGCGGCGCTGCTCGTGCGCAGCGGTCTCGGCCTCTCGCCCTGGAGCGTCCTCGACCAGGGCCTCGCGGAGAAGACCGGGCTGACCATCGGCGTGGTGTCGATCATCGTCGGCGCGGTGGTGCTGCTGCTGTGGATCCCGATCCGCCAGCGGCCCGGTCTCGGCACCGTCTCCAACGTGTTCGTGATCGGTCTGGCGATCGACGGCACCCTGGCTCTGGTGCCGGACGTCCACGGCCTCGTCGGGCAGGTGCCGCTGCTCGTGTTCGGCGTCGTCCTCAACGGGCTCGCGACGGGCCTGTACATCGCGGCGCGCTTCGGGCCCGGTCCCCGCGACGGCCTGATGACCGGTCTGCACCGCCTCACCGGCCGCTCCATCCGTCTGGTGCGGACGGCGATCGAGGTGGTGGTCGTCGCCACCGGTTTCCTGCTCGGCGGCTCGGTGGGCGTCGGCACGGTGCTGTACGCGCTGGCGATCGGGCCGCTCGCCCAGTTCTTCCTTCGCTGGTTCGCCGTTCCCGAGCCTGACTCCGGCAGCACCGCGGTCGCCCCGGCGACACCCTCAGGGGCCATACTGCGGCGGTGACTCGCGTACGCCACCCCTATCTCGACCATCCCTCGCCCCTCCCGTTCGCCCATCGCGGCGGCACGGCGAACGGCCTGGAGAACACCGCTGCCGCCTTCCGCCGGGCCGCCGCCGCGGGCTACCGGTACTTCGAGACCGATGTGCACACGACGGCGGACGGCGTGCTCGTCGCCTTCCACGACGCGACCCTGGACCGGGTCACGGACACCACGGGCCGGATCCGGGACCTGCCGTGGGAGGCGGTGCGCGAGGCCCGCGTGGCGGGCAGCGAACCGCTGCCGCTCTTCGCCGACCTCCTGGAGGAGTTCCCGGAGGCCCGTTGGAACGTGGACCTCAAGGCCGAGTCGGCCCTGGAGCCGCTGGTGGACCTGATCCACCGGACGGGGGCCTGGGACCGGGTGTGCGTGGGCTCCTTCACCGAGGCCCGGGTGGCACGGGCACAGCGTCTGGCCGGCCCCCGGCTCGCCACCTCGTACGGGGTGCGCGGGGTGGTCGGGCTGCGGCTGCGCTCGCTCGGCATCCCGGCGGCGGTACGGGCCGGGGCGGTGGCGGCGCAGGTCCCCGAGCGCCAGGGCGGCGTCCAGGTGGTGGACCGGCGTTTCGTCCGGGAGGCGCACGCGCGCGGGCTCCAGGTCCATGTGTGGACGGTGAACGATCCGGCCCGGATGAACTCTCTCCTCGACCTCGGGGTCGATGGCATCATGACCGATCAGCTGGAGACGCTGCGCACGGTGCTGACCGAGCGGGGCGTGTGGGTCTGAGCGCGCGTGCCGGGGGCACCGGGCGCGGGTCACCGGTCCGGATCACGGGGACGAACGAGGGGGCGGGGCCTTGACCGCTGGAACCACCGAACCGGAGGAGTACGCCGCCGGGCCCGCCGAGCGCCGGAGGGAGCAGCGGGGCTGGTACTTCTACGACTTCGCGTGCTCGGTGTACTCGACGAGCGTGCTCACCGTGTTCCTCGGGCCCTACCTGAACTCCGTGGCCCGTGCGGCGTCCGACGCGGAGGGCTTCGTCCACCCGCTCGGGATCCCCGTGCGGGCCGGTTCGCTCTTCGCGTACGCGGTGTCCGCCTCGCTCGTGGTCGCGGTCCTGGTGATGCCACTGGTGGGCGCCGTGGCGGACCGTACGGGCCGGAAGAAGCCGCTGCTCGCCGCCTCGGCGTATCTGGGGGCGACGGCCACGGCGGGGATGTTCTTCCTCGCGGGCGAGCGGTATCTGCTGGGCGCGTTCCTGCTGATCGTGGCGAACGCCTCGCTCGCGGTCTCCATGACGCTCTACAACGCCTATCTGCCCCAGATCGCCGAACCCGAGGAGCGGGACGCGGTCTCGTCGCGCGGCTGGGCCTTCGGCTACACGTCCGGGGCGCTGGTCCTCGTCCTGAACCTGATCCTGTACTCCGGCCACGACTCCTTCGGTCTCACCGAGGGCGAGGCGGTCCGGATCTGTCTGGCCTCGGCCGGTGTGTGGTGGGGCGCCTTCACCGTCGTACCGTTGCGGCGGCTGCGCGACCGGCGGATCCGCTCCGAGGGGTACGACGGGGCGGGCGGGGGTGGCGTCGGCAGTGGGTGGCGGCAGCTGCGGGCGACCCTCAAGGACATGCGCCGGCACCCGCTGACTCTCTCCTTCCTCCTCGCCTACCTGGTCTACAACGACGGCGTGCAGACGGTGATCTCGCAGGCCTCCGTGTTCGGCTCGGAGGAGCTGGGGCTCGACCAGACCACGCTCATCACGGCGGTCCTGCTGGTGCAGGTGCTCGCGGTGGCGGGGGCCCTCGGCATGGGGCGACTCGCCCGGGCGTACGGCGCCAAGCGGACGATTCTGGCCTCCCTGGCCGTCTGGACGCTGATCCTGGTGGCGGGCTACCTCCTGCCGGCCGACGCGCCGGTCTTCTTCTACTGTCTGGCGGCCGCGATCGGCCTGGTCCTGGGCGGGAGCCAGGCCCTGTCGCGCTCGCTGTTCTCGCATCTGGTGCCGCGCGGCAAGGAGGCGGAGTACTTCTCGGCCTACGAGATGAGCGACCGTGGGCTCAGCTGGCTGGGTCCGCTCGTGTTCGGTCTCGCGTATCAGCTGACCGGAAGCTACCGGGATGCCATCATCTCCCTGGTGATCTTCTTCGTGGTCGGCTTCGCCCTGCTCGCCCGGGTCCCGGTGCGGCGCGCGGTGGAGGCCGCGGGGAACGCCGTTCCGGACCGTATTTAGACGTGGCAGTGAAAGGGCGGTAGTGTACGCGTTTGACCTGCCAGGCGGACCGTTACTGCGTGCTGCTTTGGTGAAAAGGCCGGGTTACTTCTGCCGTCAGATGTGACAAAACGGGCACTGGTGGGTACAACAAGGGGCGGCACGACGGGCGACGCATGACCCGGCACGGGAATCTTTACCGCCGACCGGACGTTGACCGGATAACGACGACAGCGACACCTGTCCTGTGGGCGACAAGCCCGGGAGGCACGATTCATGAGTGAGCGAGCTCTTCGCGGCACGCGCCTCGTGGTGACGAGCTACGAGACCGACCGCGGCATCGATCTGGCCCCGCGCCAGGCGGTGGAGTACGCATGCGAGAAGGGACATCGTTTTGAGATGCCCTTCTCGGTTGAGGCGGAGATTCCGCCGGAGTGGGAGTGCAAGGTCTGCGGAATCCAGGCACTCCTGGTGGACGGGGACGGACCTGAGGAGAAGAAGGGCAAGCCTGCGCGTACGCACTGGGACATGCTCATGGAGCGGCGCACCCGCGAGGAGCTGGAGGAGGTCCTCGCCGAAAGGCTGGCCGTCCTTCGTTCCGGCGCCATGAACATCGCCGTGCATCCGCGCGACAGCCGCAAGTCCGCCTAGCGGACCCACCGGACGAACAACGCCGCGGGGCCCGGTACACGAACTGTGTACCGGGCCCCGCGGCGTTTCCCGTGCGCCGCTCCGGAAGAGGTCTTCGTGCCCCGCTCCAAGAGAAGCGGGGCGGGGCGTGCGGACCGGTCGCGTCAGGGGGTCAGGGGCGGGCGCCGCTCGTCGGCGCTCCGCGGGCCGCCGGCGGCGTCCTCGCGGATGACCTCGCCCTGGACGACCTTGCCGTCGGGGCGGTGGATACGCGCCTGCTGGAAGGCGTCCTGGAGGCTGCCGGGAGGCGCGGCGCTGATCCGGCGCTCGGCGGCCCTGTCCGCGTACCGCCCGAGGAATGAGCGGACCGGGGGGATCAGCAGGAGCAGTCCGGCCGCGTCCGAGACCAGGCCGGGGATCATGAGGAACAGGCCGCCGAGCATCAGGAAGCCGTTGCGGTCCTCCGTGCCGGTCCGCTCCGGCGTCCGGGGCATCTCCCCCGACTGAGCGGCCGCCTGGGCCTGCTGGAAGGTAGAGGTGAGGTTCCGGAAAGCACGCCGTCCCGCCCGCTTCATGACGGCGGCACCGAGCACGGCGCCGCCGACAAGCAGGGCGAAGACGGTCAGGCCGCCCGCCGCGCCTGCCACCACCGTGAGCAGCCAGATCTCGAGGACCAGCCAGGCGGCGACGCCGAGCGGGAGGAACGTACGCGCGCGTGAGCGCTTGGGGGCGAGGGGAGGCGGTGCGCCGGTCGTCATGGTCCCCAGTGTGCCTGGGGCCCCGCCGGAACGTCGTAAAGAGGGGATCAGAACGCCCGGGGACGGGGATCCGTCCCCTGACGGATCAGGAAGGGCCGCGGCCGAGCAGCTTGGCGACCTTCTCCGCCCGCGCCGACACGCCCCAGCCGGTGACCCGCCACAGCGCCTCGACGACGATGTTCCGGCTCATCTTCGAGTCGCCGACCTCGCGCTCCACGAAGGTGATCGGCACCTCGACGACATGGAAGCCCGCGGCGACCGCCCGGCGGGCCAGGTCGACCTGGAAGCAGTACCCAGCGGAGGCCACGTCCTCGAGCCCCAGGCCCTCCAGGGTCTCCTTGCGGAAGGCCCGGTAGCCGCCGGTGACGTCGCGGATCGGCACGTCCAGCATCACGCGGGAGTAGAGGCTGCCGCCCCGGGAGATGAACTCGCGGGACTTCGGCCAGTTCACGATGCGGCCGCCCGGCACCCAGCGGGAGCCGAGCACCAGGTCCGCGCCCTTGAGGGCGGTGAGCAGCCGCGGGAGCTCCTCGGGCTGGTGGGAGCCGTCGGCGTCCATCTCGACGAGGACGCCGTACCCGTGCTCGATGCCCCACTGGAAGCCGGCGAGGTAGGCGGCGCCGAGCCCCTCCTTGCCCTTGCGGTGCAGGACGTGCACATGGTCGTCCTCGGACGCGATCTCGTCCGCGAACTTGCCCGTGCCGTCAGGGCTGTTGTCGTCGGCGACGAGCACGTGCGCCTCGGGCACGGCCTCCCGTACCCGCGCGACGATCGGCTTGATGTTCTCCGCCTCGTTGTAGGTCGGAATGATCACCAAGGCCTTGCCGAGCGGGCCGTAACGCCTCTGGCCACCGTCGTTCACTACTGCCCCTTCGGATACAAACGCAGGCCCCCACCATAGCGAGGTCCCCGGAGTGCTCCGCCGCGGCGGGTCCTGTGGCAGGGGTGGCGTGCGGTGCGGGGCCCGACGTCCTTCGGTCCGACCTGGGATCCGCTGGCTGCGGGTCGACCGAGAGCCGTTGTCTACTGAACGTCCGGGCCCCACCCGGGTCGCACCTTCCGCCGGAGAAACCTTCCCTCGTGGCCGAGGCGCGGGCGGCGTTCGGCACCTGCGAGGGGGTGGCCCGGTCGGACGTCCTGTGGTGGACGCGGAGAACCTACCCGCCCCTTGCGGTCGGCTGTCAATACCGGCTTGACCTGCGGAGACGTACCAAAAGGCCAGGCCGGAGGGGAAGATCCGCAGGTCGGGGACAAGCGTGCGGACGAGGACCCCAGGGGGGACATATCCCTACATCACTCGTTCGGTCGCACAAACACCGTCCGGCCGTGCACGACCGTCCGGAGGCAGACGGGGAGGTCGGCGCCAGGGGTCAGATCGGGCAGACCGGGCGTCCCGGACCGGGGGTCAGTGGACCAGCGGGCCACCCGGTCGTCCGGGGCCTGGACGACGAGTTCCTCGGTGCGCCAGAGCGCGTAGTCGGCGGGGGCACCGGGGACGAGCGTCCCCGCGTCGTCCCGGCCCACGGCCCGCCAGCCGCCCCTGGTGTGCGCGGTGAAGGCGGCCCGGACCGAGATCCGGTGCTCGGGAGTGCGGTGGAAGGCGGCGGCCCGGACGGTGCCCCAGGGATCGAGCGGGGTGACCGGGCTGTCCGAGCCGAAGACCAGCGGCACACCGGAGCGGAGCAGCGCCGCGTACGGGTTGAGCGTGCGGGCCCGCTCGGCGCCGAGCCGGTCGGCGTACATGCCTTCCTCGCCGCCCCAGAAGGCGTCGAAGGCGGGCTGGACCGAGGCGGTCAAGCCGAGCTCGGCAAAGGCGGCGATGGTCTCGGGGGTGAGCATCTCGACGTGCTCGACGCGGTGCCGGGCGGCCCGGATCCTGGCCAGGCCGAGCTTCTCGGCGGCCGCCCTTACGCCCTCGACGACGGCGGTCACGGCGGCGTCCCCGATGGCGTGGAACCCGGCCTGGAGGCCCGCCTCGGTGCAGGCCACGACGTGGAGCGCGACGGCCGCCGCGTCCAGGTGGGCGGCGCCCGTGTGGCCGGCGTCCGCGTGGTCGGCGTACGGCTCGTGGAGGCAGGCCGTGTGGGAGCCGAGGGAGCCGTCGGCGAAGAGGTCACCGGCCGCGCCGAGGGCGCCGAGGGCGCGGGCCCGCTCGACGTCCAGGTCGGCCCAGTAGCCGACGACACGGGGGCCGGCCTCGTCGCGGGCGAGGTCGAGGAGACCGGTGAAGTCCTCCTCGGAGGAGATCTGCGGGCCGCCGCACTCGTGCAGGGTGCCGATACCGAGGGAGGCCGCCCGTTCACGGGCGGCGCGCTGCGCCTCGGTGCGCTGGCGCGCGGAGACGGCGCCGAAGGCGGCGGCACGCACGGCGTGGTGGGCGTCGCCGGTGAGCGGCCGCTGCCCGTCGTGGAAGCCGTCCAGGTCACGGACGCCGGGGACGAGGTCGAGGAGCGCGGTGGTTACGACGGCCGAGTGGACGTCGATACGGGTGAGGTAGAGCGGGCGGCCGCCGGTGAGCTCGTCGAGTTCGGCGCGGCTGAGCGGCCGGCGCTCGGGCCAGCGGGAGGCGTCCCAGCCGTGCCCGATGAGGATGCGGTCCTCGGGACGGGCGGCGGCGTGGGCGCGGATCAGCTCCGCCGCCTCCGCGAGCGAGGCGGCGGAGGACAGGTCGAGCCCGGTGAGGGCGAAGCCGGTGGCGGTGGTGTGCACATGGGCGTCGACGAACGCCGGGGTGACGAGCGCGCCCTCCAGGTCGACCACCTCGTCCACACCGGAGGCGAAGGCGTCGGCCGCGCCCTCCGAGCCCACCCAGGCGACGTGCCCGCGCTCCACGACCATGGCGGTGGCGAAGGGGTCGGCGGGGCTGTGGACTTCTCCACCGCGCATCAGCACGGTGCGGTGTTCGGCGGGAGACGCAGGAGGCATGGACTCACTCATGCGACCAGGCTAGGACCTGCCGGGACCCGGTTTGTCCGGCAGGTCCCCCGGGGGCGGCCCGGCATGATCCAAGAGACAGGCCTGAGCGGCCCCGGCCGCGATCCGCCGGACACCACGGGGGCACGTCAGATGCGCGGCGGCCGTGCCTCGTACGGGGTGGAGAGGACTACCGTCGTGCGGCTGGAGACGCCGGCCTGGGAGCGGATGCGGCTGAGCAGGTGTTCCAGCTCCAGCGGGGTGGCGACGCGGACCTTGAGGATGTAGTTCTCGTCACCCGCGACGCTGTGGCAGGCCTCGATCTCCGGGATGTCCGCGAGGCGGTCCGGGGTGTCGTCGGGTGAGCTCGGGTCGAAGGGTTTGACCGAGATGAAGGCGGTCAGCGGCAGGCCCACGGCCTCCGGGTCGACGACGGCGGCGTAGCCGCGGATGACTCCGCGCTGCTCCAGACGGCGGACGCGCTGATGCACCGCCGACGTGGACAGGCCGGTGGCCTTGCCCAGGTCGGTGTAGCTCATGCGCCCGTCCTTGACGAGCAACTCCACGATCTGACGATCCAGCTCCTCCATGCGGTGACCCTATTGCCACCGGGGGAAAGGGGCACCGCCGGGGAGCACCGCTATCAGGCGGTATGGGCGGCCACGGGGCACCTGCGACGGGCATGTGACGAACGCCACAGGTTTGCGTCCGCCCTCGGGTACTGCCACACGGTTATGCGGACGGCCGCATGGGAAGTGCTTGCTGTGGTCGAGGCCGTACAGACCGGCCGACCCACCCGAGGGGGAGATTCTCCATGCAGGAGCCTGTTGATTCGGTCGACACGTCCGACGAGCTCGACGCGTACGACACCTTTGAGATGTTCCGGGTCATCTGCCCGGAGTGCGTGCAGCCCATCGCGCTGCTCGCGGACGAGGACGCGCTGCCGGAGCACGCGCTGTGCCCCACGCCGTGGAACCCGTTCGTCCTGACGGTCTGCCCGGGTACGGGCCTGTCGGCGACCGAGGCCCGTCCGGCCGACGACAGCCTGGAGGTCCAGGAGCAGGACACCGCGCTGCTCCTGACGCTCCCCCAGGGTCTCGACTGGCGCACGCAGCCCTTCTCGCACGTCGGCGGTCCCGGCTCCCGTCCGATGCGGGTGCCGCAGATGCGGCGCGCGGCCTGAAGAACGTCAGGGCCGGCGCCGGCCCTGACACGCGCTCACCAGTAGCTTCCCCGCACCATCGCCGCCAGGGCGGCGTGGTGCAGGATCAGGGAGTCGGGGTCCGCGGGTACGTCGACCTCGCCGAAGTGGACCTGCCGGTACGCGATCCTGAGCATGACGATCGCGTGCCGCAGCGCCGCGTACAGGGTGTGGAAGTCCATGTCGCGCGGAGTGTGCCCGGTCAGTTCCGCGTACCGCCGTTCGACGGCGTCGCGCCGCAGGAGGCCGGGCAGCCCCGCCTGGCCGAAGCCCACGGTCAGGTCCTGGAAGAAGCGGTGGAGGTAGACCGTCCAGCCGAGGTCCACCTCGCGCGGGACGCAGGCCGCCATCTCCCAGTCGAGGACGGCGACGGGGGTGAACCCGTCGTAGACGATGTTCCCGATCCGCGCGTCGCCCCAGCCGAGGACGGCCGGTCCCTCCTCGGCGGGCCAGTGCGCCTCCAGCCGGTCGAAGGCCGACTCGATGAGCGGTGAGGGGGCGAGTCCCTCCACCACCCAGGAGTAGTAGGCGCGTTGGGCGTCGACGTGGCGGCGCAGCGGACTTCCGGCGCCGTCCGGCAGGAGGAACTCGGCCTCCTTCACCGGGAACTGGTCGTGCAGCCGGGCCAGTACGGAGACGGTCTCGGATTCGAGCAGGGCGCGTTCGGCGTCGGTGGCGGCGTGCAGCCAGTTCCCCTCGTACGTGTAGGGCATGACGTCCGGCGGGACACGGCCCTCGGCGCGGGCCATCACGAAGAAGGGCGCGCCGAGCGGATCCGGGTCCTCCTCCAGCCAGAGCACGCGCGGTACGGGGACGTCGGTGTGCTCGCCGACCAGGCGCATGACCCGGTGCTGGCGCGCCATGTCGTAGACGGGGAAGACGGAGTACGCGGCGGGGTCGGCGGCCAGCCGGAGGGCGCAGCCGCGGACGGGGGCGTCCGGGTGGTCGAGGTCGAAGAGCAGGGTCTCGCTGGACATGCCGTTGGAGCCGGGGACGGCGAGTCCGGTGACGCGGGCCCCGGGCAGGTGCCGGTCCAGCCAGGCGGTGAGCCGGCGGCCGAGTTCCTCGGGGTCCCGGGTGGTGGTGCGGGGTCGGGGCGTGGCCAAGGCGTGCTCCTCAGAGGGCCGTTGACGTGTGGTCGGTGAATCCGCTGGGGTCATGGCGGCCGAAGGTGCCGTGCTCGAAGACCCCGTGACCGATGCGGCCGTCGAGGGTGAAGCGGGCGGCGTGGTCGGTGACTCCGTACGCGGCCATGGGGTGGGCCGCCGGGTCCGAGAGGTCGTAGACGCGCCGGTCGGTCCAGCCGCGGCCCTGCCAGGTGCCGTGCTGCCAGTCGGTGGCGGGCGGGTAGCCGGCGCCGACCGCGAGCGGGGAGGAGGCGAGGATCTCGACGCCGATCTCCAGGGGCTTCCCGGTCGGGTCGGTGAGGTGGACGGTGGCCCGCTCGGGGTGGCGGGTGCCCGGCCGGTAGGTGATCTCGGTGCGAGGCCAGCCGAGTTGGGTGTCGCGCCGGCCGTTCCGTACGAGCAGGGCCTCGTTGAGGGTGCGGTAGCCGTCGGCGTCCTCCTGGGCGATGACCATGAGGAAGCGGTCCTCGAAGCGCATCGGGACCCAGAGCCAGTGGAAGCCCTCGGGGCGGTGCTCGGCGGCACGGCCGGGCTCCTCGCCGGGGATGGGACGGACTCCCCAGCTGCGGTCGCGGGTGCCGGTCCACTCCCCCGGGGTGACCGTGAACTCCTCGCCGCCGGCCCTGATCGTGCCCGCGCAGTGCCCGGCCTGGACGAAGCGGCGGCCTTCGAGGGTGAGCCGGCCGCCGTGGCGCTGGGTGTGGTGGGGCTCCCAGACGGCGGGGAAGTCGCCGGTCCAGGAGAGCTCGTAGGAGAGCCCGTCGGGGTCGTCGGGGTCGGCCGCGCAGCGCAGGGAGAGGCGCTTGAGGGGTTCGTCGACGGTGATGGCGAGCGGGCCGACGGAGAGGTTCGTCCGGTCGTCGCCGAGGGCGTCGGAGGCGCGGACGGCGTGCAGCCGGTCGCCGACGCGGAGGGTGGCGTAGGCGTCGATGACGCCGGTGTTGGGGTAGACGCCGAGGCCGGCGATGAGCAGGGCGCGGCCGGTGTGGTCGAAGACGTGGAAAATGCACCGGTCGTAGGCGTTGCGGTCGCCGCTGATGTGGTGCTTCATCGAGAGCGGGGCCTGGTGCACGGGGTACTCGTCGAGAGCGACGGGCCGGTCGTCGACGTGCCGGTGCGCGGACATGGCTGACCTCCTGGTCGGCGGGCTTCCGGCGAGGGGAACTGACGGTACGTCAGGCGTGGGTCCGGGGACCAGAGCCGTGCACCGGGTACCGGGCGAACTGCCGCTCGAATCCGTTCGTCGGTGACCACGGCCGCCGGGGCGCGTTGGTCCGGGCATGACCACGCTGTACACCACGCCCAGCGGAATCGGTCGGCACCGACAGGCCGAGCCGCGCCTTGAAGAATCGGTTCCTCATCCCTCGCCGTCACCCGCGCCCGGAGGAGCACCCGCACCCGCGCGGACACCGGCACCGGTGTCGGCGCCCGTGCCCGTCCCCGTACCGGCGCAGGCGGCCGCCCCCTCCCCCCTCCCCGCCGACCCGCCCATCTACAAGGCGGTGCTCTCCCTCTGGGCCAGCCAGGGCCGGACCCTTCCCGGCCACCGCGACCAGGAGTGGGCCCGGCTCGCGGCCGGACCCGTCTGGGCGGACCGGACCGTGCGCGTCAGCGGGATTCTGGTCCGACCAGGTGACGGGCGATGACCACCCGCTGGATCTGATTGGTCCCCTCGACGATCTGGAGCATCTTCGCCTCCCGCAGATACCGCTCCACGGGGAAGTCCGCCGTGTACCCGTACCCGCCGAGCACCTGCACCGCGTCCGTCGTGACCTGCATGGCGGCGTCCGTGCAGAACAGCTTGGCCATCGCGGCGCACCGACCGAAGGGCCGCCCCTCGTCCCGGAGCCGCGCCGCCTCCAGATACAGCGCCCTGCCCGCCTCGACCCGGGTCGCCATGTCCGCGAGGAGGAAGCGGAGCCCCTGGAAGTCGGCGATGGGCCGGCCGAACTGGCGGCGCTCCCTGGCGTACGCCACGGCCTCGTCCAGGGCCGCCTGGCCGAGGCCGACCGCGCAGGCGGCGATGCCGAGGCGCCCCGAGTCCAGAGCGTCCAGCGCCAGGGCGAAGCCCTGCCCCTCCGCGCCGAGGCGCCGCGCGTCGGGAACCCGTACCCCGTCGAAGTGGAGCTGCGCGGTGGGCGAGCCGGTCATGCCCATCTTCCGCTCGGGAGGCGCCGCGCTCAGCCCCGGTGCGTCCCCCGGCACCAGGAAGGCGGTGATCCCCCGCGCGCCCGCGCCGCCCGTACGGGCCATGACCGTGCAGAAGTCCGCGATCCCACCGTGGGTGATCCACGCCTTGGTCCCGTCGATCACCCAGTCACCGCCGCCGTCGCCGACGTCACCGCCGCTGCCCGCGCGGGCGCCCTCCCGGACGGCCCGGGTGCGCAGCGCCGCCGCGTCCGATCCGGCGGAGGGTTCGGAGAGGCAGTACGCGCCGAGGAGGCCGCCACCGAGCATCGCGGGCAGATGGGCGGCACGCTGCTCCTCGGTGCCGAAGCGCGCGAGCGCGTGGCAGGAGAGGGCGTGGACGCTGACGCCGAGCCCCACGGTGAGCCGGGCCGCGGCGAGCTCCTCGAGAACCTGCAGGTAGACCTCGTACGGCTGGCCGCCCCCGCCGTACACCGGGTCGTAGGGGAGCCCAAGCAGTCCGGAGCGGGACAGCAGCGTGAACAGCTCGCGCGGGAACCGTCCGGCGGCTTCCTCCTCGGCGGCGCGGGGAGCGATCTCCCGCCGGGCGATGTCACGCGTCAGGGCGAGCAGCTCGCGGGCCTCGTCGGTGGGCAGCCGGCGTTCCACGCCGTCCGCGTTCCTCTCGGCTGCCATGACCGGAGCTCCTCCCTGCCGGGCGCGGTCGGGCCGCGCGCGGGGTCGCGGGGAGTATGCCCCTTCGAGGCGCGGGGCTCACGCGGGCCCGCCGGTGGATCACACGGACGCCCGGGTGGGCCGCCCGGGCGCAGGGGAGGCCCGCCGGATCACATGAGGCCCGCCCGTGTGACGAGCACGGCGAGGAGGACGACAAGGGTCCAGCCGAGGACGTGCTCCACGATCTTGGGGCCCCAGTCGTCGTCCTGGGGACCGCCGGTCCGCGCGCGGAGGAGGAGGCGGGTGCAGGTGGTGGAGGTCATGGCGACCACCTTGCGGTACGGGGGCGGCCCCGGGGTAGAGACGTCGGTCACGTCTCCCGGGATCGCGCCTCCGCGTCGGACGGCGCCGAGGGCGGCGAGAGCCTTGCGCCGCACGGGCGAGAGGCGGGCGGGCCGGTGGAGGGGACAGTCCCTCCTGTGCCCGAGACCACTCCCTCGGCGGGGCGGGGGAAGCGTCGGGCCGGGGCTCGACGACGCCGCCTCGGCGCCGGCCGTCGCCCGCTGGGCGGCACCGGGCGCGCGCACCGTCAGTAGTTGAACGGATGGAGTACGCCGGAGAGCCGGAGTTTCTCGTACGGCATGGTCTCCAGCAGTCTCTTCGCCGCCGGCCCGATCGGCAGATAGGCGTCCTTGAAGGCCTCGCTTCCGGCGAAGGGAACCCCTCGGCCGAGCTTCACGGCCTCCCGGTGCGTCGCGCCCTTGAACTCGAACCACTCGTGCTGGAGCGCCGCCTGGACGCGGGTCGCCAGGCGCGCGGAGTTCCATTCCGTCCAGTTCTTCACCTGCTTCACGATGCCCGACTCGAGCCCGATGCCGCCCTCCTCCAGCGAGCCCGTCTGGTTGCGGCCGATGTCCTGCCCGTGCGGATCCAGCACCTTGCGCTTCGGGTCGCCGATGGTGGCCGACCCCCGCTGCCGGCCCACCGCGCGCTGCTCCTCGCCGACGCCGGCCCGGTCCAGGAAGTCGGAGGCCAGGGAGTTCACCTTCGACTCCAGTTCGGCGGTGAGACCCGGGACCTTCAGGCGGCCGGCGTTCGGCTTGCCCGACATCGTGCCCCGGGAAGGCGAGGCCGCCTTGAACATGCCGGCCTCCGCGAGCATCGGGATCACCGTCTGCCCGAACTCCTCCATGGCCCCCTGTCCCTCCGCCAGGTGCTTGCCCGCCCCTCGGCCGTCGCCGCGGTCGAGGGCGTCCACGGCGGAGACCGGGGCGCCCACCAGCGCCACGCCCAAGTGGTAGAGCGGGTTCATCTCGGCCGTGTCCTCGCCCACCTTCGCGATGCCCGCCTCCGCGACCTTCCACGGGCTCGCCCCGCGCTTGCGTGCCGCCGCCATGGCGTCGCCCGCGTGCCAGGACGTCGAACCGCTCCACGCGCGCAGTGCGGCCGCGGCCTTGCCCTCCTTCCGCGCGACCTCACGGACCTCCTTGACCTCGGTGGAGACCTTCTCCACCACCATCTGGGACAGTTTGATCGGCGCGGTCACCGGGTTGAGGAGCAGGGCCTTGTCCGCCAGAGCCGCGACCCGTGTCTCGGCGTATCCGAGGAGCACGGCGCCGGCGGTCTTCGCCGCGCCCTTGGGGTCGCTCAGGAACTTGTCGACCATCGCCGGCCATCTGCCGGTGTCGTCCTTCATCCCGATCGGATCACCGTCCGCGTAGGCGTACAGGTTGGGGCCGCCGGTCATCCCCGAGGGGTCGCAGCTGATCCAGCGGGCCAGCCACGGCGCGTAGTACCGCGCTCCCAGGAGACTCAGACCCGTCTCCTCGTCGCGCTCCTTGCCCAGGTACCGGTAGCGCTTCGCGGTCGACCGGATCGCCCGGTTCTCCGCCTCGTAGGCGACGGTGCCGTACGGATGCCACTCCTCGTACGAGACGGTCTCCGCGCGCTCGTCCAGTTCGAGCGCGGCGGAACCCAGGTGGTTCTCGTACTGATAGCGGTACAGGGGGCCCACCGGAAGCCGGGGGTCGTCCGTGCGCAGCACGTCGTCGACGAGCAGCACCCGGCGCGCGCCGTCGGCCACGTGGACCGACTCGATCTCCTCCACCACCCGGCCGCCCGCGAAGCGGCGGTGGATCTCGAGGCCGCCGAGCTGGATCCGGCTCCACTCCAGCCGGTTCCCCGACCCGTCCTCCGCGGCCTTGCGGGTCCGCTGTCCGCCCGCGTCGTACTGGTAGTACACCCGCCCGCCGCCGCCTCGGTCGCACAGGTGCACGAGGTCCCTGCGGTCCCAGCGCAGGTGGAACTCCGCCGGGGTGTTCTGGAAGTTGAGGAGGTTGCCGTGCGCGTCGTGGGCGTGCCGGACGGGTCGTGCCCCGTCACCGGAGACGGTGGTGGCCAGCCGGTTGCCGTCCGCGACGTAGGTGTGGGTCCGTGTCCAGCTCCCGACCGGCCCGGCCGCGTGCCGCACCCGTTCGATGTTCCCCACCGCGTCGTAGCCGTAGGTCTCGGTGTATCCGCGCAGCGCGTCCGCCTCGGTCACCGGGAAACCGACCTGCCGGCGCGGGGCGGTCCCGTGGGACGGCGGGGCGGTGGCCCGGCCGTTCTCCCGGCCGGTGGCGGACACGAGCCGGTACACCGCGTCGTACACGTAGCGCTGGACCGGGTCCACGCGCTGGTTGGCGAAGAACTCCGGTTCCTGGGCGTCGTCGCGGATCTCGGTGACGTTCCCGACCGGGTCGTGCGTGGAGGAGAGGTGCTGGAGGACGCGCCCGCCGTGCGTCGTACGGATCGACGTCAGGCGTGAGCTGTCCCGGTCGTAGGCGTACGTGGTGGTGGTGCCGTTCCCGTACCCCACCGACCGCCGGCGGCCCCGGGCGTCGTAGACCGCGGCGGAGACGACGGCGGTACGCCGGCTGTCCGCGCCCTCGATGTGGCCGCCGGCCGCCTTCACCGCCCCGACGACGAGCTCATGGCGGGCGAGCAGACCACGCTCCCCGTACGCCAGTTCGTGCACCGCCACGCGACTGCCGGTCCCCCGGTGCCAGTTGTACAGGCGCCGGCGGTTGCCCAGGGCGTCGTACTCCGCGACCTGGGCGTAGCTCTCCGTCTCCAGCCGCGCGTCCGGGTCTTCGCCCTGCCAGTCGGTCGCCGCGGCCCGGTGGTCCGCCACGAGCCTGCGGCTCACCCGGAGCACCTGACCGCCGAAGTCGAGGCGTTCGGTAACCGTCAGGCCCGCCGAGTCGTGGTGCCGGTGCAGCCGCCCGCAGAGGTTGCGCTCCTTGGCCTCGGCCACCGCCACGGCGTCGCCGTTCCCGGCGTCGCGATAGCCGTACCGGGCGATCATCGCGGGCGGGCCGTCGTCCACGGTCAGCCACTGTTCCACCGGCCGGCGCAGGACGTCGTACACGGTGCGCAGCCGCCGCTCCTCGGGGACCAGCTCCCCGGCCGTCTCGTCCTGCCGGTCGCCGGGGTCCCAGGCCAGGAGTGTCTCGCCCGCGCCGTCGGCGAGACGCCAGCGGTCTCCGGTGTCCGTGCCGTGCTCCGAGAGCAGGTTCCCGGCCAGGTCGTAGCAGGGAGCGCTGCCGGCCGGGATCCGCTCGGGGTGCGCCGGGTCGGGTTCGTCGGCCCGCCGCGCGGGCTTGGGCGGCCGGATGTGCTGGGTGATCAGGTTCCCCCGGGCGTCCCTTGTCCACAGGGGTTTGCCCTCGGCGTCCAGCTTCGTGTACGTCGCGTACTTCTCCTCCCGGTCCTCGCCGGACTCGTCGCGCCACCGGTTGTGGGCGACGGCGAGCACCTCACGGCCCAGGGCGTCCAGCACGGTGAGCGCCGGGGTGTCCGCATGCCCGGCGGCCAGCTCGGCCGCCCGTCGCTGCGCCTCGGGCGCGCCGGGCGCGGTCCGCGCGGCGAACCAGGTGTTGCCGGGCTCCGCGACCGTGTCGTTCGGGTCGTACGTCCGTACCTGCCAGGGCGAGAACTCCACCCGGCTGAAGGTGCCGTCGGCCTGCTCGACGCGCACCGTGCGGCCCAGGGCGTCGTAGTGCGTGATCGAGGTGACGCCCTCCTGCCGGGGTTCCTCGAAGCGGTGGCCCACCTCCGGGTCGCTGAAGTACGGCTCGTAGGCCAGCACCGGCATCGCCTTGTTGTTGACGACCGTGCGGCCGCTCGCCAGCCAGCGCGGCGGCTCTCCGGGTTGCTCCGGCTCGGCCGGGGACTTGGTCGACAGGACGGCGCCGAGCCCGTCGGCGTACGCGAAGGAGACGCTGAGGCGGCTCTGCTCGCCGTGCGGAAGCCGGCGTACGTGTTCCTCGCGCAACAGCGAGCAGACGCAGGGCGGCTGCCGCACCCAGACGGTGGTGCCGTCCGGCGCCGTGCGCCGGCCGAGGTCGTGGACGTAGCGGGCCGTCGCGTTCCCCAGCCAGCGGCGGGCCGTCGCCTCGTCGAGCGCGGCCGCGTCGAAGAAGGCGTCGAGTTCGTCCTGCGGGGGATCGGCCAGGGCCGGGGTCAGCAGGGCGAGGTCGTCGGCCTCCTCGCCCTTGCCGCGGGCCGCCACGGCCACCGTGCGGCCGAGGATGTCGAACGCGACCTCCGACACGTTGTCGTTCGGATCCAGGACGGCGGCCGGGGCCATGACCCGGTAGTCGAATCGCAGGACGCGCGTGCGGTTGCCCGCGGCGTCGGTGCTGGACTCGACGAAGAGGTCCCGGGCGTCGTGCGCGAGGACGCCGACGTTCCCGAAGGGGTCGGTGTGGTTCGCGGGAAGGTAGAAGTGCCGGTCCGCGTCCGGGGCGAAGCCGGACCTCCCGGACCGCAGCCAGAACTGTCCGGTATTCGCCTCGCCGGGGAACAGTTCGTCGAGGAGCACGCCGCCGGCGTACCCCGCTCCGCTCTCGTCGGCCAGGAGCTGCCGTACGTCCTCGGTGAAGCGGTCGCCCAGCACGGCGGTGAGCAGGTCCTCGGTCAGGGCGAGCTGGTACTCCTCGTACGGAAGCGCCAGGCGCGGCAGCGTGCCCAGGGGCGCGGGCCGTTCGAGCGCGGGGTCGGTGTCGTCGGTGAACAGGGTGCGGCGGTGTTCGACGAGCCGCTTGCGGGCCCCCTCGGCGGGGGCGGGCAGGTGGTAGGGCTGGTCGGGTACGGCGGTCAGGCCCGGGTCCGGCGGCTGGTGCACGGAGCTGAGCGCGAGGTCGAGCAGCTCGGCGGCTCCGAAGTAGCGGCCCTCGCGGGGGATCACGCCCGTCAGGTCGTGGACGAGGGTCTCGCAGGGGACGGGGATCCGGTGGTGGTCCGTGTCGTCGTCCGCGCCGTCCTCCACGCCCGCGTCCGCGACGTCGGCCGTGAACCGCGTCTCGGTGTAGGAGAGATGGAGCTCGTCCTGGACCTCGCGCACCAGATCGACCGTGGCGTCGTCGAGCGTGTCGTCCTCGAAGCGGCCCGTCCGGGGGTGGACCGCGGTGACGGACTGCAGGACATGTCCGCGGGCGTCGAAGCGCAGGGGCAGGGTCTGACTCACACGCGGATCGAGGGAGAGGGGGGAGGCGCGGAGGTCCGCCTCGTAGGCGAGGGAGACGGATTCGCCGGGTGGGACGAGGAAGACGGCGTGCCGGTTCGCCCCGCGGCGCTGAAGGCAGTGGACCCTCGTCCCGTTGGACACCGCGCTCAGCAGCCGCACGGGACGGTGCTCGCCGGCCTCCAGCGCCTCGGGGTCGAGCTCGTACGTCTCCTGACGGACCATCTGCCCCTTGCGGGCCCGGGCGGCCTGCCGGAGTTCCTCGGCGTCGAGGCTCCCCGGCTCGATCCGGGACGCGGGCTCCGGTTCCCGGAAGGCTCCGCTCCGCGCCCCGGCGAAGTATTCGGCTGCGTACCGCGGAGGCCCCGTGGCCGGGCCGTCGACACCGGTGTCGTACCAGGTCACGGTCTTGACCGGCGGCTGGTAGAGGGTCTCGTCGGCGGTGGTGAAGGGGCCGTCCGGCTGGGCCGCGGCGAACGTGCCGAAGGATTCGGTGTCCACCCGCTCGACCCGGCCGAAGCCCCGGAACTCCCGCTCGGCCCCGTCGTAATGCCCGTGGTGATAGGAGTGCGTGGTGGCGAAGACCGTGCCGCGCCATCGGTCGCTCACCGTGATCCGTGAGACGCAGTGCACGGGGAAGGGCAGCCGCGACAGCCAGGGGGCGCCCGCCCGCCGGTCTTCGAGGTAGTAGTGCGTCGAGGGGGTGTACGCGATGTCGGTGCGCGCCCCGAGGTTGTTGCGGAAGCCGGTCAGCAGGTGGGGTTTGCGGCCACCCATGAGGTCCACGTACCGCAGGGGTGCGTGTGCGTCGGCCGGACGGGGCGACGACCACACCAGGCAGGCGGTGCCGGCGCCGAGCAGGTCGAGGACGGACACGGTGACGGAGCCGTCGTAGCGCGGCACGTCACGCAGCCGCCGGGGGCCGCTCCACGCGTTGCCGGACTGGTTGAAGTGGAGGGTGACGCCGTCTCCGGTCAGGTAGAGCAGGTCGGTGGTGCCGGAGCCGTCCACGTCGGCGAACCGGATCCGCCCGGCGTCGAACAGGTCCGGGGCGTCGAGGACGGGCGAGTCGTCCATCGTGACCTTCCGGCCGAACCGTCCGTGTCCGAGGTTCGGCCAGTAGCAGAGCTCGCCGTTGCGCACCCGCACGAGATCGCTGAGCCCGTCGCCCGAGAGGTCCACGAGCGCCACGGCCTGCCGCGGGTCGGCGAAGAGCAGCCGTGGTCCCCGCTCCTCGTCGAGGGGCAGGGGCGCCCGGCGCGCCGGGCCGAAGCCGTCCTCGCCCAAGGACTCGTACCAGGTCAGCGCGTCGTCCTCGGCGGACAGCAGGTCCGTCAGGCCGTCACCCGTCACGTCGGTGAAACGCAGCCGGGGATCGGACCAGTCCAGTACGGGCAGCGAGGCGAACGGCCGGAAGGGCGCCCATCCCCCGGCCGCCGTGCGTTCGTAGAACCCGGGCACGGGGCCGGCGAAGGCGGCGAGGTCCAGCTGACCGTCACCCGCGAGGTCCAGGAGCTGCCGGGTGCCGGCGGCGAGCCCCGGCTGGAGCGGCGTGCGCGCCTCGACGGCGCCACCGGTGAAGCTCGGCCCCATCGGCCCGGTTAGCCCGGTCGGCCCGGTTAGCCCGGTCGGCCCGGTCGGCTCCGTCGGCCCGGTCGGTCCCGTCTCCGCGCCCGTGGGCACACCGCCGGCTGGTGCCGGCGGGCCCGTGTTGCGGCGGTAGAACCACGCCCCGCCGACCTCGGTCAGCAGTCCGGTGAGCCCCTCGCCGTCCAGATCCGCCCACTGGGTGCGGCGCCCGTCGACCGGTCCCGGCGGCACGGCGTCCGCGGCGGGCGGGACCGTGCGCACGGTCTCGTCGATCCGGGGCGTGCTGTATTCGAGGTCGAGCGGAGGCAGGGAGCTCGACCGGTACCCGGAGCCCGAGCGGACGTAGCCGCGCTGCGTGATCCTGGTGAGGAAGGAGTACACCGGTCCCGGGGCGTCCACGGTGCTCTCCGGCACCCCGTAGGTGAAATCGGTGGAGCCCACCAGACAGTCCCGTCCGACCCCCGGCTCCTCCGGGAAGTGATGGAACATCAGAATCCGCCGGCAGAGCCGGTAGGTGCGGACCTCGAACCCCGCCCGGTAGGTGGAGAAGGGGTCAGGCCGTACGTTCCACACCCCTTCGGGTTCACGCGGCAGCGGGGCCGTCGCGTCGTGCTCGCCATAGTCGAGGACGACTTCGAACATCCACTCCACCGCGGCCCGCGCGGCCGCCGACAGGAACCGGGGCCGCCGGCCCCGCTCGTCGAGCAGCGGCTCGCGGTTGCCGTACCGGATCCGCTTGAGGTGGCGGGCGGCGCACCGCAGCGGGCTGTCGCGGTCCCCCCGGTTGCGCTCGTGGACCCGGGAGAGGTTCACGTCCCGGCCGTCCTCGCGCTGGTACTCGAACAGCACGGCCTGTCCCCGGTCGTCGCGCCGCTCGCAGATCAGCCAGCTGAAGACCCGGCCGGGATCCTCGGGGTCGCTGACGCGCGAGTCCTCGTCCCCGCCGTAGACGGTGAGGACGTTGTCGGCGGACAGTACCCGCCAGTGCGCCGCCCGGCTCTCCTCGTTCGTCCAGCGCTCGATGCGCGCGAAGGCGCCCTCGACGCGCGGGCGATAGCGGTGCACGGTGAAGCCGTCGATCTCGGCGTGGGACGGGGTGCCGTCCGGGCGCAGCTCGGGCACCAGGTCGTCGGCGCCGGACAGCAGGAACACGTCCTCCTCGGCGCCGGCCTCCCCGTATCGGGGGATCCCCTTGTCGGTCTTGCGGGTGATGGCCGGGACCGGCAGGGACCAGCCGACGCCGAAGACGCCGTTGCCCGCGCCGGAGTCGTACGACAGGCTCAGTCCGGGGCCGAAACCCGCGCGGCCCGGGGATGTGGGCACCGGGACGCCGAACGACCCGGTGCCGGTCACCGGGTCGGCCCCGAACTTCTCCCCCATGCCTCGGACGGCCCCGCCACCCTTCGGGAGCGCGATACGGGGCGCCTCCGGCCGGAAACCCGGGTCGGCCGGTGAGCCGGCGGCGCCGGAACCCTGGGGTTCAGGTGCCATGACGCCTCCCGACGATCGGAGAGTCCCGTTGCTCCATCCGGGTGCACTCACTCGAACGTACCTCCGCGCCGGATCCCCTGCATGCGGAGTCCGCGGGCCCGGCGGACGGGTTCCCCGGCGCGGCGGACGGCGTGCTTCGGGTGCGGCGGACGGGGGCTCCGCGTGGCAGGCGGGCTCCCCGGGGCGCGGCAGACGGCCGAACATCGGTCGCGGTCGCGGTGGCCGCTCCGGATAGTGGCCCCATGCGAGCACTCACGCCGACCGTTCCCGGCAGTACGGGCACGCCCGTCGCGGATCTCCATGCCGCGCTCGACCGGATCGATCGCGGCTCGGGCATCCCTCCCGAGGAGCGGGCGGCACAGTTCTACGGGCACGGGACCGCCGCCGCGGTGCGTGAGTTCCAGGAGGATCTCCAGCTCGACTCCCCCGCCGACGGTGAGGTCGACGCCGCCACCGCGGTCGCGCTCAACGAGCTGCTCTTCGCGTTCGCCCAGTTCGGCCGGGTGGAAGGGAGGCTGCGCACGCCGACGGGTGCACCCGTGGCGGGGGCGGTGGTGGAGGCGGCGGACGCGGAGTTCCTCGACCCGGGCGAGTCCGGGCTCGGACAGACCGTCAGCGAGGCGGACGGCACGTACCGGCTCTTCTACGACCCCGCGCACTACGCGCGGCTGGGGCCGGGCATCGACCGTGTGAAGGCGCGGGTCGCGCTCGTCGTGCGCGTCCGTGACAGGGACGGCAACGTGCTGTCCCAGTCGCTGCCCCGGGACGACCTGCACCGCGTGGAACACGTCGACCTGACACTGCCCCATGCGCCGGTGTCCGCGACTCCGCAGGGGCCCGGGCCGGGAGTGACTCCCGCGACCCCGCAGGGCCCGGGACCGGGACCGACTCCCGCAACCCCCCAAGGCCCAGAAGCAGGACCGACTCCCGCAACCCCCCAAGGCCCGGGCCACACGGTCCCCGCGGCCGGTCCCGGAGGTGTGGCCCCGTCTCCGCCCCCTCGGCCGCCGTCCCCGCCCGCCGCCCCCGCCGGCCTGCGGCCGGACGCTCCCCTGCTGCCGTTCGCCCCGGATCCCCCGCACGGCGACGGCGGGCCCGTGTTCGCGGCCGCCGCGGCCACGCTCGTCGCGGAGGCCGAGGTGCGCGGCCGGGTGTTCACCGACGCGCGCGTGCCCGTCCCCGGCCTGAAGGTCACCGCCGCCGACGTGTTCCTCGCGGACGAGCTCCCGCTGGGCGAGGCGGTCACCGACGCCAAGGGCGGCTACCGCATCGTCTGCGACCTCTCCGCCTCCCGCGCGCGCGGTGCGGCCGCCCCCGACCTCCTCGTCCGTGCCCTGGACGAGCACGGCACCGTCCTGGCCACCGCCCCGGTGGTCTTCTCGGCCGGCGCCGACACGCACGTCGACCTGGCCGTCCCGGCCACCGCGTTCCGGCGCCCCGTCGAGTACGAGCAGCTCACCACCTCGCTGCCCGGCGCTCTTGAGGGTTCGGGACTTCGGCTGGCGGAGCTGACCGAGACGCCGGAGCGGCCCCAGATCACGTATCTCGCGAACAAGTCCGGCTGGGACGCCCGGATGATCGCCATGGCCTCGCTCGCCGAACGTTTCGCGGAGGGCAGCGAGGTCCCGGCTCCGCTCTACTACGCGCTGTTCCGGGCCGGTGTGGCGGCCCGCCCCGGTGTCCTCGGCCGACTGGACCGCCCGACGGTCGAGGGGATCTGGCGCGGCGCCGTGGCCGAGGGGATCGTGCCCGCCGAGCTGGGGGACCGCCTTCCCGGTCTGGTCGAGCGGTTCGCCGCCGAGGGCTCGCGGCAGCTCCTCGACCAGCCGCTCGCCCACGACCGGAGCGGCGACGCCACCCTCGGCGACCTCCTGACGGCCACCGGTCTCGACGACGACCAGAAGGAACGGTTCGCGACCGTCTACCACGCGCGACGCCACGACCCGCCCACCATGTGGGAGGAGGCCACGGCGGCGTTCGCCGCGGCCTCCGGGGAGGCGCCGGACGAGGCCCTGCGCACGGCACGGCTGCTGACCGAGGACATCCGGCTGACCGGCAAACTGGCCCTGCTCACCGGCAACGTGCCCCAGCTCGTCTCGCGCCTCCGTGGCCGGGTCGACGACCGGGACCCGGCCTCGCTGGTGGCCCAGGGGCTGCACCGCGCCGAGAACTGGGATCCGCTCCTCGCCGGTCTTGACGTGCCCGAGGGGATCCCGGGAGAGAGCGAGCCGGAGCGGCGCGCCGCGTACGCGAAGGTGCTGGCCGGTCAGCTCGCGCTCAGCTACCCCACGGCGACCGTCGCCGCGATGGTCGGCGCCGGCGAGCTGGCGCGGGAGGCCGAGGTGCCGGTCCGCGACGAGCTGCACGGCTTCCTGACGGGTCACCAGGACTCCTTCGAGCTGGGCACGCACCCGGTGGACGGCTTCGTGCGCGAGCACGGCATCAGCCTCGGGCCGGACGCCCTCGTCGAACTCCGTACGCTGCAACGGCTGTACCAGATCAGCCCGTCCGACTCGGTGATGGCCGTCCTGGCCGCGCGGGGGATCGACTCGGCCTATGCGGCGGTACGCCACGGCGAGCGGGAGTTCGTCGCCCGCCTCGCGGAGGACCTCGGCGGCGAGGAGGTGGCGCGGCTCACCTATGCCAAGGCGCACCAGGTGCACCACGCCGTACTGAGCCTGGCCGCCGGCTACCTCACGGCCCGCGCCGCACCCGCCCTCCGCGCCGTCCCCGACCCGTTCTCCGGCACGGCGGGGACGGGCGACGACCAGGTCTCCAGCCTTGCCGGTGCGGTCGCCGGCCCCGTCTCCGGCCTTGCCGACGGGGCCGTGCCCGGCGAGGACGGTGCCGCGCCCGCCGCCCAATCCGACAGCGCGGACCTGGAGTCGCTCTTCGGCGGCCTGGACTTCGTCGCCTGCGCGCACTGCCGTTCGGTGCTCTCTCCGGCCGCGTACCTGGTCGACCTGCTGCTGTTCCTGGACCGCGCGCCGAGCGACACCGACGGCGCGCCGAACCCGCTGGACGTCCTCCTCGAACGTCGGCCCGATCTGGCCCATACGGAGCTGACCTGCGAGAACACCAACACCACTCTTCCGTACGTGGACCTGGTCAACGAAGTCCTCGAACACTTCGCCGTCCACAACTTCTCCCTGGCGGGTTTCGAGGGCTTCGACGTTCCGGCCGGCACCGACCCCGAAGCGGAGTCCGCGCGCCTCGCCGCGGCCCCGGAGCACACCGAGAGCGCCGCGTACACGGCCCTGCGCGACGCCCGCTATCCGCTCACCCTCCCCTTCCACCGCGATCTGGCGGAGATCCGGGCCCATCTCGGCCTCGCCCACATCGCCCTCGACACCGCCCTCGAGGTCCTGAGCCCCGGCGGTGGCACGCTGGATCCGCCGCCCGGCGCACCGGAGACCGCCTACGCCCTGCGGGACGTGCTGACCGAGCGCCTGGGGCTCTCGCGCCAGGAGCGGCGCCTGCTCACGGACGGATCGCTGCCCTGGCACGAGCTGCTCGGGGCCGATGTGACCGTGACCACCGAGGCGGAGGCCATCACCGAGCTCAGTTCCGCCAAGACCCTCGCACGGCGCCTGGGCGTCACCCCGACCGAGCTGACCGACCTGCTGCGCTGTCGCTTCGTCAACCCCGCGGTGGCGTTGCTTCCCCAGCTCGAACGACTCGGCGTCGGCTTCGCGGACCTGAGGCGCCTGCACAGCGGCGAGCTCAGCCCGTCGGCCTTCACCGAGCTGTTCCTCACCGACCAGGACTCCGAGGCCTTCGGCGGCGACATTCCCGGCTGGATCCTCGCCCGACACGATCTGATCATGAGTCTGATCACGCTCACCGACCCCGGCACCACCTCCGAGGAAGGCGAGAGCGGCGACGCGGGCGACGGCTCGGCGTTCGACCGGCTCGAACTGCGGCGCGCCCTGCCCGATCCGGCGGCGAACCGGCTGACCCCGGCGGACTTCCGGCGGCTCACCCGGTTCGTGCGGCTCCGGCGCGCTCTGGGCTGGACCGTGGAGCAGACCGACGCGGCTCTGGTGGCCCTGTTCCCCACGGTTCCCCAGCAGCCGGCCGACCCCGCGCGGGACCCCGCGTCCGTCGAACGCGACCGCTTCGACCGGGGCTGCGGAGAGCTGCTCCTGCGGCTGGCCCACGTCCGTACGGCCATGGGACTCCTCGATGTCGAGCCCGTGGAGCTGCCCGCGCTGCTCGCCTGCTGGGCCCCCCTCGACACGGCCGGGCCGCGGTCGCTCTACCACCGGCTGTTCCTCGGCCCCGGCTGCCTGCCCGCCCCGGCCTTCGCCGACGACGGCTACGGCAACGTCCCTGGCGCCCGGGACGCCCGCCTCGCCGACCAGGCCGCTCAGCTCCAGGCCGCGACCGGACTCGACGCGGCCGGACTCGCGGACACCTTCGCGGCTCTCGGCGTCGACGGAGAGACGCCGCTGACGCTGGAGAACGTCAGCGCCGTCTTCCGCCACGGCTGGCTCTCGCGCAGGCTCGGCCTCGCCCCCGCCGATCTCGTCCTGCTGGCCGAGCTCTCCGGCATCGATCCGTTCGCGCCCCTCACCGACACCACGGCCGAGCCGCCACGGGCCGACGACCCGCCCCTGGTCCGTCTGACGGAGCTGGCCCTCCGGCTCGACGCGGCCGGCCTCACGCCCGGCCGGCTGCGCCTGCTGCTGCGCCACGAGGACCCCTCCGGGCACGCCCTGCCACGTGTCGCCGACATCCGTGCCCTGGCCGAGGAGTTGCACCAGGACCTCGTACGGATCGACGCCGAGATCACGGTCGCGGTCGAGGACCCGACGGGCGAACTGGGCCGTGCCCGCCTCGCGCTGCTCTACGGGACGGAGGCCGCCGACACCTTCTTCGGCCTCCTGGACAGCACCCTCGTGTTCTCCGCGCCCTACGCCCGCCCCGACACCGGGGCGGCCTCCACCAAGGAGGCCGGGGAAGCCCCGTACGCCCAGGTCCACCCCGGGCTTCCGAGGGAGCTGCCGGACCTGGCCCCTGGACTGTCGTACGACCCCTTCGCCGGCACGCTGAGCCACCGGGGTGCCGTCCCGACGCCGGTCCGCGACGCGGTCCGCGACGCGTACGGCGCGTCCTCCGCCCTCGCCACCGCCGTCGGGCGGCTGTACGAGCTGTCCCGCGCCGACGCCGAGGAGTTCTTCACCCGGTACCCGGACCTGCGAGCCGCGTACACCACCTACGTCGACACGGCTGGGCCCCGGGAGGACCGGATGCGCGGCCTGCTCGACGGGATCCTGCCCGGGATCCGCGACCGGCTCCAGCGCCGCCAGGTCCACCAGCGGCTGGCCGCCGAATGCGGGGTGACGCCCGCGGAGATCGCCCCGCTCCTTGACGACCCGGCGCTGCTCGGCTCGTCCGCCGTCCCGGGCCGCGCTGCCGTCGAGGACGCCCTGGCCCTGGTCCGTACCGGACTGACGCTGAAGGTCTCCGGGGAGCAGGCGACGGCCGAAGGCCCGTCATTCCGTGCCGGGGACTCCTTTGAACAGGAGGCCAAGGACACCTCGTACGGGACGTACCAGGGCACGGTCGGTCACGCGGCGGGCAGCGAGCGGCGCGGCTTTCTGAGCGCGCCCGACAACGGCCTGTTCACCTTCACCGTCAGCGCCCCCGCCCCGGCCGACTACACCCTCGCCGTCGACGGCGTCGACATCCCCCTCACGCCGGAGCCCGACGGGTCCGGGACCTCCTGGACGAGCGGCCCCGTCGCGCTGTCCGCCGGCCCGCTGGCCGAGCTGCGGCTGACCGCCAGTCCTGAGGCCTCTCCCGTGCTCGGCTGGGGGGCCAGCGGCCGCGCGAGGGAGGCCGTGCCCGAGGCCGCGCTCCGCCCGGCCGCCGAGTTCGCCGCGTTCACCGCCACCTGGATCCGGCTGACCAAGGTCCTCGACCTGGCGAGGACGCTGGGGCTGTCCGTGGCGGAGCTCCGGCACTTCGCCGCCGACCCCGGCCACGCGATCGACGGCACGAGCTGGCTCCACGCCGTGCCCGTCGTCCCGCCCGACGCCGCCCAGGGCCCCGACAGGGCACGCGAGCGCGCCCTGTTCGCAGCCGCCGACGCCCTGGCGCGGTACGTGGCGCTCCGCCGCGACCTCGGGGTGCCGGGGGACGCCCTCCTCGCGGTACTGCGCGACCCGGCCGCCACCGGTCCCGACGGGCGCCCCTCGCGCTCCACGCTGCCCGGCTGGGACGAGTCCGCGCTGGAGGACGTACTCCTGCGCACCGGCCTGAGCGCGGCGGACCTCGCCTCCGTGACCGGACTGCGGCGCGTCACCGCGGTCTTCGCTCTCGCCGCCACCACCCGTGTCAGCACCCGTGAGCTGCTGGACACACTCACCAACGAGCCCGCTCCCGGGGCCGCCGCGACCGTACGCCAGGCCTTGCGCGCCCACTACGACGAGGCGGGCTGGCTGAGCCTGCTCCGCCCGCTGAACGACGGGTTGCGCCGCGCCCGGCGGGACGCGCTGACCGCGTACGCCCTGCACGGTCTGGCCCGGAATCCCGCCACCCGCGCCATCGACACCCCGGACAAGCTGTTCGAGCACACGCTGATCGACGTGCAGATGGACCCCTGCATGCAGACCTCCCGCATCAAGCAGGCCATCTCGACGGTCCAGCTGTTCGTCCAGCGGGTGCTGCTCAACCTGGAGCCGCGGGTCTCACCGGCCGCGATCAAGGCCGGCCAATGGGAGTGGATGAAGCGGTACCGGACCTGGGAGGCCAACCGCACGGTCTTCCTCCATCCCGAGAACTGGCTGGAGCCGGAGCTGCGGGACGACAAGTCGCCGCAGTTCCGCGAGCTGGAGAGCAGGCTCCTGGCGGGGGACATCACCGACGACGCCGCGGCCGGCGCCGTCGGGCACTACCTGGAGGAGCTGGCCGGGGTGGCCAAGCTCGACATCCTCTGCGTGTACGTCGACGAGCGCGACACCGGGCCTTCCATCGGCGCCGCCGACGACGTCGTCCATGTGGTCGCCCGCGGCGGCGGCGGCCGCCGCGAGCACTACTACCGCCGACGCGCCCAGGGAACCTGGTCACCCTGGGAGCGGATCGCGCCCGACATCGCCGGCGACCATCTGACGATGACGGTCTGGAACGGGCGGCTGCTGCTGTTCTGGCTCGTCCTCCGGGAGGAGCCGGTCGCCGCGCGGGTGGCGGCCGAGCAGCCGCTCATCGAGATGCGGGGGCGCGACGTCCCCAGTCCTCCGATGGTCCACATGACCACGACGCTCGGCTGGAGCGAGTACACCAACGGCCGCTGGCAGTCCGCGCGCACCTCCGACCCGAACCGACCGCTGCGGATCGGCGGCCCCGATCACCCCGGCGGTTTCGACCGGCAGAACCTCGCGCTGTTCCCCACGGTCGAGGCCGACGGCCGGCTGTGGGTCAATCTGGCGCACATGACCTGGCACGGCGGCTACGCCTTCGTCCTGGACAACCTGCACTCCGTACCGACCGGCGTCAACGAGACGCGGTTCTTCGTGAACCCCGAGGAGCGCCGCCGGTACGTCTCCGTGTCGGACGGGGTCTCGCTCCACTACCTCGGACCGCTGGAGCTCGAACACACCGTGCTCCGCAACTCCGCGGGGCTCACCCAGGTGTTCGGGTGGCACGCGCTCGACAACCCGTACGAGGCCCCCTTCTTCCTGCAGAACCGGCGCCGCGTCTTCTACGTCCGTCCCCGGGTCTCCCACACCACCATCCGCTTCTTCGACGACCTCCCTGTCCCCCTCGACCCCGTGACCGTCGGCAGGCCGCTCTTCCCCGGCGCCCACCGGCTGCCGGAGGAGGACCTGGTCCTGCCGGAGCGCGACCTGCCCCGCCCGCATCCCGACCTCGTGACCGGGCTCATCGACCCGACGCCGGTGGAGACCCTGCTGGCCTCCGACGGACGGATCCGCACCGTCCTGGACGGCGGAGACGCCGTGCTCTTCGACGGGCTCCCCATCGGCCCGGCCGGCTCCCTCGACGGCGCACCGCCCGTCGAACGCCCCTGACGAAAGGCCGACCAGCATGGACAGAGCAGCGGTCCTTCCCGGCTTCCACCACGAGGCGCTGCGGCGCGAGCTCCTCACCCGGCTGGGCTCCACCCTCCTCATCAGCCGGCCGGTGGTGACCTATACCTTCGACAACCACTACCACCCCTATGCCGGGGAGCTGCTGGCGCTGCTCAACCGGTACTCGCTGGACGGACTGCTCGACCCGACCCGGCACGCCGCCATGCGGAACGACTTCTTCGACTCCCTCTTCGAACCGGTCACCGACGACAGCAGCGTCGGCGGGGTCCACTCCCGTCCGGAGGAGATCGACCTCGACGAGCTGGGCCCCTATGCCGGCTACAACTGGGAGCTGCTCTTCCACATCCCCTTCACGATCGCCGTCCACCTCAGCAAGAACCAGCGCTTCGCGGAGGCCCAGCGCTGGTTCCACCGCATCTTCGACCCGACGACCGACGAGACCGACCAGCCCGAACCGCAGCGCTACTGGAAGTTCCTGCGTTTCCGCCGGAGCGGACGCCCCAAGGGGATCGACGAGCTGCTGGCCCTGATGGCCAAGCCCGCCGACACGTGCACCCCTGAGGAGCTCGCCACCCGGGAGCTGATCCTCTACGGGTACGAGGCGGTCCGCGCCAGGCCGTTCCAGCCGCACGCCGTGGCCCGGACGCGTGTCTCCGCCTACCAGTACGCGGTCGTCATGAAATACCTCGACAACCTCGTCGCCTGGGGCGACAGCCTCTTCCAGCAGGACACCATCGAGGCTCTGAACGAGGCCACCCAGCTGTACGTGCTCGCCGCCGACCTGCTCGGGCCCCGGCCGCAGGAGGTGCCCCGCGCGGGCGAGGTACGCCCCAAGACCTTCGGGGAGCTGCGCGGGAAACTCGACCCGCTCGGCAACGCCCTCGTCGACCTGGAGGTGCGCTTCCCCTTCAACCTCTACCGCCCGGCGAGCGACGGCGTGGACACCGACGCGAGCGCGCCCGTGCTCGGTCTTGGCCGCACCCTGTACTTCTGTGTACCGCCCAACGAGAAGCTGCTCGGTTACTGGGACCTGGTCGAGGACCGCCTGTTCAAGATCCGCAACTGTATGACCCTGGGGGGCGTCGTACGGCAGCTGCCCCTCTTCGAACCGAGGCTGGACCCCGGCCTGCTGGTGAAGGCGGCCGCGGCCGGCATCGACGTGTCCAGCGCGGTGGGCGGGCTGCAGCAGCCGCAGTCACCCGTACGCGCGGCCACGCTCCTCACGAAGGCCCAGGAGATCTGCGCGGCGGTCCGCGAACTGGGCGGCGCCCTGCTCTCGGCCTTGGAGAAGCAGGACAACGAACAGCTCGCGCTGTTGCGGCAGCAGCACGAGATCGGCGCGCAGAAGCGGGTTCAGGACGTGCGTTTCCTGCAGTGGAAGGACGCCGAGGAGGCCACCGAGAACCTGCTGCGCGCCCGGGAGACGCTCTTCGACCGCTACCGCCACTACCAGTTGCTGCTCGGCAGGAAGGACGCCGACATCGCCCGCCACCGGTCCCTCGCCCTGGCGCGTACGCCCGTCACCGAGGAGAACTTCGACGAGGTGCACCGCGATCTCGTCACGCGGTACGCGACGCCGATCCCGCCCGAGCGGGACGAACCCGGCTCCCTCGCGCACGCCTCCGCCCCCGGAGCCCAGGCGGGGCTGACCTCCGTGAGCGATCTACGGCTCATCCCCGGCGAGGACCGGGAGCTCAACCAGCACATGCCCGCCGCTCAGGACCGGCAGCGCGAGGCCGTCGAGGTCGACACGCTGTACAGCGTCCTCGGCATGCTGCCCAACTTCGGCATCGACATCGAGCCCTTCGGACTAGGCGGCCACATGGAACTGGGCGGCCCCACGCTCTCCGCCATCGGCCGCATCCTGTCCGGCCGCGAACGCGGCGAGGCCGAACGCGCCGTCGCCGAAGGCGGCCGCGCCGGGCGCACCGCCGGCTACGAGCGGCGCATGGAGGACTGGATCCACCAGAGCAACACGGCGGCGTACGAGCTGATGGCCAACGGGCGGCAGCTCATCTCCTCGCTGATCCGCGAGCAGATCGCCAGGCGTGAGTACGACAACCTCCAGAAGGAGCTCGAACAGTCCTTCGCGATGGAACGGTCGCTGCGCGAGAAGTTCACCGGCGCCGAGCTGTACGGCTGGATGCAGGGCGAGCTGTCCAAGCAGTTCTACGCCTGCTACCGGATGGCCTTCGACGTGGCCCGCCGGGCCGAGCAGACCGTCAAGCGCGAACTGATGCGACCGGAGCTCGACCAGAGCGAGTTCATCAAGTTCAACTACTGGGACGGCGGCCGACGCGGTCTGCTGGCCGGCGAGGCCCTCCAGCTCGACCTCAAACGGCTGGAGCTGGCGTACCACGAGCACAACCGCCACGAGTTCGAACTCACCAAGAACGTCTCCCTCGCCCAGCTCGACCCGCTCGCCCTGATGCGGCTGCGGGAGACGGGCACCTGCGAGTTCGGTCTGCCCGAGTGGCTCTACGACCTCGACTGCCCGGGCCACTACCTGCGCCGGATCAAGAGCGTCGGGCTCACCCTGGCCGCCGTGACGGGCCCCTACACCGGGGTGCACGCGACCCTGACGCAGCTGCGTTCCTCGGTGCGGCTGACCCCGCTGGCCAAGGAGGGCGAGGGAGGACCGTACGCCCGCAAGGAGAGCGACGACCGCTTCGCCGACTACACCGGGTCCGCGCCGTCCATCGTGACGAGCACGGGCAACAGCGACTCCGGCATGTTCGAGACGAACCTGCGCGAGGACCGCTACCTGCCGGCCGAGGGCACCGGCGCGGTCGGCCAGTGGCGGGTCGAACTCCCGGCCCGATTCCGGAGCTTCGACTACGGCACCATCAGCGACCTCGTCCTGCACGTCCGCTACACAGCCCGGCCGGGCGGCGCGAAACTGCGCGCCGAGGCGGAGGAGTTCGTCGCGGCCCAGCTGCGGGAGGCCGACCGGGCGGGCCTGACGCGGCTGTTCAGCCTCCGCCACGACTTCTCCTCCGCCTGGCACGCCTTCGTCATGGGCGATACGGACTTCACGGCCACCCTGACGGCGGAGCACTTCCCCTTCTTCGCCCAGTCCGGTCCGATCAGGATCACCGGAGCCGAACTCCACCGCACCGGCCCTGGCGACACCCCTCCCCTGCGTCTGACGGACGACGCCGTGGAGACCCTCTCCTCGGCCATGGAGAGCACCCGCACGGCAGCCCTCACCCTCACCGCGGACGACCGCGTCCTCACCCGCGACGCGACGACAGACGTGGTCCTGCTGCTGCGCTATGCCCTCGACACGGCGCCCTGACTCGGCGGGTCATGGCGCTTGGTACGGACTCGGATGTCCTCCGAACCTCGGGCACCGGGGATCACTCGGAATGGGGGTTTGGTCGGGATCTCGGAAGGCAGTCGGTTTCGGCACCCGCCGCCTATGCCACGTTGTCCGCATGAACGATTCTCCTGCAGAAGGCCTCGAACCCGACGGCGCGTCAGGCCGACAGTGCGAGCGCTTTCAGGGCGACGCTCCTGAAAGCGAACGCTGCCCCGCCCCCGCGCAGTTCACGATCGGGCGGCACGTCTATTTCCCGATTCTGGTATGCACGGCGCACCTCGGCCTGGCGCTGTTACAGGCTCCGAACGTTCTGTGGCCGCCGGAGATCACACGACTGAAATGACCTCTGCCCCCATGGCGTACCGCGTCCTCACCTTTCAGCGAGGGGCGGTTCAGCCTTGCAGGAAGGCGGGGCGCCCCATCCACCAGTTGCCGGTGGCCCGAGGGTCCGAACTGGACCAGAACTCGATGACCGCGTTGGTGAACTCATCGGGTGACAGCATGCCGTTGCCGTCGGTGTCGAGGTGACCGAACGCCTCAGCCGCCTCCTCCTCCGTGAACTGCGGGAAATGCCCGCGCTGGAACGCGAGGAACTCGTCGGGGCTGATCTGGCCGTCCTGGTCGATGTCGGCGATCGAGAGATACGTCTCGGCAAGCCTGCCGAGGGTCGCCCGGGCAGCCTCGGGGTTCTCGGCCAGCGTACGGGTCGAGGCGACGAACCGGTCCTTGGGAATACCGGGGCTCCCGGCCGGGACGAACGGCAGATGCACCTCCCGCCAGATGGTCGTGTAGGCGAGCACGATCCGTTCCGCCTCCGGGGAGTCCTCGGCGTGCCCGAGGGAGGACGCCACCCGGCGGCCCATCTCCACGTGGTCGTCCTGGGTGAGCGTGCCGTTCCCGTTCACGTCGAGCCGGTCGAAGCCCTGCTCGATCTTCGCCGTCAGAAAGTCCTGGCTGGCCATCGCCACTCCTCATACATCTGCGCACACAAGGGCAGGATGCCGATACGCACCCTGCCGCACGCCCAACGAACAGATGATCAGAAGGAAACGCCCCCGGAGCGGGCGGGGCGGTGGCGGTGCCGGTCGTTCCCTCGGCACCGCCCCGGTCCGGCGATCGCTCCTCTGTTCGCGAAAACGTGCGCCCGGGCCGCCGATCGGCCACCACCCCCTGAGGAGATGCCACGCCCGCGAGACGGCCTCGTCTGCGGCCGGCCGGGGACGGCCCTCACTCTGCCGTGGCCGGCAGCAGCTCGCGGTCGCGGCCCGCGCTCCACGAACACTGACAGTGCGCCGGGGCAACGGCTGGCGCCCCCCACGCCACACACGGGCCGGTGGGGCTCGGATGACGCAGGAAGCCTGGCTGACAGCCGGAACGCGCCATATTTCGTCGTTCGCAGTCGCGCCCCACTTCGCCGTTTGACGAAGCCCGGCGGCCCCGGAGCGGCCGCGAGACCGCCGATGTCCGGTTCGCGAGACAACATCCGGACGTCTGAAAATCTTTGCATGTTCTTGCAGCAAGTTCTTGCAGGATCGCACGATGTGGACATGAACGTTTCCTTCTTCACCCGCCCTGCCGCCCTCACCGTCGCGAGTGCGGCGGCCCTCCTCATGGGCCTGACCGCCGCCCCGTCCGCCACAGCAGCCGAAGGCTCGGCTCCCGCGTGCGTGGAGTACTACTCCGGGTGGCGATACACCACCGTGGTCAACTCCTGCGACACCGCTGTCTCCGTCACGGTCGAGTACACCAACAGCCAGCCCGCCCCGTGCCGCGTCCTCGAGCCCGGCGCAACGGCGACCTTCGCCGGCTATGGGACGGACTCCAACTATGTGACCGGTCTGCGGACGTGCGAACCTACGGTCCTCACAGGGTGATGTACCCGCCGCCCCCACCCTCGTGGCTCCAATAGGTTCCTCCGCAGCTCTGGGGGCGTTCGACCAGGCCGAGCCCGTATCGGCTGCCGGGCCACAGCTGTTGGACCTCCGCGCTCACGGGGACGGTCTGTTTCATCTCGGCCGGCTGCCGCGCCGCGAGGAGGCGGCCGGCTCGGACATCGTTCGATCAAGGTCACGGTGGACCAATACGGCCACCTCACGCCGGACGGCCAGGAGCGCTGCCGTCAGGTCGTCGAGACGGCCGTGGGCCCGCACATGCTCACACCAGGCCGAGCGACCGCAGCGCGCGGTGCTGGGCCGGTGTCGGCCTGTCCGGCCAGAAGACGTAGCAGACCCCGCCCGTCCCGCCTCTGACCTTGCCGTTCGCGTCGTAGCGCTTCGTACGCAGCCAGATGTTCTCCCACTCGCGCCGTCGGTAGATCCGGCGCACGGCCTCGTTGTCCGGTGAGGCGGGGTCGTTGGCGATGACGTCGCCGTCCGCCGTGAAGCCGATGACGGTCATGAGGTGGCCGGCGGTGCCGTAGCCCGCTCCCGTCAGTTCCTCCTTGCGGAAGGACTGGGACGTTATGGCCGGGATACCGGCCCGGACCAGGCTCTCCAGTTCGGTGAGCGAGCGCAGCCGGGTGACCACCGCGTTCATGTCGGGGTACGTGGCCGCGTAGGCGGTGTTGAAGGGCCAGTTGCCGCAGCCCTCGTACTGGTGGTCATAGGTGTATCGGGCGGCGTGGCAGACCTGGGGGTCCTCGAAGGCCGGGTTCACCCAGGCCAGCTCCTCCGCCGACGGTCGGCGCCCCCAGTACTCGACGATCATCTGGGAGGAGGTCGGGCTGCACCAGGCCTCGCCGCCGTTGTCGTACTCGGGGTACTGCCCGATGTGGGTGTTCTGGGAATAGCGCGGCACGGTCAGCTCGGAGGCGGGACCCGGCTCGGAGGCCGGGACCGTGAAGCGGTCCGGGATGTCCGATGCCATCGCGCCCAGCCGCCAGACCGTGGGCGTGACGGTGCTCCCCGGGGTGCGGTACAGCGTCAGGCGCAGTCGGTACGAGACGAGCCGCAGCCCGCTCGCCGCGTCGTCGATCGCGAGGGTGTCGGTCCAGACGGTGCTCCTGCCGTCGGTCTGGTCGTCGACGGAGGTGCGCCGGATGTCGCCGTCGCCGGAGGCCCAGCGGCCCAGGACGTACCAGGGTGTGGCGGTGGCGTCGGTGTAGGTGCCGGACAGTTCGACCTGGAGCCAGGTGCCGGGTGGGGTGCGGGCGTTCCAGGAGGCGATGACCTCGGTGGCGGGAACGGTCGGGGTGTGGACGGGCGAGGTCCAGCTCGCGTACTCCCAGGCGGAGGTCCGCCCTGTGTGCGGGTCGGTGTAGTCGGTGCGTCCGGCGGGCGTGGCGAGGACCAGGCCCGGACGGTGTCCGGCGACCGCCCGGGTGCCGGCGGCGCTGCCGCACCTCCAGTCGGTGTACGAGGACCAGAAGCGGTTGTCGACGAGTCCGGGCGCGGGGGTGTGGTCCCGGGCCGCGGAGGCGGGTGTGGCGGAGGCGGTGGCCGGTGCGGCGCCGGCGGCGGTGGCGGCCGTTCCGGCGGCCGCGAGGGCCGCGGCGAGGACGGTTCTGCGCGGGGTGGAGCTGGTCATGGGCGGTGACCCCCAGTCGAGAACGGTGGGCGTACGGACCTGTGGACGAGCGGGTGGCGGGAACGGCGGGCGACCGGACCTCCGGCCCCCGGTCTCCGAGGGCCCTGGCCGCGGAGTACGAGGCCGGGACCGCACGAGGCCGGACCGTACGAGCCCATGGCCGTACGAGCCCGGAACCGCACGAGCCCGTAGGGGTTACGGGCCGGGCCGCCCGGCCCACTATCGCGGCTCGCGGCAGGCCTCCGCCAGCACTTCGCCCCGCGTCGCCGCACCAATATTGGTCTCGACCGGTGGCGGCGGTACCTTGCTGACCTGCGACGGTGCCCCGCTCCCCTACCCTGGGCCCATGAACGACCTCGACCGCGCGGCACACGCGCTGCTCCGGCTGCCGCCCTCCTGCGGACCGGTCCGGCTGGTCGCGGTCGACGGCCACGCCGGCTCCGGCAAGTCCACCCTCGCGGCCCGCCTCTCCGCCGCCCTCGGCGACGCCCCCGTCCTCCACCTCGACGATCTCGCCACGCACGAGGAGCTCTTCGGGTGGACCGGCCGGCTGCGCGAGCAGGTCCTCGACCCCCTCGCGCGCGGAGAGACGGCGTCCTACCGCCCGTACGACTGGACGCTGCGGCGCTTCGGGGAGGCGCGGACGCTGCCCCCGGCGCCCGTCGTGATCGTCGAGGGCGTCGGCGCGGGACGGCAGGCGGTGCGGCCGTTCCTGGCGTGGCTGCTGTGGATGGAGCGCGGCCCTGAGGAGTCCTGGGCGCGGGGCCGCGACCGGGACGGTCCCGAACAGGCCGCCTTCTGGGACGGCTGGACCGTGGCGGAGACTCGCCATTTCACCGAGGACCCCTCCCGGCCTCACGCGGACACCCTGGTACGGGAGTGCCGCACGGGTTACGACTGGCTTCCCGGTCCGGGTGTGACAGCGGGCGCGGACCAGATCATCACGTACCGTGACGGCTTCATGTCCGTGAACTGAGAGGCCGAAAGTCCGCTTTCGCAAGTGCCTCAACTCCGCTTGACCCCGGAGCCGCACAGGTCTTACGTTCTGAATGTGCGGCTTTTCGGAGCCGCCGCAGACGCGAAGCCCCCGGTTGTTCCCCCGTGATCGGGGGCTTCGTTCTGCCCCTGGCGGCCCCCCGACGGCCCTCTCCCGGGCCCTTCGCGACCCCTGGCGCTCACCCAGGGTCACCGCTTCCGGATCATGCGCTTCTCCTTAAGCGCGCACCCCCTGCGCAGGTACGATGCCCCCAGGTGCGGTCAAATCCCGTCCATGCGAAGACGGTTGTGGGGGACCCGATGGACATCGGCACGCAGGGCGCGCAGGCCCCCGCCGAGCTCGCCTGGCTGCGCGGAGTCGACGCCTACACGATGGGCGCCTATCCGCAGGCGGAGGACGAGTTCCGGACGGCGGTACGGATGGACCCCGGGATGGCGGACGCCTGGCTCGGGCTGCACGCGCTCCGGGTCGACACCACGACCGCGCTGCTGCGGATGTACCGCAACCGCGACCGCTTCGGCGAGCAGCGGGCCCGCTACCGGCGCACCCTCAACTCCTGGTACTGGCTGGGCTGGTGGGTGCAGCCGGTCCTCGAGAGCCCGCGCGACCTGCTGCTCGCGCACGCCTCCCACTGGCTCGACGGGCGCCACGTACCGGAGCTCGACCGGGCGCTCGCGGGGCTCCCTCCGGTCGACACCGACCCCCAGGTGCGCTTCCTGCACGCCTGCCGGTCCTATCTGGTCAAGGACTGGGACCAGCTCGTACGGCACACCGAGACCCTCGTCGACGACCCGCTGCTCGGCATCGAGGCCGGGCTCTTCGGCGGCATGGCCCGGGTCCGCCTTGAGATGTACGGCCAGGCCGAACCCCTGCTCTCGGCCTCGCTGATGCGGTGCCGCAGCGAGCAGCCCCAGCGCAAGGAGCTGCGCTACTGGCTGGCCCGCGCGCACGAGGGCACCGGGCGCAGCGCCGCCGCCCTGCCGCTCTACCGGGCCGTGCACCGGATCGACCCGACGTTCATGGACACCGCCGCGCGGCTCGCCGCGATCGCCGAGTATGACGGTTTCGAGGGGTACGACGGCGTGGACGACCCGGCCGGCCTCGCGACGGTGGCCCTGGGCACCGTCGGCGGGGGGCTCGGCCAGGACGCCGGGGACACCGCGCCCGGCGCCGATCCCGACCCCGGGCCGCTGGGCGACGGGCTGCGGCTCGCACCCGAGCCCGTACCGCCGGTGGCGCCGCTCACCCCGCCGGAGACCGTACGGCAGAAGGCCCCCCTGCCCTCCCAGCCGGTGCCGCCCCGCTTCCCCGAGGGGCCCACCGACCCGGCGCTGCTCGCGGAGGCGCTCGCCGAGCTTGAGGGCATGGTCGGCATGGAGCCGGTGAAGCGCCAGGTCAAAGCGTTGTCGGCGCAGCTGGAGATGGCACGGCTGCGGGCGGACCAGGGCCTTCCCGTCCAGCCTCCCAAGCGTCACTTCGTCTTCTCCGGGCCCTCGGGCACCGGAAAGACCACGGTCGCCCGCATCCTCGGCCGGGTCTTCTACGCCCTCGGGCTGCTCGGCGGCGACCATCTCGTCGAGGCCCAACGGGCCGACCTGGTGGGTGAGTTCCTCGGTCAGACCGCGGTCAAGGCCAACGAGCTGATCGACTCGGCGGTCGGCGGGGTGCTCTTCGTGGACGAGGCGTACGCGCTCTCCAACACCGGCTACAGCAAGGGCGACGCCTACGGGGACGAGGCCCTCCAGGTCCTCCTCAAACGGGCCGAGGACAACCGCGACCACCTCGTGGTCATCCTGGCCGGCTACCCCGAGGGCATGGACCGGCTGCTCAACACCAACCCCGGTCTGTCCTCCCGGTTCACCACCCGGGTCGACTTCCCCTCGTACCGGCCGCTGGAGCTCACCGCCATCGGCGAGGTGCTCGCCGCGGCCAACGGCGACGGCTGGGACGAGGAGGCCCTTGAGGAACTGCGCTCGATCAGCGGACACGTCGTCGAGCAGGGCTGGATCGACGAACTGGGCAACGGGCGCTTCCTGCGAACCCTGTACGAGAAGTCCTGCGCCTACCGGGACCTGCGGCTCTCCGGCTACGCGAGCACCCCGACCCGGGAGGACCTCGCCACCCTCCGGCTCGCCGACCTCATGCAGGCGTACGGCGAGGTCCTGTCGGGCCGCGGTCCGGTCGACCGCGGCCCGCAGCAGGACACCCCCTAGGGGGCCCTAGGGGGTGTCCTGCTGATCCGGCCTGATCGACAAGACATCCCCTAGCCGGCCCCGAGCGGCTGGGCTGAAGACGCCGAGCGGTGCCGGTGCGCGGGGTCGCGGACCTCGCCCACCAGCATCTCCAGGACGTCCTCGAGGGCGACCAGGCCGAGCACCCGGCCCGAGCCGTCCTCGACCTGCGCCAGATGGGTGGCGGCGCGGCGCATCACGGTGAGGGCGTCGTCGAGGGGCAGTTCGGCGGGGACCGTCGCCATCGGCCGCCACAGCCGCGGCGGCACCGGCCGCTCCCTCTCATCCAGATCGAGGACGTCCTTCACGTGCACGAAGCCCTGAAAGGCGGTGCCCTCCTCGGCGCGGACCGGGAAGCGCGAGTACCCGGTGCGGACGGTCAGCTCCTCGATCTCGCGCGGGGTGACCGTCGGGGGGACCGTGATCAGGGAGGCGGGGGCGATGAGGACGTCCGTCACCGGGCGGGTGCCCAGTTCGAGCGCGTCCTCCAGGCGTTCCTGCTCGGCCGGGTCGAGCAGTCCGGCCTGCCCGGCGTCCTCGACGAGCCGGCCCAGCTGGGCGCGGGTGAAGACCGCCTCCACCTCGTCCTTCGGTTCGACCTTGAACGCCCGCAGGACGAGCCGGGCGCAGGCGCCGAGCGCGGCCGTGACCGGACGGCAGAGCCGGGCGAAGCCGACGAGGCCCGGGGCGAGCCAGAGCGCGGTCCGTTCGGGCGCGGCCATCGCCAGGTTCTTCGGGACCATCTCGCCGATGACGAGGTGGAGGAAGACGACCGCGGCGAGGGCGATGACGTAACCGAGGGGATGGATCAGTCCCTCGGGGACGCCGACCGTGTGGAAGACGGGTTCGAGGAGACGGGCGACGGTCGGCTCGGCGACGGCACCGAGCGTCAGGGAGCAGACGGTGATGCCGAACTGGGCGGCCGCCATCATCTGCGGCAGGTTCTCCAGACCGTGCAGGACCTGCTGGGCACGGGCGCCGCCGAGCGGTTCGATCTGGCTGCGGCGGACGGAGACGAGGGCGAACTCGGCTCCGACGAAGAAGCCGTTGGCGAGGACGAGGAGGACGGCGAAGAGCAGGGGGAGGGTGCTCATCGGACGCCCTCCGCGACCAGCGGGGCGGAGGAGGGCGCAGAAACCGGGCCCTGACCCGCGACCGGCGACGCAGCCGGGCTCCCGCCCCGGCCCGCGACCGGCTCCGCGACCCGGCTCCGGTCCTGGCCGGCGTCCAGCTCCGCGACCGGGCTCCGGTCCCGGCCGGCAGCCGGCTCCACGACCCGGCCCGCGGCCGGTGCCGCGACCCGCTCCCGGCCCCGGTCCGCGACCGGCTCAAGGGCCGTCCGTACGATCCGGACACGCTCGGCGCGGTAGCGGTCGACCTGGCGCACCGAGAGCCGCCAGCCGGGGAGTTCGGCCCGGTCGCCCGGGGCGGGGATGCGCCCGAGGAGGTCGGCGACGAGCCCGGCGACGGTCTCGTACGGCCCTTCAGGCACGTCGAGGCCTATCCGGCGCAGCGTGTGGACCCGGCAGGAACCGTCGGCGTCCCAGGCCGGCCGGCCGTCCTCGGCGGGGGCGGTGGCCAGTTCGGGCCGGCCGTCGCTCACGGTGTCGTGCTCGTCGCGGACCTCGCCGACGAGTTCCTCGACGATGTCCTCCAGGGTGACGACACCGGCGGTGCCGCCGTACTCGTCGACGACCACCGCGATCGGCTGCTCGCGGCGCAGCCGCTCCAGGAGGGTCTGGGCGGGCAGCGTCTCGGGCACGAGGAGCGGGGGGACCGCGATCCGGCCCACGGGGGTACGGAGCCGGGCGTGCGGGGCGACGGCGAGCGCGTCCTTGAGGTGGACCATGCCGACGATCTCGTCGATGCGGTCGCGGTAGACGGGGAAGCGCGAGAGGCCGGTGGCACGCGTGAGGTTGACGACGTCGGCCGCGGTGGCGTCCCACTGGAGCGCGCTGACCTTCACGCGCGGGGTCATGACCTGCTCGGCGGTCAGGCCGCCGAGGGACAGGGTCCGTACGAAGAGGTCCGCGGTGTCCTGTTCGAGGGCGCCGGCCAGGGCCGAGTGCCGGGCGAGGGAGACCAGTTCGCCGGGGGTGCGGACGGAGTCCAGCTCCTCGGTGGGCTCGACGCCCAGGAGCCGGACCAGCCGGTTGGCGACCCGGTTGAGCAGGGAGATCACCGGCCGGAAGAGCGCGGAGAAGCGGCGCTGCGGGGTGGCCACGAAGCGGGCCACCTGGAGCGGCCGGGAGACCGCCCAGTTCTTCGGTACGAGCTCGCCGATCACCATCTGGACGGCGGAGGCGAGCAGCATCCCGATCACCACCGAGATCCCGGAGACCGCCCCGGCGGGCAGTCCGGTCGCGGTGAGCGGGCCGTGCAGCAGTCCGGCGAGCGCGGGCTCGGCGAGCATGCCGACGACGAGCGAGGTGAGGGTGATGCCGAGCTGGGTCCCGGAGAGCTGGAAGGACAGCTCGCGCAGGGCCTCGACGACGGTGCCGGCGCGCCGGTCACCGGCGGCCGCGGCCCGCTCGGCCTCGGCGCGCTCGACGGTCACGAGTCCGAACTCTGCGGCCACGAAGAAACCGTTGGCGAGGATGAGGACGAAGGCCGCGACGAGCAGCAGAAGGGAGATGATCATGCCGCCGCCTCCTGGGAGGGGGCGGCGCGGGTACTACCGGACGATCCGTCCATTGCTGGAGGGAGTCACTCCTCGGGTCGAAGGGTGGCCTCGCGGGCCGCGGCGGCGGCCCTGCACACGCGAGGCGGTGGTGCGCTCGGCACCACCGCGTCCAGAGTAGTCACGCGAAGGGCCCGAGGGGCAGGGGGCCCGCCCCGGATGGGGGACGGTCCGGGGTTCCGCCGGAGGGGGAGCCCCTGGCGTGACCCCGCGGTCCCGGCCGGGTTCAGGCCGTCCGCTCCGCGCCCGTCCCGTGGGTCTCGGCCAGGACCCGCAGGGCGCGGGCGTCCCGGATGGCCGCTTCCCTGGCGATGCCGGGCTGGATGCCGAGGGCGGGCAGGCTGGTGCCGTCGCTCAGGTCGAGGAAGACCCAGGCGTCGCCCGGGCGAAGGTTCACCTTGAGGATCTCCGCCCAGGCGAGCCGCCGGGTCCGGGTGATGTTGACGACCGTGACACCCTCGTCGTCGGCGACGACCTTGGGGCGGCTCAGCAGGACGAGGACCCCGAGGAAGAGCGCGGCGGTGAAGACGAAGCTGACGCGCTCCCCCGGCCCGAGCCGCTCCAGCATCAGCGCGACGGCGGTGATCACGACGAACATCGTGATTCCCACGGTCAGCAGGACGGCCCGGGTGCGTCCGGGGCGGAAGGTGACCGGGAGGGCGGGGGCGGCGGGCTGGGACATCGGGTGTTCCTCGGAGCCTCGGGGCGTACGGTCCGTGCCGTCAGAGGCGGCAGGCGTGGATGGCGGTGGTGAGGATGGCGCGGGCGCCGATCTCGTACAGGTCGTCCATGATCCGCTGCGCCTCCTTGGCGGGGACCATCGCGCGGACGGCGACCCAGCCCTCGTTGTGCAGCGGGGAGATGGTCGGCGACTCCAGGCCCGGGGTGAGGGCGACGGCCTGCTCCAGGTGCTCGGCGCGGCAGTCGTAGTCCATCATCACGTACGACCGGGCGACGAGGACGCCCTGGAGGCGGCGGAGGAACTGCTGGACCTGCGGGTGGTCGTCCTCGGCGCCGTGGCGGCGGACGACGACGGCCTCGGAGGTCAGGATCGGCTCGCCGATGACTTCGAGGCCCGCGTTGCGCAGGCTGGTGCCGGTCTCCACGACGTCGGCGATGACCTGGGCGACGCCCAGCTGGATCGCGGTCTCGACGGCGCCGTCCAGGTGGACGACGGAGGCGTCGATCCCCTGGTCGGCGAGGTGCTTGGCGACGATGCCCTCGTAGGAGGTGGCGATCGTCATGCCGCCGAAGTCCTCGGGGCCGTTCGCGGTGCCCGGGCGCGTGGCGTACCGGAAGGTGGAGCGGCCGAAGTTCAGCGCGAGGATCTCCTCGGCGCTGGCGCCGGAGTCCAGGAGCAGGTCGCGGCCGGTGATGCCGATGTCCAGCTTCCCGGACGCGACGTAGATCGCGATGTCCTTCGGGCGCAGGTAGAAGAACTCGACCTCGTTGTCGGGGTCGATGACCACGAGCTCCTTGGACTCCTTGCGCTGGCGGTAGCCGGCCTCATGGAGCATTGCCGACGCAGGTCCGGAGAGGGAACCCTTGTTGGGAACGGCGATGCGCAGCATGGGGTGAGCTTCCTTTGCGTGGGAGTGGTGGGGAGACCGGTGAGTCGTGCTCAGAGGTGGGCGTAGACGTCGTCGAGCGAGATCCCGCGGGCGACCATCATCACCTGGACGTGGTACAGCAGCTGCGAGATCTCCTCGGCGGCGGCTTCCTTGCCCTCGTACTCGGCGGCCATCCAGACCTCGGCGGCCTCTTCGACGACCTTCTTGCCGATGGCATGGACGCCCTTGCCCACCAGCTCCGCGGTGCGGGAGGTGGCCGGGTCGCCGGTCTCTGCCTTGAGCTTGAGCTCGTCGAAGAGCTCTTCGAAGCTCTTCCGGGTTTCGTTCGCCATGATGGTCCTAAGAGTACGGGGTGAGGGTCGCGTCACTAGCGCCAGGGTTCGCTGACCGTGCGCAGCGTCGTCGCGGTCGCGACGGCGGCGGTGACGGCCTCGTGGCCCTTGTCCTCGCTGGAGCCTTCGAGGCCGGCCCGGTCGAGGGCCTGTTCCTCGGTGTCGACGGTGAGGACGCCGAATCCGACGGGTACGCCGGTGTCGATCGAGACCTGGGTGAGGCCGTGGGTGACGCCCTGGCACACGTACTCGAAGTGCGGCGTTCCGCCGCGGATGACGACGCCGAGCGCCACGATGGCATCGTAGCCGCGCCCCGCGAGGACCTTCGCCACGACCGGGAGCTCGAAGCTGCCGGGGACGCGCAGCAGCGTCGGCTCCTCGATGCCGAGCTCGCTCAGGGCGCGCAGGGCGCCGTCGACGAGACCGTCCATGATCTTCTCGTGCCACTGCGCCGCGACGACCGCGACCCGCAGGTCACCGCAGTTCTTCACGCTGAGGACGGGTGCGCCCTTGCCGCTCATGTCTCTCCTTGAACCGTACGAAGTGAAGGTTTTACTGGTTGCCGCAGGTGGAGGCAGGGGAGCCGTCCAGCCAGGGCAGGTCGTGGCCCATCCGGTCCCGCTTGGTGGTCAGGTACCGGAGGTTGTGCTCGCCCGCCGTGACCGGCATCGGCTCGCGGCCCTCGACGTTCAGGCCGTACCGAGTGAGGGCGTCGATCTTGTCGGGGTTGTTGGTCATCAGACGCAGGCTGCGGACGCCGAGGTCGCCGAGGATCTGCGCGCCGGCCGCGTAGTCGCGGGCGTCGGCGGGCAGGCCGAGTTCCAGGTTGGCGTCGAGGGTGTCGCGGCCGCGCTCCTGGAGCTCGTACGCGCGCAGCTTGGACAGCAGGCCGATGCCGCGCCCCTCGTGGCCCCTGAGGTAGACGACGACGCCGCGGCCCTCCTCCTGGATCCGGTCCATGGAGGCCTGGAGCTGGGGGCCGCAGTCGCAGCGCAGGGAGTGGAAGATGTCGCCGGTCAGGCACTCGGAGTGGACGCGGACCAGGACGTCCTCGCCGTCGCCGATCTCGCCGTGGACGAGCGCGACGTGCTCGACGCCGTCGACGGTGGAGCGGTAGCCGAACGCGGTGAAGTCGCCGTGCACGGTGGGCAGCCGCACCTCGGCCTCGCGGCGGACGGTCGGCTCGGCGGAGCGCCGGTAGGCGATCAGGTCCTCGATGGAGATGATCGTCAGGCCGTGCTTGCGGGCGAAGGGGACCAGCTCGGGCAGGCGCAGCATGACGCCGTCCTCGCCCGCGATCTCGACGATCGCGCCGGCGGGGCGGAGTCCGGCGAGGCGGGCGAGGTCGACGGCGGCCTCGGTGTGGCCGTTGCGGACGAGGACACCGCCGGCCTTGGCGCGCAGCGGGAAGATGTGGCCGGGGCGGACGAAGTCGGAGGGCTCGTGGGCGCCGCTCGCCAGCATCCGCAGGGTCGTGGCGCGGTCGGCGGCGGAGATGCCGGTGGTGACGCCGTGTGCGGGGCCCGCGTCGACGGAGACGGTGAAGGCCGTCCGCATCGACTCGGTGTTGTGCTCGACCATCTGCGGGAGCTGGAGGCGCTCCAGTTCGTCGTCCTCCATGGGGGCGCAGATCAGGCCGCGGCACTCGCTCATCATGAAGGCGACGATCTCGGGCGTGGCCTTCTCGGCGGCGATGACGAGGTCGCCCTCGTTCTCACGGTCCTCGTCGTCGACGACGACGACGGGCCGGCCCGCGGCGATGTCACGGATGGCCTGCTCGACGGGGTCGAGGGCGAGGTCGCCGGCGTCCCAGGGGTGAAGCGCGCTCATGCGTGGGCTCCTTCCAGAGCTGCGGAGGGCGTGCGGGTCCGGAGCCACCAGTCGCGCATGCCCCACAGGACGAGCGCGCCGTAGATGACGTAGACGAAGCCGGAGAAGGCGTAGCCGTTGGCGAAGTTCAGCGGGACGCCGACCAGGTCGACGAGCAGCCAGGCGAACCAGAACTCGACCATGCCCCGGGCCTGGGCGTACATGGCGACGATGGTGCCGACGAAGATGTACGCGTCGGGCCAGGGGTCCCAGGACAGGCTGGGGTACGCCTCGAAGAGCAGGGCCACCGCGACGGTGCCCGCGGCGGCCGCGCCGACCATGGCGGCGCGCTCGCGCCAGGAGGCGAAGCGCACGGCGATGTGGCCGTCGGCGCCGCCCTTGCGGCGCTGCCACTGCCACCAGCCGTAGAGCGCGACGAGCATGACGACGACCTGCTTGCCGGCGCTGCCGGTGAGGTGGCCGAAGAAGGCGCCGAAGAGGATGAGGCCGGCGAGGAACTGCACGGGCCAGGTCCAGACGGAGCGCCGCCAGCCGAGGGCCAGGGCTATGAGTCCGGCCGTGTTGCCGACCATGTCGGACCAGATGATGCGCTGGTCGAGGACGGTGAACGCCTCGGAGTTGAGCCAGTTCACTTGACGTTCTCCCGGGCGCTGGGGCCGAGCAGCCGCTCGACGTACTTGGCGATGACGTCCACTTCGAGGTTGACCGGGTCGCCGCTCTTCTTGATGCCGAGCGTGGTCAGGTCGAGGGTGGTGGGGATGAGGCTGATGGTGAACCAGTCGTCGGTGACCTCGACGACGGTGAGGCTGACGCCGTCGACCGTGATCGAGCCCTTCTCGACGACGTACCGGGAGAGGTGGGCGGGCAGGCCGACCTTGACGAGCTCCCAGTGCTCGGAGGGGGTCCGCTCCAGGATCGTGCCGGTGCCGTCCACGTGCCCCTGGACGATGTGACCGCCGAGGCGGCCGCCGACGGCCATGGGCCGTTCCAGGTTGACGCGGGAGCCGACGTCGAGGGCGCCGAGGCTGGACCGCTTGAGGGTCTCCGCCATGACGTCGGCGGTGAACTCGCCGTCGCCGAACTCGACGACCGTGAGACAGACACCGTTGACGGCGATGGAGTCGCCGTGCTGGGCGCCTTCCGTGACCAGGGGGCCGCGCAGTCGGAAGCGGGAGGCGTCCTCCAGCTGCTCGACGGCGACGACCTCGCCCAGTTCTTCGACGATTCCGGTGAACACGGTCAGGCTCCCTTGAGGGTGGCGGTGATGCGGAGGTCGGATCCGATGTGCGCGGTCTCGGTGATGTCGAGCCGCAACGCGTCGGTGATGGTGGTGATTCCTGCGTCGGCGACGGCGGTGGGGCCCGCGCCGAGGAGGACCGGGGCGAGGTAGCCGACGACCTGGTCGACGGCGCCCGCGGCGAGGAAGGCGCCCGCGAGGGTGGGACCGCCTTCGAGGAGGACGGAGCGGACACCGCGCGCGTGGAGGGCGTCCAGGAGGGCGTGTACGTCGATGCCGCCGCCGGCCGCTCTGGGGAGCCGTACGGCCTCGGCGAGGTCCGTCGCGGCGTCCTCGGCGACGGCGATCAGGGTGGGGGCCGCGTCGTCCAGGACCCGGGCGCCGGGCTTCACCGCGGTCGCCTCGGTGTCGACGACGACCCGCAGCGGCTGGACGGCCCCTTCGACGCCGCGGACGGCGAGGTGGGGGTCGTCGGCGCGGGCGGTGCCGGAGCCCACGACGACGGCGTCGGACTCGGCGCGCAGCCGGTGGACGTCGGCGCGGGACTCGGCGCAGGTGATCCAGCGGGAGGTGCCGTCGGCGGCGGCGATCCGGCCGTCGAGGGTGGCGGCGTACTTCCACCGGACGAAGGGGCGGCCGTGGCGTACGGCGGTGAGCCACGCGATGTTGCCGGCCTCGGCCTCGTCGGCGAGAAGGCCGTCGGCGACCTCCACACCGGCGGCGCGCAGGGTGTCCGCGCCGCCTGTGGCCTGCGGGTTCGGGTCACCGACGGCGTACACGACCCGGCTGATCCCGGCCTCGATCAGGGCCTGGGCGCAGGGGCCGGTACGGCCGGTGTGGTTGCAGGGTTCGAGGGTGACGTAGGCGGTGCCGCCGCGGGCGAGGACGCCGGCCTCGCGCAGGGCGTGGACCTCGGCGTGGGGGCCTCCGGCGTGCTGGTGCCAGCCCTCGCCGACCCGGTGTCCCGAGGCGTCGGTGATGACGCAGCCGACGACGGGGTTGGGGCTCGTGGCGCCGAGACCGCGGGCGGCGAGCTCGACGGCGCGTCGCATGGCGGTGGTGTCGGCCTGCTGGGCCACCGGGTCCTCCTGCCTCTTCGGGCACGGACTCCGGGGCCTGTCGATGACGACAGAGAGCGGAAACGACGCCTCGCGCAGGGTGCGCCGAGGCCGGCGTCGCGTGGTACGCCGAGGACGGCGACCAGCGGACGTACGGCCGGCACACCCCTGACAGGGGTCGCCCGCCGCGCACTGCCTCCCATCCGGACTTTCACCGTCGGTCCAGGAATCTCACCTGGTCAACCGGCCGCTGGCTGCGGACGGGTCGCGGACTATACCGCCGGTTCGGAATTACACCGACCCCGGAGTGCGCTGCTGCTGATACAGGGCCAGTCTGCCATGTCCCGCGCGGGTCGATATGGCCGAGATCCTGTGGGCTGGCTCACAGGACCCCTCGACGGCCTCTTTGGTCCAGACCTATTGACGCACTGGTCTAGTCCTCTTAATCTCCGTGTCACCTCCGAGGAACGGCCCGGCGGCGTGCGCACTCCACGGGCCCGGCACGTACCACCCCCTTGTTCGTTGCGTGTTCTTCAACCTCCCCAGGAGGACCGATCGTGCTGTCCCCCACGACCAAGAGAGCCTCGCTGCTCGCTTCTGGCGCGGCCGTCGCCGGACTGCTGCTCAGCTCGCTCTCCGGCGGCGTCTCGTACGCGGCCGACAACGAGACCTGTCGCCCCGACGGGCTCCACAAGACCCCCGGCGTCGATGTCCCGTACTGCTCGGTCTACGACACCGAGGGCCGCGAGAAGATGGGCGCGGACCACCAGCGCCGGGTCATCGGCTACTTCACCGGCTGGCGCACCGGCAAGAACGGCCAGCCCGCCTACCTGGCCAAGGACATCCCGTGGGAGAAGATCACCCACATCAACTACGCCTTCGGCCACATCAACGGGGACAACAAGCTCTCCGTCGGCGCGGACGGTCCGGACAACGCGGCCACCGGGATGACCTGGCCCGGTGTCGCCGGAGCCGAGATGGACCCCGCGTACGCCTACAAGGGCCACTTCAACCTGCTCAACAAGTTCAAGAAGCAGCACCCGGACGTGAAGACGCTGATCTCGGTCGGCGGCTGGGCGGAGACCGGCGGCTACTTCGCGGACAACGGTGACCGGGTGAACTCCGGCGGCTTCTACTCGATGGCCACCAACGCCGACGGTTCGGTCAACCAGGCCGGGATCGACACCTTCGCCACCTCGGCCGTCGACTTCATCCGGAAGTACGGGTTCAACGGAGTCGACATCGACTACGAGTACCCGACCACCATGAAGGACGCCGGAAACCCGCTCGACTGGCAGTTCGCCAACGCGCGCCGCGCCGGGCTCGTCGAGGGCTACGCCGCGCTGATGAAGTCCCTGCGCGAGAAGCTGGACACGGCCGGCGCCGCCGACGGCAAGCACTACCTGCTGACCGTCGCCGCCCCCTCCTCCGGCTACCTGCTGCGCGGCATGGAGACCTTCCAGGTGCAGAAGTACCTGGACTACGTCAACATCATGTCCTACGACCTGCACGGCGCCTGGAACGAGTACGTCGGGCCCAACGCCTCCCTCTTCGACGACGGCAAGGACGGCGAGCTCGCCGCGGCCAACGTCTACGGCTCGGCGCAGTACGGCGGCATCGGGTACCTCAACACCGACTGGGCGTACCACTACTTCCGCGGCTCGATGCCGGCCGGCCGCATCAACATCGGCCTGCCCTACTACACCCGCGGCCACAAGAACGTGCAGGGCGGCACCGACGGCCTCTGGGGCAAGGCCTCCGCGGCCACCTGCCCGGCCGGAGCCGGTCTGACCAAGTGCGGTGACGGCGCCGTCGGCATCGACAACCTGTGGCACGACAAGGACACCAACGGTGCCGAGTCGCCCGCCGGGTCCAACCCGATGTGGCACGCCAAGAACCTCGAGAAGGGGATCGTCGGCGACTACGTCACCCAGTACGGCTTCCCGGCGAACACCACGCTGACCGGCACCTACGCCCGCAAGTACGACTCGACCCTGGTCGCGCCGTGGCTGTGGAACGCGCAGAAGAAGGTCTTCCTCTCCACCGAGGACGAGCAGTCGGTGGCCGCCAAGGCCGACTACGTGGTGAACAAGGGCATCGGCGGCACGATGGTCTGGGAGATGGCCGGCGACTACGCCTGGAACGCCGCCAAGGGCCAGTACGAGATGGGCTCCACGCTCACCTCGCTGATGTACGACAAGTTCAAGGCGGCCACCCCGTACGGCGCGAAGAAGTCGAACAAGGCGCTGCCGACCCAGGCCGTCAAGATCGACGCCCGGTTCACCGAGTTCAAGCTGGGCGACTCGAACTACCCGATCACTCCGAAGATCAAGATCACCAACAACACGGCGACGACGCTGCCGGGCGGCACTGAGTTCCAGTTCGACTACGGGACCTCCGCGCCGGCCAACGCCTCCGACCAGTCGGGCTTCGGCACGAAGGTCATCAGCAGCGACCACACGGGCTCCAACGTGGGCGGCCTGAAGGGCGACTTCCACCGCGTCTCCCTGAAGCTCCCGGCCTGGCAGTCGCTCGCCCCGGGCGCCACGGTCGACCTGGCGTTCAACTACTACCTGCCGGTGTCCACCCCGTCCAACTGGACGGTGAACATCAACGGCACGACGTACGCCCTCGCCGGTGACCTGGCGCGCGGTACGACGGTGGTGGAGCCGGGCTCCACGACGCCGCCGACGACCCCGCCGACCACACCCCCCACCACCCCGCCGACGACTCCCCCGACCACGCCTCCGACGACGCCGCCCACCGGCTGCGGCTCGCTCCCGGCGTACGTGGCCGGCACGATCTACAACGCGGGCAACGAGGTCTCCCACATCGGCCGCAAGTGGCGGGCCCAGTGGTGGACCCAGAACGAGGAGCCGGGCAAGACCGGCGAGTGGGGCGTCTGGAAGGACCTCGGCACCTGCTGACCCACCCCTCTCGAACCCCCGGCGGCGGAATCACGGCCCTTGCCGCCGCCGGGCCCCCGCCGCGCCGCGCCCCCCTGTCCGGGGCGCGGCGCGGAGGCGTTCCCCGGCGGCCGGTCCCGTCCCGTCCGGTCTACGGGAACAGCTCGTCCTGGGCCGCGTCGCGGGCGCGCAGCAGGGCGCCGCGGAGGACGGCCGTGTCGCCGAGGCTGCTGGGCCTGACCTCCGTACGGAGGGGCGAGAGGGCCACGAGTTCGGACTCCACACGCGCGGCGAGTCCCGCGCCGCCCTGGTGACCGGTCTCCCCGCCGAGGACCACACAGCCGGGGTCCAGCACGGAGACGACCGCGGCCGCTCCGACGGCGAGGCGGCGGGCGAGGGCGTCGAGGAAGGGGCCGTGGCCCGAGGCGAGCGCGTCGACAGGGTCGAGCCCGTGGGCGGCGGCGAGGGCCTCGACGGCGGCCGCGCAGGCCAGTTCGTGGAAGCCGCCGTCGCAGCCGGTGGCCGAGGGCAGCCCCGAGGTGCCGGGGACGGGAAGGAAGCCGATCTCACCGGCCCCGCCGGACGCCCCGCGGCGCAGCCGCCCGTCGAGGACGACGGCGGCGCCGACGCCCTGGCCGAGCCAGAGCAGGACGAAGTCCTCCCGGTCGCGGGCCGCGCCCTCGCGGAGTTCGGCGACGGCGGCGAGGTTGGTCTCGTTCTCGACGAGGACACGGGCAGGCAGCCGCTCCTGAAGGACGGCGACGAGCCTCCGGTGCCAGGCGGGCAGCCCCGTGGAGTCGCGCAGCTCCCCGGTGGCCGGGTCGATGAGCCCGGGGGCTCCGACGGCCACGCTGTGCAGCCGGTCGGCACCCGCCTCCTTCACGGTCCGCTCCAGGAGCGTGACCGCCTTCTCGACGGCCGGCCCCGTGCCGGTGTCGTCGCCGACGGGCGCGGACGCCTCGGCGAGGGTGGTGCCGAGCAGGTCGGAGACGGTGACGGAGACGGAGCGGGTGCGGACGTCGAGGGCGGCGAGGTGCGCGCGGTCGGCGACGATCCCGTACAGCTTGGCGTTGGGGCCGCGGCGCTCGGCTCCCGACTCCCCGACGACATGGACGAGCCCGGAGCCCTGGAGCCGTTCGACGAGGTCGGCGACGGTGGGCCGGGAGAGTCCGGTGAGAGCCTTGAGCTGAGTGGCCGTCAGCGGGCCCTCGTCCTGGAGCAGTCGCAGGGCGAGCCGGTCGTTGATGGCTCGTGCGGTGCTCGGGGATGCGGCCATGCGGCGATCCTCTCAGACTCGTGGGGAGCGGCTCTCCCCACCGCGGCCTATTTATCAGGCAGGGTTCCTGATAGTTTACGCGACACACCACGACCACCGGGAGGGGCCCATGGCGGCGGAGACCGTCACCAGCACCGATCGCCTGCGGCGGGCGCGCTTCGCCGTCGCCGCCGTGTTCTGCGTCCATGGCGCCGTCACCGGCAGCTTCGCGACCCGCATCCCCTGGATCCAGGAACACGCGGGCGTCAGCGCCGGACAGCTCGGGCTCGCGCTCGCCTTCCCCGCGCTCGGCGCCTCGCTCGCGATGCCGCTCGCCGGAGCCATCGGCCACCGCTTCGGCGCCCGCACGGCGCTGCGCGGCCTGCTCGCCCTGTGGACGCTCTCGCTGACGCTGCCCTCGATCGCGCCGAACATCTGGGGGCTGTGCGGGGCGCTCTTCGTGTACGGCGCCACGGCGGGCATGTCCGACGTCGCGATGAACGCGCTCGGCGTCGAGACCGAGAACCGACTGGGCAAGTCGATCATGTCGAGCCTGCACGGCATGTGGAGCGTCGGCGCCCTCATCGGCTCCGCCGCCGGCACGGTCGTCGCCCACCTCGGCGGCGACGCCCGGCTCCACCACCTCGTCGCGGCCCTGCTCCTCACCGCGCTCGGCCTGCTCTTCTGCCAGGGCGTCCTCGACGTGCGGAGCACCCCGGACGAGGAGGCCCCGCCCCGGTTCGCGCTGCCGCCCAGGTCCGCCCTGGTCATCGGCGCCATCGGTTTCTGCGCCGTCTTCGCGGAGGGCGCCAGCCTCGACTGGTCGGCCGTCTACCTCCGGGACGCGCTGGGCAGCTCGGCCGGGCTCGCGGCCGCCTCCACCACCGCCTTCGCGCTGACGATGGCCGTGGCGCGGCTCGCCGGCGACCGGGTCGTGGACCGCTTCGGGGCGGTCCGTACCGTACGCGTCGGGGGCGTCGCCGCGACCGTCGGCGGGCTCATGGTGGTGTTCGCCCCGCACGCCGCCGTGGCGATGGCCGGATTCGGCCTCATCGGGCTCGGGATCGCCGTCGTGGTCCCTCTCGCCTTCGCGGCCGCCGGTCGCAGCGGCCCGAACCCCAGCCAGGCCATCGCGGGCGTCGCCACCATCACGTACACCTCGGGTCTGATCGCCCCCTCGGCGATCGGCGGCATCGCCGACGCGACCTCCCTCGTCGTCTCCTTCGGCCTGGTCACCCTGCTCACGCTGGGTCTGGTGGCCGGCGCGGGGGTACTGAGGACGGCCGGCCGGCAGACGGCGTCGACACCGGCGGCGGACGGCGCCCGGGCGAAGGCATCCGGTCCGGTCGGCGGCTGACGTCCCCGGCCGATCGGGGCACGATCCGCCGAGCACGTCCTGACGCCCTCCCCTCGGTCGGGCCACGGGCTCCGGCACGGAGCCCCGCTCGGCGGCCGGCGGTCGGTCGGGCCCCGGCCTCCGGTGCGCGGCTCCGCCCTGCGGTGGCGCATACCATATGGCTGATCTTTTGCGGTCACGACGCGGCCGCCGGAACCGGAGAACGGGAGCGACCTCATGAACCTCGGCGTGCGCTGGAGTCTGCACGGCGACGGGCGGACACCCGCTCCCGGAGCGGTCGTCCGCCCGGACGAACGGCTCTCCTGGCCCCGCACGGTGGGCCTCGGCGCCCAGCACGTGGTGGCCATGTTCGGGGCGTCGTTCGTGGCCCCGGTGCTCATGGGCCTCGACCCGAACCTGGCGATCATGATGTCCGGTGTCGCGACCGCGATCTTCCTCCTCGCGACCCGCGGCACCGTCCCCTCCTACCTGGGCTGCTCGCTCTCCTTCGTCGGTGTCGCCGCCGCCATCCGGGCCTCCGGTGGCAGCAGCGCCACCGTGACGGGCGCGGTCCTGGTCGTGGGAGCGGTGCTCTTCCTCGCGGGTCTCGCGGTCCGGAAGTTCGGGGCGCGGATCATCCACGCGGCGATGCCCCCGGTCGTGACCGGCGCCGTCGTCATGCTGATCGGCTTCAACCTAGCGCCGGTCACCGCGGCGACGTACTGGCCGCAGGACCAGTGGACGGCGCTCCTCGTGATGCTGTTCACCGGTCTCGCCGTGGTCTGTCTGCGGGGCTTCTGGTCCCGGATCGCGATCTTCCTCGGCCTGATCTTCGGCTACGGCATCTCCTGGGTCTTCGACCTGGTCTTCGGCAGGATCCACTCGATGTCCCCGAGCGGCCAGGTCACCGACCACTGGCGGCTCGACCTCTCCGGGGTCTCCACGGCCGACTGGATCGGCCTGCCCTCGTTCCACGGCCCGAGCTTCGAGTGGTCCGCCATCCTGGTCGCGCTGCCCGTCGTCATCGCCCTGATCGCCGAGAACGCCGGACACGTCAAGGCCGTCGGCGAGATGACCGGCAAGCCGCTCGACGACCAGCTCGGCACCGCGATCGCCGCGGACGGCGCCGCCTCGATGCTGTCGACGGCCGTCGGCGGCCCGCCGAACACCACGTACTCCGAGAACATCGGCGTCATGGCCGCCACCCGCGTCTACTCGACCGCCGCCTACTGGGCCGCCGCGGGCTTCGCCCTGCTCTTCGGCCTCTGCCCGAAGTTCGGCGCGGTCGTCGCCGCGATCCCCGGCGGTGTCCTCGGCGGCATCACCGTGATCCTGTACGGCATGATCGGCCTGCTCGGCGCCCAGATCTGGATCAACGCCAAGGTGGATCTGCGCAACCCGCTCAACCTGGTCCCGGCCGCCGCCGGCATCATCATCGGCGTCGGCGGAGTGAAGCTGACCTTCACCGACACCTTCGAGCTCGGCGGCATCGCGCTCGGCACGATCGTCGTGATCACCGGCTACCACGTGCTGCGCGCGTTCGCCCCGGCCCACCTCAAGGAGCAGGAGCCCCTGCTCGACTCCGGGACCAGCTCGTACGAGAGCACGTCCGGCGAGGAACCGCTGTCGAAGAACTGAGTGATTCGCCCGTTCTGGGTAAGCCGGGCCCGGGGTGTTCCCTCCCGGGCCCGGCTCCTGGGACGCTGCCCTCATGGCGCAGACCACGCAGATCGGGCAGTTCACCGCCGTCGACCCGGTGGTCGAGCGGATGCGCACCATCCGTTCGGCCTGGCATCCGACCGACGGTGTCGCCGTCTTCAACCGGGTCTATCTGACGGTCACGGAGGAGATCGGGCACGCCATCGAGTCCGGCACCTTCACCGACCGCCGGGCGGCCGCGACCCTCGACGTGCGCTTCGCCGAGCGCTACCTCTCGGTCGTCGAGTCCGTCGCCACCGGCAGCCCCGCTCCGGCCTGCTGGCGGCCCCTCTTCCACTACCGGCGCCATCCCGGCGTACGCCCGCTGCAGTTCGCGCTGGCCGGGATCAACGCGCACATCGGGCACGACCTCGCGCTCGCCGTCGTCGACACCTGCCGGACGCTCGAGTGCGCGCCGGCGGATCTGGAGGACGAGTTCGACCGCGTCGGTGACATCCTCGTGCTCCTGGAGGAGCGGATCCGCGAGGAGGTGATGCCGGGCCCGGACCTGCTGGAGGTCACGGACCCGCTGACGCATCTGCTGGGCTGCTGGAGCCTGGACCGGGCCCGTGACGGGGCCTGGCTGGCCGCCCGCTCGCTCTGGCAGCTGCGCGAACTGCCCGACCTGGCCGAGGAGTTCAGGGAACGTCTCGACCGGTCGGTGGGCCTGGTGGGGCGGATGCTGCTCACCCCGCTCACCAGGCCCTGAGACCTCTGGAGGTCAGTCCTCCGGCAGCTCGACCGGGGCGATCTCGTCGTACACGTCGCCCGGACCCGGGTTGGTGCCGTCGGTGGCGCCACCGAAGTGGTGCATCACGCCCCAGACGGCGTTGAGCGCCGTCTGCACCGCGCCCTCGGCCCAGCCGGCCGTCCAGGAGATGTCGTCGCCGGCGAGGAAGATGCCCCGCTTGTCCTCGGGCAGCCGGTCCTGCATGAAGTGGGTGAACAGGCGCCGCTGGTAGCGGTAGTGACCGGGCAGGTTCGCCTTGAACGCGCCCATGAAGTAGGGCTCGTTCTCCCAGGAGACCGTCACGGGGTTGCCGATGATGTGCTTCCGGATGTCGACCTTCGGGTAGATCTCCCCGAGCGACTTCAGCATGACCTCCATCCGCTCGTTCGCGGAGAGCGGCAGCCACTTCAGGCTGTCGTCGCACCAGGTGTACGAGAGGCAGATGGTGGCCGGCTTGTCCGGGCCGTCGTCCAGGAGGTACGTGCCGCGGGTCATCCGGTCGGTGAGCGTCATCGACATGACGTCCCGGCCGGTCTCCTCGTCCTTGTCCAGCCAGAACGGCCGGTCGACCGGGACGAAGAGCTTCGACGACTCCATGTAGTGGGTGCGCTCGATCGCCGTCCAGTGGTCGATCGGGAAGAGCGAGTCGTCACAGGCGATCTTGGAGAGCAGCATCCAGGACTGCGCGGTGAAGATCGCCGCCTGGTACGTGCGGATGTCGCCGGAGGCGTCGGTGACGGTGATCCGGTTGCCGGCGGTCCGGTTCAGCCGGGTCACGGCCGGCTTCGGGGCGCCCTCGTGCAGCGAGCTGAGCGAGGTGCCCTGCGCCCAGTGGACGATCTTCTCCGGCTCGCGCTCCCAGAGGCGCAGCGGCAGCTGCTGCGAGCCGCCCACGATGCCGCGGTGGTGGTCGTCGGCCTCGGTGTAGACGACGCGGAGGATCTCCAGGATGGAGTTCGGGAAGTCGGTGTCCCAGCCGCCGGTGCCGAAGCCGACCTGGCCGAAGATCTCCCGGTGCCGGAAGGACTTGAAGGACTCCGACTCGCAGAGGAAGCCGTAGAAGGTCTGGTTGTCGAGCTTCTCGACGAGCTTCGACCAGATCTCACGGATGCGCGGGACGTCCCGCTCGCGCATGGCCTGGTTCATGTCGGAGAAGTCGGCGCCCTCGTCCAGGCAGGCGTTCCACGCGTTCATCACGTCGCGGTAGACCTGCGGGAGGTCGTCGACGGTGGTGGCGTAGTGGGACTCGCCCTTGAGGTCGACGACGGTCGACGGGGTCGACTCGGCCAGCGGGTTCGGGAAGGGCGTGGTCTCCAGGCCGACCAGGTCGATGTAGTGCTGGAGCGCGGTCGACGAGGGCGGGAAGCGCATGGCGCCCATCTCGGCGGTGAGGCCCTCGGTGGCGGTGCCCTCGAAGCCCACGGTCCGCAGCCGGCCGCCGATCTGGTCCGCCTCGTAGACGACGGGCTTGAGGCCCATCTTCATCAGCTCGTACGCGGCGATGATGCCGGAGAGCCCGCCACCGATGACGGCGACCTCGGTGCCGTGCTCGGTCGCCGGTATCTGGCCGAGCCCGGCCGGGTGGGCCAGGAAGTCGTCGTAGGCGTACGGGAAGTCCGGACCGAACATGGTGATCGGCGGCTGGCCGTCGCTGTGCGGAACGGCGGTCGTGGGCACCGTGGACGTCATGGGGTACGGACTCCTTGCACGGAAAAGGTGAGGCAGGTCGGGAAGGCGGGAGGGGGCGGCTCAGACGAGGGAGCCGTAGAGCCCGGGGCGGCGGTCGGCGAGGTACGGGTTGCTCGTCCGCGAGGCCGCCAGGAAGGCGGGGTCGACGTCGCCGACGACGAGGTCCTCGCCGCGGCCGGCGCGGGCCCGGGCGGTGCCGTCGGGGCCCGCGAGCGTGGAGAGGCCGACGAACTCGAAATCGCCCTCGGGGCCGGTCCGGTTGGCGTACGCGATGTAGAGCTGGTTCTCGAAGGCGCGTACGGGCACGACGGACTCGGCGACGATCTCGGCGGGGTGCATGAGCGCGGTCGGTACGAGGAGGAGGTCCGTACCGGCCAGCGCCTGCGCCCGGACGTTCTCGGGGAACTCGACGTCGTAGCAGATCATCAGACCGACGGTGAGGCCGTCGATCTCCGCCTGCGCGACGCTGTCGTCGCCGGGCGTGAACCACTGGGTCTCGAAGCCGCCGTAGAGGTGGGTCTTGCGGTAGTGCGCGAGCACCTCGCCGTCGGCGCCGATGAGCTGGGCGGAGTTGTGCAGGACCCCGTGCCGCTCGGTGTTCCGCTCCGGGTAGCCGTAGCCGACGGCCAGGCCGTGGCGCACGGCGACGGCCGCGACGGCGCGGGCGGAGGGGCCGTCGGCCGGCTCGGCCAGGCGTGCCATGTCGGCGCCGATGGCGTAGCCGGTGAGGAAGAGCTCGGGGGCGAGCAGCAGGCCCGCGCCGGCGGCGGCGGCGCGGCCGGCGGCCTCGTCGAGGATCTTGAGATTGGCGGCCACGTCACCGAGCTCACCGGAGCTCTGGAGCAGGGCGATGCGCAGCGCGGACATGAGTGATCCTCGGGGGGGTCGGAATACAAGGGGAAGACGTCAAAAACGGTACGGTTTCGCGCTCCGTCGGGACAAGACGGCAGCGTTGCGGACCGACCGTCGAACCGTTGCGCGATCGTCCGGAGGGGCAGCGATTCATTGCGTGCGGCTCCTCCCCGGGTACCAGGGCTCCCCCGCCACGCGGCGGAGACGGAACCGTCCTGCGGCGCGACGCCGGGCGGCGGGCACCGCGAAAGAGTGGTGGTCGTCCGGTCGAGCGGCCGGACCAGCCGAAAGGACCGGGGAACCATGAACCGTCGTACGAAGACCGTCGCCGTCACCGCCGCGATTCTGCTCACCTTGGGGGCCGGGGGTGTCGCCATCGCCTCTTCGGACCACGCTCCCGCCCCCGCCGCGGCCCCGGCCGCCCTCTCGGAGGCCGCCGCGCTGACCGGCACGGCCAAGCTGCACCGGCCCGCCGGCGACGACATCACCTTCTCCTTCGACGCGCATCTGGCCGAACAGAACCGGCAGGATCCGAAGAAGGCCACCGGCACCTTCCGCTTCAGCCACTACAAGGGCGACTGGGGCGGGTACGCCGAGGTGAAGGTCGACTGTCTCGCCACGGGCGGGAAGGTGGCCGTCGTCTCCGGTGTCGTCGTGGAGACCGATGTGAAGGAGTTCCGGAAGGCGCGCGTCGGCGTCACGGTCCACGACGACGCCGGCGGCGACCGGCTCGGCTACACCTGGATGACCGCCGACCCGCAGAAGGACAAGGTCCCGCCGTGCCTCAGCGGCGCGCCGTTCGAGAAGGTCGAGAAGGGCACGGGCGACTTCAAGGTCACGCCCTGGGAGTTCGTGTACCCGACCGAATAGACCGCCCCACGGGGGTGGGCGGGCGAAGGGCGGCGCGGGAACCACGGCCCGCGCCGCCCCGACGGCCCGAGCCCCGCAGGGCTGGGGCCTGATCCAAGGAACAGGCCCTACGCGGGCGAGCCCGAGGAGAAGCGCCGCAGCAGCGGGGAGAGCACCAGGACGGACTTGGTCCGCTCCACGAACGGCTCGCCCGCGATCCGCTCGAGGACCCGCTCGAAGTGCCGCATGTCCGAGGCGAAGACCTGGACGACGGCGTCCGCGTCACCGGTGACGGTCGACGCGGACACCACCTCGGGGTACCGCTCCAGGCCTCGCCTGATGTCGTCCGGCGAGGTGTTGTGGCGGCAGTAGATCTCGACGAAGCCCTCGGTCTCCCAGCCGAGCGCCGCCGGGTCCACCCGTACGGTGAAACCGGTGATGGCACCCTCGGCCCGGAGCCGGTCCACGCGCCGCTTCACGGCGGGGGCGGAGAGTCCGACGAGCATGCCGATGTCGGCGTAGCTGCGGCGGGCGTCTTCCGCGAGGGCGTGGACGATGCGTTCGTCGAGGTCGTTGAGTCGCACTACGGGTGGATCACTTCTGTTCGGAAGCCAGTCGGGAGCGGCGCATGCCGTACACGAAGTAGAACACGAGACCGGCGGCCATCCAGCAACCGAAGTACACCCAGGTGATCATGTCGAGCTTGTACATGCTGTACGCGCAGAAGACGAAGCCGAGGATCGGGAAGACCGGGCCGAGCGCCACCTTGAACGAGCGGTCCATGTCCGGGCGGCGGTAGCGGAGCACCACCACGGCGACGTTGACCAGGGCGAACGCGAAGAGCGTGCCGATGCTCGTGGCGTTGACCAGCTCACCGAGCGGGACGGCGGCGGCGAGGAACCCGCAGAAGAGCGAGACGATCACCGTGTTGGCGCGCGGCGTGCCGGTCTTGGCGTGGACCTTGCCGAAGACCTTGGGGACGAGGCCGTCGCGGGACATGGCGAAGAGGATGCGGGTCTGACCGTAGAGGACGGTCAGGACGACGCTGGCGATGGAGATGACGGCGCCGGCGGCGAGCAGGGTGCCCCAGAAGCTCTGGCCGGTGACGTCGTTCATGATCGCGGCGAGTGTCGCGTCGGTGTCCGCGAACTTCTTCCAGTCCCAGGCGCCGACGGCGACGAAGGCGACGAGCACGTACAGCGCGGTGACGATCAGCAGGGAGAGCATGATCGCCCGGGGCAGGTCGCGCTTGGGGTTCTTGGCCTCCTCGCCGGCCGTGGAGGCCGCGTCGAAGCCGATGTACGAGAAGAACAGGATGGCTCCCGCGGCGCCGATGCTGCTCGCCCCGAGGGGCATGAAGTCCGAGAAGTTGCCGGACTTGAAGCCTATGAAGCCGACCGCGCAGAACAGCGCGAGCGAGGCGAACTTGACGAACACCATGATCGTGTTGGCTCGGGCGGACTCGCGGGCGCCGCCGAGCAGGAACAGCATCGCGAGAACCACGACGATCAGGGCCGGCAGGTTGAACACGCCGCCGTCGCCGGGGGGCGCGGTGAGCGCCGTGGGGAGCGTGACGCCGATCGTTCCGTCGAGGAGCTCGTTGAGGTAGTCGCCCCAGCCGACGGCCACGGCCGCGATGGAGACGCCGTACTCCAGGAGCAGACACCAGCCGCAGATCCAGGCGACGACTTCGCCCATCGTTGCGTACGCATACGAGTAGGAGGATCCCGCGACGGGGATGGTGCCGGCCAGCTCGGCGTACGAGAGGGCGGAGAACAGCGCCGTGAGGCCGGCGAAGACGAAGGCGACGGTGACCGCAGGTCCCGCCAGCGGAACCGCCTCGCCGAGCACCACGAAGATGCCCGTGCCGAGCGTGGCGCCGATGCTGATCATGGTCAGCTGCCACATCGAGAGTGAGCGGCGGAGACTGCCGCCCTCACCCTGACCACCCTCTGCGACCAGCTGTTCCACCGGCTTGCGGCGGGTCAGAGCACGAAGAGCGGAGGTCTTGGGGGTGGCCGTGTCGTCGACCGGCGGGGCTACGCCTTGATCCAGCACTGCGGAGGCTCCTTATGACTGCCTGTGGGTACGGAGACGACCGCAGCGGTACGTGGGCATGACGAGTCAGACCCACGGGGGAAGGGGAACCGCCGAGCAGGCGGTCGCCGCCACTCCTGGTACGAGGCACGAGCCTAAACGCCCGAGGTTCGCACTCGTAATGCAGGGTTGTTGCGCAGTGGCGGATGATCATTGCGCGCTTCGGGCGCAGACGGGTAAACATTGCGCTCCCCCGCATGAATCGACACATCGGGGTGTGAACCGGCGCTCCCACGCGCATGGACTCCTCATGGCCGATGACCCACACTTCGCGCTCCCGACCACCTCACCGACGGAGGCCCCGGTGGGCTGGTGCGACCCGGCACCCTTCCTGCGCGGCACGGCCTGGATCGACCACGGCCGGCCGGTGCGGGCCGACCCGGCGGACCTGGAGCGGCTGCCGTGGGACATCGCCGAGCGGGCCGCGCTGCCCATCGGCGTACGGCTCGAGTTCACGGCCGCGCCCGGTACGCGCGCGGTGCGGCTCCGCTACCGGGCGGCCGTACCGGAGCCGGACGACCCCCTCGGCGGCCTGCGCCACTGCTTCGCCGTCTGGAGCGGGACGCGGCTCGTCGGCGAGACCTGCGCCGCCCCGGCCGCCGAGGCCACCGTCACGCTCCCGCTGCCCCCGGGCGGCGGTGTCTTCACCGTCCACCTCCCGGAGGGCCAGGCACCCCTGCCGCTCGCCCTGCGGGCCGTCGGCGGCGCCCTCTCCCCCGCTCCCGTCCGGCCCCGCTGGCTGGTCCACGGCGACTCCATCACCGAGGGCTGGTGGTCGACCCGCCCGGCCCTCTCCTGGCCCGCGACGGCGGGACGGCTGCTGGGGCTCGACCCGGTGAACCTCGGGTACGCGGGCGGGGCGCGGGGCGAGTTGCCCCTGGCCGAGCACCTGGCGCGGCTCCCGGGCGAGTTGATCACGCTCGCGTTCGGCACCAACTGCTGGTCACGGGTGCCCGCGACCACCGACTGGCTGTACGCCACCGTCCGGGCCTTCGTCGCCCTGGTGCGCCGGGGGCATCCGGAAACCCCGCTGCTGATCGTCTCGCCCGTGCTGCGCCCGGAGGCGGAGCACACCCGCAACGCCCTCGGAGCGACCCTCACGGAGCTGCGCGGGGCGATGGAGCGGGCGGGCCGGGATCTGGCGGCGGAGGGCGACAGGCGCCTCCTGGTCCTCCCGGGACGGCCGCTGCTCGGCCCGGAGCACCTGGCGGACGGACTGCACCCGGACGACCGGGGACACGCCCGGATCGCGGCGGCGGTGGCGGAGGCCCTCCGGCCGTACGTCCCGGCCGGCCTGCCCACGGCACCGGGGCCTTTCCCGGCCGGCCCTCCCACGGCACCGGGCCGCTGACGAGGAGGGCATCCGCACGGCGACCTACGGAAACGCCGTGGGCCCCCGGGGAACGAACTCCCGGGGGCCCACGGCTCTCTCAGCGTGCGCGGACTGAGGGCGTGCCTAGCTCCAGCTGGCGTGCAGCGGCTTGCCCTCGGCGTAGCCGGCGGCGGACTGGATGCCGACCACGGACTTCTCCTCGAACTCGGCGAGCGAGCCGGCACCGGCGTAGGTGCAGGAGGAGCGGACGCCCGCGATGATCGAGTCGATCAGGTCCTCGACGCCCGGACGGGCCGGGTCGAGGAACATGCGCGAGGTGGAGATGCCCTCCTCGAACAGCGCCTTGCGGGCGCGGTCGTAGGCGGACTCGTCGGAGGTGCGGTTCCTGACCGCGCGGGCCGAGGCCATGCCGAAGGACTCCTTGTACGCACGCCCCTTGGCGTCGTGCTGGAGGTCGCCCGGGGACTCGTACGTACCGGCGAACCACGAGCCGATCATCACGTTGGAGGCACCGGCGGCGAGCGCCATGGCGACATCGCGCGGGTGCCGGACGCCACCGTCGGCCCAGACGTGCTTGCCGTACTTCTTCGCCTCGGCGGCGCACTCCAGGACGGCCGAGAACTGCGGGCGGCCGACGCCGGTCATCATGCGGGTGGTGCACATGGCGCCGGGGCCGACGCCGACCTTGATGATGTCGGCGCCCGCCTCGATGAGGTCCTTGACGCCCTCGGCGGCGACGATGTTGCCCGCGACGATCGGGACCTGCGGGTCGAGCGCCCGCACGGTCCGGATGGCGGAGATCATCGACTCCTGGTGGCCGTGGGCGGTGTCGATGACGAGCGTGTCGACGCCCGCGTCGAGCAGTTGCTTGGCCTTGCCCGCCACGTCGCCGTTGATGCCGACGGCGGCGGCGATGCGCAGCTGACCGTTCTTGTCGACGGCGGGGCTGTACAGCGTCGCGCGCAGCGCGCCCTTGCGGGTGAGGATGCCGACCAGCTTGCCGTCGGCGTCCACGGCCGGGGCATAGCGGCGGTTGGCGGCGTCGAGGGTGTTGAACGCCTCGCGCGGGTCGATGTCGGCGTCCAGGAGCAGCAGGTCCTTGGACATGACCTCGGAGAGCTGGGTGAAGCGGTCCACTCCGGAGAGGTCGGCGTCGGTGACGACGCCCACCGGGCGGCGGTTCTCGTCGACGACGACACCGGCGTCGTGGGCGCGCTTCGGCAGCAGCGAGAGCGCGTCGGCGACGGTCTGGTGCGGCTCGAGGACGATCGGGGTGTCGAGCACGTGGTGACGGCTCTTGACCCAGGCGATGACGTCGGTGACGACCTCGATCGGGATGTCCTGCGGGATGACGACCAGGCCGCCACGGCGGGCGACGGTCTCGGCCATCCGGCGGCCGGCGATCGCGGTCATGTTGGCCACGACGAGCGGGATGGTCGTCCCGGATCCGTCCGGCGAGGAGAGGTCCACCGCCTGGCGGGAACCGACGGCCGAGCGGCTCGGCACCATGAACACATCGTCGTACGTCAGGTCGTAGGGCGGCTTGACGTCATTGAGGAAACGCACGTGCTGACATCCCAGTCGTTCGGATCGGCCCCTAGGCATTTCAGCCAGGGGAAAAAGCACGTAGTTCATTGTCCCACGCCGGTGTGAATTCCTGCCCCGGGCTAATCGTCCGAGCCTTGCGTGGGCTTGCCTGTGGGATCCTCCAAATGACCGAGCGAGAGGAGGACCGTGAGACCTTCGGCGCTGGCGCGGGACGCCGCGGAGAACACCTCCTCGGCGATCGCCCAGTCGTCGGGACTGGCCTCGGCATAAGCCTGCCAGCCGGTCACCACGATCGCCATGGGGCGGCGCATATCGGCGAGGCAGTCGGCGAGGGCGTCCCAGTTCCGCCCGAACCAGACGGGCAGCGGGAGTGCGCGCACGCAGCGGTTCATGAAGGCGTTCTTGTCGGTGACTCCGTGCAGGTCGAGCAGGACGGGACGGGAAAGGTCGGGGGCCCCGTGGCCCGTGCCGTGGGTCGCGTTCATGAGCCGACCACCTCCCGGAAGCTCTGGTAGTGGTCGTCGGTGTAGTACGTCTCCCCGGTCCGGCCCGTGACGATGCGCCGCGCACCGCGATCGTGTTCGCCGGGCGTCCGGACCGTGTACTCGCGGTAGTGCCCGCGCGGCTTCCTCGGCAGGATCCGCTCGAAGTTGCCGAAGACGGCGCCGTCCTTGGCGTACGGATAGGGCCCGCCCCGCTCGATGAGGGCGAGCGTCTCGCGCGCTTCGGGAGGAAGATCCGCGGCCTGGACCACCGGCAGCGTGGACGCCCTGCTCGCCGACGCGGAGGCGACGGCGGTCCCGCCGCGCGGGGTCGGGTCGGTCTCGCCGCCCGAGCAGCCGGTGAGGAGGAGCGAGACGCCGGCGAGCAGCGCGAGCGCGGCCCGCGCGCACCTGAGGATCATGCCCCGATGCTGCCACCGCGCCACCCGTGGCCCGCTACGGGCGCGCCGCCCCGGCGGCGGACGGTGGCCCGCATCCTGGTGCCGTGGGCCGACGCCGTGGCGCCGGGAGTCGGCACGGTGGGGCCGGAAGTCGACGCCGTGGCGCCGGGAGTCGGCACGGTGAGGCCGGAAGTCGACGCCCTGGTGTCGGGGCCGTGCCGTCTCAGCTGTAGTCGGGGTCCGTGCGGTCGAGGGCCGGGTGGGTGCCCGGGCTCGACTCCGTGAGGAGGAAGTCCGCCGCGGCCCGGTCGGTCACCAAGCTGGTGACGAGCCCGGAGCGGAGCACCGCGCCGATCGCCGCCGCCTTGCGCTGGCCGCCGGCGATCGCCACGACCTCGGGGATCCGGCGCAGCCGGTCCGCCTCGACGGTGATGCAGCGCTCGCCCAGATCGCGCCCGACCCGGCGGCCCTCGGCGTCGAAGAGGTGCGCGGACATCTCGGCGGCGACGCCGAGCGAGGCGTAGTGGGCGCGCTCCTCGTCGGAGAGCATGTCGTGGACGGTCGAGATGCCCGGCTCCCAGGAGCCGATGGAGACACAGGCGACGGTCACCTTGTCGAAGTACTCGAAGGCCCGGGCGATGCCGGTCTGGCTGCGCAGTGCGGCCGCCGTCGCCGGGTCGGGGAGCAGCATCGGCGCGTAGATCGGGTGGGCCTCGCCGCCGGAGACCTGGGCGGCGCGGCGTACCGCCTCGACGGAGCCGCGCTCGGCGGTCCCCGCGTCGTACACGCCGGTGAGCTGGACGACCGTGCACGGCGGCAGCCGGTCGAGGGCGGCCGCCATGTGGATGGTGGAGCGGCCCCAGGCCAGACCGAGGACGTCGCCCTCGGTGACGAGCTCGCCGAGCAGGTCGGCCGCGACCTCGCCGAGGTTCTCCGGGTCGGGCGACTCCTCCTCGCCCTCGGCCGGGGATTCGACGACGACGGCGTGACGGAGCCCGTAGCGGGCGCGGAGCGCGTCGGAGCGCTCGGCGTCCAGCTCGGCCGGTACGCGGATCTCGATGCGCACGAGGTCGCGCTCCAGTGCGGTCTCCAGGACCCGGGCCACCTTGAAGCGGCTCACGCCGAACTCCTCGGCGATCTGGATCTTGGACTTGCCCTCGAGGTAGAAGCGGCGGGCCATGGCCGCCGCCTGCACCAGCTCCGCGGGGCCCATCCGCAGGGCTGACCGTCCCGCCGACATACCCGCCACCGCGATCTCCTCACTGCCGTTCATGTACCGCTGTTCACGTACCGATGTCGTTCACACTCTGGACTCGCCGTTCATCCTGTCAGATCCGGCGGGCCTTGATCAGTCCTGTCGGCGGCCCGACGGACCGCGTTCATCCGGCGGAGGCTCAGTGGCCACACGCCCACGGCGCGGTGGCCGTCACGGCGTCCGCGCGGGCTCTCAGGGAGGCGACGGCGGCGGCGGGGTCCGCCGCGCCGTAGACCGCGGAGCCCGCGACGAAGACGTCGGCGCCGGCCTCGGCGCACCGCTCGATCGTGGACTCGGCGACCCCGCCGTCGACCTGGAGCCACAGCTCGAGACCGTGCTTGGAGATCAGCTCACGGGTGCGGCGGATCTTCGGCAGCATGATGTCGAGGAAGGCCTGGCCGCCGAAACCGGGCTCGACCGTCATGATCAGCAGCATGTCGAGCTCGGGGAGCAGGTCCTCGTACGGCTCGATGGGCGTGGCCGGCTTGAGCGCCATCGAGGCCCGGGCGCCCTTGGCCCGGATCTCCCGCGCGAGCCGGACGGGCGCCGCCGCCGCCTCGACGTGGAAGGTGACCGAGCCCGCGCCCGCCTCGACGTACTGGGGCGCCCAGCGGTCGGGGTCCTCGATCATCAAGTGGCAGTCGAGGGGGGTGTCGGTCGCGCGGGCGAGCGACTCCACGATCGGCACACCCAGGGTCAGGTTGGGCACGAAGTGGTTGTCCATCACGTCGACGTGCAGCCAGTCGGCGCCGTCGACGGCCTTCGCCTCATCGGCGAGCCGGGCGAAGTCCGCGGACAGGATGCTGGGGTTGATCTGCGCCATGTGCCAAGCCTCCCACGTTCTTGGGTACTTCTTTGCCGCCGAGCTGTTTCGGTTGCGGTCCAGACCACTTTCGGTACGAAGCGACGAGCCCGGGACCCGTACAGACCGGGAGATAGCGGTCGGAGGGGCCGGGCTCGGTGACCGAACGGGCGGACGGTCGGCGGCAGAACCGCCGGGCGGTCAGGCGGTCCGGCGGATCAGTGCCAGATACATGGCGTCCGTACCGTGCAGATGCGGCCACAGCTGGACGTCCGGTCCGTCGCCGAGCGCCGGCACGCCGGGCAGCAGCGGGCGGGCGTCGATCAGCTCACCGCCTCCGGTCTTCTTCAGGACGTCGTCGACGACCACCCGGGTCTCGGCCAGGTGCGGCGAGCAGGTCGCGTACCCCACGACACCGCCGACGCGCACAGCGCTCAGCGCCTCGGTGAGCAGGGCCCGCTGGAGCGGCGCGAAGCTGTCGAGGTCCTCGGGGCGGCGGCGCCAGCGGGCCTCCGGGCGGCGGCGCAGGGCACCGAGGCCCGAGCAGGGCACGTCCATGAGGACCCGGTCGAAGACGCCGGGACGCCACGGCGGGCGCGTGCCGTCGGCGGCGATCACCTGGTACGGGCCGGGGTTGCCGGCGAGGGCCCGCTCGACGAGACGGGCGCGGTGCGGCTGCTTCTCGGAGGCGAGCAGGGCGGCGCCGCGCTCGGACGCGAGGGCGGCGAGCAGCGCGGCCTTGCCGCCGGGTCCCGCGCAGCCGTCGAGCCAGCGGGCGTCGGAACCTTCGAGCGGGGCGTTCGCGAGGGCGATCGCGACAAGCTGGCTGCCCTCGTCCTGGACGCCGGCGCGACCGTCCTTCACCGCTTCGATGGCGCCGGGCTCGCCGCCCTCGGCCATCCGCAGGGCGTACGGGGACCAGCGGCCCGGCAGGGTCTCGGTCGCCGCGGCGAGCTCGTCCGTGGTCGAGCGGCCGGGGCGGGCGACGAGGGTGACCTCGGGGCGCTCGTTGTCGGCCTCCAGGAGGTCCTCGATCCCGGCACGGCCGCCGCCGAGGGAGTCCCAGAGCGCGGAGACGACCCAGCGGGGATGCGAGTGGACGACGGCGAGGTTGGCCTCGGGGTCCTTGTCGTACGGCGGGGCGACCTCCGCCACCCAGGCGTCGAGGTCCTGCCGCGAGATCTTCCGCAGGACGGCGTTGACGAACTTGGCCCGCCCGTCGCCGAGCACCACGCGGGCCAGCTCGACGCTGGCGGAGACGGCGGCGTGGGTGGGGATCCGGGTCCCGAGCAGCTGGTGCGCGCCGAGCGCGAGCACGTCGAGCACGGGCGGGTCGACCTCGCGCAGCGGCCGGTCGACACAGGCGGAGATGATCGCGTCGTACGTGCCCTGGCGGCGCAGCGTCCCGTACACCAGCTCGGTCGCGAGCGCCGCGTCCCGCCCGTCGAAGTCCCCCTTCTCCCGGGCCTTCCTCAGGAGCGGCGGCAGCACCAGGTTCGCGTAGGCGTCCCGCTCGTCCACCGCCCTCAGCGCCTCGAAGGCGAGCATCCGGACGGGGTCCTTCTGGGGCCGCCGGTAGGGCTTGGGGGGACGGCGACGTGCCTGCTCGCTCAAAGGTGCTCCGCGTGACGAAATGAGGGGGTCCGACCCCCTCAGCGTACGTCCGGTGATGTCCGCCGGGGAAAACGCCCCTGGCGGACCGCCCGGCGCTCGGCCGCGATCGGACACGCGGCCGGCTCGCTGTCACCGCCGTCCGCCTCGAGGACAGCGAGCACGGCGGCTCGACGCCGACGGGTCGGACGGACGGCAGCGGCAAGCTCAGGCGCCGAGGCGGGCAGCGGCAAGCTCAGGCGCCCAGCCGCTCGCCGGGGGCGATGCGGACGCCGCGGGCCCAGTCGGCGGCCTTCATCGGCTTCTTGCCCTGGGGCTGGACCCAGAGGAGCTCGACGGCGTACGAGCCGGTGCCCGCGTACACGTTGTTCTTGCCCACCGCGAGCTCGCCGGGGGCGAGGTCCGTACGGTCCGGCAGCGGGGTGACCTGGATCAGCTTGAGGCGCTCACCGCGGAAGATCGTCCAGGCGCCGGGGGCCGGGGTGCAGCCGCGGACCACCCGGTCCACCCGCAGCGCGGGGGCGGCGAAGTCGACGTGGGCGTCCTCGACCTGGATCTTCGGGGCGAGGGTGATGCCCTCGGCGGGCTGCGGGACGGCCTTCAAGGTGTCGTCCTCGATGCCGTCCATGGTCGCGGCGAGGAGTCCGGCGCCCGCGAACGCGAGCCGGGTGAGCAGGTCACCGCTGGTGTCGGTCGGCCGGACGTCCTCGGTGACCACGCCGTAGACCGGACCCGAGTCGAGCCCCTCCTCGATGAGGAAGGTGGACGCGCCCGTCACCTGGTCGCCCGCCATCAGGGAGTGCTGCACGGGCGCCGCGCCCCGCCAGGCCGGCAGCAGCGAGAAGTGCAGATTGACCCAGCCGCGGGCCGGGATGTCGAGGGCGGCCTTCGGCAGCAGCGCACCGTACGCGACGACCGGGCAGCAGTCCGGCGCGATCTCCCTGAGCCGGGCGAGGAAGTCCTCGTCGCGGGGCCTGGCCGGCTTGAGCACCTCGATCCCGGCTTCCTCCGCCCGCTGGGCCACCGGGCTGGCGACGAGCCGCCGGCCGCGTCCCGCAGGCGCGTCCGGCCGGGTGACCACGGCGGCCACCTCGTGCCGACCGGAGGCGAGCAGGGCGTCCAGGGCGGGTACGGCGACCTCGGGGGTGCCTGCGAAGACGAGCTTCATGGATGGCGACTGCCTGTCTGTCCGGGGGCGTTGCGGGCAGCGCACCAGTCTAGGGGGTGTCTGTGGATCGGGCCTGATCAGGGAGCGGCGTCCGGTGCCACGCGCTCGCGGGGCGGAGGAGGCGGCCCGCCGCGTGTGCTCAGGAGGGCCGAGGAGGGAGTCCCGCGGAGCCTCCGCGCCCGTACGGAGGGGGCGTACGAGGGGACGAGCGCCCCGCGCATATGCGTGTACGCCCCCGCAGCGTGACCCAAGCCCCGGTGGCGCGTTGGTCAAGAGAGATTGACCGAACAGGGTCGCCGTCCCCCCATGCGCGGCCCTTCCCCCCTTACATGCCGGTTCGAGAGGCTTTCACATGGCCGACCACGCAACCCACGACGCCCAGGCTCGGGCGAGTCTGCACCTGCTGGTGCGGGACATCGAGCGGGTCCGGCGGCAGGTGGACGCACTGCGCACGCTCACGGCCCAGCTGGGCAATGTCTACCGCCCTCGCCGCTCCGGCCCGTCCACGGGCTTCGTCGTCTACGGGCGGGCCCCCGCCCCGACCGTCCGTCTCGCGCAGGAGCTGCGGGACAGTGTCGAGACCCTGGTGACGGCCGCGGTCGACTTCGACCGTTCCCTCGGCTTCTCCTGGGACGCGGTGGGCTCCGCGCTCGGCGTCACCAAGCAGGCCGTCCACCGCCGCTACGGTGCCCGGCGCGCGCCCCAGCCGGGCGTCGCCGTCGACCAGGACCCGATCGTGGAGCCGGGCATGACCAGGACGCTGCCCTCGGTCCCGGCGGCCCGGTCGATGCCCCCGCAGCCCACCTCGGGCAGCGCCGCCCTCCGCGAGGACCCGCGCCCGCCCGCCTTCCCGGCCCCGCGCAACGGCTGACCCGGGCGGACCCGAACGGCCGCCCGCCCCACCAGGGGCAGGCGGCCGTCCCGCGCTCCACGCCCGGAGCCCGAACCCCCACCACCCGGCACCCGGCCCGCAACCCCCGGAGCCTGACCCCCCGCGGCCGACACCCGGCCCGCAACCCCCGGAGCCCGAGCCCCCACCACCCGGCACCGGCCGCCACCCCCGGCGCCCGACCCGTCCCGGCACCCCGCGTGCCACGTCCGGCTCCCCGGTCTCCCCCACCGCCGTCGGCGACGCCCGGGCAGGCCGCCGTCAGCCGATGTCCGGCGGGTCCACCCGGATCCGTACCGGGTCCCCGCCGCCACGGGCGAGCCGGGCCGCCCGCGCCTGTTTGAGCGCCGTCGCCAGCGCCGCGCCACTGCCCGGCGGGACCCGGACCAGGGCGCGCTCCCACTGCTCGCCCGGCGGCGGGTCCCCGGGCCGGCGCGGCCCGCCGGGCCGGACCACCGGCAGCGGCACAGGACCGAGCACCTCGGCGTCCGGGGGCAGCCCGGCCGCCGCCAGGAAGCCTTCGACGGCCTCCGGGGGGCCCGTCACCGCCGCCATCCGGGAGACCGGCGGGAACCCCAGCTCGGCGCGCTCGGCCAGCTCCCGCTGGGCGTGCCCGACCGGGTCCCAGCGGACCAGCGCCTGCACCGGACGGAGCGTCGGCTCGGCGACCACGACGACCGTGCCGCCCTCCGGCTGGCCCCGGACGAGCGAGGCCGCGTCGATCCAGCGGCGCAGCGCCTCCTCGCCCGCGCGCAGATCGGGCCGGCCGAGCATCGCCCAGCCGTCGAGAAGCAGCGCGGCCGCGTAGCCGCCCTCGGCGACGGGTTCGGCGCCCGGGGTGGACACGACCAGCGCGGGGCGGCCCGGCACGCTGTCCAGGACGTGGTCACGTCCCGAGGTGCGGACGGGCACCGCCGGGAACGCCCGGCCGAGTTCCTCCGCCGTCCTCCGCGCGCCGACGACCTGGGCGCGCAGCCGGGTCGAGCCGCACTCCACGCACGTCCAGTCGGCGGCGCCGCGCCCGCACCAGCCGCAGTGCAGTTCCCGCTGCTCGGGGGCTTCGAGGGGCCCCGCGCAGTGGCGGCAGCGGGCGGGGGTCCGGCACCGCTCGCAGGCCAGCCTCGGTACGTATCCACGGCGGGGCACCTGGACGAGCACCGGGCCGGTCTTCAGGCCCTCGCGGACGGCCTGCCAGGCCAGCGAGGGCAGCCGGGCGGCGCGCGCGGCCTCGTCGCGGGCGAGTTCGCCGTCGCCGACGGTCCGGATCAGCGGGGCGGCCCTGCGGACCTGTTCACGTCCGGCGTTCAGCGCCTTGGCCCAGCCGGACTCGACGAGCTGGGCGGCCTCGACGGTGCAGCTGGTGCTGCCGAGGAGGAAGGCGCACCGGTCGTGGGCGGCGCGGAGCAGCAGCACGTCGCGGGCGTGGGGCTGCGGGGCGTGGAGCTCGCTGTGGCTGCCGTCTCCGTCGTCCCAGATGACGACGAGTCCGAGGTCGCGGACAGGGGCGAACATCGCCGCCCGGGTGCCGACGACGGCCCGCACGGCGCCGCGCCGCACGGCGAGCCACTGCGCGTACCGCTTCTCGGGGCCCGCCTCGGCAGTGAGCAGCGCGTGCCGTCCCTCCCCGAGGACCGCGGTGAGCGCCGCGTCGGCCCGTCCCGCCGCCCGTCCGTCGGGTACGACGACGAGTGCGCCCCGGCCGGAGGCCAGGGTCGCGGCCACCGCGCGGGCGATCTCCTCGGCCCAGTACGGTCCGGGCAGCGCGTTCCACACGGCCCGGGGTGCCCCGCCGCGCGCGAGGGAGTCGAGGAAGGCGGGCCCCCGCTCGTACCGCGTCCAGCTCCCCGGTTCGGGGGCGGGCGGCGGCGGCAGCGGATCCGGCGAAGGGCGGCTCTCCGCGCGGGCGCTGCGCGGCGGTACGGCGAGCTGGAGCACGTCCGCGAGGCTCCCCGCGTACCGGTCGGCGACGGCGCGCGCGAGCCCCAGCAGCTCGGGGCCGAGGACGGGTTCGGGCGAGACGACGTCGGCGAGCGCGGCGAGCGGCCCGGAGTAGTCGGAGGTGGCGCGCCGCTCCACGAGGAAGCCGTCGATGAGCCGCCCGCCCTCCCGCCGGCCGTTCTTGACCTGGTGCGCCCCCGCGCCGAACCGCACCCGCACCCGCACCCCGGGCCTGGCGGTCTCGTCGAGCTCCTCGGGCACCGCGTAGTCGAAGAACTGGTCGAGGTGGAGCGATCCCTTGTTCACGACGACCCGCGCCACGGGCAGCTCCTTGGCGAGCGCGGCTCCCCGCCAGGTCCGCGGCTTGGCCCGCGGCACCTTCGCCTTCCGGACGGTCTCGCGGATGAGCGCGAGCTGCTCGGGCTCGGCGGACTCCTCGGACCTCTCGTTCTCGCTGCTCACAGCCCCATACCTACCAGACGCCACCGACAGCCGGGCAGAGCGGAGCCCGGCCGCCCCCAGGGGGCGGCCGGGCTCCGGTCGTGTGCGGCGGGGCCTACAGGCCCGCGGCCTGCTTCAGGGCGTCCACGCGGTCGGTGCGCTCCCAGGTGAAGTCCGGCAGCTCACGGCCGAAGTGGCCGTAGGCGGCGGTCTGGGAGTAGATCGGGCGGAGCAGGTCAAGGTCGCGGATGATCGCGGCCGGGCGGAGGTCGAAGACCTCGGCGATGGCGTTCTCGATCTTCTCGTTCTCGACGGTGTTGGTGCCGAAGGTCTCGACGAAGAGTCCGACGGGCTCGGCCTTGCCGATCGCGTACGCGACCTGGACCTCGCAGCGCGCGGCGAGGCCGGCGGCGACGACGTTCTTGGCGACCCAGCGCATGGCGTAGGCGGCCGAGCGGTCGACCTTGGACGGGTCCTTGCCGGAGAAGGCACCGCCACCGTGGCGGGCCATGCCGCCGTAGGTGTCGATGATGATCTTGCGGCCGGTGAGGCCGGCGTCGCCCATCGGGCCGCCGATCTCGAAGCGGCCGGTCGGGTTCACCAGGAGGCGGTAGCCCTCGGTGTCGAGCTTGATGCCGTCCTCGACCAGCTGCGCCAGCACGTGCTCGACGACGAACTCGCGGATGTCGGGCGCGAGCAGCGACTCGAGGTCGATGTCGGAGGCGTGCTGCGAGGAGACGACGACCGTGTCGAGGCGGACGGCCTTGTCGCCGTCGTACTCGATGGTGACCTGGGTCTTGCCGTCGGGGCGCAGGTACGGGATGGTGCCGTTCTTGCGGACCTCGGTCAGCCGGCGGGACAGCCGGTGCGCGATGTGGATCGGCAGCGGCATCAGCTCGGGGGTCTCGTCCGAGGCGTAGCCGAACATCAGGCCCTGGTCGCCGGCGCCCTGCTTGTCCAGCTCGTCCTCATCGCCCTCGACCCGCTTCTCGTACGCGGTGTCGACACCCTGGGCGATGTCCGGGGACTGCGACCCGATGGACACCGACACGCCGCAGGAGGCGCCGTCGAAGCCCTTCTTCGAGGAGTCGTAACCGATCTCGAGGATCTTGTTCCGGACGAGGGTCGGGATGTCCGCCCACGCCTTGGTGGTCACCTCACCGGCGACGTGCACGAGGCCGGTGGTGATCAGCGTCTCGACGGCGACGCGCGAGGTGGGGTCCTCGCGCAGCAGCGCGTCGAGAATGGTGTCGCTGATCTGGTCAGCGATCTTGTCGGGGTGCCCCTCGGTGACGGACTCCGAGGTGAACAGACGACGGGACACAACGCTCCCTGGGGTTGCAGCGGCTGCTGGCTGTTCGTTGAGCGGACCGGCAGGGGGCTGCGCCCCAAGACGTTCCGCGGACAGTCTATCGGTCGTGGTCGGGCGATGGACCAGGTGTCTCGCCTGGTGAATGCCCCAAGAGACCGGATCCCACCCGTTGACGGCGGGATCCGGCGCCTGGTGGGGCGCACATCACACACGTCCCGAAGGGTTCGCGGACCGCCGGGTCCCGGCGTGTCCGGGCCTCTTCCCCGGGTCTCCCCTGTCAGCTCGCGGAGGGCAGCCGCGGCAGGACGAGGTCCCAGACCGTCTCGGCGAGCGCTTCCTTCGGACCGTACGGTACGGGGGTCTCGGCGCCGTCCGAGGCGAGGATCACGGCCTCGTTCTCCTCGGAGCCGAAGGTCTTGCGCTCCCCCACCTCGTTGACGACGAGGAGGTCGCAGCCCTTGCGGCGGAGCTTCGCGCGTCCGTTGGCGAGGACGTCGTCGGTCTCGGCGGCGAAGCCGACGACCACCTGACCCGGCAGGGCGCGCCCGGCGGCGAGCTCGGCGAGGATGTCCGGATTGCGGACCAGCTCGACGGTGGGGGCGCCACCGTCGTCCTTCTTCTTGATCTTCCCCGAGGCGTAGACGGCCGGCCGGAAGTCGGCGACGGCGGCGGCCATGACCACCGCGTCGGCGTCGGCGACGGCCTTGAGCACGGCCTCACGGAGCTGGAGCGCGGTGCCGACCCGGACGACGTCGACACCCGCCGGGTCGGGGAGGCCGGTGTTGGCCTCGACGAGGGTGACCCGGGCGCCGCGGGCGGCGGCGGCCTTCGCGAGGGCGTAGCCCTGCTTGCCGGAGGAGCGGTTGCCCAGGTAGCGGACGGGGTCGAGGGGCTCACGGGTGCCGCCTGCGCTGACCACGACATGGCGTCCCGCGAGGTCGGGAGTCGCGGCCGCGCCGCGCGCCAGGATCCTTCGGCAGACCTCGAAGATCTCCCCCGGGTCGGGCAGCCGGCCCTTGCCGGTGTCGACGCCGGTGAGGCGGCCCACCGCGGGTTCGATGACGACGGCGCCGCGGCGGCGCAGGGTCGCCACGTTCTCCTGGGTCGCCGGGTGCTCCCACATCTCGGTGTGCATGGCGGGGGCGAAGACGACCGGACAGCGCGCGGTGAGCAGCGTGTTGGTGAGCAGGTCGTCCGCGAGACCGTGAGCGGCCTTGGCGAGCATGTCGGCGGTGGCGGGGGCGACGACGACGAGGTCGGCGCCCTGGCCGATCCGTACGTGCGGCACCTCGTGGACGGTCTCCCAGACCTCCGTCGAGACGGGGTTCCCGGAGAGCGCGGACCAGGTGGCCTCGCCGACGAAGTGGAGGGCGGAGTCGGTGGGGACGACCCGGACGTCATGGCCCGACTCGGTGAGCCGGCGCAGCAGCTCGCACGCCTTGTAGGCGGCGATGCCGCCGCTCACACCCAGGACGACCTTCGGCTTGGCCACCACGCTCACTGTTGCTCCCCGCACTCGGATGCGTACGACTCCATGAGACACCACAGGCCCGGCGGATGTTCCGCCGGGCCTGTGGTGACATGCGTTACGTGCTTACTGGGCCGGGCCCTCGATGGCCTCGGACGTCAGCAGACCCGCGTTGATCTCGCGCAGGGCGATCGAGAGCGGCTTCTCGTGGACGTGGGTGTCGACCAGCGGACCCACGTACTCCAGCAGGCCCTCGCCGAGCTGGGAGTAGTACGCGTTGATCTGACGCGCGCGCTTGGCCGCGTAGATCACGAGGCTGTACTTCGAGTCCGTGGCCTCGAGCAGCTCGTCGATCGGCGGGTTGATGATGCCCTCGGGCGCGGTGATGGAAGAGGACACGCTCTACCTTCCGAAGATGGAAACCGGGGATCATTCCCCAGAAGTCAACAGCATCAACGTTAGCAGCTCGCGCGCTACGTCCTCGACGGAGGTGTTGACAAGGGTGCTGTCGAACTCCGACTCGGCGGCCAGCTCGACCTTCGCGGCGGCCAGTCGGCGCTCGATGACCTCGGGCGACTCGGTGCCGCGGCCGGTGAGGCGGCGGACCAGCTCCTCCCAGCTCGGCGGGGCCAGGAAGACCAGCTGCGACTCGGGCATCGAGTCCTTGACCTGACGGGCGCCCTGGAGGTCGATCTCCAGGAGCACGGGCTCGCCGGCGTCGAGGCGCTCGAGGACGGCACCGCGGGGGGTGCCGTAGCGGTTGCCCGCGAACTCGGCCCATTCGAGGAGCTCACCGTTGGCGATCAGCTTGTCGAACTCGTCGTCCGTCACGAAGAAGTAATGGACGCCGTGCTTCTCGCCGGGGCGGGGCTTCCGTGTCGTCGCCGACACCGAGAGCCAGACCTCGGGATGAACCTTGCGCATATGAGCGACGACCGTGCTCTTGCCGACCCCTGAGGGGCCGGAGAGCACGGTCAGCCGCGGACGTGCCTCTGCTGCCATGCAGCGATTATTCCAGTGGTTCACCCCCGCTTGCGCAGGGAGGACGCCGCATGCCGGAAATGTCCCGGAAAGTCAGGCGCCGGTGCTGCCGAACTCACGCTCGAGGGAGGCGATCTGGTTGGAGCCGAGACCGCGGACCCGGCGGCTCTCGGAGATGCCGAGCCGCTCCATGATCTGCTTGGCGCGGACCTTGCCCACGCCGGGGAGCGACTCGAGCAGCGCGGAGACCTTCATCTTGCCGATGACGTCGTTCTCCTGGCCGGTCTTGATCACGTCATGCAGGGAGGCGCCGGAGTGCTTGAGTCGATTCTTGACCTCGGCCCGCTCCCGGCGAGCCGCGGCGGCCTTCTCGAGCGCGGCTGCGCGCTGTTCAGGGGTAAGGGGCGGAAGAGCCACGCCTACGTCACCTCGGATGTCGATCTGTCGGATACGGACCGGTGAGGAACCTAGTCGCCCCACACCAGTGGAGCAACGATCAACGGTGTGGTCGTTGAACGCCTGCTCTGCCCCGGAGACTAGCGGCCGAGGCCGCTCCAGTCAGCGAGAACAGCGGAAAAGTCCTGGTCAGCATCGACCGACCGGGACGTTTCCGGCAAAACGACCCGGTTTTGAGCCAAGTTTTCGTCAAGGAGTGAGACGGCCCGGTGAGACGGTGCGTCTCACCGGGCCGAAACGGCTCCGAAACGGGGTCGCTCCGCTCCGACCTGCGGATTGGCCCCCGCGCCCGTTACGCCCCGACCGCCGCGCGGATCTCGTCCGCGTACCGGAGAGCGGAGTCCCGCAGGGCGGCCGCGTCCGGGCCGTTCCGGAGGACCCCGCGGCTGACGTTCGGGACGACGTTGCCGACCGCCGCGCCGAAGACGGCGGGGAGGTCGGCCGGGGTCGCGCCCTGGGCGCCGATGCCGGGGGCGAGGAGCGGGCCGTTGATGTCCAGGTCGAACGAGGACAGGTCGCCGAGGGTGGCGCCCACGACCGCGCCGAAGGAGCCCATCGGGCTCTCCCCCGCGTTCTCCTCCGCGAGGTGGGCCAGCATGACGGCGCCGATCGTGCGGCCGGCCGGGTCGTCGGTGCGCACCGCCCGCTGGACCTCCGCCCCCTCCGGGTTGGAGGTGAGGGCGAGGACGAAGAGGCCGGCGCCGGACTCGCGGGCCAGGTCGACGGCCGGCTTCAGGGAGCCGTAGCCGAGGTACGGGGAGACCGTGAGCGCGTCGGAGAAGAGCGGGGAGTCCTTGTGCAGGAAGGTCTCCGCGTACGCGGCCATGGTGGAGCCGATGTCGCCGCGCTTGGCGTCCATGACGACCAGGCCGCCCGCCGCCCGCAGATCGGCGACGGCGCGCTCCAGGACGGCGATGCCGCGCGAGCCGAAGCGCTCGAAGAAGGCGGACTGCGGCTTGAAGACGGCCACGGTGTCCGCGAGCGCCTCGACGACGGTGAAGGTGAAGCGCTCGAGACCGGCGATGTCGTCGGTCAGGCCCCAGGAGTCGAGCAGGGCGGCGTGCGGGTCGATGCCGACGCAGAGCGGGCCGCGCTCGTCCATGGCGGAGCGCAGGCGGGTGCCGAAGGAGAGCGTCACGGGGTGGCCTTTCGGTTGTCGGCGCCGACGGCCTCGGCGAGGGTGGCGTACGGGGAGGCGGCGAGGCGCGCGGCGAGGCCCTTGTGGATCGCGCGGGCGTAGAACGGGCCCTCGTAGATGAAGGCGCTGTAGCCCTGGATCAGGGTCGCGCCGGCGAGGATGCGCTGCCAGGCGTCCTCGGCGTTCTCGATGCCACCGACGCCCACGAGGACCAGGCGGTCGCCCACGCGCGCGTGGAGGCGCCTGAGGACCGCGAGGGAGCGCTCCTTGACGGGAGCGCCGGAGAGGCCGCCGGTCTCCTTGACCAGGGCAGGGTCGGACTTCAGGCCGAGTCCCTCGCGCGCGATGGTGGTGTTGGTGGCGATGATGCCGTCCAGGCCGAGCTCAAGGGCGAGGTCGGCGACCGCGTCGACGTCCTCGTCGGCCAGGTCGGGGGCGATCTTGACCAGGAGCGGGACGCGGCGGTCGGTGACCGTGCGGTCGGCCGCCTCCCGTACGGCCGTGAGGAGCGGGCGCAGGGACTCGGTGGCCTGGAGGTTGCGCAGGCCGGGGGTGTTCGGCGAGGAGACGTTCACGACCAGGTAGTCGGCGTGCGCGGCGAGGCGCTCGGTGGACTTCACGTAGTCGGCGGCGGCCTCGGCCTCGGGCACGACCTTGGTCTTGCCGATGTTGACGCCCACGACGGTCCTGAAGACCGGCACGCGCGCGTGGAGGCGCGCGGCGACGGCGGCCGAGCCCTCGTTGTTGAAGCCCATGCGGTTGATCAGCGCACGGTCCGGGATCAGCCGGAAGAGGCGCTTCTTGGGGTTGCCGGGCTGGGCCTCGCCGGTGACGGTGCCGATCTCGACGTGGTCGAAGCCGAGCATCGACATGCCGTCGATCGCCACGGCGTTCTTGTCGAAGCCGGCGGCGAGCCCGAAGGGGCCGTGCATCCGCAGGCCGAGGGCCTCGGTGCGGAGCTCCTTGTACCGGGGCGCCAGGACGGCGGCGACGAAGGTCCGGAGCACGGGGACGCGCGCGGCGAGGCGGATCCAGCGGAAGGCCAGGTAGTGGGCCTTCTCGGGGTCCATCCGCTTGAAGACGAGGTCGAAGAAGAACTTGTACATGTTTCCGGTCCAGGTCTGCTCATGGCGAGGGGGACACCGCAGATCCTGCCGGTGTCCCCCTCGTCGTACGGGCTGCAAGGGGCGTGTCCGGCGGATCATGGCCGGGGTCACGACCCTGATCCGCCGGGCGCGCCCTAGTCGCGGGCCGCGGTCAGGTGCTCCGCGTGCTCCTGGAGCGAGCGGACGCCGACGTCGCCGCGGTTGAGCGCGTCGATGCCCTGGACGGCCGCGGCGAGCGCCTGGACCGTGGTGAGGCAGGGGACGCTGCGCGCCACGGCGGCCGTACGGATCTCGTAGCCGTCGAGGCGGCCGCCGGTGCCGTACGGGGTGTTGACGATCAGGTCGACCTGGCCGTCGTGGATGAGCTGGACGATCGTCTTCTCGCCGTCGGGGCCCTCGCCCTCGCTCAGCTTGCGCACGATCGTGGCGTTGATGCCGTTGCGCTTGAGGACCTCGGCGGTGCCGGAGGTGGCGAGCAGCTCGAAGCCGTGGGCGACGAGCTCGCGGGCCGGGAAGATCATCGAGCGCTTGTCGCGGTTGGCGACCGAGATGAACGCGCGGCCCTTGGTGGGCAGCGGGCCGTAGGCGCCGGCCTGCGACTTGGCGTACGCCGTGCCGAAGACCGCGTCGATGCCCATGACCTCGCCGGTGGAGCGCATCTCCGGGCCGAGGACGGTGTCGACGCCACGGCCGTGCACGTCGCGGAAGCGCGACCACGGCATCACGGCCTCCTTGACGGAGATCGGCGCGTCGAGCGGCAGGGTGCCGCCGTCGCCGGTCTTCGGCAGCAGACCCTCGGCGCGCAGCTCGGCGACGGTGGCGCCGAGCGAGATGCGGGCGGCGGCCTTCGCGAGCGGGACGGCGGTCGCCTTCGAGGTGAAGGGGACGGTCCGGGAGGCGCGCGGGTTGGCCTCCAGGACGTAGAGGATGTCGCCGGCCATGGCGAACTGGATGTTGATCAGACCGCGCACGCCGACGCCCTTGGCGATGGCCTCGGTGGAGGCGCGCAGGCGCTTGATGTCGTAGCCGCCGAGGGTGATCGGGGGCAGGGCGCAGGCCGAGTCGCCGGAGTGGATGCCGGCTTCCTCGATGTGCTCCATGACGCCGCCGAGGTAGAGCTCCTCGCCGTCGTAGAGGGCGTCGACGTCGATCTCGATGGCGTCGTCGAGGAAGCGGTCGACCAGGACCGGCCGGGTGGGGCTGATCTCGGTGGACTCGGCGATGTACGACTCGAGGCGGGCCTCGTCGTACACGATCTCCATGCCGCGGCCGCCGAGCACGTACGAGGGGCGTACGAGGACGGGGTAGCCGATCTCGTCGGCGATGGCCTTGGCGCCGGCGAAGGTGGTCGCGGTGCCGTGCTTGGGGGCGGGGAGCCCGGCCTCGGCGAGGACCTGGCCGAAGGCGCCGCGGTCCTCGGCGGCGTGGATGGCCTCCGGAGACGTGCCGACGACCGGCACGCCGTTGTCCTTGAGCGCCTGGGCCAGGCCCAGCGGGGTCTGGCCGCCGAGCTGGACGACGACACCGGCGACGGGGCCGGCGAGGGTCTCGGCGTGGACGATCTCCAGGACGTCCTCGAGCGTCAGCGGCTCGAAGTACAGGCGGTCGGAGGTGTCGTAGTCCGTCGAGACGGTCTCCGGGTTGCAGTTGACCATCACGGTCTCGTAGCCGGCGTCGCTCAGGGCGAAGGAGGCGTGGACGCAGGAGTAGTCGAACTCGATGCCCTGGCCGATGCGGTTCGGGCCGGAGCCCAGGATGATCACGGCGGGCTTCTCGCGCGGGGCGACCTCGCTCTCCTCGTCGTACGAGGAGTAGAAGTACGGGGTCTTGGCGGCGAACTCGGCGGCGCAGGTGTCGACCGTCTTGTAGACCGGGCGGACACCGAGGGCGTGCCGGACCTCGCGGACGACGTCCTCGCGCAGGCCCCGGATCTCGGCGATCTGGGCGTCGGAGAAGCCGTGGCGCTTGGCCTCGGCGAGGATCTCCGGGTGGAGCTTCTCGGCGGCGGTCAGCTCGTCCGCGATCTCCTTGATCAGGAAGAGCTGGTCGACGAACCACGGGTCGATCTTCGTCGCGTCGAAGACCTCCTCCGGGGTGGCGCCCGCGCGGATGGCCTGCATGACCGTGTTGATACGGCCGTCGGTCGGGCGGACGGCCTGCTCCAGGAGGAGGGCCTTGTCGCCGGGCTCGCCGACGAAGGTGAACTGCGAGCCCTTCTTCTCCAGGGAGCGCAGGGCCTTCTGGAGCGCCTCGGTGAAGTTGCGGCCGATCGCCATGGCCTCGCCGACCGACTTCATGGTCGTGGTCAGCGTGGAGTCGGCGGAGGGGAACTTCTCGAAGGCGAAGCGGGGGGCCTTGACGACGACGTAGTCGAGCGAGGGCTCGAAGGAGGCCGGGGTCTTCTCCGTGATGTCGTTCGGGATCTCGTCCAGCGTGTAGCCGACGGCGAGACGGGCCGCGATCTTGGCGATCGGGAAGCCGGTCGCCTTGGAGGCGAGCGCCGAGGAGCGGGAGACGCGCGGGTTCATCTCGATGACGATGATCCGGCCGTCGGCCGGGTCGATCGCGAACTGGATGTTGCAGCCGCCGGTGTCGACGCCGACCTCGCGGATGATCGCGATGCCGATGTCACGCAGCCGCTGGTACTCGCGGTCGGTGAGGGTCATCGCCGGGGCGACGGTGATCGAGTCACCGGTGTGGACACCCATCGGGTCGAAGTTCTCGATGGAGCAGACGACCACGACGTTGTCGTTCTTGTCGCGCATCAGCTCCAGCTCGTACTCCTTCCAGCCGAGGATGGACTCCTCCAGGAGCACCTCGGTGGTCGGGGAGAGCGTCAGGCCCTGGCCGGCGATGCGGCGCAGCTCCTCCTCGTCGTGGGCGAAGCCGGAGCCGGCGCCGCCCATGGTGAAGGAGGGGCGGACGACGACGGGGTAGCCGCCGAGCGTCTCGACGCCCTTGAGGACGTCGTCCATGGAGTGGCAGATGACCGAGCGGGCGGACTCGCCGTAACCGATCTTGGCCTTGACGGCCTCGACGACGCCCTTGAAGAGGTCGCGGTCCTCGCCCTTGTTGATGGCCTCGACGTTGGCGCCGATGAGCTCGACGCCGTACTTCTCCAGGACGCCCTGCTCGTGCATGGAGATCGCGGTGTTGAGCGCGGTCTGGCCGCCGAGGGTGGGCAGGAGTGCGTCGGGGCGCTCCTTGGCGATGATCTTCTCGACGAACTCGGGGGTGATCGGCTCGACGTAGGTGGCGTCGGCGATCTCCGGGTCGGTCATGATCGTGGCCGGGTTGGAGTTGACCAGGATCACCCGCAGGCCCTCGGCCTTGAGGATGCGGCAGGCCTGGGTGCCGGAGTAGTCGAACTCGGCGGCCTGTCCGATGACGATCGGGCCGGAGCCGATGACCAGGACGGACTGGATATCGGTGCGCTTAGGCACGCTCGGCCTCCATGAGGGATACGAAACGGTCGAAGAGGTACGCGGCGTCGTGCGGGCCCGCGGCCGCCTCGGGGTGGTACTGGACGGAGAAGGCGGGCTGGTCGAGCAGCTGGAGGCCTTCGACGACCTGGTCGTTCAGGCACACGTGGGAGACCTCGGCCCGCCCGTAGGGCGTCTCGGAGACCTTGTCGAGGGGCGCGTCGACGGCGAAGCCGTGGTTGTGCGCGGTGACCTCGACCTTGCCCGTGGTGCGGTCCTGGACCGGCTGGTTGATGCCGCGGTGGCCGTACTTCAGCTTGTAGGTGCCGAAGCCGAGGGCGCGGCCGAGGATCTGGTTGCCGAAGCAGATGCCGAAGAGCGGGGTCCTGCGCTCCAGGACGCCCCGCATGACGGCGACGGGGCCGTCGGCGGTGGCCGGGTCGCCCGGGCCGTTGGAGAAGAACACGCCGTCGGGCTGGACCGCGTACACGTCCTCGACGGTGGCGGTGGCGGGCAGCACGTGGACCTCGATGCCGCGCTCGGCCATCCGGTGCGGGGTCATGCCCTTGATGCCGAGGTCGACGGCGGCGACGGTGAACTTCTTCTCGCCGATCGCGGGGACGACGTACGCCTCCTTGGTGGCGACCTCGGTGGAGAGGTTCGCGCCCTTCATCTGGGGCTGCTCCTGCACCTTGGCGAGCAGGGCCTCGTCGCGGACGCCGCTCCAGGCGTCGCCGGAGAAGATGCCGACGCGCATGGCGCCGCGCTCGCGCAGGTGGCGGGTGAGGGCGCGGGTGTCGATGCCGGAGATGCCGACGACGCCCTGGCGCTCCAGCTCCTCGTCCAGGGAGCGGCGGGCGCGCCAGTTGGAGGAGACGCGGGCGGGGTCACGGACGACGTAGCCGGCCACCCAGATCTTCGAGGACTCGGGGTCCTCGTCGTTGACGCCGGTGTTGCCGACGTGCGGGGCGGTCATGACCACGACCTGGCGGTGGTACGACGGGTCGGTGAGGGTCTCCTGGTAGCCGGTCATGCCGGTGGAGAACACGGCCTCGCCGAAGGTCTCCCCCACGGCCCCGTAGGCGCGGCCGCGGAAGATCCGGCCGTCCTCCAGGACGAGTACGGCGGGAACCTTCACGGCTCCCCTGGTGGAGGTCGTCATCGTGCGATGCCTTCCGTCGTGTTGATCATGGAGTTGATGGTCTCGACCCAGGCGGTGTGCTCGGCCGCCCGGTCGGAGCGGAAGCCGGAGTCGAGCAGCTGCTCGCCGTGGGCCCAGGTGACGATCAGCAGGCCGCCCTCGGCGAGGACCTTGCCCGCGATGCCCTTGTCGAGGCGGGCCTCGCGCAGGGCCTCGGCCGGGACGAAGAAGTCGTTCGCCCCGGGGCGTACGACCGAGAGCCCGGCGTCGGTGAGCGTGAGCTCGACGCGGCTGCGGGTGCCGAGGCCGTGGGCGACGATCCGGTCGAGCCACTGCCCGGCGGTCGTGGACCCGTGGTAGCGCCCGCTGAGAGTCAGTTTCGCCGCACCGGGCGCCGGGGGCGCGGTGGGCAGCTCGGGCAGGTCCGACTGGAGGCTGCCGCGCCACTTCCAGCCCTGGCGCATCAGCCAGTACACGAAGGCGATGAAGAGCAGCAGTCCGGCGACCCAGCCGAGCCGTCCGGCCCAGTCGGTCACCTCCGCCGACTTCTGCTCGGCAGCCTCTGCGGCGATTGCGATGAGTGGTGTCACGCCAGCTTCCCGTCCACGACCGTTGCCCGGCCCCGCAGGAAGGTGTGGGTGACGCGTCCCGGCAGCTCACGGCCCTCGTAGGGGGTGTTTCGGCTGCGGGAGGCGAAGTCCGCGGGGTCCACGACTCCACGGTAAGCCGGATCGACCAGCGTCAGGTTCGCGGGCTCACCTGCCGAGACGGGCCGTCCGTGGCCCTTGGCCCGTCCGATGCGGGCCGGGGCGAAGGACATGCGGTCGGCGACGCCGGCCCAGTCGAGGAGGCCGGTCTCGACCATCGTCTGTTGGACGACGGAGAGGGCGGTCTCCAGGCCGACCATGCCCATGGCGGCCGCGGCCCACTCGCAGTCCTTGTCCTCGTGCGGGTGCGGGGCGTGGTCGGTGGCGACGATGTCGATCGTGCCGTCGGCCAGCGCCTCACGGAGGGCGAGGACGTCCTTCTCGGTGCGCAGCGGCGGGTTGACCTTGTAGACGGGGTTGTAGCTCCGGACCATCTCGTCGGTGAGGAGGAGGTGGTGCGGGGTGACCTCGGCGGTGACGTCGATGCCGCGGGACTTGGCCCAGCGGACGATCTCGACGGAGCCGGCGGTGGAGAGGTGGCAGATGTGGACGCGGGAGCCGACGTGCTCGGCGAGGAGGACGTCGCGGGCGATGATCGACTCCTCGGCGACGGCCGGCCAGCCGCCCAGGCCGAGCTCGGCGGAGACGATGCCCTCGTTCATCTGGGCGCCCTCGGTGAGCCGGGGCTCCTGGGCGTGCTGGGCGACGACGCCGCCGAAGGCCTTCACGTACTCCAGGGCGCGGCGCATGATCACGGCGTCGTCGACGCACTTGCCGTCGTCGGAGAAGACGGTGACGCCGGCGGCGGAGTCGTGCATGGCGCCGAGCTCGGCGAGCTTCTTGCCCTCGAGGCCGACGGTGACGGCGCCGATGGGCTGCACGTCGCAGTAGCCGGATTCCTTGCCGAGGCGGTAGACCTGCTCGACGACGCCGGCGGTGTCGGCGACCGGGTGGGTGTTGGCCATGGCGAAGACGGCGGTGTAGCCGCCGGAGGCGGCGGCGCGGGTGCCGGTGAGGACGGTCTCGGAGTCCTCGCGGCCGGGCTCGCGGAGATGGGTGTGGAGGTCGACGAGGCCGGGCAGCAGGATCTGGCCGTCGGCCTCGATGACGGTGGCGCCCTCGGCGGAGAGGCCGGTGCCCACCTCGGCGATGGTCTCGCCGTCGATCAGGACGTCCTGGACCTCGCCACCCAGCACCTGCGCACCGCGGATCAGAGTCTTGCTCATGGTTACTTGTTCTCCTCGGTACGGGTGTGGGTGACGGCGGACTCGTTGCCGCCCAGAAGCAGGTAGAGGACCGCCATCCGGATGGAGACGCCGTTGGCGACCTGCTCGACGACCGTGCAGCGGTCGGAGTCGGCGACCTCGGCGGTGATCTCCATGCCGCGGACCATGGGGCCGGGGTGCATGACGATGGCGTGTTCGGGCATCTTCGCCATCCGCTCGCCGTCGAGGCCGTACCGGCGCGAGTACTCGCGCTCGGTGGGGAAGAAGGCGGCGTTCATCCGCTCGCGCTGCACACGCAGCATCATGACCGCGTCGGACTTCGGCAGCACGCGGTCGAGGTCGTACGAGACCTCGCAGGGCCAGGTCTCGACGCCGACGGGGACCAGGGTGGGCGGGGCCACCAGGGTGACCTCGGCGCCGAGGGTGTGCAGCAGGTCGACGTTGGAGCGGGCGACCCGGCTGTGCAGGACGTCGCCGACGAGCGTGATCCGCTTGCCCGCGAGGTCCTGGCCGAGGCCGGTGTCCCGGCCGACCAGGCGACGGCGCATGGTGAAGGCGTCCAGGAGGGCCTGGGTGGGGTGCTGGTGGGTGCCGTCGCCCGCGTTGATGACGGGGGCGTCGATCCAGCCGGAGGTGGCGAGGCGGTACGGGGCGCCGGAGGCGCTGTGCCGGATGACGACCGCGTCGACGCCCATGGCCTCCAGTGTCTGGGCGGTGTCCTTGAGGGATTCGCCCTTGGAGACGCTGGAGCCCTTGGCCGCGAAGTTGATCACGTCGGCGGAGAGGCGCTTCTCGGCGGCCTCGAAGGAGATCCGGGTCCGGGTGGAGTCCTCGAAGAAGAGGTTGCAGATGGTCCGGCCGCGCAGCGTCGGCAGCTTCTTGATGGGCCGGTCGGCCACCCGGGCCATCTCCTCGGCCGTGTCGAGGATCAGGACGGCGTCGTCGCGGGTGAGGTCGGCGGCCGAGATGAGGTGACGCATCATCGGGGTGTCTCTCCGTGGTGGGGAGGTGTGAGGGCGTGCGGGGGCGCAGGGGTGTGCCCCGGCCCCGCGGGGGAAGCCGGTCCGGCTAGGCGGAGGGCCTGGAGCCGAGCAGGACGGTGTCGCGACCGTCCTCCTCGGCGAGCTGGACCTTGACCGTCTCCCGCAGCGACGTGGGGAGGTTCTTGCCGACGTAGTCGGCGCGGATCGGGAGCTCGCGGTGGCCGCGGTCGACGAGGACGGCGAGCTGGACCGCGCGCGGGCGGCCGATGTCGCCGAGGGCGTCGAGGGCGGCGCGGATGGTGCGGCCGGAGAAGAGCACGTCGTCGACGAGGACGACCAGGCGGCCGTCGACGCCGTCACCGGGGATCTCGGTGCGGCCGATGGCGCGGGCGGGCTTCATCCGCAGGTCGTCCCGGTACATGGTGATGTCGAGGGAACCGACCGGGATCTTGGTGCCGGTGATCGATTCGAGCTTCTCGGCGAGCCGGCGGGCGAGGAAGACACCACGGGTGGGGATGCCGAGGAGAACCACGTCGTCCGCGCCCTTGGCGCGCTCGACGATCTCATGTGCGATGCGGGTCAGGACCCGCGCGATGTCCGGGGCCTCGAGAACGGGCCGGGCGTCATCGCCGTACTGCTGCTGGGTGTCCATGAAGAAACGGACCTCCTTCTCCGCCTCACGGGACGGCTCTTAAAGGACGTCGGATTTGCGCCGTCAACGATACCAGGAGCGGACGGGCGTCCCGCGCGCACCCCTGTCGCCACTCCGGTCACCGTCCCCCGCGAGGGGGCAGTACGGACCTTTCAGCTTGACGGGAAAGTGTAACGCTGCGTAACCTCACAGTGAGTTACCAGCCGCGCGGCGCAGCCGCATGTCGTCACAGCGTCCGGGAGCGTTATGTCCAGCGAATACGCAAAGCAGCTCGGGGCCAAACTCCGTGCCATCCGCACCCAGCAGGGTCTCTCGCTCCACGGGGTGGAGGAGAAGTCCCAGGGGCGCTGGAAGGCCGTCGTGGTCGGCTCGTACGAGCGCGGCGACCGCGCGGTGACCGTGCAGCGTCTTGCCGAGCTGGCCGACTTCTACGGGGTGCCGGTGCAGGAGCTCCTGCCGGGCACGACCCCGGGCGGGGCCGCCGAGCCGCCGCCGAAGCTCGTCCTCGACCTGGAGCGCCTCGCCCACGTCCCGCAGGAGAAGGCCGGCCCGCTCCAGCGCTACGCGGCGACGATCCAGTCGCAGCGCGGCGACTACAACGGCAAGGTGCTGTCGATCCGTCAGGACGACCTGCGCACCCTCGCCGTCATCTACGACCAGTCGCCCTCGGTCCTCACCGAGCAGCTGATCAGCTGGGGCGTGCTCGACGCGGACGCGCGCCGCGCGGTCGCCCACGAGGAGAACTGACCCCCTGCCGGGGTCACAGCAGAAACGTACCGCCGGGCCCGTGGACGTCATCCGACGACCACGGGCCCGGCGTTTTTCACACCACCCGTCCCCGCTGCGCCACGGGGACGCCGAAGGGGGCCCCCACAACCGTGCGTGGGGGCCCGTCGGGCCGCCGGGTAGGCGGCGGCACCAGAAGGGCCAGGCGGGGGGGTGCCCGGCGCTACCCCGCGTAAAAGGCAGTGTGCGGGCCCCGCGACCC
>NZ_JBHVZO010000021.1:18566-131785 GCF_042879855.1 Streptomyces sp. NPDC058326 | reverse complement strand
TAGCGGGGACAGGATTTGAACCTGCGACCTCTGGGTTATGAGCCCAGCGAGCTACCGAGCTGCTCCACCCCGCGTCGGTAAACACGACTCTACGGCATGACCGGGGCGATCACGAAATCGGTTTACGTCGGCAACCGATCAGCGGCTGATCAGGGACCGGTCAGCGACCGTCAGCAGCCGCAGTCGTCCGAGTCGACCGGCGCCGTGAGCGGGTCCGCGGCCTTCTCCGCGGGGCCCTCCCAGGTCTCGTACGCGAAGCCCTCGCGCACCCAGTACTCGAAGCCGCCGAGCATCTCCTTCACCTGGAAGCCCCGCTCGGCGAGGGCCAGCGCGGCGCGCGCGGCGCCGTTGCAGCCGGGACCCCAGCAGTACGTGACGACCGGCACCGACCGGTCGAGCAGCTGCTCGGCCTGCTCGGCGATGAGCGCCGTCGGCAGGTGGACCGCGCCCGGGACGTGTCCCTGGTCCCAGGAGGCGGTCGACCGCGAGTCGATCACCACGAAGCCCGGGTCGGTACCGTCGGCGGCCGCGGTGGCGAGCGCCGCGGCCACATCGGAGACGTCGGCGTGGAAGGCGAGGCCGGCGGAGAAGTACGCGGCGGCTGCGGCCGGGGAGGCGGGCGGAGTGCGGAGTACGGGGTTGACCTGCGTCGTTGTCGTCGTCATGGTGATCAATCTACGGACGAGGATCACCGCCTTGAAGTGAGGATCCACGGTGGTCGGGGGCGTCGGCCGGGGAATCCCGGGCGTTCGCCGTGAGGCGGCGTGGATCTCACGTACCGGAACGGCGTGACCCGTCCCACCACCGCCACAGCCGTGTCACACCGGCGGGGTTTCCTCCGTCATGACGGCATGACGGCATGACGGCATGACGGCAACACCGCCGCCCACGGACTGACGGCAAGACGGACTGACCGGACACGAACGGGGAGATCGACGAGTGGACCAGGATCGCGACACCGACGCACTGCCGGCCCGGCACGGCGCCGACGACGAGCTGGCCCGGCACAACGCCGACCACGAGCTGGCCCGGCGCTTCGAGGCCGACCGGGCCCACCTGAGGGCGGTGGCCTACCGCATGCTGGGCTCCCTCAGCGAGGCCGAGGACGCCGTCCAGGAGGCCTGGTTCAAGCTGAGCCGCAGCGACGTCAGCGAGGTGCGGAACCTCAGCGGCTGGCTGACCACGGTCGTCGGCCGCGTCTGCCTCGACATGCTGCGCTCCCGCGGCTCGCGCCGCGAGGACCCGCTGGAGTACTACGTCCCCGACCCGGTCGTCCGGCTCCCCGACACCACCGACCCCGAGCACGCGGCGGAGATCACCGAATCCGTCGGCCTCGCCCTCCTCGTCGTCCTGGAGACCCTGGCGCCGGCCGAGCGGCTCGCGTTCGTCCTGCACGACATGTTCGCCGTCTCCTTCGACGAGATCGCGCGGATCGTGGACCGCACCCCGGCCGCCACCCGCCAGCTCGCCAGCCGCGCCCGCCGCCGCGTGCAGGACGCCACCCCCGCCGCCGGACCCGACGCGCGACGGCAGCGGGAGATCGCCGACGCCTTCCTCGCCGCCGCGCACGGCGGCGACTTCGAAGGACTGCTCGCGGTCCTCGACCCGGACGTGGTGCTGCGCGCGGACGGCGGCACGGCCCTCGCGGTCGCCTCCAAGATCGTCCGTGGCGCCGAGGCGGTCATCGCGCAGGCCCTCACCTACGCCAAGTTCCGTACGGGAACACTGCGGCTCCTGGTCAACGGCGCGCCGGCGGTCCTCTCGGTCTCCGGCGGGCGTCCTACCGCGCTCATGGCGTTCACGATCGCCGGGGACCGGATCGTCGAGCTGCACATCCTGGCGGACCCGGAGCGGCTCGCCGCGCTCGGCCTCCGGGAGGAGGACCTGGCCCGGGCGACGTACTGACCCTTCCCCACGTCGCCTGACGCCCCACCACCCGTACCTGCGGGCCGCCTACTTCCCCCGGGCGGCCGACCAGGACGCCCCGGCCGTCAGGGAGACGGCGGCGCTCGCCATGCCGAGGACCGCGCCCGCGGCGACGTCTCCCGGATAGTGGACCCCGGTGTGCACCCGGGAGTAGCCCACGGCCATCGCCAGGACCTGAAGGGGCACCGCGGCCGGGGGCAGCACCACCCCGACGGCGGTGGCGAAGGCGACCGCCGAGGCCGTGTGCCCGGAGGGGAACGAGGCGGAGTCCGGCATCCGCACATGGCGGCCCGCCACCACCCGGGCCGCCTCCCGGTCGGGCCTCTCCCTGCGGACGAGGCGTTTGCCCAGCAGGTTCGCGGTGGCCGAGGCCACGGCGATGGCCCCGACACCGGCGAGCGCCGCCCGGCGCGGCCGGCCGGGGACCAGGGCGAGCGCCGCCGCCACGGCGAACGAGATCTTGGAGTGGTCCGCCGTGTGCGAGAGCCTGCGGAGCCCCGCGTCGAGCGCCGGCGTGGGGGTGGCCGCCACGGCGGCGTACACGGCGCCGTCGACCGCGCGAAGGTCCCTGAGTACGGCCCGGAGGGGGCTCTTGGTGGTCGTCCCGGTCATGTGCCGCTCCTCGGGGAGGGATGGTGAAGGGCGAGTTGGATGATGCGCCGCCAGTCCATGGGCGGCAGCGGGTCGCCGGCCCCCGGCCGGCCGCGGGGCACGAGGACCCGCAGGGCGCCGGGTCGGAGGGTACAGACGACGGGGGTGGGCAGGATCAGCGCCTCGCCGTCGACGGCGACGGCGATGGAGCCGGGGTCGACGGCGCCGGGGGCGGGAAACCCGGAGGGGACGCCTGCGCCCCCTCCGGAGGAGGCGGGGATCCCGCCGGCGGTCTTCCCCGTCACTTCGACCCGGGTGGCCGTCAGGACGTTCAGGCCGGCCGACTGGGCTCCCCGTACGGCCATTTCGGCGGCTCCCACGGCCCCGTCGACCCGGATGCCGATCACCCCGAGCCGGCCCCGGTCGAGCCTGGGTCTCCGGGCAGCGGCGGCACCGAAGGGATCGGGCGCGGCGTAGGGGTTGTTGCTGACGAGAAGCGCCTGCTGGGCCGACAGCCGTACGTCGTCGGCGACGGCGTCGAGACGGTCGCCCTCGCCGCCCTGGAGCAGGTCGGGCAGGACGTCGAGCGCGGTGCCCGCCTTGGCGTCGCGGTACTCGGGGTGCTGGACGACGTCCGCGTAGACGCCGAAGGAGACCGTGTTGACGAACGCGCGTCCGGAGACCGAGCCCAGGTCGACCCGGAGTTCCTCGCCGTCGACGAGGGCGTCGAGGCAGGTCGCCGGGTCGGCGCGGTCGAGGCCCAGATCGAGGGCGAAGTGGTTGCGGGTACCGGCCGAGATGACGAGGAACGGCAGGTCGTGCTCGGCGGCCACGGCGGCGACCAGCGCCTGCGTACCGTCGCCGCCGGCCACCCCGAGGAGGTCGGCGCCGTCGGCGACGGCCTCCCGTGCGAGCGCGGCGACATCGGTCTCGACGGACGGATCGATGAGGACGACCCGGGCGCCCAGCTTCTCGGCGCGCTCGACGAGGCCGAAGCGGGCGACCTTCCCGCCCCCGGACTTGGGGTTCATGATCAGCACGGGACGCCGGGGCCTCGGCCGCCGCTCGCCGTGCGCCAGGTCGGTCCGTCGGCCCCTGCCGTTCCCGTCCAGGTCGCGGAGGCGGCGCAGGGCGGCCCGCGCACAGACGAGGGCCGCGCTCCACAGGCCGAGCGCGAGGAGCGCGGTCAGCCAGAGGCCCCAGACGATGTACAGGCTCAGGACCAGAAGGGGCGCGCCAACGGCGAGCAGCGCGCCGAGCACCCGCAGCGGTCCGCGGTGGGCGAGGAAGTACCAGATCCCCACGGCCGAACAGGCGAGCCCGACGAGGCCGCTCAGCAGGATCAGCAGCCCGCCGCCCCCGAGTCCGCTCAGCAGGAGCGCGGCCGCCGCGGCGGCCGCGCCGAGCGCCCACCGGGCGAGCCCCCGGACCTCCGCCATCGGATCACCGGATCCGTTCACCGTCCCCACCTCCACGCTCGCCGCCACGTTCCAGACTGGCCCACGGTGGCGCACCTCGTGCCCGGGCGGGGCCGTTCACACCAGAAAGATCCACGGAACGCTACGGCTCCGGCATCGGGCGAAGGCCTCCCCGGGACCCGCGCGCCCGTCGCGGGAAGCGGGAGGCCCCACCTCTGCCGCCCTCCCCCTTGGCCTGCCTGTGTTCAGTACGGAGCATGCCGACGGAAATCCCCGGATTCCCTACGGGGCGGCCTGGGCGCCGTTCGCCTCGAAGACACGACCGGTGGCGCAGGGGTGATCGGCGGACTGGTCCATGTATCCGCCAGCCAGTCCCACCTTGTCGCCTTCCCTGGCGAAGAGCTTGCCTTCGGCGTCGTAGACGGCCGTCCTGCCGTTCTCCTCGCGGGCCGACCAGCCGTGGCCCCATGCGATCAACTCGGGCTTCGCGTTCTTGGCGGTCTTCACGCCCACGCAGTTGCCCTCGGTGATCACGAGGGTTCCGGGAAGGTGGGCGAAGAGTCCGGGGAAAGGATCGTCGGCTTCACGCGTCACCATCCGGGCGGGAGGCTTCTGACTCGCTGTCCCCGCCGAGCCGAGGCTCGCCGACCTCACCGCAGCAGGATTGTCCCCGGCCCGCGCGGACTCCGCGCTTGCTCCTCCGCACGCGGTGGTCGCCGCGCCGATGAGCAGGCAGCCCGCGAAGGCGACTGCGCCACGGAGCACTCGCCCCGTACTCCGCTCCTTCATCCGCGCTGTTCTGTCGTCGCCGTTGGCGTGCCGGTCGGGGTCTCGGGCATCACGTCCCGCTCCTTCCCATGATGGGGTCGTTCCGACACTGTGTGTGTAAGCGTGCGGGCACTGTGTGTGCAAGGGCCCTGGCTCCACCGGAGACGATCTCGGAGACCTCTCGCCGCCTCCTCGTCACGACCGACCTCCCGCCATCACCCTGCGGGACCTCCGCCTCGTCTCGGCCACGCTCACCCACGGCGCCGGAGATGACATCCACACGATCGAGGAGACCCTCCGCCACTCCACGATCACCCTGACCTCGGGCACGTACACGAGCCTCCTCCCGGAGGTCGACCGCGCCGAAGTCGAGGCAGCCGCCGCGCTCCTCCCCTGGACGGGCAGGGTCCAGGCACCCCCAGAACTCAGTTGAGGGCCCGCGCGCCCGCATCGGCGTGTGGAAGGGTGGCTGCCATGGACTGGCAGTCTGAGAGCCCGAGCTCTGGGCGTTTCTGGAGTCGCTGGGCCAAGGCGAGATCATGTCCGGCACGGTCTCGGCGATCGAGCGGTTCCGTGTGTTCGTGGCCTTGGACAACGGCCCCGGCCATCCCATGTTTCCAGGCGTCGGGTTCATCACGGTCCCCGAACTGTCCTGGCGGCACATCGACGCTCCCACCGATGTCGTCGAGGTCGGACAGCGTGTCTCGTGCGAGTTCCTCCAGTTCGACACGTACAACGCCGAGGCTCGGCTGTCCTTGCGCGGTACGCAGCCCGATCCCTTCCAGGCGTTCGCCGACCGCACCACGGTGGGGCAGGAACTGTGCGGGACGGTCACCAGGGTCGTCCCCTTCGGCGCCTTCGTCGAGGTCGGTGACGGAATCGAAGGGCTGATGCCCTCCGCAGAGGTCCATGGCAGGCCCGCATCAGGGCCGGTGGAGTCCTTCCAGCCTGGCGACAACGCAACGTTTGTCGTCACGGACATCGACCGCCAAAGGCGCAGACTGGTCTTTTCCCGCGCGCAGGAGGCACCGACTCTGGATGAGCCGGACAAGCCGTAGGGGGGAGCGAAGCGGTTCTGCTCAGCGGTCAGGGGGGAACCCCGGCCCGGTCCAGGACGGCGACCATCTCGTCCTCCGGGAGCGCCGGGTTGGCACCCGCACTGGAGGCCAGTTCGGGGACGTGAAGGACCTCGCGGAGCCGGTGGAGCGGGAGGCGCGGATCACCGGCTGCCGCCTGACGCGTCCAGACCGCAGGGTCATGGCTGAGCCGTTCGATCAGCTCGGGCGTGGCGGCCGGGTCCCGGGCGGCCAGCCGGCGGTAGTTCCCGTCCGGGTGGTCCGCGTAGCGCACGGCGAGACCCTCGCGGGGGAAACGGGGGTGCGTCTCCGCCATCCAGGCGGAGAACGTCCCACCCAGCCTCGCGAACACACGCATCAGGACCTCGTCCGGGGTGTCGGGGTGGTAAATGCCCAGGAGGTTCTCCAGCACCGGGTCCTCGACGCGTGCGAGGAGCCGGAGCAGGTCGGACGGCAGGTGCGGGCTCTTGGCGGCGGCGCGCCGGAGCAGCGGATGGGCGGAGGTCGCTGCCCGGCGCAGCACCTCGGGGTCGGCGAGCCCGTCCCGCACCCATCGCACGCCGTCCCCCTTGTCGAAGTCCCCGGCCGTGAAGTCGATGGCCATGCGCCGCGTCTCGTCCAGCTCGGGCCGGAGGGAGACCGCGAGCCGTACGGCCTCGTCGGGGTCCACGGCGAGCCGCTCCACGAGGTCGGGGGGCAGCGACGGGTTCTCGGCGAGGGCCGCCAGGTGCGTCCGCTCGGCGGCGCACCGCTCGGCGTCGGCGCTGACGAGGAGCCCGCAGCGCTGCGCCTCGGCGGCGGCTCCGGGATCGCGGAGGAGTTCGGCGGTCACGCGTGCGTCCCGTCGGCACTCCCGCAGTGCGGCGGCCCGCCGCACTGCGGGGTCGGGGTCGGCAAGCAGTGCCGACCGCTCGGCCGGCGGCAGGATCTCCCATGCGCTCACCGCGCCCCGGCGTGCCTCCGGATCACGGTGAGCGGCCATCGAGGCCACGAACGACGGCGCCAGGTGGGGCGAGTCCAGGAGGGCCGTACGTACGGAAGGATCCGGGTCGTCGAGTAGGCGGGCGCACACGGCGTCCGGCAGCGGCGCGACCTTTGTGCGCGGGTCGTACACCTCGGGTCCGTACGCGAGAGCAGCCCGCACCTTCGGAGAGGGGTCGTCCACGAGCCGGGCCCGCTGTGCCGGTTCAGCTCTGGCGCTCATCGCGAAGTCGATCCGGGCGCCCGGGTTCGGGTGGGCCACGATCAGCGCGACGGCCGACTCGGGAAGTCCGGCCCGCTGGAGGGCGTCACGAGGCGTGCGGCCACCGCCCCCGTCGAAGGCGAGCAGGCGCAGCAGCAGCGGTGTCGGCAGCGCCGGATTCCGGGCGACTCCGTCCAATGCGGATGAGTGGAACGCAACCATAATTCTCCTGCCCCTGTGTAGAGCCGAGTCCCCTTCCAGTTCGATGGCGTGCATCAGCAAGGTCATGCCGCAGCAGACCTCGTTCACGTCCGTCAGCTCCCTCGCACAGAAGGCACGTGAGCGTGGCTTGCTCGCTCGGGACGGTCCTGGTCTTCGGTCCGAACGCGATCACCGACCAGGACCTCACCGGCGCCTGGTTCGTCGACGTGGGCAGCCTGGCCGAGTGGCTGGAGACGTGGCCGGCCGGCTCCGGCTGGTACGAGGAGGACATGGTCGACGAGGAGTTCGACATGCCGCCGTGGACGGATGCCGCCTCCCGCCTGTAGCCGACGAGACCGTCATCTGCCCCTCGGTCCGCCGCGGTCCGTCTCCTGCCCGGCCCGTCCGCTCACCCATCGCTCACGCACGGGCCACCGAACGAGGAAGCGCCCCACCCAGTCGCAACCAAGTGGGGCGCTCCCCAGCAGGTCAGAGGGTTTCCCCCCGCCCGCCACACGTAGGCCGTGTGGGACTCGAACCCACAACCAACGGATTAAAAGTCCGCTGCTCTGCCAATTGAGCTAACGGCCCGTGGACAAGCACACCCGTGCAGCATAGCCCGAGTGATCCCCCGAACCGATCGGGTATCCGGTACCGGCCCCGCCGCGCGCCGTACCGCCGGCCGGTGGGACCGGCGGTACGGCGGGGGAGCCTGTGCGCGGAGCGGGGGGCGGAGCGGGAGGATCCGCCGCCGGGGTCAGAACAGCGCCCTGAAGGCGTTCCAGCCGCCGCCGATCAGCATGCGGGAGCCGTACCAGCCGCGGCACGTGCCCTCGTAGTGGTAGAGCCTGCCCGAGGTGTCGCGGGCGACCAGGTCGGCGCAGCCGTTGCCCGAGGTGTCGCCGACTCCGACGAGGGACGAGTAGACGTGCCAGCCGGTGCCGACCTTCAACCGGGCCGTCACGCCGCCGGTCGCCGTGCCGTGGTATCGCCACAGCACGCCGGACGCGTCGACGCCCAGCAGGTCGCCGCGGCCGTCGCCGTTCAGGTCGCCGGCGCCGGTGATCTTCTTGTACAGCTTCCAGTTGGTGCCGATCCGGACGCGGGGCTTCAGCCGGTGGTCGGCCGTGCCCGCGTAGAAGTACATGTCGCCGGTCGACGCCTGGCGGGCGATCAGGTCGGTGAAGCCGTCGCCGTTCGCGTCGCCGGGGGACGTCAGGACGTCGTACTGTCCCCAGCCGGAGCCGATCGGCGTGTACGGCGACGAGGCCGAGACCACCTTCCCGCACCCGGGCCGGTACGCCCGCAGCTGGTCGCCGACCCGGGCGAGGACGTCGGCGCAGCCGTCGCCGTTCACGTCGCCGAAGGGCACCAGGACGGACGTGGTCGCGAACTTCGCGCCCGTGCCCGTCATCCGCGCCGAGAAGGCGCCGTACCCGTTGCCCCGGTACATCGACACCAGGCCCGCCGTGTCCATCACCAGGAGGTCGCCCTGGGTGTCGTTCCCGGCCATGTCCCGCCAGGCCGGCCGGCCGCCGGAGAGGGTGACGGTGCCGGTCAGGGAGAGGTCCCTGCCCTGCCCGTCGGCCGGGTACGCCTGCAGGTGCCAGCTGTACGTGCCGTTCGCCACGGGCTTCCCGGCGGCCGTCCTGCCGTCCCACGAGACGTCGACGCGCCCCCGGGTCTCATCGGCCCCCCAGGTGCGCACGGGATTCCCGCTGTACCGGTCACGCACCGTCAGCCGCCAGATGGACGCGGGCCTTGATAGCCCCCAGGACGCCTTCCAGCCGTCCGCCGTCCGCAGGGTGGCCGGCACCTTCGCCCAGGGGGCGGCGAGATCCGAGGTGGGCACACCGGGCCACACGACGTGGACCCGGTTCCCCGGGTCCTTGTACGCGACGGCCCCGCCGAACCGGTCGACGGTCCAGGCCTCACGGCGCCCGCCGTCCACCGGAGTGGCGTCGACGAGCGTACGGGCCGGGGCCGCCGTTCCCGTGTGGAAGTCGGTGATCCGGAGGTACGAACGGGAGTCCCGCTCCATGAGGTAGCCGTCGCCGAGCAGGGGCCCGGTGGGAGAGCCGGGCTTCAGGGCGATCCTCGCGCGCGTGCCCAGGTCGACCACGCCCTGCTGGAGGAATTCGGAGCAGGCCCAGTAGAGCCAGCGGCCCGCCACCTGGAGCTCCGTCGCCGGACACGTGGCACCGGTGGAGATCCTGCCGAGGTCCTTGCCGGTCGCCAGGTCCGTCCGGGTGATCTCGCCGTTCGTGGCCGTGGCCGCGAACAGGGTGTCGCCCCACACCGCGGCCGCCGTCTGCGGCTTGCGCAGCTCGGTCGTGCCCGTGTCGAGGTCGATGACGAGCGTCTCGTCACCGGTGACGATCTGTCCCGGGGCAGTGGTGCGGCCCCCCTGGAAGACGGCCCACCGCCCGAACGTGTCCGCGACCCGGCCGCTGCCCTTCCCGGTCGGGACCCGCGTCACCTGCCCGGTGGAACGGCGGGCGACGACGTCCACGCGCCCGAGGTCCGTGGCCACCGCGTAGACCGTGCGGCCGTCGCCGCCGTCGAGGAGCGGGGTGCCGGTCTCCTGACGGCCCGTCTCCCCACCGGCCCACACCTCCTGCGGTTCGCCGGTGTGCACCGGACCGACCGGCAGCGTCCGCACGAAGAGGCCGCGGCCCTTGGAGGCGTACTCCAGGGTGGAGAGCCGGCCCGCGCCCAGGGCGAGCGACTCCACCGCGGCCGGCATCGGCTCCACCCGGCGAAGCTCCTCGAGGACCGGAGCGCCGCCGTCCTTCGCCGGGACCGCCCTGTGGAGCGACCAGTCGGAAGCGGAGGTCCCGCCGACGACGGCCGCGCCGCCGCCCGCGATCTGGGTGAGCTCCGGCTCCGCGCCCGTCAGCAGTGTCTCGGCGGGCTTGTCGGGGTGCAGCGCGACGAGCTTCCGCCGCAGGGACGCGCCGGTGCCCGAGACCTCGCCAAGGGCCAGGACCCAGTCGCCGACGAGGGCGATGCGGGCGGTGCTCAGGTCCTCGGGGAGGAGGAGGGTCCGCTCGGGGCCGGTCAGGGCCGCGCGCTCGCGGATGTGGACCGTGCGGTCGCCGTCCACCCAGGCGATCCGGTCCGGGCTCAGGGCGACCGGGGCGACGAGGACGCTCCCGGTCGGGGTGGGCGCCGGGACGACGGTCATCCGGCCCGTCCGCAGGTCGACCACGCCGAGGTCGGAGTAGTCGTACGCGTACGGGTCGGCGGACCGGCCGAACCGGATGACGGCCGTGGAGCCGTCACCGGCGGCGAGCCGCGCCAGGTGCAGGTTGGCGCCCTCGGGCCAGCCCGTGACGGGCGTGCGGGTGCCGTCGGGGTCGCCGGCGCGCACCAGGTAGTACCCGGTGGTCGTGCCGGAGTCCTCGGCGGAGGCGTACTGCTGGAAGAGCAGGGTGTCGCCGAGCAGGCCCCGGTAGCTCGCGTCGCCCGGCATGTCGAACGGCCGCTCGGTGCCGGTCTCCAGGTCGCGGAGAGCGTGGTTGCCGACACCGCGCTGGACGTACAGGTGGCGCTCGCCCGTGCCCGATTGGGCGAAGGGCAGGAAACCCTTGTCGTACCCCAGCCGCACGCTCTTCGCGGGGTCGGTGAAGTCCGTCCACTCCAGCTCTCCGCCGAAGGACCGGTCGGAGTCCTCCGTCTCGTGCGCATAGCCCGTGGGCCCGACGGCGGTGACGGTCTCCTGCCGGGGGGCGGTCCGCCAGTTCGGCGTGATGTCCAACTGGTCGATGCCCACCACCGGCGAGGCCGTCGCGGAGGGCGAGAGCCCGATCCCCGAGGCGAGCAGCGCGGTGGTGAGGACGGCGATACGCGCGCGGGGGTACCGCGCGCGTGCGAAACGAGACAAAGAGGTCCCTCCCCAGGGCAACCCGATGATCGGGCCGCGGCCCGAGAACGTCCGAGGTCGGAGGGAGAAATCCGCGCCGGGCCCCCTGGCCGGCGCTTCTCACCCGATCGACCCGATGAGCGTATCCCGTACACGGGTACGAGACGGGGCCCGCTCCGGCAGCGGGGTGCCGGTGCGGGCCCCGAACGGGCTCACACGTCAGGACAGCGTCGTGTACATCTGCCAGCCGCCGCCGATCCGCTCGCGGCCGCCGAAGGCCCCCGCGCCGTTCCCGGCGTACCGCCAGAGCACCCCGGCCGTGTCGCGGGCCACCAGGTCGGCCCTGCCGTCTGCGGTGAAGTCGCCGACGCCCACGAGCGAGTTGTAGACCTGCCAGCCGCCGCCGACCTTCACCCGGCCGCCCAGCGTGCCCTTGCCCGTGCCGTCGTACCGCCACAGCACCCCGGCCGTGTCGCGGGCCAGGAGGTCGCCGAACGAGTCGCCGTTCAGGTCACCGGCACCGGTGATCGCGTTGTAGACCCCCCAGCCGCCGCCGATCCTCGCGCGCGGCGCGAGCTTGCCGGCGCCGTTGTCGGCGTACAGGTAGAGCTCACCGGCCGGCGTGCGCGCCAGCAGGTCGGCACGTCCGTCGCCCGTCAGGTCGCCCGGCGCGGAGAGGCTGTTGTAGATCTGCCATCCCGAACCGATGGTGAGGCGCGGCCCGCTGGGGGCGAACGCCGTGCCGCAGCCGCCGTCGTACCGGGTCAGCACCCCGGAGGAGTTCCGTACGAGCAGGTCGGCGCAGCCGTCATCCGAGAGGTCTCCGAACGGCACGACCGTCGAACCCGTCGGCCACCCGCCCGCCGAAGCCCCCGTGCCGAGCCCTCCGGTCCCCGTGCCCGTCCGGACGGTCAGCGAGCCGCCCGAGGTGAGGGCGATCAGGTCGCCCTTCCCGTCACCGCTGAAGTCACGCCACTCGGGCCGCGGCTTCACGGGTGCGGGCGCGGTGGTCGCCGTACGGAGCTGGAAGTAGGGGTCGGCGGTCTGGCCCCACACGGCGACGGGCCGGCTGTCGGCACCGACGGTGACCTGTCCCAGGGCGTAGCCGGTGGTGTTGGTGCTCAGCGGCGTCGGGGCCGCGGCCCAGGCACCGTTCACCCGGGAGGACGTCATCACCTTCCGGTGACCGTCGAGGTCCTGGGTCCACACCGCGTGCGCGCTGCCGTCGGGCCCGACCGCGAGATCGAACTGGTCGTCAGGAACGGCGCCCGTGGAGAGGGTCTTCACGGGCGACCAGGCTCCGGTCGCCGCCGAGCGGGTGGTGGTCAGGGCGCTGAACCCGTTGCCGTCGGGGGCGGCGACACCGAGCAGGGTGACATCGCCCTCGGGACCGATGGCGACCTCGCGCCAGGCACCGGTGGAGAAGCCGTTGGCCGGCTCCCCGGCTCCCCAGACGAGGCTCCCGGCGGGGCGCTGGGCGAGCATCTGGACCGGCTCTTCACTGCCCGGGGTCGCCTGGTCCCTCCAGGCGAGCGCGGCGCGGCCGTCCGCACCGAGCGCGAGGGTGGCACCCGTCGCGTAGCGGTCCTGGCCGGACACCCTGACCGGCGTGGTCCAGCCGGTGCCGTCGGCGAGCCGGTCGGTGACCTTGATCTCGCTGCGCGTGGGTCCGGCCTCGGTGAAGGCCACGGTCGCCGTGCCCCCGTCCGAGATCACGAGCTCCGCACCGGAGCTCAGTCCCGCGTCCGCCAGCTCCTCGTTGAGGCGGACCGGTTCGGACCAGGCCTGGCCGGGCGCCGTGCGGACGGACGAGTACAGGGCGGTCCTGCCGTTCGTGACCCGCACCCACACCGCGACGAGAAGTCCGGAGGGGGAGCCGGCCACCGTGCCGCCGTGGGCGGCGCCCGTCGCCACGATGTCTTCCGCGGCGGACCAGGTCGTGGCGCCCGCTTCGAGTACGGCCATCCGGAAGGCGCCGCCGCTCGTCGTCCAGGACGCGATGACCGAGCCGTCGGCGGAGGCGGTCAGCCGCGTGTCCTGGGGGTGACCGCCCGACGTGGCGAGGAGCTGCGACGCTCCCCAGACGGTGCTGCCGGCGGGTCGCACCGTCGACCTCAGCTCATGGCTGCCGTCGACGACGCTGGTATGGGTCGTGAGGGCGACGACCGCGCCGTTCTTCGCCGTCTTCAGGTCGAGTACGTAGGACGGAGCGGTGCCGTCCGTCAGCGGCACGGAGGCCGCCCACGGGTCGAGGGCCACCGGGGCCGCGGCGGTGGGCCCGGCCGTCGTGGCGAAGGCGGCGGGTGCGGCGACCGCCGCGACTCCGAGGCCGACGACGGGTATGAGCGCGGCGCCGAGAATCCGGCGAAGAGTGGCCCTCCGGGGCCGAACGTGTCGGTTCACGTCGTCTCCATGCGTGCGAGTGGGCGCACGGAGGAGACGCGGCACACCGTGCCGCGGTCGGCATCACGCGATCGCGTGCCCCGCTCTTGCGAACCCCCCGTGCAAGTAGGGGGAGAGTAACAGCGGCCCCACAGGCACCGAAAGACAATTTCGAACTGGTTCAAAAAAGAGCGGGGCCCGTACGACACCAGGTGTCGTACGGGCCCCGCTCCGTCAGGTCAGCAGACCTCAGCCGTTGCGCTTCCAGCGCGGCTTGTCGTCGCGGCGGCCGAAGCCACCCGTCGAGCCGGCCGAACCGGTGGAGCCGGTGCCGCGGTGGTCGTCACGGCGGCCGTACGGGCGGTCGCCGCCACCCGCGCGGAAGCCGCCGGCCGGGCGGTCGTCGCGACGGTCGCGGTTGAACGGACGGTCGCTGCCACGGTGGCCGCCGGTCGGACGGTCGTTGTCGCGGCGCTCGAAGGGGCGGCCGCCACGGTCGTCACGGTTGAAGCCACCGGAGGGGCGGTCGTCGCGGCGGAAGCCGCCACGGTCGCCACCGCGGTCGTCACGGTTGAAGCCGCCCGACGGACGGTCGTCACGGCGGAAACCACCGGACGGACGGTCGTTGTCACGGCGGAAGCCGCCCGAGGGACGGTCGTCGCGGCGGAAGCCGCCCCGGTCGCCACCGCGGTCGTCACGGTTGAAGCCACCCGACGGACGGTCGTCACGGCGGAAACCACCGGACGGACGGTCGTTGTCGCGACGGAAGCCCCCACGGTCGCCACCGCGGTCGTCACGGTTGAAGCCACCGGACGGACGGTCGTCACGGCGGAAACCACCGGACGGACGGTCGTTGTCGCGACGGAAGCCGCCACGGTCACCACCGCGGTCGCCGCCACGGAAACCACCGCGGTCACCACGGTCGTCACGGTTGAAGCCGCCACGGTCGCGGCGCTCGTAGTTGCCCCGGTCGTCGCGGGCCGCCGGACGCTCCTCGCGGCGCTGCTCCTCGGCGCGCGCGGCACGCTCGGCCTCCACCGCGGCGGCGGCGACCTCGGCCTCGGCGGCCTCGGTCACCTCGGCCACGGCGGCCTCCGGGTCCTCGCCGCGCTCGCGGGCTGCGCGGGCCACCAGACGGTCGGCCTCCTCGCGGAGCTCGACCGCACGGCGCTGGAGGCGCTCCAGCTGCTTGGTCAGTTCGACGACCTCGCGCTCGGCCTGCTTGGCGGCGTTGTTCGCGGAGTCGGACTGGACCTCGGTCAGCGACCGCGCGCCGGTGATCTCGGCGACCTCGGGGTCGAAGGCGCCGGCGCTCTGGATGATGTGGCGCGAGGCGTCGACGCCCGCGTCCTCCATCAGCCGGAAGATCTGGCGGCGCTGGTGCGGCAGCGACAGCGACACGACGACACCGGACTTGCCGGCTCGGGCCGTACGGCCCGAGCGGTGCAGGTAGTCCTTGTGGTCACCGGCCGGGTCCACGTTCAGGACCAGGTCGATGCCGTCGACGTGGATACCGCGGGCGGCGACGTCGGTGGCGACCAGCGCGTTGACGTAGCCGTCCTTGAAGTCGGCGAGCACACGGGTACGGGCGCCCTGCGTCATGCCGCCGTGCAGCGCGTCCGCCTTCACGCCGGACTCGACGAGCTGCTCGGCGATGCGGTCGGCGCCCAGCTGGGTGCGGACGAAGATGATCGTGCGGCCCTTGCGGGCGGCGATGGCGGCCGTGACCGGCGCCTTGTCCTTCGGCTTCACGACGAGGACGTGGTGGGTCATGGTCGAGACGTTGCCCTGGGCGCTGTCGACCTCGTGGCTGACCGGGTCGACCAGGTAGCGCTTGACGAGCGTGCCGATCTCGTTCTCCATGGTGGCGGAGAAGAGCATGCGCTGGCCGCCGGCCGGGATCTGGTCGAACAGCTCGGTGACCTCGGGCAGGAAGCCCAGGTCGGACATCTGGTCGGCCTCGTCGAGGACGGCGACCTGGACGTTCGCGAGCGAGCAGGCGCCGCGGTTGATGATGTCGCGCAGTCGGCCCGGGGTGGCGACGAGGACGTCGACACCGCGCTCCAGGGCGTAGATCTGGTTGCCCATGGACGTACCGCCGCAGACGACCTTGATCTTCAGGCCGAGCACGTCGCCGTACGGCTGGAGGGCGTCCGCGACCTGCATCGCGAGCTCACGGGTCGGGGTGAGGATGACCGCGCGGGGCTTCTTCTTCTCGGTGTGGCCGCCGGCCAGCTGGGCCAGGGTCGGCAGACCGAAGGAGAGGGTCTTGCCGGAGCCGGTACGGCCACGGCCCAGGATGTCCTTGCCGGCCAGGGCGTCCGGGATGGTCGCCGCCTGGATCGGGAAGGGGCTGGTGACGCCGTTCTGCGCGAGCTTGCGCACGACGCCGTCCGGCAGACCGAGGTCGCCGAAGGTGATGGTGGGCTCGGCGGGCTCCTCGGCGGAGTCGTCCGAGTCGGTGTCGAGCGCGTCGGTGATGTCGGTGACGTCGGTGACGTCGATCGCGTCGACGGTGTCGTCGGCCTCGGCGGTGACGATCTCAGTGACCTCTACGGCCTCGACGATCTCGTCGTTCTCGGGCATGACGGCGTGGTCAGAACTGAAAATGGACATGCGAAATGCGAAACCTTCCGGAGTCTCGGCACGCGCCCGTCAACTCCGTGAATTCGCAAATCGACCGCCTCGATGCGGTCAGCCACGGCTAGGGAGAGTACGCGCCACACGGCGCTCTTCTGTGTCGGCGCCGGGCAATGGGATCAAACGATCTACCACCATACGCACCCTCCCCCACCTATGGCAAACCGGACTCCGTCACACCGGTCCGACCTGCGGGGATGCCGTCGGCTCCGCAGGCGCTTCCGACCCGTCCGCCGCCCGTACGCCGGCCATCTGGGCCTCGGGTCCCGGCGTCGGCGGATCGGTGGGATTCGAGGTCGGTTCGGGCGTCGGTTCGGGCGTCGACGCCGTCGGCTCGGGCGTCGGCTCCGGGCTCGGATCGGTCGGCTCGGGCGTCGGCGTGGATCCGCCGCCGCCCGGTCCGCCGGACCCTCCGGCGCTGCCGCCTCCGCCGTCCCCGCCCCCGTTGCCGCCGTTCCCGCCGCCGCCGTTCCCGCCGTTCCCCGTGGAGCCGCCCGCGCCACCGCCCGAGCCGTCATGGCCGCCGCCCGTCGGCTGCGGCTTCGACGGGCCGCCATGGCCGCCGGACCCCTCCACGGGCAGCACCGCACCCGGGGTGGGCTTCGCCGTGCCCGAGGGTGAGCCGCTCGGCACCGGGGACTCCGTACCCGCGCCGGCCGCGTCCGGGCCGCCGGTGTCCGGCCGGCCGTTCCAGGAGCCGCCGTCGCCGCCCGGGGCGCCGGCCTCGCCGCCGCCGGTCCCGGTCGCCACGCCCCGCTTCCCGCCGGACGCGCCGGGCGCCGGCTTCACCCCCTCGTCGCTCACACTCATACAGCCGCTCAGACCGGCACAGGCCGCGACGGCCAGCGCGGTGGCGGCCCATCTCACCGGGGTGGGCAAATGGCGCACGGGGGCACCTCCAGGACACAACAGGCAGGAACGGAACGCGTTGCACTGCCCAACTCCCCAGGCGTCACAAGGGACACGGCCCCGCCGCAAGGGGCACGGCCTCAAGCCCGGGGGTCACGGCCCCGTACGGCCGCCCGGCTCAGCCGTAACCCAGCGCGTGCAGCCTCTCGTCGTCGATGCCGAAGTGGTGGGCGATCTCATGGACGACGGTGATCTCGGTCTCCGCGACCACGTCCTCCTTCGACTCGCACATCCGCAGCGTCGGCCCCCGGTAGATCGTGATCCGGTCCGGCAGCACACCGGCGTACCACTCACCGCGCTCGGTCAGCGGCGTCCCCTCGTAGAGCCCGAGCAGCTCGGGATCGTCGGGGGAGGGCTCGTCCTCCACGAACACCGCCACGTTGTCCATCAGCCGCGTCAGCTCCGGCGGGATCCGGTCCAGGGCCTCGGCGACAAGCTCCTCGAACTCCTCGCGCGTCATCTCCAGCACGCGCCCATTCTCTCCCCGCCGGAAACCGTTTTGGCGATAGCGGCGGGGATCCCATATGCTTCTCACGTCCCCGACGCGCTGAGAAGCACGAAGGTGGGTCTTTAGCCCTCATCGTCTAGTGGCCCAGGACGCCGCCCTTTCAAGGCGGTAGCACGGGTTCGAATCCCGTTGGGGGTACGCAGTACCGTGTGCGAGACTAGTTCTCGCACATAGCAAGGCTCTGTGGAGCAGTTGGTTAGCTCGCCACCCTGTCAAGGTGGAGGTCGCGGGTTCAAGTCCCGTCAGAGTCGCTGAAGCTGGAAACAGCTTCGTGGCTGGGTAGCTCAGTTGGTACGAGCGATCGCCTGAAAAGCGATAGGTCGCCGGTTCGACCCCGGCCCCAGCCACAAAGAGAAGGCCCCGTTCGAAAGAACGGGGCCTTCTTCGTGTCCGCGACAGTACCCGCGAGCAGCGTCGGGGTCCGAGAACAGAACGGGACCGTACGGGGGAGAGGCCCGCGCCCCTCCCCCGTAACCGTCACATCTCCTCGCCCTCCCGCGTACGGCTCCCCCGCCTGCCCCGCACCGCGAGCCCCAGCGCCACCACGGCCACCACCGCCACGAGCAGCGCCCAGTCCGGGACCGCCCTGCCGACCGAGGCCACCCGCTGCTCCACCGCGAACGAGGCGTCCACCGACAGCAGGCCCGGCAGCGCCGTCGTCCCGTCGAAGACCAGGAAGAGCACCCCGAGGGCGACGAAGAACAGGCCCGAGAGCAGCGAGGTCGAGTGCAGCGTGAGCCGCCCGAGCCGGATCGGACGGCCGCGCAGCCAGGACCGCCGGCCCAGGTCGTACCGCTCCCAGAGCAGCGCGAGGACGAACAGCGGAACCGCCATGCCGAGCGCGTACACGGCGAGGAGCAGCCCCCCGTACGCCGGGCTGCCGCTCAGCGCCGCCACTGTGAGGACGCTGCCCAGGATCGGGCCCGCGCAGAAGCCCGCGAGGCCGTAGACCAGGCCGAGGGCGTAGACGGAGAGCGCCGACGTGGGACGGATCCGGCCGCTCGCCTCGGCGATCCGGCGGGAGGCGAAGCCGAGACCGAGGATCTGGAGGACGCCGAGCCCGATGATCAGCCAGCCGCCTGTGGTGACGAGGAGGTCCCGGTGGCCGTAGAAGAGACGGCCGGCGAAGGAGCCGGCCGCGCCCAGCGGGACGAGGGTCGTCGCCAGGCCCGCGTAGAGGATGCCGGTCCTGGCCACCAGCTTCGCGCGCGTGTCGATGGAATACGCGAAGAAGGCGGGCAGGAGCAGCGCGCTGCACGGGCTGAGGAGGGCGAGCAGACCGCCGAGGAACGCCGCGAAGTAGCCGATGCCGGAGGTCACGGGGTGGCCGACGTGCCCGGCGTGGCCGGCGTGCCCGGCGTCGCCTTCGTGGGCTTCGCGGCCCTCGCCGCCGCCTCGATCGCCTCCGTGAACGTCTCCAGGGGCTGCGCGCCCGCGATCGGCCGGCCGTTGATCAGGAAGGACGGGGTGGAGGTGGCGCCGAGGCCGTATCCCTGCTCCTGGTCCTCGCGGACGGCCTCGCGGGCCGCCGCACCCTCGGTGTCCTTCGCGAACCGGGCCGCGTCGGGGACGCCCGCCTCCTTCGCGAGGGCGGCGAGCCGGTCCTTCCCGAAGCCCTTCTCCTTGGCGCCCTCCGCGTAGGCGGCCTTGTGGAACTCCCAGAACCGGCCCTGCTGCCCGGCCGCCCAGGAGGCGCGGGCGACGGCCTCGGACTCCTCGCCGAAGATCGGGAAGTTCCGCCACTCGATGCGCAGGGTGCCGTTGTCGACGTACTTCTCGATCAGGACCGGCTCCGTGTCCCGGGCGAACTTCCCGCAGTAGCCGCACTTGAAGTCGGCGTACTCGATGAGCACGACGGGCGCGTCGGCCCGGCCGAGGGCGAGCTTGTCGGAGGCGTCGCGGCGGGCGTACGCCTCCAGCTCGGGGTAGACGCCGGCGGACGGGTCGGCGGACACCTCGGCGACGGATGATGAGCCGGAGGCGCCGGAGGACGAGGGCTTGGTGGCGGTGAAGGAGACGACGCCGAGCAGCGCGGCGGCGACGGCCACCCCGGAGACGACGGCGGTGGGCTTGGCCTTGGACATGCGGAAGTGCTCCTGAACGGATCAGAGGGGGGACGGCGGGCAGTGGCCGTCCTTCTAGACCCTCAGGACCGACAGCTCCACCGGCGAGGGCGGTACGCGCGCGGGTGGCTCACCGCCCGGCGACGCGGCCCGTCCGTCCGGCTCCGGCTGCCGGACCCCGCACGGTGGTGTCCGGTCGGCGGCGAGCGCGGGCAGCAGCTCGGCGAAGCCGGGGGCGCGCGGCGGTACGACGGGGCCCGCGGCCCCCTCATCGGCGGGATGACCCGGATCACAGCCGGGAACGGCGGCGCCGATGACGACCGGGCCCCCGGAAGGGGCGCTCACCGCGGTCCCGCAGACCAGGAGCCCGAGCACCAGACCCGTCAGCGCGGCGAACGCCGCCAGCGCGCGGGTGGTGCGGAACATGCGAAACCTCTCCGGTCCGGTCGGCGTGTCCGAAATAGTACGCACCCGATCACCGGCCCCCGGCGAGGCCACTCGTAAATCGGTTCGCCGCTTCTCGGCCGCAGGTGCGATCCTGGATTCCGTATGTCTACTTCCTTCGCCGCCCTCCAGTCCGTCCTGGCCGAGGTCTCGCTGCGGGACTCCCACCGGCTCGGCCGCCGTCTCGAGGGCGCCCGCCGCATCCGCAAGCCCGAGGCCCGCGCGGCCGTCCTGGACGAGATCGCCGCCGAGGCGGCCAAGGCCAAGGAGCGCGTCGACGGGCGCGCCTCACGCGTGCCCGCGGTCACCTATCCCGAGCAGCTGCCCGTCTCTCAGAAGAAGGACGAGATCCTGGAGGCGATACGCGACCACCAGGTCGTGATCGTCGCCGGTGAGACGGGCTCCGGAAAGACCACCCAGATCCCGAAGATCTGCCTGGAGCTCGGCCGGGGCGTCCGGGGCATGATCGGGCACACCCAGCCCCGCCGGATCGCGGCCCGTACGGTCGCCGAGCGGGTCGCCGAGGAGCTGAGGACCCCGCTGGGCGAGGCCGTCGGCTGGAAGGTCCGCTTCACCGACCAGGTGAACCCCGACGCGACCTTCGTGAAGCTGATGACGGACGGCATCCTGCTCGCCGAGATCCAGACGGACCGCGAGCTGCGCGCGTACGACACGATCGTCATCGACGAGGCCCACGAGCGGTCCCTCAACATCGACTTCCTGCTCGGCTATCTGGCCCAGCTGCTTCCGAAGCGCCCCGATCTCAAGGTCGTGATCACCTCCGCGACCATCGACCCGGAGCGCTTCTCCCGCCACTTCGGCGACGCCCCGATCGTCGAGGTCAGCGGGCGCACGTATCCGGTCGAGGTCCGTTACCGGCCGCTCCTCGAAGAGGACAGCGAGGAATCGGACCGCGACCAGATCACCGCGATCTGCGACGCCGTCGACGAGCTGCAGTCCGAGGGCCCCGGCGACGTCCTCGTCTTCCTCTCCGGCGAGCGGGAGATCCGGGACACGGCGGACGCGCTCCTCAAGCGGAACCTCCGCAACACGGAGATCCTCCCCCTCTACGCGCGCCTGTCGCACGCCGAGCAGCACCGGGTCTTCCAGGCGCACTCCGGCCGCCGGATCGTGCTCGCCACGAACGTCGCCGAGACGTCCCTGACCGTCCCGGGCATCAAGTACGTGATCGACCCGGGCACCGCCCGCATCTCCCGCTACTCGCACCGCACGAAGGTGCAGCGGCTGCCGATCGAGCCGGTCAGCCAGGCCAGCGCCAACCAGCGCAAGGGCCGCTGCGGCCGTACGTCCGACGGCATCTGCATCCGGCTGTACTCGGAGGACGACTTCCTCTCGCGGCCGGAGTTCACCGACGCCGAGATCCTCCGCACGAACCTGGCCTCCGTCATCCTCCAGATGACCGCGGCCGGCCTCGGCGAGATCGAGAAGTTCCCCTTCATCGACCCGCCGGACCACCGGAACATCCGGGACGGCGTCCAGCTCCTCCAGGAGCTGGGCGCGATCGACCCGGCCGAGAAGGATCCGAAGAAGCGGCTCACCCCGCAGGGCCGGAAGCTGTCCCAGCTCCCCGTCGACCCTCGCCTGGCCCGGATGGTCCTGGAGGCCGACAAGAACGGCTGTGTCCGCGAGGTCATGGTCATCGCCGCCGCGCTCTCCATCCAGGACCCGCGGGAGCGGCCGGCGGAGAAGCAGGCGCAGGCCGACCAGCAGCACGCCCGGTTCAAGGACGAGACCAGCGACTTCCTCGCCTTCCTGAACATGTGGCGGTACGTCAGGGAGCAGCAGAAGGAGCGCGGCTCGTCGTCGTTCCGCCGGATGTGCAAGCAGGAGTACCTGAACTTCCTGCGCATCCGCGAGTGGCAGGACATCTACGCGCAGCTGCGGACGGTGGCGAAGCAGCTGGGCATCCACGTCAACGAGGAGGACGCGCCGGAGCAGTCCGTGCACGTGTCCCTCCTCGCCGGTCTGCTCTCGCACATCGGCATGAAGGACGTGAAGGAGGGCGCGAAGAACGACTACCTGGGCGCCCGCAGCGCCAAGTTCGCGATCTTCCCCGGTTCGGCGCTCTTCAAGAAGCCCCCGCGCTTCGTCATGTCCGCCGAGCTGGTGGAGACCTCGCGCCTCTGGGCCCGGGTGAACGCGCGCGTGGAGCCCGAGTGGATCGAGCCGCTCGCCCAGCACCTGGTGAAGAAGACGTACAGCGAGCCGCACTGGGAGAAGGACCAGGCGGCCGTGATGGCCTTCGAGAAGGTGACGCTGTACGGCGTGCCGATCATCGCCGACCGCAAGGTCAACTACGGCCGGATCGACCCGGAGGTCTCCCGGGACCTGTTCATCAGGAACGCGCTCGTCGAGGGCGACTGGCGCACCCACCACAAGTTCTTCACGGACAACCGCAAGCTCCTCACCGAGGTCGAGGAGCTGGAGCACCGGGCCCGCCGCCGGGACATCCTCGTCGACGACGAGACGCTGTTCGACTTCTACGACAAGCGCGTCCCCGAGCATGTCGTGTCCGGCGCCCACTTCGACTCCTGGTGGAAGCACAAGCGCCACGAGGAGCCGGAGTTCCTCGACTTCGAGCGCGAGATGCTCATCAACGAGAAGGCCGGGGCGGTCACCAAGGACGACTACCCGGACTCCTGGCGGCAGGGGCCGCTGAAGTTCCGGGTGACGTACCAGTTCGAGCCGGGCGCGGACGCCGACGGCGTGACCGTCCACATCCCGCTCCAGGTGCTCAACCAGGTGACGGACGAGGGCTTCGAGTGGCAGATCCCGGGTCTGCGCGCGGAGGTCGTCACGGAGCTGATCCGTTCCCTGCCGAAGCCGATCCGCCGCCACTACGTTCCCGCGCCGAACTTCGCGACCCGTTTCCTGGACTCCGTGGTGCCCGTGCAGGAGCCCTTGGACGGGGCGCTCGCGCGGGAGCTCCAGCGGATGGTCGGTGTCCCGGTCACGGCCGAGGACTTCGACTGGGCGAAGGTTCCCGACCACCTCAAGGTGACGTTCCGGATCGTCGACGAGCGGCGCAGGAAGCTCGCCGAGGACAAGGACCTGGAGACGCTGCGGCTGCGGCTGCGTCCGAAGGCCCGTAAGGCCCTCTCGCAGGCCGCCGCGGCGGCCACCGGGGGTCCGGACGGCTCCGGGCTCTCGCTTGAGCGCACGGGGCTCACGGACTGGACGATCGGGACGCTCACGAAGGTCTTCGAGACCAAGAGGGGCGGGCAGCCGGTCAAGGCGTACCCGGCGCTGGTGGACGAGGGCGCGACCGTCGCCGTCCGGCTCTTCGACACGGAGGCCGAGCAGGAGCGGGCGATGTGGCGGGGCACCCGGAAGCTGATCATGCTGAACATCCCGGTGAACCCGGCGAAGTTCGCCTCGGACAAGCTGACCAACCAGCAGAAGCTGGCCCTGTCGTCGAACCCGCACGGCTCGATCCAGGCCCTCTTCGATGACTGCGCGACCGCCGCCGCCGACAGGCTGATCGCGGACAACGGCGGTCCGGCGTGGGACGAGGAGTCCTTCCGGAAGCTGTACGACAAGGTCCGCGCGGACCTCGTCGACACGACCGTACGGACGGTGGGCCAGGTCCAGCAGATCCTGGCGGCCTGGCAGGCCTGCGAGCGCCGGCTGAAGTCGACGAACAGCCTGGCGCTGATCAACAACCTGACCGATGTGCGCACGCAGCTGGCCTGGCTGATGCCGGCCGGCTTCGTCACCCGTACGGGGCTGAAGCGGCTGCCCGACCTGATGCGCTATCTCGTGGCGGTGGACCGGCGGCTCCAGCAGATGCCGACCGGCGTGCAGCGTGACACCACCCGGATGGAGAAGGTCCAGGAGATGCAGGACGAGTACGCCTGGCTCCTCGAACAGCTCCCGAAGGGACGGCCGGTGCCGTCCGAGGTCACCGACATCCGCTGGATGATCGAGGAGCTGCGGGTGAGCTATTTCGCGCACGCGCTCGGCACGGCGTACCCGGTCTCGGACAAGCGGATCGTGAAGGCGATCGACGCGGCGGCGCCCTGACGGTCCGGCCTGGACCGGTCCGGCGGTCCGGCTCCGGCGGGCCTGACGGGCCCGTCCGCCGGTGAGTTCGACCCGACCGCTGACCTGCTGTACAGTCTTCCTCGCAGCCACTTCCCAGAGGTTGCGAACGAGGTCCTGTGGAGCAGTTGGTTAGCTCGCCACCCTGTCAAGGTGGAGGTCGCGGGTTCAAGTCCCGTCAGGATCGCTTTCACGAAAGGCCCGCATCACGCGATGCGGGCCTTTCGTTGTGTTCCCGTGTCTTGACGGGCCACGCGCCCGCCGGTACCCCGGACAGCAGGGAATCGGGGGCCCACACCGGAGGTGGTCGCGCATGGCCGCGGCGTCCGCTGCACGGCACGACACACGAGCGCTGCTGCGCGCCCATCTGGCGGCCGCTTCCCGCTACGGGCACCTCACCCGCCACTGCGTGGTCTGTCACCGCCTCCTGCGGCTCGCCATGGAGTTCCCGGAGCCCGAGGGGCCCGAGGGGCCGGCCGTGACGACGGAGGACGAAAGTCCCAGCGACCCATGACCAACGGCGGGTTGGGGGCGCCCGGGGAAGTAGGAGGCTGTTCTTTGGCAAGTCTTCGCCGGTGTGACGGGAGTCACTGAGGCGGATTCAGAAACCCCTTCACTTACACCCTCCCTACACCGGCCCGATTTAATATGTGCAATTGCACCCCTCCCCGAGAAGTGGCGTCGGGCACAAAAGAAGATCGCGCCAGACCCGGCGGAGTCCAGCGCGATCGTTGACGAAGGCCTGTTGGGGCAGGAATCCGTCGGCAGAGCTAGGGGTGGGCGACCGGATTGGGGGATCCGGACAGGCCCGGTGTTACGGGGTACTGCGGGGTGTTTGCGCGACCTCAGGCCTCGCTGCGCTGCTGCGGAATGCCCGCCAGCAGCGCGCGAACCTCAGCTTCGCGGTACCGGCGGTGTCCACCCAGGGTGCGGATGGACGTGAGCTTCCCGGCCTTCGCCCAACGGGTCACCGTCTTCGGGTCCACACGGAACATCGTGGCAACCTCGGCAGGGGTCAGCAGCGGCTCGGCATCAGGGGTGCGAGCGGTCATGAGCGGCCTCCTCGGGAGAACCGAACCATCTCGGTTCTTTCCTCTAAATTCTGCACCTTGACCCGCGTTGCCCGAAATGGCAGAAGCGGGCCGAGTCGGTTATAGGACGAACGGCTTGTCCTCGGCACTACAACTACACCATCCGTCCAGCCACGTCGGCCAAACCGATGGAATTGCCCTCGCAGGTGTTCATCAGCGGCGGAAGTCGATGGACCATGCCATAACGGACAGTCACGCGCCTGTGACGATCAGTCACAGGCGCGTGAAGGAGTCCTGAGACCCCCCATAGAGTGCAATGCTGAGCGTTCCGCCCATAGATGGGCGGAAGGAACCCTCCCCGGACTCCTTGTCCTATTTTGGCACGAGGGAGGGCGATCGGCGCAAGGGTGCGTTACGTGCTGTCCGTCACGCTTGAGCCAAAGGCCCGGATCGGGACCAACGTCCCCGCCCGGCGAGTGCCGAAAGACCCGCACACCCGAGCGCCGAGATTCGGGCAGACGGGATTCGGACATCCCTGAAGATCATTTACACCGGTCGGACATGTCTTGTCGATACCGACCTGACGAAGATGCCCGACTGATGTCAATTCGCGAAGCGCAGCTCCCTGACCACCCGCCAGCGCTCCGCCAGCCGCCCGTACGCCTCGCTCGCCGCCTCGCCGTCGCCGGCCCGCAGCGCCTCGATCCCCTCCGCCATCCGCGCCGCCGACCGGTCCTCCGCCAGCCACTCCTCGCTGACCGCGTGCACCAGACCCCCGAAGTCCAGCTCCACAAGGGCCCGCGGATGGAACTCCTCCAGCCAGCGGCCCACCTCGATCAGCCCCTCCGTCATCGGACCGTCGTCGATCGACTCCCGCAGCGCCCGGAGCGCCCGCGCGAGACGCCGGCGCGCCTGCGCCATCGTGGTCCGGTAGCGCAGCACCGGCGCCCGGCCCGGCCCCGTGCCCGCCGCACCGCCCGGCTCCCCCGGCTCGTACTGCCGGTCCTCGTCCCCGAAGAGCGCGAACCAGCGCAGCGGCACCTGCCAGACGGCCGTACGGATCCACGGGCGCGCGTCAGGGTTCCTGGCGAGCCACCGCTCGTAGTCGCTCGTCACCTGAACGCGCACCACCGGCGGCAGCATCGCGTCGAGCACCGGCTCCGGGAACTGCCCGTCCAGCTCCTGGAGCGCCAGCCACCCCCGCAGCCGCGTCCGCCACGGGCAGATCACCACCACCCCGTCCAGATGGGCGACGAAGGCCTCACCGCTCTCGTGGACCGGCACCGGGACCGGCGGCGTCGGCAGCAGGTCCGCCAGCGACCGGCGCAGCTCCTCCTGCGCCCCCGGCGTGCGCGGCCGGCGCGCGTACCTGGCCCAGTGGGTCCGCTCCGGCTCGGGAAACGCGGCCAGCGGCTCGTACACCCGCAGATAGGACGCGTAGGGGATGAGGACCGAGGAGGCGACCGACATGTCGCGAATCCTTCCACGGAGGTACTCCGGGAGGGGGTGATCCTGAGCACTGAGGCCGATCTACGCCCAGGTAGCACTTACTCTCTTGCCGAACTGGTCCTCCCCCACCCGCAGGGGGGACCGAAACCGCCGCTTCGTACTTGGGAGTCACCACCGTGACCGATGTGACCGGCGTTCCTGCTGACGTACTGCGCACCCTGTTCCATTCGGAGCAGGGTGGCCACGAGCAAGTCGTGCTCTGCCAGGACCGCGCCACCGGCCTCAAGGCCGTCATCGCCCTCCACTCCACCGCCCTGGGCCCCGCCCTCGGCGGCACCCGTTTCTACCCGTACGCCACCGAGGCCGAGGCGATCGCCGACGCGCTCAACCTGGCCCGCGGTATGTCGTACAAGAACGCCATGGCCGGTCTCGACCACGGCGGCGGCAAGGCCGTCATCATCGGCGACCCCGAGAAGATCAAGACCGAGGAGCTCCTCCTCGCCTACGGGCGCTTCGTCGCCTCCCTCGGCGGCCGGTACGTCACGGCCTGCGACGTCGGCACCTACGTCGCCGACATGGACGTCGTCGCCCGCGAGAACACCTGGACCACCGGCCGCTCCCCCGAGAACGGCGGCGCCGGCGACTCCTCCGTCCTCACCGCCTTCGGCGTCTTCCAGGGCATGCGCGCCTCCGCGCAGACCGTGTGGGGCGACCCGAGCCTGCGCGGCCGCAAGGTCGGCGTCGCGGGCGTCGGCAAGGTCGGCCACTACCTCGTCGAGCACCTCCTGGAGGACGGCGCCGAGGTCGTCATCACCGATGTGCGCGAGGAGTCGGTGCGCCGGATCACCGACAAGCACCCGCAGGTCACCGTGGTCGCCGACACGGACGCGCTGATCCGCGTCGAGGGTCTCGACATCTACGCGCCCTGCGCGCTGGGCGGCGCCCTGAACGAGACGACCGTGCCGTTCCTCACCGCGAGCGTCGTCTGCGGCGCGGCCAACAACCAGCTCGCCCACCCGGGCATCGAGAAGGACCTCGTGGAGCGCGGGATCCTCTACGCGCCCGACTACGTGGTCAACGCCGGTGGCGTGATCCAGGTCGCCGACGAGCTGCACGGCTTCGACTTCGACCGGTGCAAGGCGAAGGCCACGAAGATCTTCGACACCACGCTCGAGATCTTCGCACGTGCGAAGGCCGACGGGATCCCGCCGGCTGCGGCCTCCGACCGGATCGCCGAGCAGCGGATGGCGGACGCGCGGCGCGGCTGAGCCGCGCGGAGAGCCGGCCCGCCTGCCGGAGCCCGGCACGGGCACGCGGGGAGCGCACGGAGAGACGCGGAGAGACTTCGCTCACGCCCGTCGGCGGGTCGGCCCTCCAGAAGAGGTTAAAATCGCGATTGACCAGCGAGGAAAGAGCTCCTCGATGGTTCTGTACCGGGGTATGTGATGCGCGCGGCGTACCGTAGACCCGCGGAAACAGGTACCGTTGAAGCTCTACGGACCGGTCTCTCTGTCGAGAGTCCGTTCCGACTCATGAACGCGTGTCAAGACTCTGGGGCCATCGAGCCCCGTCACCGAGGGGGTCGAGCCATGGGGCGCGGCCGGGCAAAGGCCAAGCAGACCAAGGTCGCCCGCCAGCTGAAGTACAGCAGCGGCGGGACGGACCTGACGCGTCTGGCCAATGAGCTGGGCGCTTCGACTTCGAGTCAGCCGCCGAATGGCGAGCCGTTCGAGGACGACGACGAGGAAGACGACCCGTACGCCCAGTACGCGGATCTCTACAACACGGACGACGAGGACGAGGACGACGAGTCCGGTCCCGCGTCGTCCCCGCGTCGCGCTTGACCTTCTGAATCGCATCGCAGAAACCCGGTCCGGGATCACCCGGCCGGGTTTCTGTGCTGTCCGCGTACAGCTCCGGCCGCTCGTGTCCGGGGGAACGCGGGCGGGGCGCCCCTCAGGAGCGCCCCGCCGCCTCGTACCGCTCGTGTGGACTACTTCGCGTAGTCCCCGACCAGCTCCGCGCCGGTGGTGTGCGCGCCGCGCTCGGTGATCTCACCCGCGACCCAGGCCTCGACGCCCCGGTCCGCCAGCGTCGTCAGGGCCGCGTCCACGGAGTCGCCCGGCACGACGGCCATCATGCCGACGCCCATGTTCAGGGTCTTCTCCAGCTCCAGGCGCTCCACCTGACCGGCCTTGCCGACCAGGTCGAAGATCGCGCCCGGCGCCCAGGTCGAACGGTCGACCGTGGCGTGCAGGCCGTCCGGGATCACCCGGGCCAGGTTGGCGGCGAGACCGCCGCCCGTGATGTGGCTGAACGCGTGGACGTCCGTGGTCCTGGTGAGGGCCAGGCAGTCCAGGGAGTAGATCTTCGTGGGCTCCAGGAGCTCCTCGCCCAGGGTCCGGCCGAGCTCCTCGACCCGCTGGTCGAGGGTCATGCCGGCGCGGTCGAAGACCACGTGCCGGACGAGCGAGTACCCGTTGGAGTGAAGACCCGAGGAGGCCATGGCGATGACCGCGTCCCCCGTACGGATGCGATCGGCGCCGAGGAGCCGGTCGTACTCCACGACACCCGTACCGGCGCCGGCCACGTCGAAGTCGTCCGGGCCGAGGAGGCCCGGGTGCTCCGCCGTCTCGCCGCCGACCAGGGCGCAGCCGGCCAGGACACAGCCCTCGGCGATGCCCTTGACGATCGCGGCGACCCGCTCCGGGTGGACCTTGCCGACACAGATGTAGTCGGTCATGAAGAGCGGCTCGGCACCGCAGACCACGATGTCGTCCATGACCATCGCGACCAGGTCGTGGCCGATCGTGTCGTACACGCCCATCTGTCGGGCGATGTCGACCTTCGTACCGACGCCGTCGGTCGCGGAGGCGAGGAGCGGACGCTCGTAGCGCTTGAGGGCGGAGGCGTCGAAGAGGCCGGCGAAGCCACCGAGGCCACCGAGGACCTCGGGTCGCTGCGTCTTCTTCACCCACTCCTTCATGAGCTCGACGGCGCGGTCACCCGCCTCGATGTCGACGCCCGCGGACGCGTAGCTGGCGCCGCCTGCGGCACTGGGGGTCTCAGACATGGGTTGAGAACTTTCGTGTCGTACTGCGGTGTGCAGCGGGGTCTTACGGGCGGCTGTGCTCAGGGACGACGGAGCGCGTCGGAGGCCGCGGTGGCCGCCGGGCCGGCGGCCAGCTCGGTCTCCAGGAGCTGCTTGCCGAGCAGCTCGGGGTCCGGCAGCTCCATCGGGTACTCGCCGTCGAAGCAGGCACGGCAGAGGTTCGGCTTCTGGATCGTCGTCGCCTCGATCATCCCGTCGAGGGAGATGTACGAGAGCGAGTCCGCGCCCAGCGACTTGCCGATCTCGTCGATCGACATGCCGTTGGCGATCAGCTCCGCGCGGGTGGCGAAGTCGATACCGAAGAAGCAGGGCCACTTCACCGGCGGGGAGGAGATCCGGATGTGGATCTCGGCCGCGCCGGCCTCACGGAGCATCTTGACCAGGGCGCGCTGGGTGTTGCCGCGGACGATCGAGTCGTCGACGACCACCAGGCGCTTGCCCTTGATGACGTCCTTGAGGGGGTTCAGCTTCAGCCGGATGCCGAGCTGGCGGATGGTCTGGGAGGGCTGGATGAAGGTGCGCCCGACGTAGGCGTTCTTCACCAGGCCCGCGCCGAAGGGGATGCCCGAGGCCTCGGCGTAGCCGATGGCGGCCGGGGTGCCCGACTCGGGCGTCGCTATGACCAGGTCGGCCTCGACGGGCGCCTCCTTCGCGAGGCGGCGGCCCATCTCCACGCGGGAGAGGTACACGTTCCGGCCGGCGATGTCGGTGTCGGGGCGAGCCAGGTACACGTACTCGAAGACACAGCCCTTGGGCTTCGCTTCCGCGAATCGCGAGGTACGGATGCCGTTCTCGTCGATCGCGATCATCTCGCCGGGCTCGACCTCGCGGACGTAGCTGGCGCCACAGATGTCGAGGGCCGCGGACTCCGAGGCGACCACCCAGCCGCGCTCCAGACGGCCGAGGACCAGCGGGCGGATGCCCTGCGGGTCACGGGCCGCGTAGAGCGTGTGCTCGTCCATGAAGACGAGGGAGAAGGCGCCCCGGACATCGGGGAGAACCTTCGCGGCGGCCTGCTCGATGGTGAGCGGCGTGCCGTCCTCGTCGACCTGGGCGGCGAGCAGCGCCGTGAGGAGGTCGGTGTCGTTGGTGGCCGCCACCCGGGTGGTGCGGCCTTCCTTCTTGGGCAGGTCGGCGACCATCTCGGCGAGCTGCGCCGTGTTCACCAGGTTGCCGTTGTGGCCGAGCGCGATCGAGCCGTGGGCGGTTGCCCGGAACGTCGGCTGCGCGTTCTCCCACACGGACGCCCCGGTGGTCGAGTAGCGGGCGTGACCGACCGCGATATGACCTTGGAGGGAACCGAGAGAGGTCTCGTCGAAGACCTGGGACACGAGGCCCATGTCCTTGAAGACGAGGATCTGGGAGCCGTTGCTGACCGCGATACCCGCGGATTCCTGGCCCCGATGCTGGAGGGCATAGAGCCCGAAGTACGTGAGCTTTGCGACCTCTTCACCCGGAGCCCAGACACCGAAGACGCCACAAGCGTCCTGGGGGCCCTTCTCACCGGGAAGCAGGTCGTGATTGAGTCGACCGTCACCACGTGGCACGTTTCCGAGTGTAGACGGGGTCGACCACTGGTCCGAATTGGCGAAATCCAGGGCTTCGGCACTCGTGCGATCACACCAAATGATCATCTCTGGCCTGGAGAGGCCCACAAGGCAGGCGCGGTAAGGGATCGGGCCGCCGGACGCCCCGGAGAGCGGACGCTCGTACCAGCCGCCGACACCCCCGCGATGTGACGGAGTTCGCAGTCCCGGGGTCGTCCGGGGCCCGGAAACCCCGCCGCGACACCGTGGCCGCACCCGGTCCCGTGGTCCGAGACACCGTGTGCGGGTACGCGGACGCTGGACGAAGCTCCAGCCCCACGCGGCCCTTGCTTGACAGCCCCTGTGTGACCCCCCGGACCGACGCGGGGCTCCTGGCTTCGCGGGGCTCCTGCCTTACTGAGGAGCGGCCGCGACCGCCGTGAGGCCCTCGCCGGAGGCGTCGGCGAGGGTCAGCGTCCGGTGGTCGAGGCGGTACGAGAGCGGCCCGTCGAGGAGCTCGTACAGCTTCGTCTCCAGCGTCATCTGGGGGCTCGCGCACCTCATGCGGGTGGTGGCCGCCGGGCCCTCGACGGTCAGCGTGCGGGCCTTCTCGTCGACGCGGGCGGTCGCGGAGAAGTTGTTGCAGCCGAGGTTGCCGGAGACCCGGCCGTCGGCCCCGATGACGATCCGCGCCTTGCCCTCGGCGCCGGCGGGCAGCGAGGCGGCGGTCTTCCCGGAGACGAGCCCGTCGACCTTCCAGGTCGTGCCGCGCAGCGGGGCCGCCGGCTCGGCCGTCAGTTCCAGGACGTTCCGGCCGTCCGGGGACGTGAGGGTGAGCGCGTCACCCTTCAGCTTCCCCTTGAGCTCACCGGAGAAGGCCTTCATCAACTCGGTCTCGAAGCGCTGCCGGTCGCCGGGGCAGCCGATCTCGGTGATCGCCTGCCCGGAGACCGTGAGGGTGTCCCCGTTCACGGCGACGGCGGCGCCGAAGCCGTTGCACCCGCTGTTCCCCTGGGCACGGCCGTTCTCCTCGAAGTCGACGCGGGCGCCGTCCGGAGCCGCGGACCTGCGTCCGTCCAGCGTCACCGCCCCGATCGTCCAGTGGGTGCCGGCGACCGGCAGATCGGGGGAGACGGTGTCCGCACCGGAACCCCCGCCTCCTTCCGTGCCGCAGGCGGCGAGGAGAAGGACGAGGGCGGCGGCTGCGAGGGGGGTGCGCGGCGTCTGCATGCCGATGGGACGGGCCCGCGGACGAGTCGGTTCCCTCGGCCCCCGCGGGGAAGGCGCCGCCTCAGCCCATCAGGGGCAGGAACTCCGCCAGATCCGCGCGTTCGCCGCTCGCGCTCACCCTGGCCTCGTCCAGCTCCTCCGTCCACTCGGCCCGCCCGGTCGCCAGCCTGATCCACGTCAGGGGGTCCGTCTCGACCACGTTCGGCGGGGTGCCCCGGGTGTGCCGGGGGCCCTCCACGCACTGCACCACCGCGTAGGGCGGGACGCGGACCTCGACCGCGCCCCCGGGCGCCTTCGACGCGAGGGCGTCGGCGAGCAGCCGGGTGCAGGCGGCGAGCGCCCCCCGGTCGTACGGGATGCCGGCGCCGGTCGCCGCGTTCAGGTCGTCGGTGTGCACGACGAGTTCGACGGTACGGGTCACCAGGAAGTCCGCGAGGGTCATCGCCCCGAAGCTCACCGGAAGAAGCCGCTCGTCGGCGGCGTCGCCCACCGCCCGCTCGTAGTCGTCCGCGACGCGCGCGTACAGGCCGGACAGGTCGGAGGCGTCGATGCCCCGGGTGTGCGAGTCGATCCGCTCCGCCGCGTCGGCCGTGACGAACGGCCAGTCGAGCAGGGCCAGCCGGTCCTTGCCCCCCTCCGTCATGGCCAGGAGCTGCGGCACGGAGTCCACCATCCACGCGAGGTGGGCCGCCAGGTCCCGTACCGTCCACGAGCCGAGCCGGGTCGGCCCGTCGAGCGCCTCCGGCGGCAGGGCGCGCACCCCGTCCCGTACATGCCCGAACTGGGCGAGCACGGCGGCACGGATCTTCGCGGAGTCGTAGCTGCGGGGACGCTTCTTGGCCGGTGGCATGAGGGCGAGGGTAGTCGGAGACTGAAGAGGGAGGGCTTCAAGCACAGCCGTCTACGCGTACGAGAGGGGTCGATCAGCCATGGCTGAGCACCCTGACGCCGCCTTGGTCCGCCAGGGCTACGCAGCGTTCTCCGAGGGCGACATGGAGACCCTGCGGTCGCTGATGACCGCGGACTGCGCTCACCACTCACCGGGCAGCAGCCGGATGTCCGGCCACTTCAAGGGCGTCGACAACATCCTCGCCCACTTCGGACAGCTCATGGAGCTCACCGGGAACACGTTCCGGGTCGAGGTGAAGGGCATCTACCCGGACGGCCGCGGCCATGTCATGGCGGTGCACAAGTGGCACGCCGACCGCGGGGACCGGGGCATCGAGATGGAGGGCGGCCTCTTCTTCACCATGGTCGGCGGCAAGATGACCGACGTGGACGAGTGCGTCGCGGACATCGAGGAGTCGGACGCGTTCTGGGGCCCGGCGGAGTGAACGCGGACAGCCCCCGTCCGAGGACGGGGGCTGTCCCACATACAAACCGACGTCAGGCCAGCAGGGCCGGGATCGTCGCCTCGTGCGCCTCGCGCAGCTCCGTCAGGGAGAGCGTGAACTCACCCTGTACGTCCACCGCGTCACCGTCGACGACGCCGATGCGGGCCGCCGGCAGACCCCGCGCACCGCACATGTCGGTGAAGCGGAGTTCTTCGCTGCGCGGGACGGCCACGACCGCACGGCCGGCCGACTCGCTGAAGAGGAACGTGAACGCGTCCAGGTCCTCCGGGACGACCAGCCGCGCACCGTTCCCACCGCGCAGGCAGGACTCGACGACCGCCTGGACGAGACCGCCGTCGGACAGGTCGTGCGCCGCGTCGATCATGCCGTCGCGGGAGGCCGAGATCAGGATGTCGCCGAGCAGCTTCTCCCGGTCGAGGTCCACGGCCGGCGGCATGCCGCCGAGGTGCTGGTGGATCACCTCTGACCAGGCCGAGCCGCCGAACTCCTCACGCGTGTCGCCGAGCAGGTAGAGGAGCTGGCCCTCTTCCGCGAAGGCGATCGGCGTACGGCGGTTCACGTCGTCGATCACACCGAGCACGGCCACGACCGGCGTCGGGTGGATCGCGACCTCACCGGTCTGGTTGTACAGCGACACGTTGCCACCGGTGACCGGCGTGCCGAGCTGGAGGCAGCCGTCCGCGAGACCACGGGTGGCCTCGGCGAACTGCCACATCACGGCCGGGTCCTCGGGCGAACCGAAGTTCAGGCAGTCCGAGATGGCGAGCGGCTTGGCACCGGAGGCGGCGACGTTGCGGTACGCCTCCGCCAGCGCGAGCTGCGCACCCGTGTACGGGTCGAGCTTCGCGTACCGGCCGTTGCCGTCGGTCGCCATGGCCACACCGAGGTTGGTCTCCTCGTCGATCCGGACCATGCCCGCGTCCTCGGGCTGCGCCAGGACCGTGTTGCCCTGCACGAACCGGTCGTACTGGTCCGTGATCCAGGACTTGGAGGCCTGGTTCGGGGAGGACACCAGCTTCAGGACCTGGTCCTTCAGCTCGTCGCCGGTCTGTGGCCGGGGCAGCTTGTTCGCGTCGTCGGCCTGGAGCGCGTCCTGCCACTCCGGGCGGGCGTACGGCCGGTGGTAGGTCGGGCCCTCGTGGGCCACCGACCGCGGCGGTACGTCGACGATCTGCTCGCCGTGCCAGAAGATCTCCAGGCGCTCGCCCTCGGTCACCTCACCGATGACGACCGCGATGACGTCCCACTTCTCACAGATCTCGAGGAAGCGCTCGACGTGCTCGGGCTCGACGATCGCGCACATGCGCTCCTGCGACTCGCTCATGAGGATTTCCTCGGGCGAGAGGGTCGCGTCGCGCAGGTGGACCCGGTCGAGCTCGACGCGCATGCCGCCGGAGCCGGCGGAGGCCAGCTCGGAGGTGGCACAGGAGAGCCCGGCGCCGCCGAGGTCCTGGATGCCCGCGACCAGCTTCTCCTTGAAGATCTCCAGGGTGCACTCGATGAGGAGCTTCTCCTGGAAGGGGTCGCCGACCTGGACGGCGGGGCGCTTGGTGGGCTTGGTGTCGTCGAAGGTCTCGGACGCGAGGACCGAGACGCCGCCGATGCCGTCGCCGCCGGTGCGGGCGCCGTAGAGGATGACCTTGTTGCCGGGGCCCGAGGCCTTGGCGAGGTGGATGTCCTCGTGCTTCATGACGCCGATGCAGCCGGCGTTGACCAGCGGGTTGCCCTGGTAGCAGGAGTCGAAGACGACCTCGCCGCCGATGTTCGGCAGGCCGAGGCAGTTGCCGTAGCCGCCGATGCCGGCGACGACACCGGGCAGCACGCGCTTGGTGTCGGGGTGGTCGGCCGCGCCGAAGCGCAGCGGGTCGACGACCGCGACCGGGCGGGCGCCCATGGCGAGGATGTCGCGGACGATGCCGCCGATACCGGTGGCCGCGCCCTGGTAGGGCTCGATGTACGAGGGGTGGTTGTGCGACTCGACCTTGAAGGTGACCGCGTACCCCTGGCCGACGTCGACGACGCCCGCGTTCTCACCGATGCCGACGAGCATGGCGTCGTTCTCGGGGGTCTTCTCACCGAACTGCTTCAGGTGGACCTTGCTGCTCTTGTAGGAGCAGTGCTCGGACCACATGACGGAGTACATGGCGAGCTCGGCGCCGGTGGGACGGCGGCCGAGGATCTCGCGGATGCGCGCGTACTCGTCCTCCTTGAGGCCGAGCTCCTTCCAGGGCTGCTCGCTGTCCGGCGTCTCGCTCGCGTGCTTGACGGTGTCGAGGCTCATCAGGCGTTGACCAGCTTCTTGAGGATCGAGGTGAAGAAACCGAGGCCGTCCGTCTTGCCGGTGCCGACCAGCGGCTCGACGGCGTGCTCCGGGTGCGGCATGAGGCCGACCACGTTGCCCGCGGCGTTGGTGATGCCCGCGATGTCACGCAGCGAGCCGTTGGGGTTGACGTCGAGATAGCGGAAGGCCACTCGCCCCTCGGCCTCCAGCTCGTCGAGGACGCGCTCGTCGGCGACGTACCGGCCGTCCATGTTCTTGAGCGGGACCTCGATCTCCTGGCCCTCGGAGTAGTCCGAGGTCCAGGCGGTCTCCGCGTTCTCCACCCGCAGCTTCTGGTCGCGGCAGATGAAGTGGAGGTGGTTGTTGCGCAGCATCGCGCCCGGCAGCAGATGGGCCTCGGTGAGGATCTGGAAGCCGTTGCAGATACCGAGGACGGGCATGCCCGCCTTCGCCTGCTCGATGATCGTCTCCATCACCGGCGAGAAGCGGGAGATGGCTCCGGCCCGCAGGTAGTCGCCGTAGGAGAAGCCGCCGGCGAGGACCACGGCGTCGACCTGCTTGAGGTCCTTGTCGCGGTGCCACAGCGAGACGGGCTCGGCCCCCGCGAGGCGGGCTGCACGCAGCGCGTCCTGGTCGTCGAGCGTTCCGGGGAACGTGACGACGCCGATGCGTGCGGTCACGACTCCACCTTCACGATGAAGTCTTCGATCACGGTGTTGGCAAGGAAGGTTTCGGCCATCTCATGGATGCGGGCGAGGGCGGCGTCGTCGACCGGTCCCTCCACCTCCAACTCGAAGCGCTTCCCCTGGCGGACGTCGGCGATTCCGGCGAATCCCAGGCGGGGCAGTGCACGCTGCACCGCCTGCCCCTGAGGGTCGAGGATCTCCGGCTTGAGCATGACGTCGACTACGACGCGTGCCACTGGCACTCCCGGTGGTGTGTTGCGTGGGCGGTTCCCTCAGCGTACCTGCCTCCAAATTCTACGCGGGTAGAGATCTGAAGGATCCTACAAAAGCCAGGTCACGACGGGTCTCCGCCCACGAACACCACGCATGCCCGCGCGCGAGCACGGCCACGCAAAATTCGAGTGAAATATCGCGGACCTCATTGCACCGGGACACGCTGAAACAATTGCCAGGGCTTCACAATGCGACGCCTGCCGCTGTACAAAGGAATCCAGAAGAAAGCAGTATTGTCCCGGAACAGCCGTAAGGCCGACATCGCCGCACGTCAGAGGCGCCACAAGCGCCCTCTCCGCGGCACCGGCCGCAGGAAAGGACCGATATCCGTGGCTCAGCGTGTGGTGGTCACTCTCTCCGACGACATGGACGGCGGAGAAGCGACTGAAACGGTCGCGTTCGGTCTTGACGGGAAGATGTACGAGATCGACCTGAATGCTGCCAATGCAAAGAAACTCCGCAAGGCCCTGGCGCCGTACCTCGCCGCGGGCCGCAAGCTGCCGGCCAGGGCCGTGGCCGCCCGGAGCGCCTCGGCGGAGACGTACACCCACACCTCCCTCGCCCCCGATCCGGCGGCGGTCCGGGCCTGGGCGCAGTCCAACAAGATGGAGGTGCCGGCCCGCGGACGGATCCCGAAGCGGGTCTACGAGGCCTTCCGCGAGGCGAGCTGAGCGCGGGCCCCGGCCGGGGGCCAGACCTCGGCGCCGGGCCCGGCGCCGAGCCGATTTGCATGACACCCCCCATGATCCGGTAGAGTCTGGATCACGCCGAGGGGCAAGGCCGCAAAGCCGAACCTCACGCAGCGTGCGGGTGTAGTTCAGTAGCAGAACATCCCCCTTCCAGGGGGAAGGCGCAGTGTGCAATTCCTGTCACCCGCTCTGCATCACTCGACCGAACCACTGTCGTGGATCAGGTAGAGTAGTGCTCGCACCGCCCGACGGGCCCTCTCATAAGAGGAACCGGCGAGTGGCAGCAATGCGGACGTGGCTCAGTTGGTAGAGCATCACCTTGCCAAGGTGAGGGTCGCGAGTTCGAATCTCGTCGTCCGCTCAGGAGTGCGAAGGCCCCGGTTCTCAGGAACCGGGGCCTTCGTCGTACCCGGGGAGCCTGTGAAGAGCCCCACACAGCCGCGGGTCCCACGCACCCGAAACCTTGGGTATAGTTGGCTCCGCGCTACGGCGCATGCGGACGTGGCTCAGTTGGTAGAGCATCACCTTGCCAAGGTGAGGGTCGCGAGTTCGAATCTCGTCGTCCGCTCCACGAAGAAGCCCCCGGTCGAATGACCGGGGGCTTTCTCGTTCTCCCGTTCCCGCGCCTAGAAGCTGTCGGACCAGGTCTTGCCGGTCAGCAGCTCGTACGCCTCCAGGTACTTGGCGCGCGTCGCCTCCACGATGTCCTGCGGGAGCGGCGGCGGCGGCTGCTCGCTCCTGCGGTCCCAGCCCGAGGCCGGGGAGGTCAGCCAGTCCCGGACGAACTGCTTGTCGTACGAGGGCTGGGCACGGCCCGGCTGCCACTGGTCGGCCGGCCAGAAGCGCGAGGAGTCCGGGGTGAGGACCTCGTCGGCGAGCACCAGCGTCTCCCCGTCGAAGCCGAACTCGAACTTGGTGTCGGCCAGGATGATCCCCCGGTCGCGCGCGATGTCACGGGCCCGGCCGTAGACGGCAAGGGTCGTCTGACGCAGCAGGGCGGCCGTCTCGGCGCCGACCTGACGGGCGACCTCCTCGTACGACACGTTCTCGTCGTGGTCACCGACGGCGGCCTTGGTGGCCGGGGTGAAGATCGGGGCGGGCAGCTCGGAGCCGTCGCTCAGGCCCTCGGGGAGCGCGAGGCCGCAGACCGTACGGGACTCGTCGTACTCGACCAGGCCGGAGCCGGTGAGGTAGCCGCGGGCCACGCACTCGACCGGGACCATGTTCAGCGACTTGCAGATCAGGGTGCGGCCCGCCCAGTCGGCGGGGGCGCCGGCCGGGAGGTCCGTCGACAGCACGTGGTGCGGGACGAGGTCGGTGAGCCGGTCGAACCACCACAGGGAGAGCTGGGTGAGGACCCGGCCCTTGTCGGGGATCTCGGTGGGCAGGACCCAGTCGTACGCGGACATGCGGTCGCTCGCCACCATCACGAGGTCACCGGCCTCGTTCCGGTACAGGTCGCGCACCTTGCCCGTGTGGAGATGGGTGAGGCCCGGGACCTGGACAGGCTCGGGCTTTTCTACGAATCCGGACACGGTTCCTCCGCGTAGGTTGATCCAGGAGCGCTTCGATTCTCTCGCACCGGGGCCGGTCGGCGGCGGGCGGGCCCGGGCAGTCCTGGTCAGCCCCGGTCAGTCCCTCTTACAGATCCGGTCGAGAAGGTTCGCGGTGGCGCGCTGGACCCTGGCGTCGACATGGCCCGGCCGGTCCAGCGCCGGTGACCAGGCGAAGGTGCCGGAGGCGAAGACCCAGGCGCCCGACGGAGCCCGGTAGAGCGAGGTCTCCTGGTGGCGCAGCGCCCCGTCGCCGTCCCGGTAGGGGGAGTGGGCGAGCAGGATGCGGCCCTCGTGCTCGGGGAGCGCCGTGCGCGGGAAGTAGCGGTCGGCCTCGCCCGCGACCAGGCCGGGAAGCTCGTCGCCGTCCCCGGCTCCGGTGGCCTCCCAGAGCCAGTGCTCGGCGTTCCGCACGACCAGCGGGTGCGGTTCGGGCACCCGGCCCGCGTACTGGATGCCGAGCAGCTGCTGCTCGGGCCGGTCGACCTCGCGCCAGAGCGCCGGACGGCCCGGTCCGCGCCGCTTCCGGCAGGTGAGGAGCCGGTCCGGCACCCCGGACGGCGAAGGACCCAGCTCCACCTGCCAGTACATGGTGTTGGCCGAGAGGAAGACCAGCGACGTGCCCTGATCGCGGGCGAGTTCGACGGTCCTGCGCATCGGCACCGACCAGTACTCGTCGTGCCCCGGGAAGACCAGGCCCCGGTAGCGGCTCGGGTCGACCCGGCCCGCGTGCAGGTCCCGGGTCTCCGCGTACGCCAGGTCGTAGCCGTAACGCTCGGCCCAGCGGATGAAGTCGTACGCGTGCCCGACGTGGAGCGGCAGCCCCGCGCCCGCGTACGGACGGTCGAAGGAGACGGTGACGGCCGCCTCCTCCTCGCCGAGCAGCCGGCCGTCCTCGTCCCAGGCGTGGTACAGGCTGGCGCCCGTGCGGCCGTCCTCGGGATAGAGGTTGTACGCCTGCCAGGTCACGTCCGGGAGGACGAGAAGCAGATCGGCCGGGTGGTCGTCGCGGACCGTGAAGGGGATGTGGGAGCGGTAGCCGTCGACGGTGGTGAGCACCGCGACATACGCGCCGATCGACCAGTAGGTGGGGACCTGCAGCCGCCACGACTGCCACCAGTGGTGGCAGGAGACCGTGCGGTCGGCGGTGAGCGGGGCCGGCTGGACGATCCCGGAGAGCCGCGGACTGGTGGTGATCTTCGCGGCGCCGTCGCCGCCGTAGTGACCGATCCGATAGATGTCGACCGAGAACTGCTGCGGCGGGTCCACCGTGATGTGGAAGTCGATCGACTCGCCCGGTGCGACGGCCCCGTCGGACGCGAAGCCCTTGATCTGGCGCCGGACGTCGTCGGCCGTGCGGGGGCCCCCGCTACCGCCCCGGGCCAGGATCTCGTCCGCGTACCAGGGGACCATCTGGCCCGTGTCGTCGAAGTAGTTCTCGGAGCCGCGCAGCCAGGGCAGCGGGCCCTGGCCGAAGGGATCGCTGACGGCGTGCGCGAGCGCGCCCGACTCCCAGCGCCTGATCTGATCCGCCCCCATGGTGCGCCCCTCCCTCGACTCCCCCGGGTCGGCTGGTCAGTGCCTCTGATGCGTGTTTCCGATGTGCTTCTGGTTCGTGCCTCTGTCAGTGACGGTCTCCAGCACATCACATAACGCACGCACTCCGTCACCGTTCGTCGCGAATTGACGAGAGTGGAAGCCGGCGCTCCGGAATCGGCGGTGGTGCACGCGCGTCCGGGGGCTCTCAGACCAGGCGTACGGGCTTCTCCGGGCGCACGCCTGTGCGGGCCAGCCAGACCCGCAGCGGCTCCGGGTCGCCGTCCTCCACGAGAGCGAGGACGCGGGGACCGAGGTCCGCCGCCCGCTCACCACCGACCAGGAGGGCGGGCCCGTCGAGCCAGTCCAGACCGGGGGCGGCCTCGGCGGTGTCCACGGCCGCGCAGCAGACCATCGCGGTGACGTGGTCGGCGAGCAGGTCCCGGCCGGAACGGGGCGGCTGGAGCGGGAAGAGCGGCAGGGGCCCGTCGGGGCCGCTGACGACCATCGGGGGCGGCGCGGCGGCTGCCCGGTCGCTCTTCTCGGCGCTGCCGGCCACGGCCTCGGCGGTCGGTGCGGTCGGTGCGGTCTGTGCGGTCTGTGCGGTCCCGGTGGTGGTCGTCGCGGTCTCGGCGGTGGCGGCGGCGGTGGCCACGCGCGCCTCTCTCGCGGCCTCCTCACGGGCGAGGAGGGCGCTGAGGGCCCCCGCGAGCGCATCGGCGGCGGGGTTGACCGGGTCTTCGCCGGGGAGCGGGAGGCCGTGGGGGGCGGTGGGGCCAGAGAGGTCCATGGGGTTGGAGTCGTCGCGGTCGGTGAGGCCTGCGTCGTCGCGGTCCATGGGGTCGGAGTCGGCCCGGTCGGTGGGGCCGGCGTCGGCCTCGTCAGGGGTGGCGGAAGCGGCGACGGGCGGCTCGGGGGCGTGCGAAGGGCCGGTCGGCGGCTCGGTGGCGGTCGTGGCGCCCTGTGCGGCTTCGGGGAACGCGGGGGCCGTCGACAGGTGGTCGATCACCCGGGTCAGGGTCGGGCCCTCGGCGGCGGACCGCGCTCCGGCGGGGGAGCCGGCCACGCCGAGGGCGTCGAGGACCTGGTGCAGCCGGGCCGCGTCGGTGCGCCACTTCCGGTCGACGACCTCCTCCGGGTACTGGCTCCACTCCACCGGGGACCAGTCGGGGCCGGGCTCGGCGGGACCGCCGTGGAAGAGACGGGCGGCGAGCAGCGAGGTGGCCTCGTCGACCGCTCCCGGCTCCTCCAGGAGGTCGCAGGCGGGGCGCTCGCCGAGGCGGGACGAGAATCCGTCCGCGAGCCGGTCCCGGCGCGAGAGTTCGGTGAGGGCGGAGACCACGCCCGCGTCCAGCCGGGAGGGCCAGCGGCCCATGCGCCAGGCGGGCAGCGCCACCCGGGTCAGGAGACGGTCCCAGCCCGCGTAGGCCAGACCGACCTGCTCCTGCGCGACGATCCGTACGCCGTAGTCCACGGCCTGCGCGCGCTCCGAGCCGGCGACGGCGACCCCGCGCTCCATCTCGGCCGCGTGCCCGCGACAGGAACGCAGCAGGACGCGGGCGACCTGCCCGACGCCATGGGCGCCGAGTCTGCGGAACGGGTCGAGGCCGGGTGTCGTGGGCACCGCGACGGCGGCGTCCAGGCCTCGGACGAAGCGGCGGGCGGCGGCTATGTCGGGATGCGCGGCCGGGCCCGTACCGGCGACGACAGGGGCGAGGACTGCCCGCAGCTCGCCGACGCGCATCCACCACAGGAAGGGCGAACCTATGACGAGGACGGGGGCGCCGTCCCCCTCGCCGTCGCCGCCGGACGTGCGCCGCGTGCGGTGGGCCCGGTGGGTGCGGTCCTCCAGCCAGCTGTCGCAGTCCGGCGTCAGGGCTATCGCCGCGGGTGCCGGAACGTCGAGCCGGTCGGCCAGGTCACGGACGAGCCGGTAGAGATCGGGGGCGGCGCTCTCGGAGAGCTCCACCGTCGGCGTCGCGGCAGGGCGGGCCCGTGCGACGACGAGCGCGACGGCCGTGGCGGCGAGGAGGACGACGACCGCGAGCACGGTCACCGCCCAGCGGGCCGCGTCCCAGCCGGAGCCGGTGAAGTGGCCGGTGACCCCGCCCGCGTACAGGACGACGGCGACGGCGGCCGGGAGGACAGCGAGGCCGAGGGCCCTGCCGCGGACCCGGAGGACGCCGAGGGCCCGGGAGCGCGCGGCGCGCACGCCCCACTCCTCGCCGACAACGGCACCAGTACCGGACACGCCGTACATCACCCCCTCCTGCCCTCGTCGGGACTGCCTGTGGCGGTGTTGCTCACTCCCCCACTGTGGCACCCGCCACTGACATCGCAATGCCGGTGGGCCAAGTGCCGGAACGCCTCCGCCGCACCCTAGTTGGGGCTGTGGCGGACGTCATCCGGATGGCCGAGCCGTCACTCGATGGAATGGCTTTGGGCAAAGGTGATGGCGCTCGTGCGGCCGTACGGTGCACCGTACGGCCGCACGAGAGATCAGCGGCGCCGTCAGGCCTCGGCGGCCTTGCGCGCGATGTCCGTACGGTGCTGGGAGCCGTCAAGGCGGATGCGGCCGACCGCCGCGTACGCCCGCTCGCGGGCCTGCGCCAGGTCCGTTCCGGTGGCGGTGACCGAGAGGACGCGGCCACCCGCGCTCACGACCGCGTCGCCGTCCCGCTTCGTCCCGGCGTGGAGCACGTACGCGTGGGGGGCGTCCTTCTCCGCGACCTCGTCCAGGCCCTCGATCGGGTCGCCCGTACGCGGGGTGTCCGGGTAGTTGTGGGAGGCGATGACCACGGTGACGGCGGCGTCGTCGCTCCAGCTCAGCGGGGCCTGGTCGTCCAGGGTGCCATTGGCGGAGTTCAGCAGGACGCCCGCAAGCGGGGTCTTGAGACGGGCCAGGACCACCTGGGTCTCGGGGTCGCCGAAGCGCGCGTTGAACTCGATGACCCGTACGCCGCGGCTGGTGATCGCCAGACCCGCGTACAGCAGACCGGAGAACGGCGTGCCACGGCGGCGCAGTTCGTCGACCGTCGGCTGGAGGACGGTCGCGAGGACCTCGTCGACCAGCTTCGGGTCGGCCCACGGCAGCGGCGAGTAGGCGCCCATGCCGCCGGTGTTCGGGCCCTCGTCGCCGTCGAGCGCGCGCTTGAAGTCCTGTGCGGGCTTGAGCGGCAGGACGGTGACGCCGTCGGTGATCGCGAAGAGGGAGACCTCGGGGCCGTCCAGGAACTCCTCGATGACCACCCGGTCGCACGCGAGGGCGTGCGCCCGTGCCCGCGCGAGGTCGTCGGTAACGACGACACCCTTGCCGGCGGCGAGGCCGTCGTCCTTCACCACGTAGGGGGCGCCGAAGGCGTCGAGCGCCTCGTCGATCTCCTCGGGGGTCGTGCAGACGTAGCTGCGGGCGGTGGGAACCCCGGCGCCGGCCATGACGTCCTTGGCGAACGCCTTGGAGCCCTCCAGCTGCGCGGCTTCCCGCGAGGGGCCGAAGACGGGGATGCCGACCGCACGGACGGCGTCGGCGACACCGGCGACGAGCGGGGCCTCCGGTCCGACGACGACCAGTTCGGCGCCGAGCCCGGTGGCGAGGCGCGCGACGGCCTCGCCGTCCAGCTGGTCGACGGGGTGCAGCTCGGCGACCTCCGCGATTCCGGCGTTGCCGGGCGCGCAGTGCAGAGCGGTGACGTCGGGATCGAGGGAGAGAGAGCGGCACAGGGCGTGTTCGCGGGCGCCGCCGCCGATGACGAGGACCTTCACGCCAGTCAGGGTAGCCCGCCGACCGGGATGCCCCTTGTGCGGGCCACCGAGCGAGACGCCCCTACTCGTTCGTGTATTCCTCCACAACGGTCGCTCCGAGCTCGCGCACGATCAGATCGTGGCCCGAGAGCGCGGAGTCGACGAGGTCCGGATCGTCCTCCTCCGGTACGTCGTCCTCGGGCGCCACGGGCTGCGGCGCGGGCGGCGTGTACGCGGGCGCGGGGGCCTGCGCCGCAGCGGGCGCCGACGCCTGCGGGAAAGAGGGAACGGGCGCGGGCGGAGCCTGCGCCGGAGCGGGTCCGGACGGCGGGCCCTGCTGCAAGGACTGAGCCGGGGCGGGCGGCTGCTGCCGGCCACCGCCGAAGCCTCCCGAGCCGCTGCTGAAGCCCCCGGTGCCGCCCGAGCCGCCGAAGCCGGTGGCGGCGGGCGGGGGCGAGGCGCCGCCCGAGGGGTCGATGATCGCCTCGATCTTCCAGTTCACCTGGAACTGCTCGGCGAGGGCCTGCTTCAGGACGTCCTCGCTGCCGCTGCTGGCGAAGTTGTCCCGGGCCCCGGCGTTGAGGAAGCCGAGCTGGAGGGTCGTGCCGTCGAAGCCCGCGACCTGGGCGTTCTGGCTGAGCAGGATCCAGGTGAAGCGGCGCCGGTTCTTGACGGCGTCGAGGATCTGCGGCCAGAGGTTCCGCACCTGGGCGGTGTCCCCGCCGCCCGTGGACGCCGGAGCGGGAGTGGGCTGCGCCTGTGCGGGAGCGGGCGCGGCCGGAGCCGGGGCCGCCGCGGCCGAGGCGCCGGGCCAGGCACCGGGGGCGCCGCCGCCGGGGGTGGCGGCACCCGGCCAGGCACCGGGCCGGGGCGCGGCGGGAGCCGGGGCGGCGGGCTCGGGGCGCTGCGCCTGTACGGGAGCCGGGGCCGGGGCCTGGGACGGCGCCTGGGGTGCCGGGGGTGCCTGAGGGGCGGGCGCGGGCGGGGGCGGGGCCATCGGGGTGTGGGCGTCGGGCCCGGGCACGTACCCCATGGCGGGCGCGGGAGGTCCGGGCGTGAAGACCGGCGCGGGCGCGGCGGACGCCCCGCGCTCCAGCCGGTCGAGGCGCGCCTGGACCGAACGCTCGTCGTCGAAGGCGGCGGGCAGCAGCACCCGCGCGCAGATCAGCTCCAGCTGGAGCCGGGGCGAGGTGGCTCCCCGCATCTCGGTCAGTCCGCTGTTGACGAGGTCGGCGGCCCTGCTGAGCTCGGCGGCGCCGAAAACGGAGGCCTGGGCCTGCATGCGCTCGATCACGTCGACGGGGGCGTCGATGAGCCCCTTCTCGGCTGCGTCCGGCACGGCGGCCAGGATCACCAGGTCACGCAGCCGCTCAAGGAGGTCGGCGACGAACCTGCGGGGATCGTTCCCGCCCTCGATGACCCGGTCGACGACCTCGAAGGCGGCGGCACCGTCCCCGGCGGCGAAGGCCTCCACGACGGAGTCGAGCAGAGAGCCGTCCGTATAACCGAGCAGGGAGGTGGCCATGGCGTATGTCACACCGTCGGCTGCGGCGCCGGCCAGGAGCTGGTCCATGACGGACATCGAGTCACGCACGGACCCGGCGCCGGCGCGCACGACGAGCGGCAGCACCCCGTCCTCGACGGGGATGCCCTCGCGCCCGCAGACCTCGCCCAGGTACTCCCGCAGGGTGCCGGGCGGCACGAGCCGGAAGGGGTAGTGATGGGTCCGGGACCGGATCGTCCCGATGACCTTCTCGGGCTCGGTCGTCGCGAAGATGAACTTGAGGTGCTCCGGCGGCTCCTCGACCACCTTCAGGAGGGCGTTGAAGCCCGCCGAGGTGACCATGTGGGCCTCGTCGATGATGTAGATCTTGTACCGGCTGGACGCGGGCCCGAAGAAGGCCTTCTCGCGCAGGTCACGGGCGTCGTCCACACCACCGTGCGAGGCGGCGTCGATCTCGATGACGTCGATCGACCCAGGACCGTTCCGCGCGAGGTCACGGCAGGACTGGCACTCCCCGCACGGCGTCGGGGTGGGCCCCTGCTCGCAGTTCAGACACCGCGCCAGGATCCGCGCACTGGTCGTCTTGCCGCACCCGCGGGGCCCGCTGAACAGGTACGCGTGATTGACCCGGTTGTTCCGCAGGGCCTGCTGCAACGGGTCGGTGACATGCTCCTGCCCGATGACCTCGGCGAAGGACTCGGGGCGATAGCGGCGGTAGAGCGCGAGAGACGACACATGTACGAGGTTATAGGCGCCCACCGACAACCCGGGAAAAACCGCCACTGGTCCGGGACTCGCCGGGGGGCTCCCGGAGCCGCCGCGACCCCGCCGGAACCCTGGAACCCTGCTGCGGCGCCGTCGGCACCCGGGAATTTTTGGGAACCCCGGGAACGCAAGCGCCCCCCACGCACCTGCCAGAGCCGACCTACCCTTGCTGCCTTCCGGCCCTGGGGGAGTTCAGTCAGATAGCACCGCGTGAGGGGCTGCGCCAAGGGTACCCGATCCCAGGCCCCCGCTGCCCCCCGCCGTCGGCCGCGGACCCTTCTTCTGGATCACGTTCGCGAGCACCCCTCAACGTCTTGTATTGTTTGCGGCGGAGGATTCGCCTAGTGGCCTAGGGCGCACGCTTGGAAAGCGTGTTGGGGGCAACCCCTCACGAGTTCGAATCTCGTATCCTCCGCCATTGCTCTCACCGGGCAATACGTTGAAGGGCCCCACCGTTCGCGGTGGGGCCCTTCGGCGTTGTGCGGGGCGATCAGGACTCCGCGGCCTCGGCGCCCCCGAGGCCGGTGGCGAGCGTGTCGAAGACGTACTCCGCCTCCGGGGCCACGGTGGCGGCGATCCGTTCGTTGGGCTCGCCGGCCAGGGTGAGTTCCTGGATGCGCTGGAACAGCAGGCGGTGGCCGGCCGCGAGGAGCGCGGCGGCGGCCCGGGGGGCGATGGCCGGCGCGTCGGCGGGGGTGACGTCCGCGAGCGCCGCCGCGAGGGCCTCCTCGCGCTGGTCGTGCAGTTCGCGCAGGCGGGCGGTCAGGGTGGGACTGTCGGCGATCATGCGGGCGAACTCCGGGCCGGCGAAGCCCGCGACGGGGTCGCACTGTTCGACCGCCGCGGCGAACTCCCGCCGCAGGGCGGTGAGCGCCGACTCGCCGGCGGCCCTGTCGGCGACCGCACGGGCCAGGCTCGCCGTGAACGCCTCGTGGTGATCGAGGGCCAGATCCTCCTTCCGCGCGAAGTAGTTGGTGACCGTCTTCTTGGCGACGCGGGCCGCCGTGGCGATCTCGGCGATGGTCGTCCGCTCGAAGCCCTGCTCGATGAAGAGCCGGGTGGCGTGGTCGGAGATCAGCTGCCTGGTCTCCTGCTTCTTGGACTCCCGGAGCCCCACACTCTCGATACCCATGGGCGAATCTTACACCGAAGGCAAAATTATGCTTGACGCACACTCACCGTCGTGCGTAAAGTTACGTCCGTCGCAAAAATCGCCTCGTAGGACGAGACTGGAGACCGCGCATGCGAAAGCTGCACCCCGCCACCTCCCCGGCCGCCCCGTTCCCCACCGTCAAGCTCACCGCCGCCCTCACGCAGGAGACCGGTCCGGCGCCCACCACCCCGCGCCCGGCCCGCGAACTGCCGCGCACGGTCCACCGCCAGGCGCCCGCCCGCAACCGGTTCCACGCGCCGCGCCGCACGTACTGACGCAGGTATCCAAGGACGACCACGTCCCTCCGTCCCTCCCCTTCGCACCTGCGCGCCTACCGTCCCGCGCTTGCACGACCGCCCGCCGTCCGCATGCCCCGCCCCACCGCCGAGGAGCCGCCGTGAACGTCTCTACCTCCACCCTCTCCCTCACCGTCGCCGACGTGGACGCCTCCCGGGAGTTCCTCACCACCCACCTCGGCTACCAGGTGGCCATGGCCGCCGACGGCTTCGCCTCGCTGACCCGTGAGGACGCCGCCGTCGACATCGTGCTGCTCCGTCGCGGCAGCGAGGTCCTCCCGCCCGAGCAGCGCGACCAGCAGGCGGCCGGCCTGATCCTCGCGCTCACCGTCAGCGGCCTCGCCGCGGAGGAGGCCCGCCTGCGTGCCGCGGGCGCCCCCATCACGATGCCGCTGCGCGAAGAGCCCTGGGGCGAGCGCCTCTTCCAGCTGACCGACCCCAACGGTGTCGTCGTCCAGCTCGTCGAATGGGCCACCCCCGCCACCCCCGCCACCGACGGCACCCCGGAGTAGCGCCGGGTACGCGCGTGCGTGGATGTTCCGTCCGCGCACCCCGCCGCATGCCGGAGGGCCGGACCGCTCGATGCGGTCCGGCCCTCCGCCGTACGCCTGCCACTACACGGGGCAGGGGCGGTACTCCAGGCTGAGTTCGCGGTCGACGGCGTAGCTGGTCCGCATCGACGCGTCGGTCACCTGCTGCCAGGACCCGTACTTGCTGTAGAGCTGGTCGGCGGTGGGGCCGAGGGGGTTGCCGTACTTGGCGATGTTCCGCTGCTCCAGGATCCGCACCTCCTCCGGGGTCATTCCGGCGCGGGTGATCTCCTTGGCCTGGTTCCGCATGTCGACCAGCTCGCGGGCGATCTCCTCGTCCGTGGCTCCCGCCTCCCGCATGGCGGCCTCCGTGCGGTGCATGTCCTCCAGGAGACCGTGGTACCGCATCCGGGTCCGCTGGGCCTCGACCTTCTCGTCCATCGGCAGGACACGGATCCGGCACACCACCGGGTCGGCGCTGGGACACGGGTCGTCGGCGGACACGGGCCGGGCGAGCGGCGCCGTGATGACGGACCCACAGGCCTCGACGGCCCCGGCGACGGAGGTCCCGGCCGTACCCAGAAGGGCGACGGCGGCCGCGAACGGCACGAGGGCGCGGCGCAGTCGCGAGGTGCGGGAGGGAGGGGGAGGCGGAAGCAGGGGGAGAGGGGAAGGACGCATGCGCGCATCCTCGAAGCCACCGGCGCCTCCTTCACGCAGGCGCACCGGTGATCACTCCTACGGGGAACGCGCCGTCGGCGTGCGCCGCGAGACGGCTCCGTTCACCGGATCGGGGGGTGATCGGAGGGAGGGACGTTACTGCGGGCACCGGTGTGTAGTGATGCCGATACTTTCTGTGATGACCAGTCGGCACACAAACAGGGGTTATCGATGAGGAAGTTGGCTGCGGCGGCGGTGGCGGTGGGGCTGTTCGTCGGGGGGATGGGGGTGGCGGTGGCGGATTCGTGGCACTCCCTCACGAAAGCGGTGACAACCGAGGGCGCTCAGTTCGAAAAGGTGCAGTACCGGTGGGAGCCCGCTGGGGAGCAGCGCGGCGCGTTCCACTTCAAGGGTTTTTTGCGGGACCTCAATGAAAACGACGGCCACAACGTGTACCTGGAGGTGCGGCCGCACGCCTACGGCTGGCAGCGGTTCAAGGGCGTGCAGAAGCGCACCGTCCCGATCGACAAAACCGTGCACGACGGCGCGACCCGCTACACCAACACGGCTGAGATGCGAGTGTGCCGGGACCGCGGGGCGCTTCGGCCGAACAACTGCTCGCCCGTCCAGTCCTTCAAGCGCCGCTAGCAGTCAACGGTTCGGGGAGCCGTCGACCGGCGGCTCCCCTTCTGCATAGGGAGTGCGGACCACCGATGGACGTCATTCTCCGCGCCGAGGGCGTGGATCTCTTCTACGGCACCGAGCAGGCCGTCAGTAACGCCGACTTCACTCTCCAGCGCGGCGAAGTCGCCGCCATCATGGGCAGCAGCGGGTCGGGGAAGTCGTCGTTGTTGTACTGCCTCGCGGGAGTCCTTCCCCCGAGCAACGGCTCCGTGACCTTCGACGGAGTGCGGCTCTCCACCCTTCCCGACGGTGAGTTGAGCGCGCTGCGCCGTACGCGCCTCGGCTTCGTCTTCCAGTACGGCGAACTGTTGCCGGAGCTGACCGTCGAGGAGAACGCGGCGCTTCCCCTCCGGCTTGCCGGAATCAGTAAGTCGCACGCCCATGCGATGGCCGCGCAGGTGCTGGGGCGGCTCGGTATGGGTGATCTGCTGCGGCGCAGGACCTCGAAGTTGTCCGGCGGCCAGAGCCAGCGCGTCGCAGTCGCGCGGGCGCTGGTCCACCGGCCGGACGTGGTGTTCGCGGACGAGCCGACCGGGGCGCTCGACAGCGCCAACGCCGATGCCGTGCTGGACGAGTTCCTGCAGCTGGCGCGCAGGCAGAAGACGGCCGTCGTCATCGTCACCCACGACGCCGACGTGGCCGGCAAGGCCGATACGCAGTACACGATGACGGACGGCGTTCTGGCCCAACGGGTGGCGGTGTGAACCCGTTTCTCCTCGGCATGCGCCTGCTGTGGGGCAGCGGGCGTCGAGGACGGGCCCGCTTCCTCCTGATGGCGCTCGGCTCGGCGCTCGGAGTGGCGTGCCTCGCCGCCGTCCTCACCATCCCGTCGATCCTCACTGCCCATGACGCCCGAACGGCAGCACGGCAACCGAATCCCGGTACAAGTAATGTCCTGTACCAAGAATTCCGGGATCCGTACGGGTCGCAACCGCTCCACCGCGTCTTCGTCGCGCGGAAAGGCCCTGGACCAACCCCCGTACCCCCTGGACTCGAGAGGCTGCCGCGCGCCGGAGAGGCGATCGTTTCACCGAGGCTCTCCGAGGTTCTGGCCGCCAATCCGAGGGCAGCCGGACTTGTGCCCGGGCGCGTGACCGGAACCATCGCACCAGCGGGATTGGGCGACGCCGAAGACCTGTACGCCTACATCGGCACCACTGCGACTGGGCTGACCGAAGCGGAGGAACTGGGCGGATTCGGCACCGGCCGGCCATCGCGAGAGATCGTCGAACCGTCGACCCTCAGTATTCTCCGATTCACCCTCGGGTGCATCGTGCTGCTTCCCCTTGTCATCTTCCTTTCCGTCTGCGCACGGCTCTCCGGCGAAACGCGCGCCCGGCGGCTCGCCGCCCTCCGGCTCGTCGGGCTCAGCGTGAAAGACACCCTGAGAGTCAATGCCGGGGAAAGCGTTGCCGCAGCCTCGGTCGGAGCCGTCCTCGGACTCGCGGGGTACCTCGCAACCAACGAAGTCATGGCCCATGTAGGGCTGCCTGGACTCCACTGGTACCCGGCGGACGGCCGGCCGTCGGTCTTCGCCCTCGTTGCGTGCCTGCTGGGCTGTCCGGCGCTCGCCTGGTTCGTGGGGCAGTACGGCGCGCGCCGTGCCGCCCTGTCCCCGATCAGCGTGCGGCGGACCGGGGAGCGGAAACCCCCGAAGAAGACGGGGATGCTGCTGTTGATCCCGGGGGTCGGCGTCATCGCGGGCTACTGCCTGCTCAGCGTGATGGGACGCGACCCCTCCGGCGGGTCCGCCAATGCCGTCCTGGTGCCTGGAGCCGTCCTGTTGACGGGTGCGGGACTCGTCTTCGGGCTGGCGCCGATCACGGCATGGCTGGCCCGTCGCCTGGCGGGAGCAGCCAAGTCGCTGCCGATGGCCCTGGCGATGCGGCGTACGGAAGTGGATCCAGGCTCATCGTTGAGGGTGGCCACGGGTCTCGTGCTGCTGATCTTCGGAGCCTCGCTCACTCAAGGTGTACTCGTCGAACTGGACCAGGTGAGCCGCTCCACCAAACCGGTCCAGGAGTACGGTCTTCCGTTCAGTCACCTGAGTGCCGGCCAGCAGCGCGAGGTGACCGAGGTCGCGGGCGTGAGGACCCATGTGATGACTTCGCGCTCGTGGAGCGCAGCCGATGAAATGGACGCTCCCAGCACATACGCCGTGGTGGCCACGTGCCAGCAACTCGCCGTTGTCGTGGAGAAGGTGAAGGGCTGCATCGAGCACAAGGTGCTTCGAATCAAGGATGAAAACTTCTCCATCGACGCCGAATCCGTCCCGGGAAGAAGTTTTCCGTTCCTCCTGAGCAATGGACGAAAGCTCGACGTCACCGTCCCCGAAACAAGTGTCGCGGTTCGCGCCTACCAGCCCTCGAATTTCAGCGAGCCGAGCCTACTCATTCCACCCTCATTGATTCCTCACGGACTTGTCCTGGCAGAGGGCAGACTCGTCCTCGCCAGCGACGCCGACCCCGCCACCATCCGTTCCGTCCTCGACGGCATCGGCGCCATCGCTCCCACCTCCTCCGTCGACCCCGTCGGCATCGTCATCGACGCTCTCGCTCAGCTCACCGTGATCCGCAGTCTTCTCGTCGTCGGCATGGTGCTCGGGCTCGTCATCGGGGTTGCTGCCTTTGTCGTTTCCGTGGCCGATCGGGCCATGGAGCGGCGGGGGCAGGTGACCGCGCTTGCCCTGTTGGGGGCTCGGGCCGGGACGTTGCGGGTGGTGCAGGTCGTGCAGGTGTCGCTGCCGCTGGTGGTGGGGCTGGGGGCGGCGATCGTCACCGGGTGGCTTGCCGAGTCCAGTTATCTGATCACCGGAGGTGGTGCGGTGCACTGGGACTGGGAAGGGTTGCCGTTGCTGTTCGCCTGTGCGCTGGGGGTGCTGCTCGCAGCCGGGGTGGCCTCCGTTCCCCTGGTGCGGCGGCACATCGATCCTGAGCACATCCGGCGGGATTGATCTTGCGGAGGGCGATGAGTTCCGGGTGGGGTGGGGGTCGTACTTCGCAGATGCCCGTCCTGCCCCCGCCACCCAGGAGAGCTCCATGGCCGAGAACGTCGTCAAGGGTCCCGCCAGCTACTTCCCCTCCATCGAGAAGAAGTACGGCCGGCCGGTCTCCGAGTGGCAGGAGCTGATCCGTTCCTCGCCGCTCACCAAGCACATGGAGCTCGTCGCCTGGCTGAAGGCCGACCACGGGCTGGGCCACGGGCACGCCAACGCGCTCGTGGCCCACGCCCTTGCCGGGGGGAAGTGAACCGCCGGGGTCATGCCGCGAGGTCGTGGGCCATGCGTGCCTTGACCCGGTTCGTCAGGGCCGCCGTCGCCGCCGCCGTCACCGTTCCCGCCACCAGGGCCGTCCACCACAGGGTCGCCGGGCCGGCGGCCGTGTAGGTCGTGACGCCCAGGGTTAGCGCCGCGAAGCGGGCCACCCCCCAGGTCCAGCTGAAGGCCCCCTGATAGCGGCCCCGGGCGTGGGCCGGGGCCAGGTTGGCGACGACTCCTGCGGCGATGCCGGCGACGACGACCTCGCCCAGGGACCAGACGACCACCGACACCGTGTAGCCGGCGATACCGTCCGCCAGGCCGGTGAGCGCCACCCCCACCGCGATCAGGGTGCCGCCCGCGCCCTGTACGGCGAGCTGCGGGAACCTGGCCAGCCAGGACGTCGCGAACGGCTGCAGGCCCACGACCATGATCGCGTTGACCGCCGCCATCGCCCCGTACACCGCCGGCGAGAGGCCGCTGTCGCGGACGGCGAGCGGCAGGGCGACCTCGGTGAGCGAGTACACGAAGAGCTGGACGCCGAAGAGCGGGAGCAGGAGGAGGGCGAGGCGGTCGCGGAGGACCACTCCGTAGCCGATGCCGTCCTTCTTCCCCTCGGGCCCGGGCCGGGTCGTCGTGCGCTCGGGCTCCGGCAGGCGGACCGCCACCACCAGGGCGTACGCGAGCATCGAACCCGCGTCGACCGCGAAGAGCAGCCAGTAGCCGCGGGCGGCGAGGTAGCCGCCGAGGATGCCCGCGGCGGCGGTGCCGATGTTCACACCCCAGCCGAGGAGGGCGTACGCACGCCGGCGGCGTTCGCTGTCGACGGCGTCCGCGAGGAGCGCGTACGCCGCCGGCGACACCGTGCTGCCCGCCGCGCTGATCAGCAGCGCCGCCGCGGCCATCGTCCACACGCCGGGGGCGAGGAAGAGCGCGCCCTGCGCGGCGGACGCACCGATCAGGCCGATGAGCATCGTGGGGCGGCGGCCCATGCGGTCGGCGAGGATGCCGCCGACGGCGGGGCCGAGGAGGTTGCCCGCGCCGAGGGCACCGAGGACGTACGAGGTCTCGGCGCCGGTCACTCCGCGCGAGGCGAGGAAGAAGACCAGGAACGGGGTGACGAGGTAGCCGAGGCGGTTGACGATCGTGCCGGTGAAGATCGTCCATACGACGGGCGGGAAGTCGCGGAAGGAGGACGGGATCGGAATCCTGATCGAGATCGGTGAGGGCATGGGAAGGAGACTGCGCGAGTCCGCCGTTGGCCTCCATTGATTAAGCTCAGGCCGAATCCAATCGTCCCTCTTGCTGTTCCGGGTGGCCGATTCGTCTGCCGCTCCCGCTGTCGTCCGCGCCTTGTCTCCGCACCTAGGACACCGATCATGGAATCCGGGCTCAGCTTCTCCGCCGCCGACCTCGCCCAGACGCGCTTCGCCGTCTCCCCCATGTGGGAGGTCGTCACCAGCTACCGCGTTCTCTCCCGTCTGCCCGACTCCGCTCCCCACCGGCGCTGGGCCGCCCAGGTCCGGCCGCGGATCGGGCGGGCCGGGCTCGACCGGGGCTGGCTCGCCGCGCTCGTGCCACGCGACGGCTACCTCGCCGACTTCCTCAACCCCACCCCCGCCGGGCCCTTCCCCACCCTCGACGCCGAACTCGACGCCATCCGCCGCACCCCCGCCGAGCAGGTGCGGAACGATCTCGTCATGCTGGCGAGGGAAGGCGAGGCCGGGGCCAGGGGCCGGCTTCTGTACGACGACCCGGCCGCCGCCCTCCTGAAGGTCGCCGACGAGATCGAGACCTACTGGGAGCTCGCCCTCGCCCCCTACTGGGCCCGGATCCAGCAGGTGCTCGAAGCCGATGTCTTCCACCGGGCCCGGCAGGTGGCCGAGCACGGTTCCGCCCGGGTCCTGAGCGAACTCCACGAGACCGTACGGTGGGACGACGGCACCCTGCGTCTCGTACGGCGGCACTGCTCGCTCAGCCGCGACCAGGCGGGGTCCGGGCTGCTGCTCGTTCCTTCCGTCTTCGCGTGGCCCCGGGTGCTCACCCGGTCCGTTCATCCCGACCCGCCCCAACTCGCCTATCCCGCCCGGGGGTTCGGCGCTGTCTGGGAGCCCCGCACCGCCGACGCCACGGAGGCTGTCGCCGCTGTCCTCGGGCGCTCCCGCACCCTGCTTCTCACCGAACTCGACACCCCCGCGTCCACCACCCAGCTCGCCACGCAGTGCGGTCTGTCCGCGGCCGGGGTCTCCCAGCACCTCATCGCCCTGCGGAACGCCGGTCTGGTCACCGCCCACCGCAGCGGACGTTCCGTCCTCTACGCCCGCACCGCCGTCGCCGACCAGCTCCTCAACCCGTAGAGGATCATGGGGGGATGACGTCTTCTCCTCGCCCTTCCTGGTCGGAGCGTTCCGTGGTGCGTGACGGCGTACGGCTGCTCTGCCGCGACTGGGGCGGCTCGGGTCCCGACGTACTCCTGCTGCACGGGCTCGCCGGTCATGCCGGCGAATGGGACGCCACCGCCCGGCTGCTGCGGGACTCCGGCCACCGCGTCGTCGCCCTCGACCAGCGCGGGCACGGCGGCAGCGAGCGGCACCCCGGGGACGTCTCGCGTGCCGCGTACGTCGCCGACGCCGTCGCCGTCGTCGGTCAACTCGGCCTGGAACGACCCGTACTGGTCGGGCAGTCGCTCGGCGGGAGTACCGCCCTGCTCACCGCCGCCGCCCACCCCGGGCTGCCGCGCGCCCTCGTCCTCGTCGAGGCCGGGCCCGGCGGGGCCGGCCCCGGTGTCCAGGAGCAGATAGGGAGTTGGCTGCGGGCGTGGCCGGTGCCGTTCCCTTCGCGGGAGGCGGCCGTCGCGTATCTGGGCGGCGGCACGGAACCCGTAGGGGACGGCTGGGCCCGTGGGCTCGAAGAGCGCGCCGACGGGCTGTGGCCCCGATTCGACCCCGACGTCATGGTGCGGTCCCTCGACGCCGACGCCACCCGCGCCGTCTGGGACGCGTGGGCCGCCCTCGACTGCCCCACGCTCACGGTCCTCGGGCAGGGGGAGAGGGGCGGGATCATCGGCGGTGACGAGTACGCGGAGATGGTCCGGCTCCGGCCCGCGCTGCGCGGCGCGAGCCTGCCCGGCACCGGGCACGACCTGCATCTGGAGCGGCCCGGCGTCCTGCACCGGCTGATCGTCGGCTTCCTCCGGGACGTCCTCTGATTCCTCCTCCTTTCCCTCTTGCCTTCGAGCACACTCCAGTTCCTAGAGTGCGCCCATGCGCTATCGGATACTCGGCGGGACCGGGATCGAAGTCAGTACCTACTGCCTCGGCACGATGATGTTCGGCGCCGTCGGCAATCCGGACCATCAGGAATCCGTACGGATCATCCATGCCGCCCTCGACCGGGGCGTCAACTTCGTGGACACCGCCGACATGTACTCGGCCGGAGAGTCCGAGGAGATCGTCGGCAAGGCACTGCGCGACCCCCGTCGCCGCGACGAGACCGTGCTCGCCACGAAGGTGTACTTCCCGTTCGGCGGCGAGGGCCCCAACCGGGGCGGCACCTCACGCCGCTGGATCACCCGGGCCGTCGAGAACAGCCTCAAGCGGCTCGGCACCGACTGGATCGACCTCTACCAGGTCCACCGGCCCGACCACCGCACGGACATCGAGGAGACCCTCGGCGTCCTCGGCGACCTCGTCTCCCAGGGGAAGATCCGGGCCTTCGGCTGCTCCACCTTCCCCGCCGAGGAGATCGTCGAGGCCCATGCCGTCGCCGAGCGGCGCGGGCTGCGCCGCTTCCGTTCCGAGCAGCCGCCGTACTCGCTGCTCGCGCGGGGCGTCGAGGCGTCCGTCCTGCCGGTCGCGCGGCGGTACGGGATGGGCGTGCTGACCTGGAGCCCGCTCGCCTCCGGCTTCCTCACCGGCAAGTACCGCAAGGGCCGGCCGATCGACCTCACCAGCGGGCGGCCCGCCCTCACCCCGCACCGCTTCGACCCGACGCTCCCCGGCAACGCGGCGAAGCTCGACGCCGTCGAGGAGTTCATCGCGCTCGCGGACGAGATCGGATGCTCCCTGCCCGAGCTCGCGATCGCCTTCCCCGCCGCGCACCCGGCCGTGACCTCGGTCATCATCGGACCCCGGACGATGGAGCAGCTGGAAGGCCTGCTGAAGGGCGCGCCCCTCCTGCTCACGGACGACGTCCTCGACCGGATCGACGCGATCGTGCCGCCGGGGACGAACCTCTACCAGCCGGACGGGGCCTGGCGGTCACCCCACCTCGCCGAACCGGCGCTTCGGCGGCGGCCGTCGGAGGAGCGGGCCGCGTCCTGACCCCGGCCGCTCGGCCCGGCTCCGTCGGGTCGCGGTGAACTGTTCCGTACCCAGGTGGTGGCGCTCGCCGGTGTCGAGCCGCAGCCTCGCTCGCGCCGGTGGGTGACGGCCTTTCCCGGCTTCGCGGGAGGAGACGAGTGGGGCGGGCGGGTGATTTCTCCTCCTTTTCCGGCCGTCGCCGCGTGCCGTGTCGAGAACCCGCCCCCGGCTCCGACTGTCCTGCGAGAGGCAGTACCCACACGAGGAGGACGTCATGAAGTACCTGGTGATGGTGCAGGGCGCGCAGGCCGACTACGAGGCCATGGTGGGCCGCCCCGCCGCGAACAGTCCCGCATGGAGCAAGGCGGACCTCCAGGCGATGTTCGCCCACATGAACGCGATCAACGAGGAGCTGACGGCGTCCGGCGAGATGATCGACGGCCAGGGCCTCGCCGCCCCGTCCACGACCCGGTTCGTGACGGTGGACGGAGACGGCAAGCCGCTCGTCACGGACGGCCCGTACGCGGAGACCAAGGAGGTCATCGCCGGTTACTGGGTCCTCGACTGCGCCTCCCTGGACCGGGTGACGGAGATCGCCGCCCAGGTGGCCCGCTGCCCGCAGCCGGCCGGAGCGCCGGAGTACCCGGTCGTCATCCGCCCGATCGACGAGACGGACCCGAGCCAGGACTGACGCCGGGGCGGGGGCGGCGGTGGACCGCACCCGGCGCTGTCGGTGCCGGGTGCGAGAATCCGCCGGTGAACAGCGCGTCCCCGAGTCTTCAGCAGGTCGCTCCGACCCGGGCGGTCGCCGGGCCCGAGGGTCCTCGGACCACTCCGGCCCCGGCGGTCACCGGCCCCTCCCTGCGTCCCCCTGACGGAGCCTGGCCAGCGTCGCGTCCAGGCCGTCCGCCGCGCACACGCTCCTCCGGTTGTACGGGAGTCTGCCGAGCATCAGGGCCATGCCGCAGGTGTCGGTGAGCGCCGAGAAGACAAGGCCGCCCGCGACGCCCGCCGACAGCAGCTGGAACGCGGGGTGGACGAGGAGCCCGAGGGCGAGCCCCAGCAGGACCAGCGAGCCCGCGACCAGCCTGACCTGGCGGTCCATCGCCCACACCGGCTTCGCCGGGGCTCCCGCCGGGTGTTCGAGGCCGTGCCCGTGGGCGGCCCAGCCGCTCGTACCGCCGTCGAGGTCGTGGACGGCGATGCCGTGGCCGGCGAGCCGGGCGCAGGCGGCGGACGAGCGGCCGCCGGACTGGCAGACGACGAGCAGCCCGCCGCGGGCCGCTGCCTCGCGGAGCGTGGGCACCGCCCGGTCGAGCCGGTCGAGCGGGACGTTGAGCGCTCCGGGCACGTGCCCGGAGGCGTACTCCGCGGGTGTGCGCACGTCGACGACGGTGAGTTCGGCCAGCCGGGCGCGGGCCTGGTCGGGGTCGAGCAGGAGGGGTGCGTTCATGGCAGCTGTCATCCTTGGTCGTCGTGGAACCCCGTGCGGGGATTAAATTACCCCCTGGGGTATCGATGGAGGAGTAGCTGTGGAACTGGATCTCGCCGGTACGGAGCTCAAGGCGGTCCTGAACCGGCTGCGCCGCGCCCAGGGCCAGATCGCCGGCGTGATCAGGATGATCGAGGAGGGCAGGGACTGCGAGGAGGTCGTCACCCAACTGGCCGCCGCCTCCCGCGCCCTGGACCGGGCCGGGTTCGCGATCATCGCCACCGGGCTCCAGCAGTGCCTGGCCGACGCCGAGGAAGGCCGCGCGAACGGCGAGGACCGCGACGCGATGCGTGCCCGGCTCGAGAAGCTCTTCCTGTCGCTGGCGTAGCGACTCACGGCCCCGCCACTGACACGGGCGTACCCCGGGGAGATCTCCCCGGGGTACGCCCGTGTCAGTGGTACGCCCGTGTCAGTTGCCGTTCGGAGTCCCGCGTCAGTCGTCCGCGAGGCCGTTCAGGCGCTTCGCGATCTTCGTGAGGCGGGCGCCCTGGTAGCGGGCGGCCTGGAGGACGGTCTCCTCGGGGGCCCCGTTGGCGGCCGGGTGCGCGGTGCCGTACGGGTTGCCGCCGGCCGCGGAGACCGCCGGGTCGGTGAAGCCGGGGGCGACGATGACCGAGCCCCAGTGGTGGAAGGTGTTGTAGAGCGCGAGCAGCGTCGACTCGTTGCCGCCGTGCGGGTTGTGCGCGCTGGTGAAGCCGGTCGCGGGCTTGTCCGCCATGACGCCCCGCTGCCACAGCCCGCTCGTGGTATCGATGTACTGCTTCAGCTGCGAGGCCACGTTGCCGAAACGGGTCGGCGAGCCGAACGCGTACGCGTCCGCCCACTCCAGGTCCTCGAGCGTGGCGATCTCCACGTCACCGGTGGCGTTCACATGCGCCCGCCAGGCCGGGTTCGAGTCGATGGCGGCGTCGGGGGCGAGCTCGGACACCCGGCGCAGGCGCACCTCGGCGCCGCTCTTCTCGGCGCCCTCGGCGACGGCCTGGGCGAGCTGGTGGACGGCACCCGTGGCCGAGTAATAGATGACGGCGACCTTGACGGACATGGCGAACTCTCCTCGACCGGATTACTTTCCACTTACCGGCTCAAGCTAAGCGGATCTCTATCCGGTTCGCAAGGGGGGCGAGTATGCTCGGCTCAGGGACCGACAGGATCGGACCGACCAGACAAGCGGGACCGACCGGCCGAAAGCGGCCGGAGCGGAACGCCAGACGAGCGAGAGCGACCGGAGCGGGGGAGACGGGGCGCCCACGGCAGAGGAGCCGACCAGATGAGCACGGAGAACCCGCAGGCCGGAGGCGCGGCGGCGGCGCCGCTCGGCCTGCTCCCCACCGTCGGCACCCCCGCCCCCGAGCGGGCGGACGCGGCCCGCAACCGGCGCAAGATCCTCGACGCCGCCGCCCGGATCGTCACCGAGGCCGGCCCGCACGCCGTCACCATGAACCAGGTCGCCCATGCCAGCGGCATCGGCGTCGGCACCGTCTACCGCCGCTTCGGCGACGTCTCCCAGCTGCTCTGGGCGCTCCTCGACGAGCGCGAGCGCCAGTTCCAGGAGGCGTACATGAGCGGCCCGCCGCCACTGGGCCCCGGCGCCCCGGCCGCCGAACGGCTCGACGCCTTCCTCGACGCGCTCGTCGACCGCATCGGTGAGCAGCGCGAGATCCTGCTCGCCGCGCACTCCGCCGGCCCCCGCACCCGCTACCACAGCGGCGCGTACCGGGTGATGCACACGCACGTCACCATGCTGATCGGTCAGCTCCGGCCCGGGGCCGACAGCCCGCTCCTCGCCCATCTCCTGCTCGCGTCGTTCTCCCCCGACGTCATGCACCATCTGGCCGTCGAACAGGAACTGCCGGCGGACCGCCTGAAGACGGGGGTACGGGAGCTGCTCCGGCTGCGCGCCTGAAAAACCGCCGCTCGCCCCACCCAACCGGTCGAGCGCGGCGACACACTGACGGCACGTCGCCTGTGGGAGTACGTGGGCGGCTGACGTCCGCTCCGCGCCGCCATGGAGCAGCCGGGGGACGTACGCCCGTCCACCCCCTGAAACCCATCTGGACCCGGCCGCCGCGTGGAACGCAGGATCACGCCATGACCACCTATCTGATCCTGCACGGCTACCAGAACCACCGCCCGCCCGGCCACTGGCAGCACTGGCTCGCCGGGGAGCTGCGGGGGCGGGGGCACGAGGTGCGGTATCCGCAGCTGCCCGCGCCCGACGCGCCCGTTCTCGGGGAGTGGCTTGCCGCCCTTGAGCAGCACGGAGAGCGGCCGGCCGAGGGCGAGTTCGTCGTCCTCGCGCACAGCCTGTCCGTGCTTCTCTGGCTGCGGGCGGGCGGACGCAGGCCGGACGCCGACCGGGTGCTGCTCGTCGCCCCGCCGTCGCCGCCCGTGACCGCGTCGATCCCCCCGATCGCCGCGTTCGCCGACGGGCTCGACCTGGCGGAGACGGGCCTCGAGGCGCGGCTCGTGTACGGCGACGGCGACCCGTACTGCCCGGAGGGCGCCGACCTGCACTACGGCGTCCCCCTCGGCCTGGACCTGGTCCACGTACCGGGCGGCGCGCACCTCAATCCCGACTCGGGGTACGGGGAGTGGGCGTCGCTGCTCGAGTGGTGCGAGGACCCGGCGGTTCGGATCGAGGGCCGCTAGGGCCTGTCTGACAATTCGCGCCGGATCAGGCCGGGTCGTTCGGTGCGTGCGATCGGCGTGCGGCCGGGACGCCCTCGTAGCGGAGCTACTTGGGCGTTTCGGCCGTGCGGCGAGCGTGCGTGCCGGGCGGGCCGGACCCGGCGGGAATTGTCAGACAGGCCCTAGGGCGGTGGACCCGCCGGTTCGCGGGGGATCCCCGGCCGGCCTGCGTGCTCGGCGTCGGGGGCCGAAAACGGCTCCGCATCCGCCGTTCTCCGTCGGTAGGCTCGGCCGGATGTACCCCGAGACCGCAGCGTACGACCAGGGCCTGCTCGACGTGGGCGACGGCAACCGTGTCCACTGGGAGGTCTCCGGCAACCCGGCCGGCCGGGCCGCGCTCGTCGTCCACGGCGGGCCGGGCTCCGGGTCGTCCCCGAGCAGCCGGCGGTACTTCGACCCCGAGGCGTACCGGGTGGTCCTCTTCGACCAGCGCGGCTGCGGACGCTCCACCCCGCACGCGAGCGACCCCGCCGCCGACATGGCCGTGAACACCACCGCGCACCTGGTCGCCGACATGGAGCGGCTGCGCGAGCACCTCGGGATCGACCGGTGGCTGCTCTACGGCGGCTCCTGGGGCTCGACCCTGATCCTGGCGTACGCGGAAACCCACCCCGAGCGGGTCTCCGCGATCGTCCTGAACGGCGTGACCACCACCCGCCGCTCCGAGATCAACTGGCTGTACGAGGGGGTCGCCCGCTTCTTCCCGGAGGCACACGAGCGCTTCAGGGCGGGGGCCGCGGGCACCGACGGCCTCGTCGCCGCCTACGCCGCCCTCATGAACCACGCCGACCCCGCCGTACGGCGGAAGGCCGCCGCCGACTGGTGCGCCTGGGAGGACGCCGTGCTCTCCCTGGAGGGCATGGGCACCCCGTACACCGACCGCGTCGACGACACCCGGCTCGCCTTCGTGCGGATCTGCTCGCACTTCTTCGCGCACGGCGCCTGGCTGGAGGAGGGGGCGCTGCTCCGGGACGCCCACCGGCTCGCCGGCATCCCCGGTGTCCTCGTCCACGGCCGGGCCGACCTCGCCGGCCCCCTCGGCACCGCCTGGGAGCTGGCGCGCGCCTGGCCGGACGCCGAGCTGCGGGTGGTCGAGGGCGCCGGTCACCTGGGCGGCGCGGAGACCCGGAGGCACCTCCTGGACGCCCTGGACGGCTTCGCGAAGGAATGAGTCCACCGGGCGAGCGGGTCGCCCGGGCGGGATGATCGGGGTATGAGTCCCGAGATCCATCTCGCCCAGCAGCCGGAGGCCGACGCACTGCTCGGCCGGTCCCCGCTCGCCGCGCTCGTCGGCATGCTCCTCGACCAGCAGGTCCCGATGGAATGGGCCTTCTCCGGGCCGTACACCATCGCCACCCGGCTCGGCGCGGACGATCTCGACGCGCACGAGATCGCCGCCCGGGACCCGGAGGAGTTCGCCGCGCTGCTCTCCGAGAAGCCCGCCGTGCACCGCTACCCGGGGTCGATGGCCCAGCGCGTACAGCAACTGTGCCGGTTCCTCGTCGACGAGTACGGGGGCGACGCCGAGGCCGTCTGGGCCGGTGCGGCGACCGGCAAGGAGCTGCTCGCGCGGCTCCAGGCGCTGCCCGGCTTCGGGAAGCAGAAGGCGCAGATCTTCCTGGCCCTGCTCGGCAAGCGGTACGGCGTGCGGCCCACGGGGTGGCGGGAGGCGGCGGGCCCGTACGGCGAGGAGGGCGCTTACCGCTCGGCCGCCGACATCACCGGGCCGGAGTCACTGGCGAAGGTGCGGGCCCACAAGCAGGAGATGAAAGCGGCCGCGAAAGCGGCGAAAGCCGCCGAGGATCCCAAACCCTCCGGGAATTGACCCGTCCAGATTTCAATCCTGCTTCATGGGACAGGAATTGTGGAGAAGGTGTTCACAGAAGGCCTGGCGAATGGCTAACTTCCCCTCAACCTCGTCCGTAACGGGAAGGACTTCTGTGAACGCTACCCAGCGCCGGGCCGCGGCCATTCTGGCCGCCGCCGCCCTCGCCACCCCTCTGGTCCTCTCCTCCCCCGCCACCGCGGGGCAGGACCCGGCGGCCGCACCCGCCCGCGACGCCGCCAAGCTGGCGAAGAAGCTGGTCCGCGAAACCTCCGCGCAGGACGCCTACAGGCACCTGCAGAAGTTCCAGGCGATAGCCGACTCGGCCGGCGGCAACCGCGCCGCCGGCACGCCCGGGCACGACGCCTCGGCCGCGTACGTGTACGCGCAGCTCAAGAAGGCCGGTTACGACGTCTCGTACCAGAAGTTCGACTTCATCTACACCGAGACGCTCACCGAGAAGGCCTCCGTCGTCGCCCCCGCGCCCCGGACGCTCGACGTCAAGGCGATGACGTACACCAAGTCCACCCCCGTCGGCGGCATCACCACCGACCTCGTGGCCGTGCCCGTCGACGCCGACGGCACCACCGGCTGCGAGCCGGCGGACTACGCCAGTGACACCTTCACCGGGAAGATCGCGCTGATCAAGCGCGGCGGCTGCTCCTTCGCCATCAAGCAGCAGCAGGCCGCCGCGGCCGGTGCCGCCGCCGCCGTCATCTACAACAACGTCGAGGGCGTCCTCTCCGGCACCCTCAGCGAACCGGCCGCCGGCAAGATACCGACCGGTGGTCTCACCCAGGCCGAGGGCGACAAGCTCGCCGCCGACCTCGCGAAGGGCCCCGTCTCGCTCTCCCTGGAGATCCGCCAGCTCCAGGAGAAGCGCGTCACCAACAACGTCATCGCGGAGACCAGGGGCGGCAACGCCGCCAACACCGTGATGCTCGGCTCGCACCTCGACTCCGTCACCGCAGGCCCCGGCATCAACGACAACGGCTCCGGCTCCGCGGGTCTCCTCCAGGCCGCCCTGGAACTCGCCCAGTCGAAGGACAAGGTCCGCAACAAGGTCCGCTTCGCCTGGTGGTCGGCGGAGGAGAACGGCCTCCTCGGCTCCAAGCACTACGTGGACACCCGCACGGCGCTGGACAAGAAGGAGATCAAGCTCTACCTCAACTTCGACATGATCGCCTCGCCGAACTACGGCCTGTTCGTCTACGACGGCGACAACTCAGACAACGTCGGCGAGGACGCGGGACCCGAGGGCTCGGCCCAGCTGGAGCGGGACATCACCGACTTCATGGACAAGCGCGGGGTCCCGCACGAGGGCACCGACTTCACCGGCCGCTCCGACTACGGCCCGTTCATCGGGGTCGGCATCCCCTCCGGCGGCACCTTCACCGGCGCCGAGGGCGTCAAGACCGCCGCCCAGGCCGCCAAGTACGGCGGCGAGGCGGGCGTCGCCTACGACGTGAACTACCACGCGGCGGGCGACGACCTCGACAACATCCACATGACGGCCTTCGACGTGAACATCGACGTCATCGCCAACGCCGTGGGCACCTACGCCCACGACATCTCCTCCCTGCGCAAGCCGGTCGTCTCCGTGCCCACCGAGGGCGACGCGGGCAGCGGCGGCGGCCTGCACGACGACCACCACGAGGTCACCGAGTAGTCACCACCACCCCGGCCACCCGCGCCGGAGGGCGGCCGAGGGCTGTCACCTGCGCCGGCGGGCGGTTACCTGCGCCGGCGGGCTGTCACCTGCGCCGGCGGGCCGTCCCGAAGAGCGAGCGGCTGATCTCCCGGCCCAGCTGGGTGCCGATCGACCGGGCAAGGGACGTGAAGATCCCGCTGCCCACCACCTGTTCGGCGAGCGAGGGCTCCTCCTTCTGACGAGGGGCCCTCGTGTCCGTCCCGGCGGCCTCCGCCCCGGCCTTCTTCCCGGCCTCCCGCGCCGCCGCCGCTTCGAGCGCCGCCGCCTCCGCCGCCCGCTGCTCGGCCGTCAGCCTCTCGTACGCCGACTCCCGGTCCACCGCCTCCGCGTACCGGCCGAACAGCGGCGAAGCCCTCACCGCCGCGTCCAGATCCGCCGCGCCGATCGGGCCCATCAGCGACTCCGGCGCCCGCAGCCGGGTCGCGGCCACCGGGGTCGGAGCGCCCTTCTCGCTCAGTACGGTGACCACCGCCTCGCCCGTACCGAGGCCCGTGAGCACCTCCTCCAGGTCGTACGGCGACTTCGGGAAGGTCCGTACGGTCGCCTTCAGCGCCTTGGCGTCGTCCGGGGTGAAGGCGCGCAGCGCGTGCTGCACCCGGTTGCCGAGCTGGGCGAGCACGTCCGAGGGAACGTCCTTCGGCGTCTGCGTCACGAAGAACACGCCGACCCCCTTCGAGCGGATCAGCCGCACCGTCTGGGTGATCGCCTCCAGGAACGCCTTCGACGCCCCGCTGAAGAGCAGATGCGCCTCGTCGAAGAAGAAGACCAGCTTCGGCTTCTCCAGGTCGCCGACCTCCGGAAGGTCGTGGAAGAGGTCCGCGAGCATCCACATCAGGAACGTCGAGAAGAGCTGGGGCCTGTCCTGCACCGATGGCAGCTCCAGGACCGAGACGATCCCGCGCCCGTCCGCCGCCGTCCGCAGGAGCTCGGCCGTGTCGAACTCCGGCTCCCCGAAGAAACCGCCCGCTCCCTGCTGCTCGAAGGCCGTGAGCGCCCGCAGGATCACCCCGGCCGTCACCGTCGAGAGCCCGCCGATCCCCTTCAGCTCCGCCTTCCCGGTGTCCGACACCAGGAAGGCGACCACCGCCCGCAGGTCCTTGAGGTCCACCAGCTCAAGCCCCTTGGAGTCGGCGTAGTGGAAGATCAGGCCGAGCGACTGCTCCTGCGTCTGGTTGAGCTGGAGCACCTTCGAGAGGAGTACGGGGCCGAAACCGGTCACCGTGGCGCGCACCGGGATGCCGGGGCCGATGCCCCCGAGCCCGTAGAACTCGCAGGGGAAGCCCGTCGCCGCCCAGCCCTGCCCGACCTGGGAGGCCCGCTCACGGACCTTCGCGCCGTCCTCGCCGGGGGCCGAGATGCCGGAGACGTCGCCCTTGATGTCGGCGAGGAAGACCGGCACCCCGTGCGCGGACAGCTGCTCGGCGATCAGCTGGAGCGTCTTGGTCTTGCCGGTGCCGGTCGCGCCGGCCACCAGGCCGTGCCGGTTGAGGACGGGCAGCGGGATGCGGACCGGCGCGTCCGGGTGACAGGCGCCGTCCCAGAGCAGGGCCCCCAGATCGAGTGCCGCGCCGTCGAAGGCGTATCCGGCGGCGATCTCGGCGGCGGGCCCGGCCAGGGCGGCCGGGGCTTCCGGGGCCTTCCCCGGCTGCTCGCTCTGCTCGCTCTCGCTCATGACGGCACCCCGATTTCCCTTATGTCACGGTTCGCACCAGCTTCCCACCGTCCTCGCCTGGCTGCGCCGGGAGCCGCTCGCCCGGTAGGCTTTCCGTGTGATCTTCAAGCGCATCGGAAACGGAAAGCCGTATCCCGACCACGGCCGGGAAAGCACCCGGCAGTGGGCGGACGTCGCCCCGCGCCCGGTCCGCCTCGATCAGCTGGTCACCACCAAGGGCCAGCTGGACCTGGAGACGCTGCTCGCCGAGGACTCCACCTTCTACGGCGACCTCTTCGCGCACGTCGTGAAGTGGCAGGGCGATCTCTACCTCGAGGACGGACTGCACCGCGCCGTCCGCGCGGCGCTCCAGCAGCGCCAGGTGCTGCACGCCCGCGTCCTGGAAATGGACTGAGACGGCGCCCCACCGGCCCGCTCCCGCTGACCCTTTCGGGGTCAGTTCGCCCCCATCCGGACGCGATCACATGATCATCAAGTAGGCATCGCCGACGGGCGGCATTACGCTGCGTTCATGAGCATGCTCACTCCCCCCGGAATGGGCGGAAAGTACCGCATCACGGGGGATGTCTACCCGCGCATGCGCCGCCCCCACCGTCGGCGCAGGATCGTCCTCGCGGCCGCCGCGGCCGTGGTCGTGCTCGGCGCGGCCGGCTGGGGCACCCTCCAGCTCGTCGACGTCTTCTCCGGCGACGAGGGGAAGAAGACGACCGCCGGGAAACAGGCCGACTGCAAACCCGTCGCCCGGGCGACGGCCCCACCCGCCGCCGCCTTCCCCAAGCCCGCCCAGATCACGGTCAACGTCTACAACGCGACCCCGCGCAGCGGGCTCGCCAAGTCGACCGCGGACGAGCTCAAGAAACGCGGCTTCAAGATCGGCAAGGTGGGGAACGCGCCCGCCGCCTACGACAAGAAGGTCCCCGGCGCCGGCCTGCTGCTCGGCGCCACGACCGCCACCAAGGGCGCCTTCCCGGTCCTCGGCACCCAGCTCAAGGGCGCCACGACCAAGACGGACACCCGGGCCACGGCGGACGTCGACCTGATCATCGGCACCGCCTTCAAGACCCTGACCCCGAAAGCGACGGCGGACGCGGCCCTGGTCACCCTGACCAAGCCCGCGCCCGTACCGACAGGAAAGTGCTGAGGGAGCTGTTCGGCGAAACCGGCGGTGCCTGTTCGGCGGAGCCGACGGTGCCCCGCTCGGCGAAGCCGACAGCGCCCTGTTCGGCGGAGCCGACAGCGCCTTGCTCCGCGGAGCCGACCGTGCCCTACTCGGCGGAGCCGTACATGCGGTCGCCCGCGTCGCCCAGGCCCGGAACGATGTAGCCGTTCTCGTTGAGACGCTCGTCGACCGAGGCCGTCACGACGGTGACGGGGGTGCCCGCGAGCTCCCGCTCCATGACCTCGACGCCCTCCGGGGCGGCGAGGAGCACCACCGCGGTCACGTCGTCCGCGCCGCGCTTGATGAGCTCCTGGATCGCCGCGACCAGCGTGCCGCCGGTCGCCAGCATCGGGTCCAGGACGTACACCTGGCGGCCCGAGAGGTCCTCGGGCATCCGCGTGGCGTAGGTCGACGCCTCCAGCGTCTCCTCGTTGCGGATCATGCCGAGGAAACCGACCTCGGCCGTCGGGAGCAGCCGGACCATGCCGTCGAGCATGCCGAGCCCGGCGCGCAGGATCGGGACCACCAGCGGACGCGGGTACGACAGCTTCACGCCGGTCGTGGGCGTGACGGGGGTCTCGATGTCGACCTGCTCGGTCCGGACGTCCCTGGTGGCCTCGTAGGCGAGCAGGGTGACCAGCTCGTCGGAGAGCCGGCGGAAGGTCGCGGAGTCCGTGCGCTTGTCGCGCAGAGTGGTGAGCTTGTGGGCGACCAGCGGGTGATCGACGACGTGGAGACGCATGACTCAACAGTAGCCCGCCGCGCACTGGCATCCACCCACGCAGGTGGGGGAAGGTGGAGGACACGGGGACCCAGCGATGGGGCGGAGTGTCCGATGCCCGACCTTGCACAGAAGCGTGGCGAGCCCCCCGAGGAACCTCGCCCGGAGACCGACACGGAGCGCCGCAGGCGCCGCGCCCAGTTCCTCCGCGAACTGAACGAGGCCAAGGCGCTGCGCGAGCGCGTCCAGCCGAGACGCGCGCGGGCCGCCCGGATGCGCCAAGCCATGCGGATGCGCACCTTCCGCTGGTGAGGGCCCCGCCGGGACGTGGTGCGGCCCCACCCGGACGCCACGCCCGGACCTCGGGGGTTGTCGTGCGGATCCGCCGCTCCGCGTCCTCCGTCCGGCCCGTTGTGCGCCCCCTCCGTGCGCCGGGGTCGCACGCCCACCCGATCGCGGGGTCGTTCAGACTGATGCACGACGCAAGAGCCGAAGACCTCTCCTGTGGGCGCCGTTTCTGTCACGATGCCGATTGGGCGGGGCATCAGGAGCGCGCCGCCGGAACGTCACACCTCTGATCAGTGGGAGAGAGTCAGGTGTACTTCGCCGCACTGCTCGCGCGCACCGAAGACGGGTGGGAAGCGAGCGACACGGAGCTCGACGACGTGGAGACCCTGTCGGATCTGACCGAGCTGGCCCGCGAGGCCTCGGACGACGACACGGTGATCGTCTTCATCGAGCAGGAGGACGCGTGGTTCGGGATCGTGCGGGTCGAGGGTGAGGAAGACCCTCGTATCTACGTCTCGGACGCCGCCGCCGCCGCCCGTTCCTCGTACGGGGAGATCCTCACCCGGGAGATCCTCGGTGACGACCTGGACGACATCGTCGACGAGCTCGAGTCGCTGGACCTGGACGGTACGGAGGACGGGGAGCCGCTCGACGGCGCCACGGACGACGACGAGGAGGACACCGGCGTCGCCGCCGAGGCCGTGCCGGCCGCGCCGGTCGGCGACCGGCTGATCCTGGCCGACCTCGGCATGGCGCCGGCCGACCTGCTGACGCTCGACAGCGACGCCCTCTCGGCGATCGCGGACGCCCTGGGCGCGGCCGAGGTCCTGGAGGCCGTCCGCTAGTGGCATCCGCGGTACCTGTCCCCGACCCGACGAACGGCCCTCCGGGGAGGCCCGGTGGCCCGCCGCGGGGCGGGCCACCGGCCGACCCCGTACGGGACGTGGGCGCCGACCCCGTACGGGACGCGGCCGATCCCGTACGGGACCCCTGGCGGGAGGCCATGCGGCTCGCGCTCGCCGAGGCGGAGGCGGCCATGTCGGCCGGTGACGTACCCGTCGGCGCGGTCGTGCTCTCCCCCGACGGCTCGGTGCTCGCGCGCGGGCACAACGAGCGGGAGGCGACCGGCGATCCCACCGCGCACGCCGAGGTGCTCGCGCTCCGCCGGGCCGCCCTTGCGACCGGCGAGTGGCGCCTGACGGGGTGCACGCTCGTCGTGACCCTGGAGCCGTGCGTGATGTGCGCGGGCGCGCTCGTCCAGTCGCGGGTCGAGCGGGTGGTGTTCGGCGCTCCGGACGAGAAGGCGGGCGCGGCCGGTTCACTCTGGGACCTCGTACGGGACCGCCGGCTCAACCACCGCCCCGAGGTGATCCACGGCGTGCTCGGCGAAGAGTGCGCGCGGCAGCTGACGGCCTTCTTCCGCACCCGCTGACCCCGGCTCCCACCTGCGCCGGGATACGGATTTCATCGCAGCGGCAGTTTCGGCTAAGCTCTCTCTCGGTAGCGTGTCCGAGCGGCCGAAGGAGCTCGCCTCGAAAGCGAGTGTGGCGCAAGTCACCGAGGGTTCAAATCCCTCCGCTACCGCTTCGATCGAAGGGCCCGGCGCATCAGCGCCGGGCCCTTCGGCGTGTCCCCGGGCGGCTTCGGCGTACATCCCCCCTCCCCGGATCCCCCCCGTATCCCCCTCCGCGCGCCCCGGCCCATGAGTGCCCGTCCGAGGGCGCGCACGCGAAAGGCCCCGTCCACGCGGGTGGCGCGGACGGGGCCTTCTCCGTAGGACGGGGGGAGCGGCATCGGGGGGACAAGCCGCTCCCCCCCGATGAGAACCGGTCCTCAGGTCCTGCGCCGCGATCAGGGGGGAAGCTCGCGGCGCGGACCCCGCAGTGCGGGCCGGTTCCTGGAGCCCTCCGGATTCCTGCCTGATCCGCCGGGCTCGACATCCATCCTGCTCGCCCGTCACCCTTCCGGGGGGCGGCAAAAGGCCTCGATCTCCGGGCCCTTGGTCCATAAAGGCTCGGTTAGAGTGGCGCGGTCGTACGGCGGGGGAACTGGGGAGGGCTGGTCAGTGGTGCAAGCGAAGAAGGCCGTGCTGTACGCGGTCTCGGTCTTTGTGCTGTACACGATCGTCACGTCTCCGGAGCGGGCCGCCGATCTCGTGCAGGTAGGGTTCGAGGGCATTGCCAGCGCCGCCCAGGGAGTCGGTCAGTTCATGACCGAACTCATCAATTAGGAGTCCCTCCGTGATCCGCCATCTGGTCCTGTTCAAGCTCAACGACGGCGTCGCCCGCGACGAGCCGCGTGTCGTCGCGGGTGTCGAGGCGTTCCGCGCGCTCGGCGGTCAGATCCCGGAGCTGAGGTTCTGGGAGTGCGACTGGAACATCACCGACCGGCCGATCGCGTACGACTTCGCCATCAACTCGGCCGTCGAGGACACGGACGCGCTCCAGCGGTACCTGGAGCACCCCGCGCACCAGGCGGGCGTCGCCCAGTGGCGCGAGTTCGCCACCTGGGTGATCGCGGACTACGCCTTCTAGCCCTCGTTCGCCCCGGGGCCCCCTGCCGTCGAGGCGGGGGGCCTTTTCCGTGGGTGACCTCCCCTTTTTCCACCATCATGCCCTCAACACGTCACTATGCGGTGCTTGCACACAGTGGACATGTCTTGTGATGCTATGACCGCTTTTGACGGATGAGTTGACCGTAGTTGACCCAGTCGACCAGCAAGACCAGCCAAAGGGGTGGCGTGAACGTGCCGGCCAGTACAGCACCTCAAGTCCCGCCCCAGCACGAGGCAGGCGGCCCGGAGACCCCGCGCGCCCGGCCCCAGAGCACCCGCGGCGCCGACACCCGCGCCCTCACCCAGGTGCTCTTCGGGCAGCTCAAGAACCTGGAACCGGGCACTCCGGAGCACCACCGGGTGCGCGGGGCCCTCATCGAGGCCAACCTGCCCCTCGTGCGGTACGCGGCGGCCCGCTTCCGCTCCCGCAACGAGCCGATGGAGGACGTCGTCCAGGTCGGCACGATCGGCCTGATCAACGCCATCGACCGCTTCGACCCCGACCGGGGCGTGCAGTTCCCCACCTTCGCCATGCCGACGGTCGTCGGGGAGATCAAGCGGTACTTCCGCGACAACGTCCGCACCGTCCACGTCCCGCGCCGGCTGCACGAGCTCTGGGTCCAGGTGAACGGCGCGACCGAGGACCTGACGACCGCTCACGGCCGCTCCCCCACGACGGCGGAGATCGCCGAGCGGCTGCGGATCGGCGAGGACGAGGTGCTCGCCTGCATCGAGGCGGGACGCTCGTACCACGCCACCTCACTGGAGGCCGCACAGGAGGGCGACGGGCTGCCCGGACTGCTCGACCGGCTCGGCTACGAGGATCCGGCCCTCGCCGGGGTCGAGCACCGCGACCTCGTCCGGCATCTGCTCGTGCAGCTGCCCGAGCGCGAGCAGCGGATCCTGATGCTGCGCTACTACAGCAACTTGACCCAGTCTCAGATCAGCCAGGAACTCGGCGTCTCACAGATGCATGTGTCAAGGCTCCTCGCCCGCAGCTTCGCACGTTTGAGATCCGCAAACAGGATCGAGGCGTAACCGGAACGGGTAGACCGGTTCGGAGCAGTTCTCGCGCACCCCAAATGCCGCACACCCCTTGTTTCCTGCGGAAATGCCCACTCCCCGTGTCGACAAGTCACTACAGCGTGTTGCCGACATGTGACATTCTGCTGGAACCGAGTTTGCCGCAGCCCCGCCGCCGGTATTCAGGTGGAGGCTGCGTTCCTCAGATGGTCGCGGCCACCGCGACCGTCCGCGACCTCAAGGGGGTGGCATGTCCACAGAACTGGGCAGCTCGAAGGTGCTCACGCTCACGCCCGTTTCCGTGCCCACGCAGACGACGGCGCCGACCGCGACCGGGCCCGTGGAGGCCGCCGCGAGCGCCGACACCTCGCCTCCGCCCATGGTCGTCACGTCGGGAGCCCTCGACACCCGCACCCTCTCCCGCTCCCTCTTCCTGCGGCTGCGCGCCCTCGACACCGAAGGCGCCGCCGCGGACAGCCCGGAGCGGACCTACGTCCGCGACACCCTCATCGAGCTCAACCTCCCCCTCGTGCGGTACGCGGCGGCCCGCTTCCGCTCCCGCAACGAGCCGATGGAGGACATCGTCCAGGTCGGCACCATCGGCCTGATCAAGGCGATCGACCGCTTCGACTGCGAACGGGGCGTGGAGTTCCCGACGTTCGCGATGCCGACGGTCGTCGGCGAGATCAAGCGCTTCTTCCGTGACACCTCCTGGTCGGTGCGGGTCCCGCGCCGGCTCCAGGAACTGCGCCTCGCCCTCACCAAGGCGAGCGACGAGCTCGCGCAGAAGCTCGACCGCTCGCCCACCGTGCCCGAACTCGCGGCCGTCCTCGGGGTGTCGGAGGAGGACGTCGTCGACGGCCTCGCCGTGGGCAACGCGTACACCGCCTCCTCGCTCGACTCCCCCTCGCCCGAGGACGACGGCGGCGAGGGCTCGCTGGCCGACCGCCTCGGCTACGAGGACACGGCGCTCGAAGGCGTCGAGTACCGCGAGTCGCTCAAGCCGCTGCTCGCCAAACTGCCGCCCCGCGAGCGGCAGATCATCATGCTGCGCTTCTTCGCCAACATGACCCAGTCGCAGATCGGCGAGGAGGTCGGCATCTCGCAGATGCACGTCTCGCGGCTGCTCACCCGCACCCTCGCCCAGCTGCGCGAGGGTCTCATCGCCGACTGAGTTCCGCGAAGGGCTCCCTTCTTGACGGTTCGTCAGACAGACTGGCGGTCATGAGGCGAAGGAAGCCCGGACTCGTAGCGGTGGCGCTCTGCCTCGGCGGGGCGCTGACCGCCTGCGGCGGCGGAGGAGACGGCGAGGGGTACGCGGCGGTGGGCGCCGGCCCCTCACCGGAGGGCGCGGTCACGCCCTCCGGGGCGGTCACCCTGGTCCCCCTGGACAGCCCGAGTGCCAGCGGTACGACGTCCAGCACGTCATACCCGTCCCCGGCCCCGGACCACCCGGACCGGAACCCGGCCACGGGCGCCGGCTCAGGACCCTCTCCGGCTCAGGCCCCGGCCCCCGCCCCTGGACCGGTCACATCGCCGACGGCCGGTGCGTCCGGTTCCTCCGGCGCTTCCGGGTCCTCCGGGTCCTCCGGGTCCTCCGGGTCCTCCGGGTCCTCCGACATGGACGGGAGTACGGGACCGCCTACGGGGTCGAGTACGGCTCCGGCCCCGCGCCCCGGCGGCAGCGCTCCCCCTCCTACCCCTTCCCCACCACCGCCCGTCCGGCCCGCGCCCGGCACCGGCACACCCTCGCCGCCCCCGACGCCCGGGCCCGCCCTGCTCACCGTCTCCGCCCCCGTCCTCGCGGACGGGGAACGGCGCTGGTGCGAGCGGGTCACCGTCACCTTCCGGAACAGCGGCGGCACACCGGCCCGCTCCGGAACGGTCACCTTCGCCACCCACGTCATCGGCGCCCTCGGCGTCCACTGGGCGACGCTCACGTCCAGCCAGCCGCTGCCCGCGCCGATCGCGGCAGGAGCGGCGCGGACGGAGACGTACACCGTGTGCGTGGACTCCTGGCGGGTTCCGCTCGGGATGCGGATCGACACCCGGAAGGTCTCCGCTACCTGGCGGTGACGGGGAAGCTCACCTCGGCCAGGCGCTCCGAGAGGTCCCACAGCGTGCGGCCCGTCCCGGGGTCGGCCGCCGCGGTGGAGAGACGTACACGCGTGGGCGCGCCGCGCAGCTCACCCATGCCGTCGGGACCGATGAACTCGCCGCCCTCCAGGCCCGGTTCGGTCGCCGCGTACAGCTGCGGCAGCGCTCCCCGCTCGGGGCGCTGGGCGAGCAGGGGATTGCCGATGCGGCCGAAGACCAGCTTCACGAGACCGGAGGTGTCCCGGGTCTGGAGGCGGGTCGCCGTGTAGCCGGGGTGGGCGAGGATGCTGCGGACCGGGCTGCCTGACGCGCTCAGGCGCCGGTGCAGTTCCTGCCCGAAGACGGCGTTGGCGAACTTGGACTGGTTGTACCAGGCCATGGGCGTGTAGCCGCGGTCGCCCGTGAGGTCGTCGAGGCGGAGGCTGCCCTGGCGGTGGTTGATCGAGCTGACGGTGACCACCCGGGGGTCCCGTCCGGCGGCGAGCAGGTCGAGCAGCAGCCCGGTGAGCGCGAAGTGCCCGAGGTGGTTGACCGCGAACTGGACCTCGTTGCCCTGGGGGCTCAGCGTGCGGGGCGGCGCCATCACGCCCGCGTTGTTGACGAGGACGTCCAGGCGCGGGTGCTCCTCGCGCAGCCGGCCGGCGAAGGCGCGTACCGAGTCCAGGTCGGCGAGGTCCAGCGGGCGCACGGCGAGCAGGTCCGGCGCGATCCCGGCCGCGACGAGCTCGTCGACGGCCCGGCGGCCCTTCTCCCCGTCCCGTACGGCGAGGATCACGCGGCCGCCCCGGCGGGCGAGCTCCCTGGTGGTGGCGAGGCCGAGGCCGCTGTTGGCCCCGGTGACGACGAAGAGCCGCCCGGTCTGGTCCGGGATCCGGTCGGCGGTCCAGCGCTGCTTCTTGGTCATGCGACACACGTTGCCGCTGATGTCACCGAGTGTCAAGTGTGCGTCTGCACGACATGAAGGTGTCCTGGTGCCATCGAAGGCACCGCGTTACGATTCCCCCGTGAGCAACCGCCCCGAAGTCCAGCCCGGCCCCGGCCGGGCCCCCGGCCAGGTTCCCGGCCCCGCCTCCAGCAGCCTGGCCCAGCGCAAGCGTCAGCTCGTCGCGACCGAACTCACCGAGGCGGCCCTCCAGCTGCTCGCCCTCAAGGGCTTCGACGCCGTCACCGTCGACGAGATCGCGAGTACGGCAGGGGTCTCCAAGCGGACCTTCTTCCGGTACTTCGCGTCCAAGGAGGACGTGGTCGTCCAGTTCCTGGCCGACATGGGCGCCGACATGCGCGCGGGCCTCGCCGCCCGGCCCGCCGGGGAGCGCCCCTCCGAGGCGCTCCTGCACGCGGTCTCCGTCCCCCTGACGATCTGCGACGACCACGCCGACCGGGCCCTGCCGGTGGTCCGGCTGATCCTGCGCACCCCCGCCCTGCTCGCCCGCTTCCTCGAGCACCAGGCGCGATGGCGAGAGGACCTGACGGAGGAACTGGCGGCACGCCTGGGCCGCGACCCCCGGGCCGACCTCTACCCCCGGCTGGCCGCGGGCATGGCGCTCGCCGCCTTCGACGCCGTACTGCACCGGTGGAGCGAGGGCGAGGGCGCCGACGGCTCCGCGGAGCCGGGCGCCCTGATCGGAGAGGCCTTCGCGGTGCTCGCACCCGCCCTGGACGCCGACGCCCCCTGAGCGCACACCTCGTTCCCTCCGCGCGCGAAAAGAACGGTGGGCCGGGTCCGCGTGACGCGGATCCGGCCCACCGGGGCATGGGGAACGGGGGGAGCGGTCAGCGCAGCGCCAGCCAGGCGGCCACCGCCACGACGACGATCACCGCGACCACGCCCACGATCAGGCCGACCTTCGGGCCGCCCGAGGAGGCCACGGCCTGCGGCTGCAGCTGCTGCGGGGCGCCCTCGTCGACGAAGGCGCGGAACATCTGGGTGTTGCCGGCGGGGTCGTAACCCTCGGGGCTCTGCCCCTGAGGGGTCGGGCCCTGGCCGTACGGTGCTTGGGGGTTGTGTGCCATGGGCCGGACCCTAGCGAAGTAGGGGTGAGGGGCCCAAGCCCACCGCTCACATCCCGCCCCCGACCCACACCGGCCCCACACCTCGGCCGCCTTTGCCGATTCTTTAGCGCCGTTTGACCGTTTTAGTTTGCCTGGAGCAACCATCCATCTCTATGGTTGCCCTAAGCAACGACATCCATGGAGTGCCTGATGGACAGAGGCAATCGGTACGAGAACCTCGCCCGCCAGGTGAGTGCCATCGGAGCGGTGAAGCGCGGACTCGCGCGGACCCTGCCGGCCGAGTGTCCCGGCGGATCCGCGGCCGTCCTCGCCCTGCTCCACCGGCACGGCGACATGCGGATCGGCCGGATGTCCGAGCTGCTGGCCGTCGACATGTCCGTCAGCAGCCGTCATGTGGCCCACACCGTGGACCGCGGATGGGTCGAGCGACTGCCCGACCCCGCCGACAAGCGCTCCCGCATCCTGCACCTGACCCGGGCGGGCGAAGACATGCTCGCCGTCCTCGACCGACGGCTGACCGACATGCTCGCCCGCACCCTCGCGGAGTGGTCCGACGACGACGTCGAACTGCTCACCCGCCTGCTCGCCCGACTCCGCGATTCCTTCGGGGACTGCCGGGCCCACCACGCTTGAGAACGAAGGAAGTTGATGGCTACGACGACCACACCAGAGACCGGTGTGCGCGGCGGCAGCGCCAAGGAGGGGGACCTCGCCTCCGGCGGCGCCCCGATGACGCACAAGCAGATCATGGAGGCGCTGTCCGGGCTGCTGCTCGGCATGTTCGTCGCCATCCTCTCCTCGACGATCGTCTCCAACGCACTCCCCCAGATCATCACCGACCTGGGCGGCGGCCAGTCCGCCTACACCTGGGTGGTCACCGCGGCACTGCTCTCGATGACCGCGACCACCCCGCTCTGGGGCAAGCTCGCGGACCTCTTCTCCAAGAAGCTGCTCGTCCAGATAGCCCTGATCATCTACGTCGCGGGCTCGATCGTCGCCGGCCTCTCCCAGAGCACCGGCATGCTGATCGCCTGCCGTGTCGTCCAGGGCATCGGTGTCGGCGGTCTGACCGCCCTCTCCCAGATCATCCTGGCCGCGATGATCGCCCCGCGTGAGCGCGGCCGGTACAGCGGCTACCTCGGCGCCACCTTCGCCGTCGCCACCGTCGGCGGCCCGCTGCTCGGCGGTGTCATCACCGACACCGACTGGCTCGGCTGGCGCTGGTGCTTCTACGTCGGCGTGCCGTTCGCGTTCATCGCGCTCGTCGTCCTGCAGAAGACCCTCAAGCTCCCGGTCGTGAAGCGTCAGGTCAAGGTCGACTGGGCCGGTGCCTTCTTCATCAGCGCCGCCGTCTCCCTGCTCCTCATCTGGGTCACCTTCGCGGGCGACAAGTACGACTGGATGTCCTGGCAGACGGCCGTGATGGTGCTCGGCGCGGTCGCCCTCGGCGGGATCTTCGTCCTCGTGGAGTCCAGGGCGAGCGAGCCGATCATCCCGCTCCGCCTCTTCCGCAACCGCACGATCACCCTCGCCTCGCTCGCCTCGCTGTTCGTGGGTGTCGCGATGTTCGCCGGCACGGTGTTCTTCAGCCAGTACTTCCAGCTGGCGCGGAACGAGTCGCCGACGATGTCCGGCGTCCTCACCATCCCGATGATCGCCGGACTGTTCGTCTCCTCCACCGTCTCCGGTCTGGTCATCACCAAGACCGGCAGGTGGAAGGCGTGGCTGGTCAGCGGTGGCGCCCTCGCCGCCGGCGGACTCGGTCTGCTCGGCACGATCCGCTACGACACGGCGTACTGGCACATCGCGCTGTTCATGGCGGTCCTCGGCCTCGGGCTCGGCATGATGATGCAGAACCTGGTGCTCTGCACCCAGAACCAGGTGGCCCCCGCCGACCTCGGCGCCGCCTCCTCCGTCGTCACCTTCTTCCGCTCCCTCGGCGGTGCGATCGGTGTCTCGGCGCTCGGCGCGGTCATGGCCCACCGGGTCACGAGCTACGTCAAGGAAGGCCTGGCCGACCTCGGCCCGAAGGCAGCGGGCGCCATGGGCCAGGGCGGCTCGGGCGGCTCCATCCCCGACATGGACAAGCTGCCGGCCCCGATCCGTACCGTCATGGAGGACGCGTACGGACACGGTGTCGCCGATGTCTTCCTCTACTCGGCGCCCTTCGCGCTGCTGGCCTTCGTGGTGACCCTGTTCATCAAGGAAGTCGCCCTCAAGAGCAGCTCGGCGAAGGGCTCGGAGGAAGGCTAGAGAGACTCCCGGCCGCGCTTCGAGCGGAGGCGCGGCCGGGTCGGGTACGGAGCGGCGGGCAGGGGACGGCCCGCCGCTCCGTCATGTCGATGTTTCACGGGAAACCATGGTCTCGATGCCGGCGATCAGCACGTCGAGGGCGTACTCGAAGTCGCGGTCCCAGATCTCCGTGACGCTGCCGTGCGAGGCCCGCTCGTCGAGGATCTCCGCCATGGGTTCGATGGCCTCCACGAAGCCCGGATTCTCGCGGAAGGCCTTGACGGACTCCACGTAGAAGTCGTCCTGCGACATCCCGGCCTCCGCAGCACGCCGCCCGAACTGGGACTCGATCGTCCCGTAGCCGTACACGAACTGGAAGACCGCCGACGTCGCGCTGGGCTGACGGTCGATCGGCAGGCCGGTGCCCCCGATCGCCTCCTGGATCTTGCCGCCGACGGCGATCGCGTGCGGGCCGATGTTCAGGTACTGCCCGGCGCTCGGTGACATCCACGGGTGCCGGACGAGCATCCGGCGGTATTCCAGGGCGAGCGTCCGGATCATGCCCCGCCAGCCGTCTGCGGCGTCGACCGCCGCGAGGTCGAACTCGCCGTAGACGCTGTCCATGGCGAACTCGATGATGTCGTCCTTGGTGTCCACGTACCAGTACAGGGACATGGCGGTGACGTTGAGCTCGGCCGCGAGCTTGCGCATCGACAGATGGGCCAGGCCCCCCTCGTCGAGCATCCGGATCGCGGCGGCGACGATCCGGTCCCGGTCGAGCCCGGCCGGACCGCCGCCGCTGCGGGGAGCCCTCACCTCCAGCCAGACGCTGGAACGCGCCGGGTTCTTGGCCCGGTCTGCTGCCTTGACCATCGCGTTCCTCCGTCTGTCAGCGGTCGGCCCCCATGCTATGCAGCCGCCTTGTCGGTCTGCTCCGCCCGCTGCCGCGCCGCCGCGGCCTCCGTCCGCTCGGCCCGCTTGAGCAGGGCCGCCGCCACCAGACCGCCGGCGAAGACGGCGATGGCTCCCACCAGCTGGCTGGTCTGGAGGCCGGAGGCGAAGGCGTCGGAGATCGCGGCTCGTTCGGTGTCGCTCCCGGCCGCCGCGAGGGCGGCAGGCAGCGAGCTCGCGGTCACGGCGACGAGCGCGGCGAAGCGGGCGTTGAGCACGGCGCCGAGGACGGCGACGCCGAGGCCGTTGCCGAACTCGGCGAGGGTGCCGTTGATGCCGGCGCCCACACCCGCCTTCTCCGGTGGGATCGCGCTCATGATCGCGTTGGCCATCGCCGGGGAGGAGACGGCGATGCCGCCGCCCATGAGGACCAGGCCGAGCAGCATGCCGGCGTAACTGCCGTCCGTGCCGCCGCCGAGCAGCGAGATCGAGGTCAGACCGGCGGCCACCAGGGTCATGCCGAGGACGACGGCGGGCGGGGTGCCCAGCTTCATCACGATCTTCGGGCCGATGCCGGTCAGGTTGAGACCGACGATCGTCAGCGCGAGCGGCGCCATCCGCAGACCGGCCTCAAGGGGCTCGTAGCCGAGGACGAACTGCAGGTGCTGGGTGAGCAGGAAGAGCGAGCCGCCCATGCCGAAGACGACGAGGAGCGAGCCGCCGATGGCGCCGATGAACTTCTGGTTCCGGAAGAAGTGCATGTCGAGCATCGGGTACGGGGTCCGCAGCTCCCACAGCGCGAAGGCGCCGAGACCGGCCACCCCGATCAAGGCCGGGACCAGCACCGGGGCGGAGACCCAGCCGTGCTCGGGACCGCTGATGATCGCGTACACGACGGCGGTCATGCCGATGGTCGAGAGCAGTGCTCCCAGCAGGTCGGGGCGCTCACCCTGCGGGTTCTTGGACTCCGGGACCAGCTTGAGGACAGCGACGAGCGCCACGACGGCGACCGGGATGTTGATCAGGAAGATCATTCCCCACCAGAAGTGGTTCAGAATCACGCCGCCGATCAGCGGGCCGCCCGCGAAGCCGAGTGAGGCGACGGTCGACCAGAGGGCGATGGCCTTGACCCGCTCGGAGTCGTCGAAGATCTGCATGACGACGGCGAGGGTGGTGGTCATGAGGAGCGCGCCACCGACGCCCATGCCCGCCCGTGCGGCGATCAGCTGGGCGGTGGACTCGGCGAGTCCGGCGGCGAGCGAGCCGAGGCCGAAGAGCGCGAGGCCGAGGGCGAGGAGCTTCTTGCGGCCGTAGCGGTCAGCCGCGTTGCCCGCGGTGAGGAGCAGGCCGGACTGGACGAGCGAGTACGCGTTGATCATCCACTGGATGTCGGTGGTGGTCGCGTGGAGTTCCGAGGTCAGCGAGGGGATGGCGACGCTGAGCACGGTGTTGTCGAGCAGCACGGTGAGCTGGGCGAGGCAGATGACGCCGAGGATCAGCCAGCGCTGGGGGTGGCCGCCGGTGGCGGCCGGTTCGGTCGCGGCGGTCGTCGCCGTCATGGGCAGGGCTCCTTGTACGGTGTACGGGACTAAGGCTCGTACACCGTACAAGGACTCTCGTACGGTGTATAGGGATTATTTCGCGGGCTACTTCTGGCGGGTCAGGTCGTAGAAGGTGGAGCTGCCGACAGTCACCTGCTCGAAGGTGTCCTGGACCCAGGCGATGATCCGGGCGCTGGTCCCGTTTCCGCCCATGGGGCCGACCGTGGCGCCTTCGCCGCCTCCAGCGCCGCCTCCCGTGCCGCCTCCGCCCGACGAGACGAGGTAGTGGATCTTCCCCTCGGCGACGTACTGCATGAACCGGTCGAGCGTCGGGGACGGGTCGCTGCCGTTGAAGCCGCCGATCGCCATGACCGGCTTCTCGGTGGCGAGCTGGTAGCCGGCCGCGTTCTGGGCGCCCACCGCTGCGGCGACCCAGGTGTAGTCGTCGGCGTCCTTGAGCAGGGCCGCCTTCGCCTCCGCACTGACGTCGACGCCGTTGAGGAGGCCGCCCATGCCGCCGCCCACGCCGCCACGCTCACCGTCGCCGGGGCCGGTACCAGGCATCTGGCCCTGGCCCTGGCCCGGAGGCTGCACCTGGCCGCCGCCCGGGAGTTGCATGCCCTGCCCCGGGCCGCCGGGGGCCCGGCCGCCGCCCGGGAAGGCGTACGCCATCCGCGTGCCGCCGTCCCGGCCTCCGCCGGGGCCGCCGCGCATCCCGCCGAAGTCCGCGCCCGCCGGGCCCGCCGTCACGATCGAGCCCTGGTGCCCGGCGTCCACCGTCGCCAGGGTGTACGCGAACGGCCCCGTGAGCCCCGCCGCCAGGCCGAGGCCCGCGGCCGCGAGCCCGAGCCGCCGGTCCGCCCGGCCCGCGAACAGCAGCCCGAGCGCGGCCACCGCGCCCACCGCCAGGACCGTCCAGCGCAGCCACGGCAGCCAGTCCGGCGTGCGTCCCAGGAGCGTCCAGCCCCACCAGGCCGTCACCGCCACCGTCACGGCGAGGACCGCAGAGGCGAGCCACCGGGTGCGTTCCTCCCACAGCACGGCCGCCCCCATGCCGACGAGGGCCGCGAGATACGGGGCCAGGGCCACCGTGTAGTACTCGTGGAAGATGCCGGCCATGAAGCTGAACACGGCCAGGGTGAACAGCAGCGAGCCGCCCCACACCAGGAACGCGGAACGTGCCGGGTCCGTCCGTGGCGCCCGCCGGGTGACGACGAGCCCCGCGACGAGCAGGATCAGCGCGGCCGGCAGGAGCCAGGAGATCTGGCCGCCCACCGAGTCGTTGACCATCCGGCCGATCCCGGTCTCGCCCCACCGGCCGCCACCGGCCCCGCCTCCGCCTCCGCCTCCGCCGACGCTGCCGACCTCGTTGCCGTTGATGCGGCCGAGGCCGTTGTAGCCGAAGGTCAGCTCCAGGAAGCTGTTGCTCTGCGAGCCTCCGACGTACGGGCGGGAGGACTCCGGCCACAGCTCGACCAGGGCCACCCACCACCCCGCCGACACCAGCAGCGCGAGCCCGGCGAGGCCCAGTCGGCCGATCCGGCGCCCGATCGCGCCCGGTGCGCACACCCCGTACACGAGGGCGAGCGGCGGGAGGATCAGGAAGGCCTGCAGGGTCTTCGCGAGGAACGCGAAGCCGAAGGCCACCCCGGCCCACATGAGCCACTTCGCCGCCCCATGGTCCTGCTCCAGGGCGCGCAGCACGCAGTACACGGCGACCGTCATGAGCAGCGCGAGCAGCGCGTCCGGGTTGTTGAAGCGGAACATGAGCGCGGCGACGGGTGTCAGCGCGAGCGCCGCGCCCGCGAGCAGGCCCGCGCCCGCGCCGAACTTGCGCCGTACGGCCGCGTAGAGCACGGCGACGGTGGCGACGCCCATGAGCACCACGGGCACGAGGATCTGCCAGGAGCCCAGGCCGAAGAGGCGGACGGAGAGGGCCATCGGCCAGAGGGCGGCCGGCGGCTTGTCGACGGTGATGGCGTTGGCCGCGTCGAGCGAGCCGAAGAAGAAGGCCTTCCAGCTCTCGCCGCCCGCCTGGACGGCGGCCGAGTAGAAGGAGTTGGCGTAGCCGGAGGCGCTCAGGTTCCAGAGGTAGAGCGCGGTGGTCACGGCGAGCAGACCGAGGAAGGTGGGCCGGACCCAGGGGGCGTCCTCGGCCCGCCCGCGCCACAGCCGGGCGAGCCGGGGCCGGCCGCTTCCTGGAACGGCCGGGGCCGCGGGGGACAGGGTGGTCATCGTTCGTTCCTTGCTGAGGTCTGCGGGGCGGACCGCTCGGGGAAGACCCAGAGCCGGAAGAGGAGGAAACGCAGGACGGTCGCGGCGAGATTGGCGACGACCAGGACGGCGAGCTCGGTCGAGTGCGCCGGTTCACCGGTCGCCGCCCCGAGGGCGGCGAGCGAACCGCTGGTCAGGGCCAGGCCGATGGCGAAGACCACGAGCCCCTGCGCCTGGTGGCGGACGGCCCGGTCCCGGCCCCGCACGCCGAAGGTGAGGCGCCGGTTGGCCGCCGTGTTGGCGACGGCGGAGACGAGGAGCGCGGCGGCGTTGGCGAACTGCGGGCCGGCACCGAGCCGGAAGGCCGAGTACAGGGCGAGGTAGCAGAGGGTGGAAAGCACCCCGACCGCGCAGAAGCCGACCAGCTGCCGGGCGAGACCCCGTGGCACCCCGCTGAGTTCGCGGTCCCGGGGGTCGTCCCCGAACGGCCTGGCCAGCCGGTCGAGGGGCAGCGACCCCGTCGCCAGGGCCCGCCCGACCCGCCAGACGCCCCTCAGGTCGTCGGTCGCCGTGCTGACGATGTGCACCGTCGACTCCGGGTCGTCGACCCAGTCGACCGGCACCTCGTGGATGCGCAGCCCGGCCCGCTCGGCCAGGACGAGCAGCTCGGTGTCGAAGAACCAGCCGGTGTCCTCGACCATCGGCAGCAGCCGCTCGGCGACGTCCCGCCGTATCGCCTTGAACCCGCACTGCGCGTCGGAGAACCGGGCGGCGAGCGAGCCGCGCAGGATCAGGTTGTAGGCCCGGGAGATGAACTCCCGCTTCGGCCCGCGCACCACCCGCGAGGAGCGGGTGAGCCGGGACCCGATGGCCAGGTCGGAGTGGCCCGAGATGAGCGGCGCGACCAGCGGGAGCAGGGCGTTCAGATCGGTGGACAGGTCGACGTCCATATAGGCGAGGACCGGCGCGTCCGAGCCCGACCACACCGTGCGCAGCGCCCGGCCGCGCCCCTTCTGTTCGAGACGTACGGAGCGCACCTCGGGCACCTCGGCGGCGAGGCCGGCGGCGACGGCGGGGGTGGTGTCGGTGGAGGCGTTGTCGGCGACCGTGATGCGGAAGCCGTACGGGAAGGTCCGGAGGAGGTGCTCATGGAGCCGGCGGACGCACGGCTCCAGGTCCTTCTCCTCGTTGTGGACGGGGATCACCACGTCAAGGACGGGCCGTCCCGCGATGTTCACCGGCAGGTGTTCCCGTGCGGGGAGGGCGTCGGACCTTCCGGAGGCCACGGACGGAGTCCCCGCGATCGTTGGGGTTCGCATGACACCGACCCTCGCCGGGCCCGCTGTCACGGCTGTGTGATGCGCCTGTGCCCTGCCTGTGAGTCCGTGCCGGCGGGGAGCCGGACGGTGAAGACGGTCCGGCCGGGGGCGCTCGTGACGGTCACCTCGCCGCCGTGGGCGAGGACGACCGCGCGCACGATGGCGAGTCCGAGGCCGGTCGATCCGGCGTGCCGGGAGCGGGAGGCGTCGCCGCGCGCGAACCGTTCGAAGACGGAGGGCAGGAGCTCGGGCAGGATGCCGGGCCCGTCGTCCTCGACGTCGACGAGCGCCGCGCCCGGCTCCGCACGGACCCGTGCGGTGACCTTCGTGCCGGGTGGGGTGTGGGTACGGGCATTGGCGAGGAGGTTGACGAGCACCTGCTGGAGCCGGGCGCCGTCGGCCCGTACGAGCGCGCGCTCCGAGGGGAGTTCGAGCCGCCAGTGGTGCTCGGGCCCGGCGGCGCGGGCGTCGCTGACGGCGTCCACCACGAGGGGGACGAGGTCGGTGGACCCGTACGAGAGCGGGCGTCCGGCGTCGAGCCGGGCGAGCAGCAGCAGGTCCTCCACCAGTCCCGTCATCCGGACGGCCTCGGATTCGATCCGGCCGAGCGCGTGCCGGGTGTCGGGCCCGCACTCCTCGCCGCCGCGACGGGTCAGCTCCGCGTACCCACGGATCGAGGCAAGAGGGGTGCGCAGTTCATGGCTGGCGTCCGCGACGAACCGCCGGACACGGGTCTCGCTCTGCTGGCGGGCGTCGAGCGCCGAGTGGACGTGGTCGAGCATCCGGTTGATGGCCGCGCCGACCTGGCCGACCTCGGTGCGCGGATCGGCCTCCGCCTCCGGGACCCGCTGGTGGAGTGCCACCTCTCCGCTGTGCAGCGGCAGCTTGGCGACCTGACCGGCGATGGCGGCGACCCGCCGCAGCGGCCGCAGGGCCACCCCGACGAGTACGGTCCCGGCGAGCGAGGCTGCGACGAGACCGGCTCCCGTGACGCTCAGCTCGACGACCACGAGGGTGGAGAGGGCGTCCTCGACCTCGGTGAGCGGAATGCCGGTGAGGAACGTGCCTCTGCTGCCCTCCGCGTACTCGACCCGGTACGAGCCGAGTCGGCCGGGCAGATCGACGGTGTGCGGCTCCCCGTCACGCGGGACGGCGGCAAGCGCGGCCCGCTGGGCGGCGTCGAGTTCGGTCCGGACGTTCCGCCCGTACAGACCGCCGTTCTCGGTCTCCGCCTCGGCCGAGTACCCGGCCGAGGTCAGCCGGCCGTCCACCAGGACCGCGCCGAGGGTGCCGGTCGGGACGGGCCCCTCGACGAATCCGAGCGGGTCCTGGCCCCGGCCCGGGTCGTCGGGGCCGAGGCCCGTGGCGACCGGCGGGCCCGCGGCCCGGTCGGAGACCGTACGGACCTGTTCGTCGGCCCGGTCGTACAGGTACGAGCGGAACGCGATCGTCGTGACCGTCCCGATGACGGCTGCGACGACCGCGATCAGCGCGACCGCCGAGACGACGAGCCGGGTCCGCAGTGACCACGGCCGCCGGCGTACACGTCGGAACACCGGGACTACTCCCCGGGCTTGATCAGATACCCCGCGCCGCGCCGGGTGTGGATCATCGGGGAGCGGCCCGCGTCGATCTTCCGGCGCAGATAGGAGATGTAGAGCTCGACGACATTGGCCTGGCCGCCGAAGTCGTAGGACCAGACCCGGTCGAGGATCTGTGCCTTGCTCAGCACCCGGCGCGGATTGCGCATGAGGTAGCGCAGCAGCTCGAACTCGGTGGCGGTGAGATGGATCGACTCCCCGCCCCGGGTGACCTCGTGGCTGTCCTCGTCGAGGGTCAGGTCCCCGACGACGAGCAGCGACTCGCTGCGCGCCTGTGCCGCCCCGGACCTGCGGATGAGGCCGCGCAGCCTGGCGACGACCTCCTCCAGGCTGAACGGCTTGGTGACATAGTCGTCGCCGCCGGCGGTGAGTCCGGCGATCCGGTCCTCGACGGCGTCCTTCGCCGTCAGGAAGAGCACCGGGACGTCCGGCAGCTCGCGGCGGATCGAGCCCAGCAGGCTGAGCCCGTCGGCGTCGGGGAGCATCACGTCGAGGATCACGGCGTCGGGCCGGAACTCGCGTACGGAGCGGAGGGCGGCGGCCCCGTCGCCCGCGCTCCGCACCTGCCAGCCCTCGTACCGCAGGGCCATGGAGAGGAGCTCGGCGAGCGAGGCCTCGTCGTCGACGACGAGGACGCGGACGGCGGTGCCGTCGGCACGGAGCATGTCGGCGCGGGTGCCGGGGCGGCGTGTGGTGACGGTCATGGCACCCACGCTCTCCGCCGCCGCTGAGAGCCCTCTTTCCCTTTCCTGTGAATTCCCTGAGAAAGGGATGCGGGGGCTCGGAGGTTTTCGCCGCTCAGAGGATGCGGCGCTCAGACGCTGACCGATTCACCGATTCACCGATTCACCGTTCACCGTTTCACGTGAAACAACGCGGCTCCGTTCTCGTAGAGGACCCGTCGCATCCAGTCGTCCCCGAGCCCGAGGCGTTCGAGGGCATGGAGCTGGTGCGCGTACGGGTACGGGATGTTCGGGAAGTCGGAGCCGAGGAGGATCCGGTCGCCCAGGTCGACGAGCCGCTTGAGTTCCGCCCCGGGGAAGGGCGCGAGCCGCTCGCTGAAATCGGTGAAGGCCATGGTGGTGTCGAGGTGGACGCCCTCGTACCGCTGGGCGAGGTCGAGGAAGTCGCTGTACTCGGGCATCCCCATGTGCGCGACGATCACCCGCAGCCCGGGATGACGGGCGAGCAGCCTCCCCATGGGCCCGGGGCCGGTGAACCTGCCCGGGGTGGGCCCGGAGCCGCAGTGGACGACCACGGGGGTCCCGCTGTCGGCGAGGGCTCCCCAGACGCTGTCCAGCTGGACGTCGGTCGGATCGAACCCGCCGACCTGGAGGTGCACCTTGAAGACCCGGGCCCCGGCGTCGAGCGCCTCCTGGACGTACCGGTCGGCACCCGGCTCGGGGAAGAAGGTCGAGGTGTGCAGACAGTCGGGGGTACGGGCGGCGAAGTCGACGGCCCAGGAGTTCAGCCAGGCGGCCATTCCGGGCTTGTGCGGGTAGAGCATCGCGGTGAAGGCGACCGCCCCGAAGCCGCGCAGGAGGGCGAGCCTGCGCTCCTCCTCCTCGCGGTAGGTGATGGGCCACTCCAGGCCGGTCAGCGGACCGACGGCGTCAAAGTAGGCCCAGACCTTGTCGAGGACGTTCTGCGGCATGAAGTGCGTGTGCACGTCGACGAGGCCGGGAATGCCGAGGCGCGTGAGCAGCGCGGCGATGTCCGCAGGAGTGTCACTTCCGCTCAAAGCTGTAACTCCGTTCGACCTTGCCGATGTGGACGCTGTAGCTCTCGTACCAGTGCTCCCGGCCGTACGCCTTGGCGGCCTGGTGCTCGGTGTCGAGCCGCCAGGCGTCGAGGGATTCCAGGTCGCGGAAGTAGGCGACGGTGATGCCGATGCCGCCGGGAGTGCGGGCGGTCTCGTAGCCGAGGAAGCCGGGGATGCCCTTGACGAGCTCCTGCATACGGGAGGAGGTCGCGGAGTAGCCCTCGGGTGCTTCGGGGCGGATGGAAGTGAACACGGCGGTGTAGTAGGGCGGTTCGATGCCCGCCACCAGCTGGGGAGTCATGTGATCACCCTCGCCGGGGCCGGGCGGGCTGTCCACGGCCCCAGGGGAAAGGGATCCAAGACTTTACGAAGCGGGGCGCCGGGTGGGGGTGTGTGCCCGCCGGCCCTCAGAAGAGCTCCCCCTGCGTGCTCGGGTCGACGGCGGGCACCGCTTCCGCCACCGGCACGGACATGGCGTCCCCCGCACCGGCGCCCTGGAGCGCCCAGCCGCTCATCAGCCGCGTGTCGAGGGCGAGACAGCGCCCGCCGGGGTCGAGGAGGTGCAGATCAGGACCGGCGGCGGCGAGCAGCCGCCCGCTGACGACACCCCCGTCGACCAGTTCGGTGACGGTGCCGTCGAGCGGCGGCAGCCCGTCGAGGCCGAAGACCTCGACGTGGTCGCGCGGGGCGAACTCCAGGGGCTCCAGGGTCTCCGTCCAGCCACCGACCGCGCCCGCGCGCCGGTGCAGCTCCTCCACCTCGCCGACCCGGACCGGGGCGGCCGGCAGGGTGTGCCGGGCGGCCCGCTTCCGCTCGTACGCCACCCGGTCGGGGACCCCCAGCGCCTGCCGCAGCACCTCCTCGGTCCGCCGGGCGGCCATCAGCGGACCCCGCCCGAGCCAGCTGAACGTGACGGCGCCCTGTTCGAGAAGCCGGGCCTCGCCCCGGGCCTCTGCCGTGATGCCCACCTTCGTCATCCCGGGCCCGAACCAGGCGAGGTACACGCGGTACGGCTGCGGATCGTCCAGGAAGGTGTCGGCGGCGACCGAGTGGGCCCGGTCGAGCCGCGCGCACTCCGCGCACCGCCCGCCGGTGGCCCGGCCGGGCACGACCGCCTCCAGGGGGCAGCGATTGCCCCGGGCCCCGGGACACCGCCGCGCCCCCACGGCCCGGAAGGCGAGCCCCTGCCCGTACGCGAGGGAGCTGACCCTTCCGCCCCGCCACCGCAGGCCGGGCGCCCCGCCGCTCCAGGTGATCCCCCGACACCGCCACTCCACGCCGTTCCTCCTCCGCACCCGCCCCTCGGGGGCGCATCTGGTGCAAGCTCCCTCTGTGCGAGCTCCCCTGCCACCCAGTCTCCGTCACATCCGCTTCCAGTCCCCGGAGAGGAGCCCCCGGGGGCACCACCCCGGAGTCTTCGGGCTGGCCAACGCGCTGGCTCGGGAGGGCCGGCTCTCCCCCGACGAGTACGCGGTCTGGCGCTCCTCGAACGACTGGTACGACGCCCACTTCCCGAACCCGTCGACGGTCGACCCGACGGTCTACGATCCGCACCTGAACCCGGGGGCGGCGGCCTGGTTCCGCCCGACGGCGACCGAGGCACTGGCCCGGGTCGCCCCGTACCTGCGCATCCTGCGTGACCACGGCGTGCCCTGCGTACGCCTGGAGTCGGCCCGTCCGGGCAGGATCGTCTACGCGGACCCGTACCAGGTGGTGGCGGTGGCGCCGCCGGCCCGACGAGCCCCTCACGGCAGGACGTAGACCCGGCCCCGACGGGCGCCTCGCACGACGGAGACCCGGCCCCGACGAGCGCCTCGCACGACGGAGGCCCGCCCCACGGGCGCCCGGCAGGACGCGGATCCGCGCCATGGGCACTCACGGCAGGACGTAGATCCGCGCCCCGTCCGCGTCCGGCCCGCCGACCTCCCGTATGCAGCCGCGCTCGATGAGGAGGCGTACGCAGTCGCGGACGCGCTCACGGGACAGCCCGGTGCGCCGGGTGACGTCCTGGGTCCGGTAGCGGACCCCGCCCCGGATCAGGGCGGGGGCGAGGCAGGTGGCGACCGTCCGCACGTCCCCGGTGATGGCCCAGGACTCGACGAGCTCCTGCGGGGTGAGCGCGACGACGGCGCCGGTGCGCTGGCGGGGCACGGAGAGCCGCTCAAGGGAGTCGGCGACCCTTGAGAGGCTCCGCCGGGTCTCGCGGAGCAACTCCGCGTACTCGGCGTGCTCGGCGTACGCGGGCGAGCGCTCGTCGAACCGGCCCTCGAGCCGTACGAGGACGTCGACCAGCTCGGGCGGCAGCACGTAACCGGAGTGCACGGGCGAGGGTTCGAGCCCGTAGCCTCCGTACCGCTGGACCGCCGCCACGACCTCGGCCACCCACGCCAGGAAGGGCCCGGCCTCCGGTCTGCGGCACGCACCGACGAGCTGGACGAGCCCCTGGAGGCTCACCATCCGCGTCGACGCCCTGATCCCGCCCCGGCCGGGGAACTCCTCGCCCTCGGCGAGCTCTCGCGCGGACGCGAGGCACGTACCGGGCAGCGCCACCGTCCGCAGCGCCTCCCGGGTCCCCGCGTACCCCAGCCGCTTGGCCACGTCCACCACGGGGAACCAGTGGGTCCCGTCGGGGGCGGTCAGCCGCCGCAGGGGCGTCCCGGTGGCGGCGCGCACCATGTCATCGATGTCGATCGCATCCATCGATCATCACCTCCGCCACGCAAGTTAGGCCGAGGGCATATTCAACTGACATTCAAATCAGACAGGTTCACCCAAAAGGGGAGGGATTTCCGGGATTGACCCCCGGAAACCCCTCCCCACCACGACGCTCCGCGCGTGCGGGCGTACGCCTACTTCGCGACGAACTGCGTCAGGATCGCCTGCACCTCGTAGATGTCGACGCCCTTGGTGAAGGTCTTCTGCACGGGCAGCTGGCTGCCAGAGATCCAGATCTTCAGCTCGGCGTCCAGATCGAAGGTGCCGGCGGTCTCGACGGCGAAGTGCGTGATGCTCCGGTACGGAATCGAGTGGTACTCGACCTTCTTGCCGGTGATGCCCTGCTTGTCGACCAGGACGAGCCGCCGGTCCGTGAAGAAGATCGTGTCGCGGATCAGCAGGTACGCGGCGTGCACCTGCTCCCCCTGACCGAGCAGCCGCGCGTAGTCCTGCTGCGCCTGCGCCGGATCGATCGCGTGCGCGTTCCCGAAGAGCGCCATGCCCTACCCCCACATTCGAAGTGAAAGAACGATCATCCGACTCCGAGGCTCACCAAGGCAAGGCTCCCGGCCGGGGCCGGAGTTAGGATCCTGGCATGGCCCTGACTGCGAACGACATGGATCGGTTCACCGCCGCCGCGCCTCGCCTGCAGGCCATCGCCTACCGCCTCCTCGGCTCCGCGAGCGAGGCCGAGGACGCCGTGCAGGACACCTTCCTGCGCTGGCAGGCCGCCGACGTGGACCGCATCGACGTCCCCGAGGCCTGGCTGACGAAGGTCCTCACCAACCTCTGCCTCAACCAGCTCACCTCCGCCCGCGCGCGGCGCGAGAGCTACGTGGGCCAGTGGCTCCCCGAGCCGCTGCTCGCCGGAGACCCGATGCTCGGCCCCGCCGAGACCGCCGAACAGCGCGAGTCGGTCTCGTACGCGGTCCTCACCCTGCTCGAACGCCTCTCCCCCAACGAGCGGGCGGTCTACGTGCTGCGGGAGGCCTTCGGCCACCCGCACCGGGAGATCGCCGAGATCCTCGACCTCACCGAGGCGGCGAGCCAGCAGATCTTCCACCGCGCCAAGCGGCACGTCGCGGAGGGCAGGGCCCGCACCGAGATCGACGAAGCCGCGGCCCGGCGGATCGTCGAGGAGTTCCTCGCGGCGGCCACCAGCGGGCAGACCGACCTGCTCGTACGGATGCTCACCGACGACGCCGTGGCGATCGGCGACGGCGGCGGCAAGGTCCCGGCCCGCGCCAAGGCGTTCGAGGGCGCTCTCGCGGTCGCGAAGTTCATGCGGGGCATGTTCAAGCCGAGCCCGGCCAAGCGCGCCCTCGTCGGCGGATCCGCCGAGATCCACGTGACGACGGTCAACGGCGCCCCCGCCGTGGTGGCGGTCGTCGACGGCCTGGTGGTCGGCGTCATGTGCCCGGAGATCGACGCCGAGGGCATCGTCGCCTTCCGCAGCCAGGTCAACCCCGACAAGCTCGAGCGCGCGACCCGGCGATGGGCCGCCGCCGACCACGGGGAACCCCTGTTCCACGCCTTCTGACCCCGGTGTGACCTGCTTCACACCGGCTTCCTGTCAGGAATCGTCGGCCTGCCCGGTTCAGGTGGCGAACCCTCGGAAGACAGGAGCACGGACATGCAGCACCGCATCATCGTCCTCGGAGCCGGATACGCCGGAGTCGTCGCTGCCGGGCGCCTCGCCAAGCGACTGCACCGCGAGGACGCCGCCATCACCCTGGTCAACGCCGAGCCGGACTTCGTCGAGCGCGTCCGGATGCACCAGCTGGCGGCCGGCCAGGACCTCCCGCCCCGGCCCCTCGGCGAGATGTTCACCGACCCCGGAGTCGAGCTGAAGATCGCGAAGGTGACCGGCGTCGACGTGGACCGCAGGACCGTCACCGTCACCGCCCCCGGCACGGACGACGCCGAGGAACTCGCCTACGACACCCTCGTGTACGCCCTCGGCAGCGGCTGGAACAGCCAGGGCGTCCCCGGCACCGCCGAGCACGCCCATGACGTCGCCGGCCGCCCCGGAGCGCTCCGGCTGCGCGAGCGCCTGGCCCGGCTGGGCGCCGGCGGGACCGTGGTCGTGGTCGGCGGCGGCCTCACCGGCCTGGAGGCCGTGACCGAGATCGCCGAGGCCCGCCCGGACCTCGACGTCGCCCTCGCCGTCCGCGGCGGCCTCGGCGACTGGCTCTCGCCCAAGGGCCGCCGGCACCTGCGGAAGGTCGTCGACGGGCTCGGCATCACCGTGCACGAGGAGGCCGCCGTCACCGCCGTGGCGGCCGACCACGTCATGACCGCCGACGGCAGGTCCCTCCCGGCCGAGGTCACCGTGTGGACCACCGGCTTCGCGGCCCACCCGATCGCGCGGGCCACCACCCTCGACGTCACCGACACGGGCCAGATCGTGGTCGACGAGACCATGCGTTCGGTCTCGCACCCCGACGTGTACGCCGTCGGCGACGCCGGCATGGCCATGGGACCCGGCGAGAAGCCGCTGCGGATGTCGTGCGCCACGGGCGGCCCGATGGCCTGGCAGGCGGCCGACGCCATCGCGGCCCGCCTCACGGGCGGGAAGCTCCCGAACATTCCGCTCCGCTACTTCAACCAGTGCATCTCGCTCGGCCGCAAGGACGGCCTGATCCAGTACGTCACGGCCGACGACCGCACCGTCGGGGCGGCCCTGACGGGCCGACTGGCCGCCACCTACAAGGAACTGGTCTGCAAGGGCGCGGCCTGGAGCGTCACCAAGCCGACCCTCGGCCTCCCGTCCCGCCGCCGCCGGGTCCTGCGCGAGCAGCCCCGCACGGACGCCCCCACCCAGGTCCCGGCCTGACGGGAGAGGCCCCGGACTCCCGTCCGGGGCCTCTCGCGCCGGGCGCGTTCGGCGGGGTCCGTAGAATCGGGCGGCGCGCCGTGAGGCGGTCCGGAGCATCCGGAGATGTCGTGCCGACAGGGGAAATGACATGACGACACCCGTTGTCGAAGCCCGGCAGGATCACCGGCCCGGTTCCGGGCGGGAGCGGGGCCGCGGCGCCGGGGTGCGGGGGCTGCTGTTCGCCGTGACCGCGCTCGTCGCCGGAGCGACGGGAGTGGCCGGCACCCTGCTGTACCAGAGGGCCCACGCTCCGGACACGTCCGCGGTCGACGCCCAGGCCGCCGAGATCGCCGAGGACCTGCGCGGGGAGCTGAACGCGGGCTTCCACTCGGGAGGCCAGCCCTACGGGGGGCAGTTCACCCAGGGCACGGTCGTCTCCCACGTCGAGGCACACGGCGGAGTGCTGCTGAGCGCCGACACCGAGCGGAACCAAACCGTCGGCGTCGTCCACACGGCGGAGGTGATGCTGGGCCTCGTCCCACCGGCCACCGAGGCCGTCACCCCGCGCGCCTATCCGGTCCGCTGCTACCGCTACACCTTCGGCATCGGTACGCACAGCGTGAAGCAGTCGGGCATGCCGTGTCCGGCCACACGGACCGACGGCAGGCCCGGCAGCCTCGTGGCCCAGCTGGGCGTGCTGCTCGCACAGCAGCCCACCGGCCCGTTCGCCTACCGGAGGATGACGACCGCGGGCTACGCGCACACGCCGCGGGGCGCCGAGGAGTTCCTGAAGGAGGAGCGTCTGATCGCCGACGGGGACAGGGTGAGCGCGGTCTCCGGCAAGGCCGGCGGTGACGGCGTGTACGCCCTCGCCCTGCGTATCAACGACGCCTGCCACTACCTCCGCATGGACCCCTCGTCCACCGCGTCGCGCCTGGTCCCGCTGTGGATAGCCCCGGCCGACGAACAAGATCCCTGCGACGCCCAACAGGCCGCGACGGCCGCCACCCTCTACGGCGTCAACCCGGCGGAACAGGGCTGACCCCACCCGGGCGCCCGACACCGAGGACAGGACAACGCAAGAGGCCCGGACTCTCGTCCGGGAACCGCCCAAGTGGCCTTGAAGTGCAGAAGAGACCCCGGGAGCATCCCGGGGTCTCCCCCCCATCGGCTCGCCTAGACCGACGTGGCTGCGACGGTCAACGCGTAGTCCACACCGGTCGAGAAGTCGCCTGACCGTCCACGGATCTTCAGGGAGTGCGTCCCGGAAGCAAGAGGCGGCAACTGCACCCACATGCCGCACCCTGTAGCTGTGAAGCGCCCTTCCTCCCCGGTGAGCGGGTTGCCCTGCGCGCCTTGCACCGTGATCGAGTCGCCCTTGTAGGTCTCGGGCTCGACCACCTTGCCGTCGAGGAGCACGGTCCCCTGCGCGCTGCTCATGAAGGCCTCACAGTTCTGAGGGTCTCCGAAGGTATTGACGACAGGCGCAGCAATCGGACGCCCGCTGGGAACCTCGCACGTGCGCTTGACCTGGCCGCCGAAGGTTCCGGCCAGGAACCACACGTCGTGCGGTTGATTGCGTCCGCACGCGCTCCCGTCCGTGTCGGCGACAGGGTTGGTCGCGTCGGGCTCCGAGGCCGCCCATGTCCACCATCGGCCTTGCAGCTCCGCAGAAGGAAGGCGCACGGTCTCCCTCACCGGAGCGGTACTCGGCGGAGCGGTGCGAGCCGGCGACGCCACTCGTTCCGTGCCTTCCGGCCCCGCGGATTCCTGGGTCCCGCACCCCGCCAAGGCCGCCATCACTACAGCGGTCAGGCCCGCTACTCCAGCTTTGAACCTCACTATGGCCCCTCCCGATCGGACGCGCCGCCTTTGTCCCCCACCCCGACGCGACATGAGCGGACACGCTACTCGGCGGGTGGGACCGGACTGCTTCTGGGCCGGTCGCTGTACTTCGCCGCTTTACGGCCACGCAACGCAAGAGGCCCCCGGATCTCTCCGGGGGCCTCTCACCTGTGTGCACTCGGCAGGATTCGAACCTGCAACCTTCTGATCCGTAGTCAGATGCTCTATCCGTTAAGCTACGAGTGCTTGTTCTTTTGTTTCTTGCCTTCGCTCCCCGGCCTTTCGGCCCGCTCGCGGCGACAGGAAGAACATTACATGACTGCCGCCGCCATGTGAAATCCATTCACCCCACCCCTTGTGACCTGCGAAAACTTCCCCTCAGGGCCCAGCGGCGGGTCGGCGGGGCGGGCGTGGCGAAGGGGCCCGTGGGGGTGAAAACGCGGGGAAAGAGACCGGGGTCACACCAGCGGGGCGGACGGGGCCGGGAACGGCCGAAGCCCCGGCCTGGGGGCCGGGGCTTCGGTAGGGGCGGAGGCGGAGGGATTTGAACCCTCGATGGGCTTTAAGACCCAAACCGCATTAGCAGTGCGGCGCCATAGACCGGACTAGGCGACGCCTCCATGCACCCCGCGCGTATGCGGTGTGCGTGCAGATGATGACACAGACGAACCGGCTGTCACCAATCGATTCTCACCGTACTAGCCCTCCGGGGTCGAGGGCAAAGCCCCCGGGGGCCGCGCCGCGCCCGAGCCGCCGCCCACCCGGCGCACCCCGGTTGCGCAACGCCGTGGCGTCCGGAGCGTTAGACGGGGCGGGGCACGACGTGCTCCCGCGTCCGTCGTCCACCGCCACCGTCACCACCCCGCGCTCCTGGAGATCCGCATGCTGCGCAGTCTCGTCCTCGCGACCCTCGCCACCACCGCCGTCGGTGCCGCCGGGCTCGGCCCGCTGCCCTCGCTGCCGCTGTTCGCGGCGCCGGACACCCTGACGGTGACCGTCTCCGACAGCGGCCGTTCGAGCGCCGACGGCACCTTCGAGCTGACGTGCGACGGCCGGGCCGGCGGGAACCACCCCGACCGTGAGCGCGCCTGCGAGCAGCTCGACCGGCTCGCGGAGGCGGGCGGGAACCCGTTCCGGCCCGTGCCCGAGGACCAGCTCTGCACCCAGGTGTACGGCGGGCCCGCCGTCGCGCACATCACCGGCACCTGGCAGGGCCGTACGGTCGACGCCCGCTTCTCCCGGGCCGACGGCTGCGAGATCGACCGCTGGGAGAACCTGGAGCCTGTCCTTCCCCTTGTCGGGGGATGAGGAGGGGCAAGGAGGGGATGAGGCAGGGGCCACCCCCGGGGGCTCCCTTAGACTCCCCTCAGTGACAGGCTGCGGCCCGCGGGGCAAGATGGGGCCGGTCCGCCGGTAGGCACGTGCGTCAGGCAAATGCAGTGGGTCAGGGAGGAAGCGTCTCGTGAGCAGCAGGCCATCCCGAGGCGCTGCTCGCCTCGCAGCCATACTCGACGCCCTCCCCGACGGCCTCGTGCTCGTCAACTGCAACGGCACGGTCGTCAACGCCAACACGATCGCCCTCGGCATGTTCGAGACACCGGGCACCGCACTCGTCGGGCGCGGCCTGCTCGACCTCCTGCCCGGCTTCGACTCGCGCCTCATCCCCGGCTCCATGCGCCGCCCCGAGGGCACCGACGAGCGCGGCCGCACCAAGCCGACCCGGATGATCGCCCGCCGCACGGACGGCGGCGAGTTCCCCGTCGAGGTGACCAGCGCGAGCCTGGAGGACGGGCGCGAGGCCTACGACTCGTACAGCGGGTACACCGGCGACGAGCTGCTCATGCTCGTCGTACGGGACCTCACCGGCACCCTCGACACCGAGGCCGAACTCGCCCGCTCGCAGCGGCAGACCGAGATGATCCTGCGCGCCGCGGCCGAGGGCGTCGTCGGCACGGACACCGACGGCCGGGTCGTCCTGGTCAACCCCGCCGCCGCTCAGATCCTCGGCTACCGCGCCGGTGAACTCGGCGGCCAGGAGCTGCACCCGCTGATCCTCGCCAAGCGGGCCGACGGCGAGCCCTTCCCGTACGAGGAGTCGCCGCTCGCCGACACCCTCAAGTCGGGCCGCAAGCACCGCGTGCGCGGGCAGGTCCTGTGGTCGAAGAAGGGCGAGCAGGTCGCGGTCGACCTGACGACCGCTCCGGTACGCGACGGCGACCAGCTCGTCGGCGCCGTCATGACCTTCACCGACCGCAGGCCGTACGAGCAGCTCGTCCAGGAGCACGCAGCCGAGCTCGCCGAACTCCAGCAGCGGAACGCCGCCGAACTCGCCGAACTCCAGGAGCGGAACGCGGCCGAACTCGCCGACCGCACCGAGCGGCACGCGGCCGAGCGGGAGGCACAGCAGGAGCGGTACGCCTCCCTCGCCGCCCGCCACGAACAGCTCACGGCCGTCCTCGCCGAGTCGCTGCGCGGCCCCCTGGAGGAGCTGCGCACCCAGCTGGGCGTCCTCGCCGCCGACGACGCCGGGCAGCTGTGGCCCGAGGCCAACCGGGTCCTGCACCACCTGGCCGCCGGGTACGCCCGGATGACGACGCTCGTCGACAACGTCCTGGGCTACCAGCGCCTGGACTCCGGTGCGGAGGAGCTCGACAAGCGCGTCGCGCTCCTCGACGGGGTCGTGACGGCCGGCATCGACGGGGCCGTCGAGCTGATCGGACCCGGCCGCGCCCAGTTCGCCGTGCACGCGCCGCCCATCGAGGCCGAGGTCGACGCGGCGCGGCTCGCGACGGCGCTCTCGCACCTCGTCGCGGACGTCGCCGGAGTCGACGCGACCGGCAAGAACCGTGCCGGCGTCCAGGGCTCCGTACCCGCCGACTCCACGATCGTCGTCGCGGCCGCCCAGCGCGGTGAGGTCGTACGGATCGAGGTCCGCGGCCCGTACGCCGGCGGTGACCCGGTCCACGGGCCCGTCGTGCGCGGGATCGTGGCTGCGCACGGCGGTGTCGTGCAGACCCACGAGGTGCCGGGGACGAGCGGCGGCGCGTACGTCCTCGAAGTGCCCGTCGGCGCCGGGCGTGGCACCGTCCCCGCGACGCGGACGAGGGCCCCCGCACCCGGCGGCGGCCGTGAGGCCCTCGCGCTGCCCATGCAGGCCGGCGCGCCCGTCGCGACGCCTCCGGTCGGCGGCGCACCCGTCGCAGTGCCTCCGGTCGCCGGCGCACCCGCCGCGGTGCCACCGGTCGCCGGCGCACCCGCCGCGGTGCCACCGGTCGCCGGCGCGGTGCCTTCCGCCGACGGCCCGGAGAGCTCCGGTGGGGGCAGGCGGCGGGCCCGGCGGGGCTCCACGGACGCCTTCCTCGAGAGTGCGGTCGCCGCCGAGGGCGGTGCGGAGCCCAGTGGGCGCCGCCGTGCCCGTACGGGAGAGGCCACCGGTGCCGCCGAGCTGATCCCGGCCCAGCAGAACGCCGCTGTCGACGTCCCTCCGGCTTCACCTGCCGCTCCCGGTACTGCTGTGCCGTCGGGATCCGGTGCTTCCGGCGTCGAGCCGACCGGGCGGCGACGGGGCCGGCCCGCCGAGGGTTCCGTGGTGACCGCGGCCGAGGGCGCGCAGGGGCGGGCCGCGCTCGGTGCCGCCGTACCGCCGCAGGGCGTCCCCGTCGAACCCTCGGGCGCTCCCGCCCTGGCCCGGGCCCTGCCCGCCGTCGCTTCCGGTTCCGCTGAGGGGGCCCCCGAGGCGCAGCCGAGTGGGCGCCGGCGGCGTGCGCTGGCCGCCGCCCAGGAGCGGGCTGCCGCCGCCGAGGCCGGTCCCCGGACGCCGTTCGCGCTCCCGCCCGCCGACGCGGACCGGCCGGAGCCGGCCGCCGGACCCGAGGGCGTTCCCGCCGGTGGTCCGTTCACCACTCCCGGGACTGCCCCGGTCGCCGGACCGCTGCCGGTCTCCGACGAGGGGCGGCACGAGGCCGTACGGGGTGTCCCGGGCGCCGACCACACGCCTCCGCAGCCCCATCCGCACGCGCAGCCACAGCCGCAGTCGCAGTCGCAGTCGCAAGGTCAGGGTCAGGTCCCGCCGGGCGTCCCGCCGGCGATGCCGCCCGCGATGCCTCCCGCCGAACCGACCGGGCGTCGCCGGGCCGTCACGCCTCCGCCGCCGGAGACGGGGGCGCAGTCGGGGCCCGTGCCTCGCAGCAGCACAGGCACAGGTACCGGTACCGGCTCCGTACCGCTGCCGCCCGAGTTGCCGATGCCCAAGGACTCCACCCAGGGGCGGGCGTTCAGCGTCCGTACGCTCGGGCAGGGCGTCCCCTTCGTCCCCCCGGCCTCTCCTGCCACCCCTCCGGCCCCGGCGGCCCCCCAGGCCTCCGGCGCGCCCTCCAACGGCTCCGGGCGGCGGCGTAGGCTCGCCACCCCGCCGGACACCGACCCTCCGGCCCCGGCCGCGCTTCCCGTACCGGCTCCCGGCGAGGCCAGGCCGCATCCGCAGCAGGCCGAACCGTCCGGCACGCCGCCGGCGCCGTCCGAAGCCTCGCTCGGGCTCGCCCCCGCAGCGCCCGAGGGCCGTGCCTACGCCATAGGAGCGCCCGCGGAGGGTTCCGCCGAGGGTCCCGAGCCGCTCGACGGCCCCGGTGGCGCCGTCGAGGTCGCCAACCGGCCGGCCCCCCGGCCGGTCGACGACGAGCTGCCCCCGGAGCCCCTCGACAACCCGCGCAGGCTGCTCGTCTGGCCCGCGCCCGACGTCTCCACCCAGCAGGCGCTGAGCGACCGGGGCTACCGGCCGGTGATCGTGCACTCCCGTGAGGAGGTCGACGCCCAGATCGCCGCCTTCCCGGCCGCGCTCTTCGTCGACCCGCTGACCGGGCCCATCACCCGTACCGCGCTCCAGTCGCTGCGCCAGGCCGCCGTCGCCGCCGAGGTGCCCGTCCTCCTCGCGGCCGGGCTCGGGCAGGCGACCAGGGAAGCCGCGTACGGCGCCGATCCGGCCGTACTCCTCAAGGCGCTCGCGCCGCGCGACAGCGAGCAGCACCCGTCACGGGTCCTGCTGATCGAGGAGAACGAGGACATCGCGGAGGCGCTCGCGGCGACCCTGGAGCGGCGCGGGATGCACGTCGCGCGGGCGGCCACGGACACGGAGGCGGTCACGCTCGCGACCGGGACACGGCCGAACCTGGTGGTGATGGACCTGATGCAGGTGCGCCGCCGCCGGGCCGGGATCATCGACTGGCTGCGCGCGAACGGACAGCTGAACCGCACCCCGCTCGTCGTCTACACCTCGGCCGACCTCGTCGAGGAGGAGCTGCCGAAGCTGTCCTCCGGCGAGACGGTCCTGTTCCTCGCCGAGCGCTCGAACAGCGCCGAGGTCCAGGCCAGGATCGTCGACCTGCTCGCGAAGATCGGCACCAACTAGCGACACGGGTACGGGGAGGGCGCCTTCGCCCTCCCCGTACCCGTCCGTCCGTCGGTCCGGCGGTCCGTCCGTTCGTTCGTTCGTTCGCGGCTACAGCTGGGTCACGTCGAGCTCGCCCGCCGCGTACTGCTTCCGGATGACCTTCTTGTCGAACTTGCCCACGCTCGTCTTCGGCACCGCCGGCACGATCGCCCAGCGCTCCGGCAGCTGCCACTTGGCGATGCCGCCCTCGTCGGCGAGGAAGGCCCTCAGCGTCTCGTAGTCGGCCGTCGCCCCCTCCTTGAGCACGACGGTCGCCAGCGGGCGCTCGCCCCACTTCTCGTCCGGGACGGCGACGACGGCGGCCTCGGCGACCTCCGGGTGGGCCATGAGCGCGTTCTCGAGCTCGACGCTGGAGATCCACTCGCCGCCCGACTTGATGACGTCCTTGGCGCGGTCGGTGAGGGTGAGGAAGCCGTCGGGGCTGATCACGCCGACGTCGCCGGTCTTCAGCCAGCCGTCCTCACTGAACTTGTCGGCCGGCCGGATGGCCTCGCCGTCGACGCCGCCGAAGTACGAGCCCGCGATCCAGGTGCCGCGTACCTCCAGCTCACCGGCCGACTCGCCGTCCCAGGGCAGGTGGTCGCCGCCGGGGCCGACGAGGCGCGCCTCGACGCCGGCCGGGAAACGGCCCTGCGTGACCCGGTACGGCCACTCCTCCTCGGCGGTCAGACCGGCCGGCGGGTGGGCCATCGTGCCGAGCGGGGACGTCTCGGTCATGCCCCAGGCGTGGCAGAGCCGGACGCCGAGCCGGTCGTACGCCTCCATGAGGGAGGGCGGACAGGCCGCGCCGCCGATGGTGACCTGAGCCATCGAGGAGAGGTCGCGGGGGTTGGCGGTGACCTCGGCGAGCAGGCCCTGCCAGATGGTGGGGACGGCGGCGGCGTGGGTCGGCTTCTCGCGCTCGATCATCTCGGCGAGCGGGGCCGGCTGGAGGAAACGGTCCGGCATGAGCATGTTGATGCCGGTCATGAAGGTGGCGTGCGGCAGGCCCCAGGCGTTGACGTGGAACTGCGGTACGACGACGAGGGTCGTGTCCTTGGCCGTGAGGCCCATCGACTCGGCCATGTTGACCTGCATCGAGTGCAGGTAGATCGAGCGGTGGGAGTAGACGACGCCCTTCGGGTCACCGGTGGTGCCGGAGGTGTAGCACATGGCGGCGGCCGAACGCTCGTCGAGCTCGGGCCAGTCGTACGTCATCGCCCGGCCGGCGATCAGCTCTTCGTAGTCGTGCACGCGCGGGGCGACGCCGTCGAGCACGGAACGGTCTCCGGGGCCCGCGACCACGATGTGCTCGATCGTCGGCAGGTGCGGGAGCAGCGGGGCGAGGAGGGGGAGCAGCGATCCGTTGACGAGCACGACCCGGTCGGCGGCGTGGTTGACGATCCACACCAGCTGCTCGGGGGGAAGACGGAGGTTGAGGGTGTGGAGCACCGCGCCCATGGAGGGGATCGCGAAGTACGCCTCGACGTGCTCGGAGTTGTTCCACATGAGGGTGGCCACGCGCTGGTCGCCGGTGACGCCGAGTTCGTCGCGCAGGGCGTTGGCCAGCTGGTGGGCGCGCGCTCCGGCCTCCGCGAACGTGCGGCGGTGCGGCTCGGGCTCGCCCGTCCAGGTGGTGATGATGGACTTCCCGTGAATCGTCATCCCGTGCTTGAGGATGCGGCTCACGGTCAGCTGTACGTCCTGCATGGTGCTGTACACGGGGCGTCCTCCCGGTGGGCGCTACGTGGCAGAAAGGGTGTGGAGATTCTGCGCACATACCACGCGGTATGTCACTACCCGGGAGTACGGAAATTGCCAGCGTTCACTGGCGCGGGCACCGGTCTGTCCTGGTTCGCCTACCGTACGGGCGTCAGTTCCGGGTCCTCGCGGAGCTTGCCGAGCGCCCTGGACACCGCGCTCTTCACCGTGCCCACCGACACCCCCAGCACCTCGGCTGTCTGCGCCTCGCTGAGGTCCTCGTAGTACCTCAGGACCACCATCTGACGCTGGCGGTCCGGCAGCTTCATCACCGCACGCCACATCGCGTCGTGCAGCACCTGCCGCTCGGCCGGGTCCGGCTCCGGGAGACCGGCGGGCTCGGGCAGCTCCTCGCAGGCGAACTCGTCGACCTTGCGCTTGCGCCACTGGGACGTACGGGTGTTCAGCAGCGCGCGGCGGACGTAGCCGTCCAGGGCGCGGTGGTCCTCGATGCGCTCCCAGGCGACGAAGGTCTTGGCCAGCGCGGTCTGCAGCAGGTCCTCGGCGTCGCAGGGGTTGGCGGTCAGGGAACGCGCGGTGCGCAGGAGCACGGGCCCACGCGCCCTTACGTACGACGAGAAGGTCGGGTACGACGCGAACTGCGAGGCACCGGCGCAGACGGGGCCAGAGGGTGGCGGAGTCATGGCTCCACGCTAGGAGGGGCGGGGTACCCGGCGGATCGGCCCCAGGTCCCGACCCGCAGTCCGCCTCAGGTTGTAGGGGTGGGGACCGCCGCACCTCCTCTGGGTGGAGACCCTTCGGGGACGGCTCAGGGTCGGGGCGGGGAAGCGGTGGTCGTGACGCGGGCGACCGGGGCGTCCATCACGTTCCGGTCGATGCGGAGACGGTGCCCGCCGTACGACTCGGCCACGTTGCCCGCGTACTGGTGGATCCGGCTGTGCGGCATCCACGCCTCCGGGGCCAGCTCCGGCTCGGAGTACAGCGCGGGCCGCCCCAGCCAGCGCGCGAACCACATCACCTCGGGCAGGTCCTTCGTACCCGCCCGCCGCTGCGCCTCGATGTCCCGCACGCCCGTATCGGCGCTGCTGTAGTAGCCCGGGACGTAGCCGAGTCGCCGTACCTCCCGGTTCCAGGCACGCACGAAGGACAGGGTGGTCGCGGCGCAGTCCGCGTCGCCGGGCCGGTACGCCTCGATGTCGAGGTAGAGCGGGCTGCCGGCGTCGAGGCCCAGCGCACGCGCCGCCCGTACCGCCTCGCCGCCCTCCCGGGTGCCCTCGCTCCAGGGGCTGCCGCCGATGGCGAAGGGCCGCTTGGCGGCGGCGATGACGCAGGGGGCCTGGGAGCCGACGAAGAGCGGCAGCAGGCGCCACCCCATGGCGTGCGCGGACGCGACCCAGGCGGGGTTCAGCTCGCGCTGGACGGGGCAGCCCCGGCCCCGGCCGCCGAAGTAGATCCCGACGGCCCCGTACGGCGAGTCGCGCCAGGCCTTCATCACCTCCAGGGAGGGCGCGTCGCAGGTGTCGAAGGCCTGGCCGGTGTAGCGCGCGGGGGCGTCGGGCGCCGCCGGGTCACCTCCACCTGGCCGTGCCGCCGACACCGGGGCGGGGGCCGTGAGCAGGGCCGCCGACGCCGGGGCGGGGACCGTGAGCAGGGCCGCCCCCGCCAGTACGGCCAGCAGGGCGGCGAGCACGGCCCGTGCCCCGGGAGCGGACGCGGACGGCGGGTGCGCCGGCGCCGGGGGCTCGGACGAAGGCACGGGTGCGGGGGCGCGGGTGGGTTCGGGATCTGACGCGGCGGCGGATGACGCGGCTGTGCTCGTGGCGTGAGTGCTCATGGCGTGAGTGAAGGTCCGCCCGGCGCGCCCGGCCACCGCTGGGGCCGTCGCCTCAGCCGTCCGTGCCCAGGATCAACCCGGACGTGGGAACCCCGGTACCCGCCGTGACCAAGCTCCGCGCCGCGCCGGGTATCTGGTTCACCGAGGTGCCGCGCAGCTGTCGTACCGCCTCCGCTATGCCGTTCATGCCGTGCAGATAGGCCTCGCCGAGCTGTCCTCCGTGCGTGTTCAGCGGGAGCGCGTCGGCCGCGACGAAGTCGGCCGCCTCGCCCGGCCCGCAGAAGCCGAACTCCTCCAACTGCATGAGCACGAACGGGGTGAAGTGGTCGTAGAGAATGCCCACGTCGATGTCCGACGGTGCGAGCCCGGAGGTCCGCCAGAGCTGCCGCGCCACCACGCCCATCTCCGGGAGCCCGGTCAGCCCGTCCCGGTAGAAGCTGGTCATCGCCTCCTGCTTCCGCCCGGCGCCCTGCGCCGCCGCCAGGATCACGGCGGGCGGCTTCGGCAGGTCGCGGGCGCGCTCGACGGAGGTGACGACGATCGCCTGGCCGCCGTCGGTCTCCTGGCAGCAGTCGAGGAGCCGCAGCGGCTCGACGATCCAGCGCGAGGCGGCGTGGTCGGCGAGCGTGATGGGTTTCCCGTGGAAGTAGGCGGCGGGGTTGCGGGCCGCGTGGCGCCGGTCGGTGACGGCGACATGACCGAAGGCGTCCGGGGTCAGCCCGAAGGTGTGCAGATACCGCTGGGCGGCCATGGCGACCCAGGAGGCCGGGGTGAGCAGCCCGAACGGGAGCTGCCAGCCGAGCGCGGCGCCCTCGGCGGAAGGCTCACGCTCCTTGACTCCGGAACCGAAGCGGCGCCCGGAGCGCTCGTTGAACGCCCGGTAGCAGACGACGATCTCGGCGACCCCGGCGGCGACGGCGAGCGCGGCCTGCTGCACGGTGGCGCAGGCGGCCCCGCCCCCGTAGTGCACACGGGAGAAGAACGACAGTTCCCCGATGCCGGAGGCCTGGGCGACGGTGATCTCCGGGTTGGTGTCCATGGTGAAGGTGACCAGGCCGTCGACGTCGGCGGGGGCGAGTCCCGCGTCGTCGAGGGCGGCCCGCACCGCCTCGACGGCGAGGGAGAGTTCGCTGCGGCCCGAGTCCTTGGAGAACTCGGTCGCACCGATGCCCACAACGGCCGCCCGGCCGCCGAGTCCGTCCCGGTGGCGGAGGCTCATCGGGGCACCTCCACGGTGACCGTCCCGGTGACGTGGTGCCCGAGCCCGTTGGCACCCACGACCCGGACGTGCGCCGTGTCCCCCTCGACGCCGGTGACCGTGCCGGTCAGGACCAGGGTGTCCCCGGGGTGGTTGGGGGCACCGAGCCGGATGGCGACCCGCCGGAGGACCGCGCGGGGGCCGAAGTGGTCGGTGATGTACCGGCCGACGAGACCGTTGGTGGTGAGGATGTTCATGAAGATGTCCGGGGAGCCCTTCTCCCGGGCCAGTTCGGCGTCGTGATGGACGTCCTGGTAGTCGCGGGAGGCGACGGCCCCGGCGACGATCAGGGTGCGGGTGACCGGGATGGTCAGCGGCGGCAGTTCGTCCCCGGGTTTCATGACAGGTCCCCTTCCGCGAGCAGTCCGCCGAGTTCGGCGAGGAGCTCGGTGCCGGCGCCGAGGTAGGCGTCGAGCTGCCGGCCCCACAGGAAGTGCCGGTGGACCGGGTGATCGAGGTCCGCGCCCAGGCCGCCGTGCAGATGCTGCCCGGCGTGCACGACCCGCTTCCCCGCCTCGGAGGCCCACCAGGCGGCGGTCAGGGCGGCCCCTGCGGCGTCCAGGCCCTCGTCGAAGCGCCAAGCCGCCTCGTAGGCGGTGACCCGGATGGCCTCGGTGTCCATATGCGCGTCGGCCGCGCGCAGTTGAACGGCCTGATGGGTGGAGAGCGGGCGGCCGAACTGCTCCCGTACGGAGGTGTACTCCACGGCCCTGGCCAGCGACCCGGCGCACACCCCCGCCTGCAGCCCGGCGAAGGCGATGCGAGCGGCGGCGAGCACCTCCTCGTAGGCGGCGGCGGCGCTGCTCCCGGTGCGGGCACCGGCACCGGCCTCGCCGGTCCCCGCACCGGGGGCGGGCCCGAGCCGCTCCGCCACCGTCCCGTCGAGGACGAGCCGGCCGGCGGACCAGGGAGCGGTGAGCTCGACGGGATCGACACGGTGGGCGTCCTCGGTGCGGACCAGCCACAGGGCACGCTCCCCGTCCGGTACGAGGACGTGGGTGGCGTCCCTCAGCCACGGCACCCAGTCCACGGCCCCGGCGAGCCGCCCCTCGCGCGAGGTGACCGCGCCGGTCGCCGGGAAGGCCCCCGTCACCACCGTCGTACCGTCGCGGAGGCCCGGCAGAAGCCGGTCCCGCTGCTCCTCCGTACCGTGCCGGGTGACGGCGAGGATCCCGTAGGCGCAGCTCGCGGCGAAGGGCACCTGGGCCGTCACGCGGCCCTGCTCCTCCAGGAGGAGGACCAGGCCGAGCAGGCCGGTCACCTCGACGGCGCCGGGGAGACCGGCGGCGCAGAGCGCCTTCCAGAGCTCGGCGTCGGTGCCGGTGCCGGCCGCCCTGAGCCGCTCGTGGGTGGAGAGGTCGGCGAAGATCCGGGCGGCCAGCTCGCGGGCGGCCTCCTGCTCCTCGGTGGGGGTGAAGTCCATGTCAGCCCTCCCCGCCGGCGCGGAAGACGGGAAGCTCCAGCTCCTCGTCGGCCCGCAGGAACTCCAGCCGCACCGGCATCCCGATCCGCACCTCGTCGTACGGCACCCCCACCACGTTGCTGATCATCCGCACTCCCTCGGCGAGTTCGATCAGCCCGACCGCGTAGGGCCCCGCCGCGTCAGCGGCGTGATCGGACACGGTGAAGGCCGGGAAGGGCGGGTGGTGCATCACCACGTACGAGAAGACCGTCCCGGCGCCGCTCGCCTCGACCGTGTCCCACTCCCGCGATCCGCAGTCGGCGCACCCCGGCAGCCAGGGGAAGCGGAGGGCGGCGCACTCCCCGCAGCGCTGGATGAGCAGCCGGTGCGCGGCCACCCCCTCCCAGAACCCGGCGTTGTCCCGGTTGATCACGGGCCGGGGTCGCCTGGCGGCCGGCGCGGAGGCCTTCGGAGGCCCGGCGGGCGGGACGGAGGCCTGCGGGGGCCTGGCGGGCGGGGCGTACTTGAGGATGCGGAAGCGGTGGGTGCCGGCGAGCTCTCCGCCGGCGCGCACGTCCGTCCTGGTGGTGACGAAGTGCCCCGACCCGAGCTTGGTGGTCTTGCGCGCCGACACGGACTCGATGACGGTGTCGAAGGTGATCTCGTCGCCGGGCCGCAGCGGACGCAGGTACTCCTGCTCGCAGTCGGTCGCGACCACGGAGGTGTATCCGGCCCCGTCGAGCAGGGCGAACAGCTCCTCGTACGCGGAGGAGCGGCCGGTGTGCCCCGAGAGGCCGCCCATCGTCCAGGCCTGGAGCATCGTCGGCGGTGCGACGGCCTCCGGTCCCCGGTAGGCGGGGTGGGCGTCTCCCATGGCCTCGCACCAGTGCCGGATCATGGGCAGGTTCACCGGGTCCTTGCCGAGGCCCCTGGTGGCGGCGGGCCGCCCCACGAACCTTGCGAGCCGCTCGTACAGGGCATCCGTCGTGCCGGGCGAGCCTGACAGGGTGCCCGCCGGGCCCAGCTGGGCATCCGTCGTGCCCGGCGAGCCCGCCAGGGTACCTGCCGGGCCCGGCTGGGCATCCGTCGTGCCCGGCGAGCCTGGCAGGGTGCCTGCCGGGCCCATCTGGGCATCCGTCGTGTCCGGCGGCGCGCCCGTCGTGTGCGGCTGGGTGCCTGTCCGGCCCGGCGGCGCCTCCGCCATACCCGGCAGAGCGCCCGGCCGGGTGCCCGGCGGCTCCGGCTGTCCCGCTGTCCCGTTCCGCTCCGTAAGGGTCATCGCCGGCCCCTCCCCTTCATGCCGAGCCGCATCCTCGCGACGATCTCGCGCTGCACCTCGCTCACCCCTCCCCCGAAGGTGTTGATCTGCGCGGCGCGGTTCATGCGCTCCAGCTCACCGCCGTCGAACTCCCCCGGCGATCCCGCTCGCACCGTCCCCGCCCCGCCCGCGATCTCCTGACATATTCGATACACCTCCACCGCCGATTCGGTTCCCATGAACTTCACGCCGCTCGCGTCCCCCGGAGCCAGCCGGCCGCCCCCCACATCGCCCACCAGACGCCAGTTCAGCAGGCGTGTCGCCGCCAGCCGGGCGTGCGCTTCGGCGGCCCGGATCCGGACCCACGGCTCGTCAACACGACGCCTGCCCGTCACCGGATCGGGTGTGCGAGCGCGGTCGAGCACAGCCGCAAAGAAGTCCTCGGCCTGCATGCCGATCGCGGCCAGCGCGACACGCTCGTGGTTGAGCTGGTTGGTGATGAGCCCCCAGCCGCCGTGTTCGGGCCCGACGAGATGGCCGGCCGGCACCCGTATCCCGTCGTAGTAGGTGGCCGTGGTCGTCAGCCCGCCCACGGTCGCGATCGGGGTCCAGGAGAATCCCGGGGCGTCGGTGGGGACGAGGACGATCGAGATGCCCCGGTGCGGGGGCGCCTCGGGGTCGGTGCGGCAGGCGAGCCAGATCCAGTCGGCGTTCTGGGCGTTGGAGGTGAAGATCTTCTGGCCGTCGATCCGCCAGGAGTCCCCGTCGCGCACGGCCCTCGTGCGGAGCGAGGCGAGGTCCGTACCGGCCTCGGGCTCGCTGTACCCGATGGCGAAGACGGTCTCCCCGCGCAGGATCCGGGGCAGGAAGAAGGCTTTCTGCTCCTCGGTCCCGTAGGTCATGAGGGTCGGTCCGACGGTGTTGAGCGTGACCATCGAGACGGGCGCGCCCGCCCGGTACGCCTCGTCGAAGAAGACGAACTGCTCGTCGGGGCCCCGGCCCTGTCCCCCGTACTCCTCGGGCCATCCGAGTCCGAGGAGCCCGTCCGCGCCGATCCGGCGGAGCAGCCGGCGCTGGGCGGTGGTGTCGGTGGCGGAGGGCGGGCCGTCGGGCATCACCTCGCGGAAGTACGCGCGGAGTTCGGCGCGCAGCCTCAGCTGTCGCTCGGTCGGGGCGAGGTGCACGGCGACGGCCTCCCGTGGGGCGAGGTGGGGCGACTGAGATTTCTGACTGTCCGTCAGATTCAGGATCCCTGTCAAGGCCGACGACCGGCCGGCCGCACACCCGACCCGCGATCGCGGAACACCCCGACACACAGACGCGGACGCCCCGGCGCGCGAGCGCGATGCGGTCCGCGCCCCGGGCGCACGCAAGCGGGACGGCCTGTGCGCCGGTACCGAAGTACCGGCGCACAGGCCGTCGTTCACACCGCGGTCACGCCCCCCGTCGGGCCGGCTGCCGTGCTGAGATCACCACCACGGGTAGAAGTTGACCACCGCGTTGCTCTGGGCGATGTGCGTGAAGGCGGAGCCGTTCACGCTGGCCGTGTTGTTCTGGTTCGAGGCACCGGAACCGGTCGCCACCTGCTGCGTCGTGGTCGAGTTGCCGAAGTTGTCCCCACCCACGCCGCTGCCGATGATCGTGGCGACGCTCGTGTTCGATCCGTCGTCCGCGAACCCGCCGTTGTCGGCCTGCGCCACCCCGGTGAAGAGCGCGGCGGCGAGGGGCAGGGCGACGGCAGCGGCGAGAACGCGGGCGGTACGGATGCTTGCCATGTGTGTTCCTCCGGGAACTGAAAGCTGGTGCTGGTGCACGGAACTGCTCTGAAGGTCTCTGCACTGCTATGAACTACGGCCGTTCCCAAGGCAGTTGGCCGACCACCCCGGTTGTTTCTGCTCGACGTCGCGAATCCAGAGTTGCCCACCGAATCCCTGGCGAACCACCCCGGAGCGGCTTATTCCCCCGCAAGCGTGAGGACAAGCAGATAAACCCGGCCAGTACGAGGGAAGGCCCACCTCACCTGGGCGGAGCAGGTTCAGGACAGGCAGAACCGGTGCACCCCAAGGGAAGAAGCGTTCCGGCAGATTTCCCGCCAATCTCTCCCCAGGAAGATCGTGACGGCGAGTCCCGCCTAGAGATCCACCGAACAAGCGAACCAAGAAGAAGAGACGTTCGACCGAGGGGACCCCTACGGGATCTCCTGCCCCACAGCCGTCTCGAAGGCCGCGTACGCCTGCGCGTCGAACAGCACGAACCGCACCTCCTCCACCTCGGTACGGGCCGCCCGTACCGTCTCCACGGCGATCCGGGCTCCGTCGTCCATCGGCCAGCCGTAGATCCCGGTGGAGAGGGCGGGAAACGCGACCGTACGGTCGCCCAGCTCGTCGGCGACCCGGAGCGACGCGCGGTAGCAGGAGGCCAGCTCCTCCGAGCGGTCCACCTCCCTCGACCAGACCGGTCCCACCGTGTGGATCACGTGCCGGGCGGGCAGCCGCCCCGCCGTGGTCGCCACGGCCCGGCCGGTCGGCAGCCCCTTGCCGTAGTGCGAGCGGCGCAGGTCCTGACAGGCGGCGAGGATCTCGGGGCCGCCCTTCCGGTGGATGGCCCCGTCGACGCCCCCACCACCGAGGAGCGAGGAGTTCGCCGCGTTGACGATCGCGTCCGCCGGCTCGGCGGTGATGTCCCCCTGCACAAGCACGATCCGCACCACGACAGAACCCTTTCTCCGGCCCTTCCCAGGAGGCCATTGAACCCGGCGAACCGAAGGGGCGCCCCGGAATGGAGTCCGGGGCGCCCCTGACGGGCAGTACGGCTCCGCGCTACTGCCGGGGCGGAGTGTCCGGCCGTGGGGCATCCGGCCCCTGGTCCGTCGATGGGGGCGTGCCGCCCATCTGCTGCCTGAGCTTCTCCTGGGCGGTGTCGACCTGACTGCTGTACTTGCCCTGGGTCCGGCCGTCGACGTAGTCACCGGCCTTGTCGATGCCCTTGGAGGCCTGATCCTCGTGGCCCTTGAGCATCCCCTTGAGCTTGTCGAACACAGACATCCTGGCCCTCCTAGCCGCTGTTCCAGCCCCTCCAGCATCACGGCATCACCCGAGTCCCGCATCCGCAGAGCCGCGGCCCGCCGCCGGCGCCCCGGCGCCCGCCCCGGGACCAGCGCGGCGGAAACCTCCCGCACACGGGAACGGCCCCTGACCGATGTACCTGGTCAGGGGCCGTTCGCCTGCGGTGGGTGTGGGATTTGAACCCACGGTGACATCGCTGCCACGACGGTTTTCAAGCGGATGCTGCGGGAAGCCTCTCGAACGTTCCTGACCTGCTCGTTCCCCGCTCTCCGGGCCCCTCGCTCCCTCCGGCGGTCCACACCTGGTCCGCTGGGGGAGTCCGGACGATGTCAGCGCAGCTCGCGTGTCGTGCAGGCGAAGACGGGAGAGTGGGAAAACGTCCTGGACGAGGCCTCATACACCAGCTGATCGCGAGTCCGTACAACGGAATGTTCCTGATCGCCCGCCCCGGCTCCAAGGGCGGTATGCGCATCCCTCGGACGCTGTACGAGGAGCCGGCCTCGACCACCGAGAGCCGCAGTTCTGCCGTCACCGGCGGGAACGCACACCGCCGGCTGCCTGAACCGGCCTCTCGGCTCGGGGGTTCTACTCCGAGCTCGCGCCCCTCCTCCTGGCCCGTGCGGAAGAGCTGACCGGGGTCCACCCTCCGGTCTCGGCCCCGGCTGAGATCCCGGCCTGACTGCTCTCCTCCTGATTGACAGCACTTCGCCCGGCCGCATAACGGCGGGGCGAAGCCACCAGGCCCGAACTATCCGACAGCATCCGAAGGCGGCGGATAGTCGTCCACGTGCCAGACCTTTCCGTCCGCGCAGGGATGGTCAGCGAACTGGTCGGAGATTCCACCGCCCAGGGATATGCGGTCGCCTTCGCGGGCGAAGACCTTGCCGTCCTCGTCGCGGACGACGGCCTTGCCGTTCTCCCACGTAGCGGTCCACCCGTGTGCCCAGGACAGTGCGCTGACCACCTTGCTGCCGTCACTTCGGAAGGCGAGACAGTTCCTGTCCGTGACCAACAGTGTTCCGGGGATGTGGGCGAGCCGCCCATCGCCGGGGGCGTCCTTCGCGCGGTTGATCATCCGGGGCGGTGTCTCGGGGTTCTTGGCCGTGCTGGTCGTCTTCCCTTGGGCAGCGACGGTCTTCGGTGTCTGGTCCGCCGGGGGAGTGTCGGTGAGCGACCCGCAGCCGGTGACCCCCGCCAGCAGCAGGATTCCCGCCACGGCCGCCACGCCACGGCGCGCGGTCTTTTTCGTCCGCATGTGGAGCTGGTCTGTCATCGCATCCCGTCCGTTCGCCAGGCGCACGACTGGTGTGCGCTCCGAGGTGGGACGGCCGTGGGGGGGGGGGGGGGGTGCGGGTCGGGCGCGGCGGCCCGCTCGCCGCCCAGCCGAACCACAAACCCCCCGGAAAGCGGTATGGTGGGTGGGCGAG
>NZ_JBHVZO010000021.1:0-18556 GCF_042879855.1 Streptomyces sp. NPDC058326 | reverse complement strand
CCCCTGTGGTCGTGTGATTACCCCCGACCCCCCCCCTCCCCCCGGCCGTGGTGTGGGGGGCGGGCCGGCCGCCCCCGCCGCCCCCCCCCCCCCCCCCCCCCCCCCCCCCCACGGCCCCGTATCAGCCGGTTTCCAGCGACACGCCCCACGTGTTCAGGATGGTGCTGATCGGCACGTAGTTGACCCACCGCGAGCACCAGATCCCGTTCGCGTCGGGGGCTACCGAGCCACACGACTGGGTCATCGAGCCCGCCGTGATGTCCGCGCTGATGAGGATTCCCCGGGCCTGCACGCCGCCGGTGACCTTCTTGAACATCGGGCCGCCGCTGTCGCCCTGGCCGCCCATGATCTGCCCGGACGGGGCCGCGACCTGGATGACGCCGATTCGTGCCCCGGTGTAGTCGTCCACGTAGACGTCGGAGTCGTCATAGACGGTGCCGCAGTGCTCGCCCGTGCTCGCGCCCGAAGAGCACACCGGGTCACCCGGCCAGTTGGAATACCAGCTCTTCACCAGCGACGTGGAGGTGGTGGTGTGGCTGCCGCGGAAGATCTTCGGTGTGGTGGCGGGCGAGTCCGACGGATCGATCAGCATGGAGTCGATGCCGTGGATCGTCGCGACGGACGACCCGCCGGGGGCAATGGTCTGCCCGGCGCCGTCCCGCACCGCCAGGTTTCCGGGGTAGTCACAGTGGCTCGCGCTGAGGAGCTTGCCTGTGGACCCGGCCAGCACGGCGAAACCGGTGGAGCACAGGCCGTCGGTGTTGGTGGTGCGGATGCCGCCCTTCCACGGCGGGGCATCGTTTCCCCGGGAGAACAGGGCGTCACCCTTGATCGGCTCGACGCCGAGCCGCAGCGCCACGTCCGGGATGCGGGCCGCGTCACGCAGGGCGGGCAGCGGGTCGACCGCGGCCCGGGTACGGGCAGCGACGCCCACCGTGACACCGCTGCCGTCGGCGTTCAGCTCGCTCCACGTGATGCCGAGGCGGGCGCCGGCGGGGTGGTTGAGCAGCCGTGTGCGGGCGGCTTCGGCTTCGGCGCGGGAGTATTTCGCCCCGGTGCGGATCGTGACGGTGACGCCGTAGGGGCGGGACGCGGCATAGGCGGTGACGTCGGCCGGAGGCGTGCCCTTCCACAGGACGGTGATCGCCCGGCCCGGGTAGTCGGTTTCCTGCCGGGTGAATCCGCGGGCGGCCCCCAGCTCGTGGAGGCGTTCCGCGACGACGGGTATGACATCGTCGGCCGGGGAGGTGACATCGAGCCCGGCAGGCTCGGGGCCGGGCTTCACGGTCCAGGCGGAGCGGTCGGGGGCCGTGTAGGGGGCGGCCGTCTTCTGACCGGACGGCGAGGGCGTGAGGTCGTCGGGCTGAGGTGCGGCAGCGCCGGGGGCGATTCCCAGCGCGAGCGTCAGCGCGGCCGCGCCGAGCACTGCGGGTATGAGTCTGCGTTTCACGTGTCCTCCGGGCCAGCACGGGCCGAGGAGAACGACGCCCCCCGGCGTGTTCTCCGGCACCCTACGCCGAACGTGCGTTCACGTCTGTCCACTTCAGGCCAACCCGGTGACTTCGAACCGCTCCTGACGCTGCAGCGCCCCGCCGAGGTCCGCCACGCGGCCCCGGGCCGGTGGAACCCGGCGCATCTCGCAGCGTCACGCGACGACCCCCACCACCATCACGCGGAACAGACCGACGTGAACTGACCGCCATGTCGAACAGCGATCACCGCTGACGAATCGAGGCTGGCCCCGGCACCCGCCCTATGCGCCGGGGTCCTCCCATGCCAACTGCCCCTCTTCGACCGTTAGCTCATGTGGGCGCGGGTGTCCACACGGTCGGCCGGAGCGGCTTTGGCCGGTGTCCTGTTCGGGTTGAGGTCGGGCATGTTCAGGGGGCCGTACGCTGGCCCGGCAACTCGGGCAGGCTTTACTCCTGCCCGGAATGTGAACGAGTGGCCCCCTGGACTCGCCCGACACGGGCCCCGGCCCGAACAGGTGGGTAAAGCCGTGGAGGCCGGCCACCCCAGCCACGGCTGGTTGAACGGCAATCCGCAGCGACCGGTGCGGACTTGGCATGCGCCCCGTCCCCGTCGGCCGTGCTCACCATGGGACGGCTGTCGGGGTTCTTCACGGGTCTGACTGCCTGCTTCTTCGGGCTTTTGCGGCGCGAGTGGGCGGGGGCCGTCGCGGGCGGTGGCGGAGACATGGAGCCAGCGGCGACCTGGGGCCGCCGCGCCGCGCGGCCCGCGCCAGCGGGCCGCCTTGATCCAGTAAAGGCCCAGCGGGGGCAACAGGGGCGGATCGTGGTCCACGCCTGGTCCACACACGATGATCCAAAGCGGCACACGGACGATCCAGGTTGAGACAGGCCCCATGCCGAAGGGGTGCCCCTCATAGGGACACCCCTTCTGAACAGCACGTTCTCTGACCTGGCGGTGGGTGTGGGATTTGAACCCACGGTGACTCTCGCCACGACGGTTTTCAAGACCGTTCCCTTAGGCCGCTCGGGCAACCCACCTTCGCCCTGCCTCACCTGCTGCGGAGCGGGCTACAGCCTACCGGGTGGGCCCGGCCGCCGGGGATCGCCGGCCACAGGATGGGCCACGGGCCACAGGACTGGCCGCAAGAGGGCCTGCGGGGAAGTCTCCCGTCCCTCACCGTTCAGGGCGCCTGCCCGCAGCCCACACTCCTCGCGGAGGGCAGCAGGAGACCGCGCTCCGGGTGCTTCTCGCCGGAGACGCTGCCACCCGAGAGGCCCGGTCCCCGGGACCGCGGCCGGCCGCGGTCACCCGATCGGGACTCCCGTCCGACGCCCGACCCAGCAGCTGCTCCGTGGCTGGCGGGGATGTGGTCGAGGGACTCCCGTCCGACGCCCGACCCTCAAGACCGGGACCCAGCAGCTGCTCGGTGGCTGGTGGGGATGTGGTCGAGGGACTCCCGTCCGACGCCCGACCCTCAAGACCGGGACCCAGCAGCTGCTCGGTGGCTGGTGGGGATGTGGTCGAGGGTGATGGTGGCGTGGTAGACGGGCTGGTTGTTCTGGAGGGCGGTGATGGCGGTGCGTGTTCTGTCGAGTGCGTCGGTGGGGAGGGGTTCGGCTTCGATCCAGCACGGTGTGGTGGGTGTGGCGTGCTGGGTCATGTGGGTGGTGATGGTGACGGGGTAGGTGGGGGTGCCGGGCGGGGTGAGTGCCGTGGTGGCTTGTCGTGCGGCTTCGGCGAGGAGGGCTTCGGGGAGGTGGCGGACCGTGTGGTCGAACAGGACGGGGTGGGTGGGGTCCGCGCGCAGGGCCCAGCGGCCGGGCGTACCGCTGGCGGCGAGGACGACGTCGTGGGGGGACACGCGCCCGACGAGGGGGGCGTGGACGGGTTCGGGGGGGTGTGCCGCGGGGTGGTGGGGGTGGGGCGGGAGCGAGGCGTCGTAGTCGGCGGGGCAGGTGAAGGTCAGGCGTACGGAGGCGGTGGCGAGGGGGATGCCGTCCCGGTAGATGTTGATCTTCGTTGTCGCGCCGGTGAGTTTCGCGCCGTGGTGCAGGGGTTGGAGCCGGGTGACGCGGAGTTCGGGTTCGACCGGTCGTGCGCCCGGTGTCATCGCGGAGGGCGTGAGGTGGAGGGTGAGGGTGGTGAGGGTGACCTCGTGGTCGATGGGGACACCGAGGGTGACGTGCGCGAGCAGGCAGCTGGTCTGTCTGACGGTCTCGGCGAGCAGCAGCGGGTCGTGGAGGCCGTGGGTGGTGAGGTAGAAGCTGTGGACGCGTGGCCATTGGGCGGTCACGGTGAAGCCGTTGGGTGCCGGGCGCCATGCGGTCAGGAGTACTTCGGAGTGGGTTGCGCGGTGGACGTACTGGCGGGCGACGGTGCTCGTCAGTCCGGTGGTGACGGTGGCCGGTCCTGAGGCCTCCATGAGTGTGCTCCCCCCGTTGGATGGTGGCGTCTGTGACGGGCCGTGGGGGGATGGTGTCCCCTTCAGGCGTGCCAGATGGGTGTGATGCGGATCGCCGTGAGCAGCCAGTGTCCGCTTTCCCGGCTTGCCTCGAGGTGGTAGCGGGCGCCGGTGAAGCGTGTGGGTTCGGTGTGCGTGGTGCCGGCGAAGGCCACCATGAAGTTGGCTTCGACCGACGCGCGTTCGCCTCGCAGCTGGGTGCGGAGGTCGGTGATCAGGTGCTGGCACCGGCGTCCGGAGTGGCCGCGGCGGGCTTGTGCGACGACTGCTTCGCGGCCATGGGCGGTGCCCCCGGGGGTGTCGGCGGACACGTCGGCGGTGAAGAGTCCGTCGCTGTCGTCGAAGGTGTCGTCGTCCAGCCACCGGCCCAGCGAGGCGACGAGGTCGGCGATCTCCTGGCGGTCGGACAGTTCCCGGAGGGTGCGCTGGAGCTCGGATACGTCTGCGTGATCGCCGGCGCCGGCCATGTGCTGCTCCTGTGTGTGCTGTTGTGTCATGACGGTCCGGCCGGGTGGCGGTCAGGAACGCGTGGTCAGCCGGGGGCCGGGGTTCTCGTTGTTGCCCGTGGTCGTTGCCGTGCTCATCATCGCGTGCCTTCCGGAAGCGTGGGGGAATAGGGCTCAATTTTTACGTGACGGCTGTGCGGGGGCGGGGCCGTGGGTCAGGGGAGGAGCCGGTGTGCCGGGACTTCCCGCAGGGGCGGGACGACCGCGGTGGGCAGGGCGAGGGCCACGGCGGCGGTGTGGGTTGCCGTGGTGTCCAGGTCGGTGACGGTCCATCCGCTGGGCCGCAGGGCGAGGCGGCTGCCGAGGTAGTTTCCGCGCAGTCCGTGGGCCAGGCCTGTTCCGACGGCTTTGAGGTAGGCCTCCTTACGGGTCCACAGCCGGGCGAACTCGATGGTGCGGTGGCGGCCCTCCAGGCGGCTGAGGTCCTGCTGTTCCAGCGGGTGCAGTGCCTGGGCGCAGGTGTCGGCGGTGCGCTGGGACAGCGGGCCCTGTACGTCGATGCCGACGGCGGTGGCGGCGACGGCGAGCAGGGCACGGCCGGCGCTGTGGGACACCGAGAAGTGCAGGCGGTGGCCTTGCCCGGCGGAGAGCGCCGGTTTGCCGTGAGGGCCGGCGCAGCGGGGGCAGCGTCTGCGCAGGAGGACGACCTCGCTGGGTGCTCGTCCCAGCCGGCGGCCGAGGAGGGTGCGCAGGGCGATACGGGTGGCGGTGGACAGGACGGCGGTGGGGCCGGCGGGCCGTGTGAGGGCGCGGTGTCGTTCTTCCGCGGTCAGGGCGGACAGAGCGAGGTCCGCCGGTGTGTCGGTCGCCGGCGCCCGTAAGTACCAGAGTTCACACGCGGCGGAGGTCATCTCGCGGCGGCGGTCGGGTGGGGGCTGTCACCGGCGCGGGCGTCCATGGTGGCGAGGACGTCGTCGCGGTTGTAGAGGACGGTGCGGGCCTGCTTGCGGCGGCCCCAGCGGTGGGTGTTGGCCAGCCAGTAGACGGTGCCCGGCGCGATGCCCCAGCCGGCGGCGATGTCCCGGGCGGTGAGGCCGGCCGCGGTGTCCCGGGGGGTGTGACCGGTGCCGGTGCCCCGGGTGGTGTGGCCGGCCGTGGTGTCCTGGCGGCCGCGGGCGCGGGGGGCCGCTGCCCGCCCTGGGGCAGGTGTGGCCGGTGCGGCCTCGGCGCGGAGGCGGTGCCAGCCCGCGGGGGTCCAGGTGTGGCCGGTGTCGGCGGAGCAGACCACGTGCGCGCCGCTTCTGGTGCCGGTCCGGTTCATCGTGGCGACGAGGCTGCCCGTGCACTGGGGCCGGGGGCAGCCGCCGACCACGATGGTGCGCTCGTCGCGGCCGCTGAGCATGCTCCAGGCCGCGCCGATCAGGTCCTGGGTCTCGGTGGCGAGGTCCTCGCCGGCCGGGTGGTCGGCCAGCCATTCGGCGTGGCCGGTGAGGAATCGGGCCAGTTCGGCCGTGCTCGGGGGCGGTGTCGGGACCCGGCGTTCCTCGCACACCAGCGCCGCCCATCCCGCGAGGACGGTCTTGATGTCGTCGCGGAGTTCGACCACTCGGATGTTGAGCGGGATCCCCACGCGTCCGCGTTCACTCACCTTCTCCACGGTGGGCCGGGTGTGGGCGAGGGCGTGGACCAATTCGTTGTTGAGGGTGTTGAGGGTGGCGAGGTGTCGGGTGATGCGGCTGAGTAAGGAAGGAGTACGGGCTGTTTCCGAGGCGGATATGTGCGTCGGCATCAGGTGCGTCCTCTTCGAAAATGGTTCTCAGAGATTCCGCTTTCGCGTGCAGGCCGGCGGCCGACTCACGTAAGCGGAAGGGGATTTCCTTGAGGATGGGTCGCTCGGCTACCGGCTCGATACCGATCAGTTCCCGCTCGGGTACCGGTCGGCTTCCCCCGGTTTTCGGGCCTTGACAGCCGGTCATGTCCGCCAAGAGGATTCATCTCACGTTGGAGCTCTGTGCCCGGCGCCGAAGCCGGCGTGGCGACTGCCACCGCACGGACTGTCATGTGGTCGGCCCTTCGCCGACGCCGCTTCTCATCTCATCTCATCCACGGGTTACCGGACCGGCCCTGGGCCGGCCGTGTGTGTGCACTGCCGTCATCCCGGCGCACCCAACCCGCCCTCATGTCCGTACGCCTTTTCTCCGCCCGGTCTCGCGGCATGCCCTGTTGTTCCGGCCGCCGCGTGATCCGTCGGAGTGCCCAAGGAGAGACCGAGGATGCACAGCACTCTGATCGTGGCCCGTATGAACCCGGAGTCGGCGCAGCAGGTCGCCGAACTCTTCCGTGATTTCGACGGCTCCGAACTGCCCCACCGGATGGGCACCCTGCGACGCCAGCTGTTCATGTACAAGGGCCTGTACTTCCATCTGCAGGACTTCGCCGACGACCAGGGCGGCGCGTCCATCGAGGCGGCGAAGACCGATCCGCGGTTCGTGCAGATCAGCTCGGATCTGAAGCCGTTCATCGAGGCCTACGACCCGGCCTGGAAGACGCCTTCCGACGCGATGGCGCAGCGGTTCTACAGCTGGTCGGCGTGAACCGGCCCGTAACCCGAGGAGGGAATGTCCCCGTGGGACGACGCGTGGTCATCACAGGTATCGGGGTCCTCGCGCCGGGTGGCGTGGGAACCCGGCAGTTCTGGGAGCAGCTCAGCGAGGGCCGTACCGCCACCCGGCGGCTGTCGTTCTTCGACGCCTCCCCCTACCGGTCCCAGGTGGCCGCGGAGGTCGATTTCGACCCGCGGGCCCATGGCCTGGGCGAGAGTGACATCGAGCGCATGGACCGGGCCGCCCAGTTCGCGGTTACCACCACGGGCGAGGCGGTCGCGGACAGCGGCCTGGACTTCGCCGGCCTGGACCCCCACCGTGTGGGGGTCACCATCGGCAGCGCGGTGGGCGCGACCATCAGCCTGGAGAACGAGTACCGGCGGGTGAGTGACGACGGGCGGCTGCATCTGGTCGACCACCGGCTGGCGCCGGCTCACCTGTACAACCAGTTCGTTCCGAGTTCCTTCGCCACCGACGTGGCCTGGAGCGTGGGCGCGGAGGGTCCCGCGACGGTGGTGTCCACCGGTTGCACCTCGGGCATCGACGCCGTGGGCCACGCCGTGGAGCTGATACGCGAGGGGTCGGCCGATGTGATGGTCACCGGGGCCACCGAGGCGCCGATCTCGCCCATCACCGTCGCCTGCTTCGACGCGATCAAGGCGACCAGCGTGCACAACGACGACCCCGAGCACGCCTCACGGCCCTATGACCGCTCCCGCAACGGGTTCGTGCTGGGTGAGGGGTCGGCCGGTTTCGTCCTGGAGGAGCTGGAGAGCGCCCGGCGGCGCGGTGCGCACATCTACGCGGAGATCGCCGGTTACTCCTCGCGCTGCAACGGCTATCACATGACGGGGCTCCGTGCGGACGGTGCCGAGATGGCGGAGGCGATCACCAGGGCGCTCGAAGAGGCCCGGCTGAACCCGACGGACATCGACTACGTCAACGCGCACGGCTCGGGCACCAAGCAGAACGACCGGCACGAGACCGCCGCGTTCAAGCGGAGTCTGGGCGATCACGCCTACCGGGTGCCGGTCAGCTCCATCAAGTCCATGGTCGGGCACTCGCTGGGGGCGATCGGTTCCATCGAGATCGCCGCCTCCGCGCTGGCGATGGAGAACGACGCGGTCCCCCCGACCGCGAACCTGCACGACCAGGACCCGGAGCTGGACCTGGACTACGTGCCCCTGACCGCCCGTGAGCACCGCACTGACACGGTCCTGACCGTGGGCAGTGGTTTCGGCGGCTTCCAGAGCGCGATGGTGCTGACCCGCCCCGAGAGGAGGACCGCATGAGCCCCACGGACACAGCCGTCGCCGGCCGTGCGCGTACGGTCGTCACCGGTATCGGTGTGACGGCTCCCAACGGACTGGGAACAGAGGCCTACTGGGCGTCCACCCTGGACGGCAAGAGCGGTATCGAGCCGGTCCGCCGGTTCGACGCGCGTGGCTACCCGGCGGTGCTGGCCGGCGAGGTCCCCGGCTTCGAGGCGACCGAGCACCTCGCCGGGCGGCTGATGCCGCAGACCGACCACATGACGCGGCTGGCGCTGGTCGCCTCGGACTGGGCGATCAAGGACGCGGGCATCGATCCGGCGGAACTGCCCGAGTTCTCCGCGGGAGTGATCACCGCCGCGTCCTCGGGAGGGTACGAGTTCGGGCAGACCGAGCTGCAGAACCTGTGGACCAAGGGCAGCAAGTACGTCAGCGCCTACCAGTCCTACGCCTGGTTCTACGCCGTGAACACCGGGCAGATCTCGATCCGTCACAACATGCGGGGTCCCAGCGGCGTCGTCGTCAGCGACCAGGCCGGCGGTCTGGACGCCCTGGCGCAGGCCCGCCGGCAGATCCGCAAGGGCACCGCGCTCGTGGTCTCCGGCGGCATCGACGGTTCGCTGTGCCCCTGGGGCTGGACGGCCCAGGTGGCGGCCGGAAACCTGTCGACGGAATCCGACCCGGACACCGCCTACCTGCCCTTCGACGAGCGGGCCTCGGGGTTCGTCTCGGGTGAGGGCGGGGCGCTGCTGGTGCTGGAGGACGAGGACAAGGCCAGGGCGCGCGGGGCGGAGCGGCTGTACGGAGTCATCTCCGGGTACGCGGCCACCCTGGACCCGCGGCCGGGCAGCGAGCGGCCCGCCGGGCTGGGCGCGGCGGTACGCCGGGCGCTGGCCGACGCCCAGGTGAACGCCGGCGACATCGACGTGGTGTTCGCCGACGGTGCCGGTCTGCCCCACCTCGACGCGAGCGAGGCCGACGCCCTGAACGCGGTGTTCGGGCCGGGGGCCGTGCCGGTGACCGTGCCGAAGACGATGACCGGCCGGCTGTACTCCGGTGCGGGCTCCCTCGACGTGACCGCGGCGCTGCTGGCTATCCGCGACGGTGTGATCCCGCCCACGGTGAACGTCACCGCCTCCCAGCGCTACGGCCTTGACCTGGTCGTGGGCCAGCCCCGTGAGACACCGCTGCGGCACGCGCTGGTGCTGGCGCGCGGGTGGGGCGGCTTCAACTCCGCCGTGGTGGTCTCCGCCGTCTGAGCGGCACCGCGCACCCGGGGCACCGCGCCCCTCCCCCCGGGGGAACGGCCGACCGGCCGGTTCCCTCCCGTTGCACACCCCCAAGAAGAAGACAGCCGAAAGGAAATCCACCATGTCCGCTCAGTTCACCCTTGACGACCTGCGCCGCATTCTCCGTGAGGGCGCCGGCACCGAGGACGGTGTCGACCTGGACGGCGACATCCTCGACACGCCGTTCGAGGACCTGGGATACGAGTCCCTGGCGCTGCTGGAGACCGGTCTGCGCATCGGCCGGGAGTACGGGATCGAGCTGGACGACGACGTCCTGGCCGACGCCGACACGCCGCGCGAACTGATCAACGCCGTGCAGGAGCAGCTGTCGGCCACGCAGACCGTCTGACCCGCCGGCACGGTCCTTTCACCTGATCCTGGGAGATCCCGAAGATGACTGAGAACGCAGGGCGTGTCGCCCTGGTCACCGGCGCCACCAGCGGAATCGGCCTGGCGACCGCCCGGCTGCTGGCCGAGCAGGGGCACCGGGTGTTCCTCGGCGCCCGCACCGCCGAGAACGTGGCCACGACGGTGAAACAGCTGCGGGCCGCCGGGCTCGACGTGGACGGCCAGGCCGTCGACGTCCGTGACGCCGGATCGGTGACCGCGTTCGTCCAGGCCGCCGTCGACCGCTTCGGCACCGTCGACGTGCTGGTGAACAACGCGGGCCGCAGCGGCGGTGGCGTCACCGCCGACCTCACCGACGAGCTGTGGAACGACGTGCTGGAGACCAACCTGCACGCGGTGTTCCGGATGACCCGGGAGGTCCTGAACACCGGCGGGATGCGCCACAAGGACCGGGGCCGGATCATCAACATCGCCTCGACCGCCGGCAAGCAGGGCGTGGTGCTCGCCGCGCCGTACTCCGCGTCCAAGCACGGCGTGGTGGGCTTCACCAAGTCGCTCGGCAACGAGCTGGCGCCGACCGGGATCACCGTCAACGCGGTGTGCCCGGGCTATGTCGAGACGCCGATGGCCGAGCGGGTGCGGCAGGGCTACGCGGCCGCGTTCGACACCACCGAGGAAGCGATCCTGCAGAAGTTCCAGGCGAAGATCCCGCTGGGGCGCTACTCCACGGCCGATGAGGTCGCCGGCCTGGTCGGCTACCTCGCGTCGGACACCGCCGCATCCATCACCGCGCAGGCCCTGAACGTCTGCGGCGGACTGGGCAATTTCTGAGCCGAGCACGAGGAGGGGAACGCCATGGCAGAGCACGGCCGGCGTGAAGTCGAGCACGAGATCACCATCCAGGCACCCGCGGAACGGGTGTACCAGCTGATAGCCGAAGTGGAGAACTGGCCCCGGATCTTCCCGCCGACGATCCACGTCGACGTCGTCGAACGCGACGGCGCGGAAGAGGTCATCCACATCTGGGCCACCGCCAACGGTGAGCCCAAGGACTGGGTGTCCCGCCGGACGCTGGACCCCACCGCCCGGCGGATCGTCTTCCGCCAGCAGGTGTCGCGGCCCCCGGTGGCCGCCATGAGCGGCGAGTGGATCATCGAGTCGCCGTCCGCGGGGGAGAGCCGGGTACGGCTGCTCCACGACTACCGGGCCGTGGACGACGACCCCGAGAAGCTCGCCTGGATCGACGACGCGGTGGAGCGCAACTCGCGCGCGGAACTGGCCGCCCTGAAGCAGAACGTGGAACTGGCCGTCGGCACCGAGGATCTGCTGTTCTCCTTCGAGGACACCGTACTGATCGACGGCTCCGTCAAGGACGTCTACGACTTCATCAACGAGGCCCAGCTGTGGTCCGAACGGCTGCCGCACGTGGCCGCGGTCCGGCTGGAGGAGACCGTCCCCACCCTGCAGACGCTGCAGATGGACACCCGGGCCAAGGACGGCTCGACCCACACCACGACGTCGGTGCGCGTCTGCTTCCCGTCCCACCGCATCGTCTACAAGCAGACCCAGCTGCCGGCCCTGATGAACCTGCACACCGGCTACTGGACCTTCCAGGAACGGGACGGCCAGGTCGCCGCCACCTCCCAGCACACCGTGGTGCTCAACCCGGCGAACATCACCTCGCTGCTCGGCCCGGCGGCGGACGTGGCCTCGGCGAAGGACTTCGTGCGCAACGCGCTGAGCACCAACAGCCGCTCCACGCTCCACCACGCCAAGCAGTACGCCGAGGCGCGCTGACATGCCGCCGCACATGTCCGGGAGCGGATCATGCTGACCACCGACATACCCTCCACCCGAATCGATCCCTACACCGACCAGTCGATCCTCTCGCCGTACCAGGACTACCGGGCCCTGCGTGACCTGGGCCCCGTGGTCTGGCTGGAGAAGTACGAGCTGTACGCCTCGGCACGCTACGAGCAGGTCTACGACGCCCTGCACGACCACGAGTCGTTCTCCTCCGCCTCCGGCGTGGGAGTGACCGAGCAGCTGAACAAGGCACAGCACGGCTCCAGCCTGACCAGCGACCCGCCCTACCACGACCTGGTACGGGGCCTCGTGGCCAAGCACCTGACGCCCAAGGCACTGGCCCAGTTCCACACCTACATCCAGGACTGGGCGGACCAGGTCGTCGACGAGCTCGTCGAGAAGGACACCTTCGACGCCGTCACCGACTTCGGTCAGGCGTTCCCCCTGAAGATCGTGCCCGATCTGCTGGGATGGCCGATCGACGAGGGCCGCGAACGGCTCCTGCACTGGGCGGCCGCCGGCTTCAACGCCTTCGGCCCCCTCAACGAGCGCACCCGGGCCGGGTTCCCCCTCCTGAAGGAGATGGGCGAGTTCCTGCACCGCATGTCGGTGCCGGGCAACCTGCGGCCCGACAGCTGGGGCGCGGAGCTCGTCGCGGAGGCGCAGGCCGGCCGGATCGGCAACGAGCTGCTGCCCGCTCTGCTGGGCGACTTCCTCGGCCCGTCCATGGACACCTCCGTGAGCGCGCTGGCCGCGAGCCTGTGGCTGCTGGGCTCGCACCCGCAGCAGTGGGACGCCATCCGGGCCGACCGGGCCCTGATCCCGCGGGCGTTCAACGAGATCGTCAGGTTCGAGTCGCCGCTGCGCGGCTTCACCCGGCTGCTGACCCGGGAGCGGGATCTTGGCGGCGTCCAGCTGCCGGCCGGCTCCCGCGTCCTGCTGCTGTACGGCTCGGCGAACCGCGACGAACGGCACTGGGAGCAGGACCCGGACGTCTTCGACATCACCCGGGCACAGGCCGCCGAACACCTCGGCTTCGGGCACGGGATCCACGGGTGCGTGGGCCAGGCCCTGTCCCGGCTGGAGGCCCAGGCGCTGCTGAACTCCCTGGCGTCCAAGGTGGTCCGGATCGAGGTCGGCGAACCGGTGTGGCGGCTGCACAACACCGTCCGCGGCCTGGAGAGCCTGCCCGTCACCTTCCACACCGGCGGGGGCGGCCGGTGAAGGTCTCGGTGATCCGGGCCCGCTGCGAGGGCCACGGACTGTGCGAAGACGCCGCGCCGGATCTGTTCCGCGTGGACGACGACGGGGAGCTGGTCTCCCTGTTCGACGAAGAACAGCCGGTACCCGAGGAGTTCCGCGACCAGGCGGTCAAGGCGGTACGCGTGTGTCCCATCGCGGCGCTCAGCGTGACCGATCGGCCCGCCTGACTGACATGAGGAGAAGTCGAGTGGCCGATCACGGCATGCGCACAGCCGTCGTCCTCGGCGGCAGCATGGCGGGACTGCTGGCGGCACGGGTCCTGGCCGAGGTGTACAGCGAAGTGGTCATCGTCGACCGGGACGAGATCCAGGGGGTCCGCGGCCCGCGCCGCGGCGTCCCCCAGGGGCGGCAGATCCACGGCCTCCAGCCGGCGGGGCAGCGCATCCTGGAAGAACTCTTCCCCGGCCTCACCGAGGACCTGGCCGGCGACGGCGCCCAGATCCAGGACACCGTCGCCGACGGCCACTGGTACTTCCGGGGCCGCAAGCTCATGCAGAGCCCGAGCGACCTGGTCACAGTGGCGGCAAGCCGGCCGCTCCTGGAGTACCACGTACGCCGCCGCGTCGCGGCCTTCGACGCCGTGTCCTTCCTGGAACGGCGCGACATCGTCGGGCTGACGACCACACCGGACGCCTCCCGCGTCACCGGCGTCCGCGTGCGACCGCAGGAGGTCGGCAGTGCCACCGAGGAGATTCGGGCCGACCTGGTGGTCGACGCCATGGGCCGGGGCAGCCGCACCCCGGTGTGGCTCGAGGAACTCGGCTACCCCCGGGTCCAGGAGGACCGCCTGAAAGTGGGCGTGGGATACACCACCCGCCACTACCGGGTGCCACCGAAGGACGTCAGCGACGGCAAGGCGGTCGTCGTCGTCGGATCGCCCGAACAGCCGCGCGGCGCGATCTGCGCCCGCGTCGAGGGCGACCGCATCCAGGTCACCGCGAACGGCATGCTCGACGACCGGCCGGCGGCCGACGCCGACGGCTTCCACGCCTATCTGCTGTCCCTGGCCGCTCCTCCGGTGCACCAGCTCATCCGCCACGCGGAGCCGCTGGACGACCCGGTCACCTACCGGGTACCGGTCAGCGTCCGCCGGCACTACGACCGCATGGCGCGCTTCCCCGAAGGGTTCCTGGTCACCGGGGACAGCGTGTGCGCCTTCAACCCCGTCTACGCCCAGGGCATGACGGTCGCCGCACTCGGCGCGATGGTGCTGCGGCGGTGTCTGCGCTCCGGCCGCCCACTCGACCCGCGGGCCTTCCTGCGGGACCTGACACGGACGGCCGTGGCACCGTCCTGGGAGGCGAACACCGCCAACGACCTCGCCTTCCAGGGCGTGGAAGGACGGCGGACCTGGCGGATCCGGCTCATGCAGGCCTGGGGCGTGCGGATCCAGGAGGCGGCGGCGGTGGACGCCGAAGTGGCCCACCGCTTCATCCGGGTCCTGTCCCTGGTGGACCCCGGATCGGCATTGCTGCGCCCGAGCCTGGTGTGGCGCGCGCTGCGGGTGAGGCGGCAACACGGCCGGCCGCCCGTGCCGCGCGCCACCGCGCCGGCCGCCGGCCGGGCCGAACGGTGAGCGCGACGGCCGTGCGGCGGCCCGAGCGGCTGGTGGTGGTGGGCGCCTCCCTGGCGGGCCTTCGGGCGGCGGAGGCCGCCCGGTCCGCCGGGTTCACCGGTTCCCTCACCCTGATCGGCGCCGAACAGCACCTGCCCTACGACCGGCCTCCGCTGTCGAAGTCGTTCCTGACCGACCCCGGCGAGCCGGCCGTGCCCTGGCTCACCGACCCCGCGGTGCTGCGGGACGAACTGGGCGTCGAGCTGAGGCTCGGCGCCCGGGCCGAGTCACTCGACGTGGCGGGGCGCACCCTGCGGGCGGCCGGCGAGACCGTGCCGTACGACGCGCTGGTGATCGCCACGGGCGCGCGGGCCCGCACGCTGCCCGGCACGGCGGGCCTGACCGGGATCCACACCCTGCGGACCCTGTCGGACGCCAGAGCGGTGCGCGCCGCGCTCGCGGACCGGCCGGCGACGGTGGTGGTGGGCTCGGGGCTGATCGGCTCCGAGATCGCGGCCGCGGCCAGGTCCCGCGGCTGCGCGGTCACCGTGGTGGAGAAGACGCCCGCCCCGTTCCACCGGCGCGGCGGCGGCCATCTGGGGGCGGTCTGCGCGCGTCTGCACCGCGCCCACGGTGTGGACCTGCGCTGCGGGGTGTCCGTGGAGTCCTTCGAAGGCGATGCGCGGGGCCGGGTGAGCGCCGTGGTGCTGTCCGACGGCAGCCGACTGCCCGCCCAGTGCGTGGTGGTCGGCATCGGGGCGGTCCCCCGGACCGAGTGGCTGGACGGCTCGGGGGTGGCCGTGGACGACGGGGTGGTGTGCGACGACACTCTCGCCACCTCGGCTCCGGGCGTATGGGCCGCGGGCGACGTCGCCCGCGTCCTGTCGTACGACGGGGACGCGGGCGGCCGGCAGGAGCACTGGACACACGCGGCCGAACAGGGCGCCCTGGCCGGGGCGAACGCGGTGGCCGGCGGGCAGACGGAGCCGTTCCGGTCCCTCCCCTACTTCTGGACGGACTGGTACGGCGTCCGGGTACAGGGCGTGGGCGCCATCGACGCGGGCGAACCCTGGACGATCGGCGACCCCCGCGACGACTCGTACGTGGTGGTCTTCCGCGTGGGAGACCGGCCGGTGGGCGCACTCGGCTTCGAACGCCCCAGGGACATGACCCGGCTGCGGCGCCTGCTGCGACGGGGCGGGAACTGGCAGGACCTGCTGGACCTGATGGAAGGCCGCAAGACCGGCGACCTGCCGGCGGCCCGGTGACCGGCGGCCCACCGCGGACGTGCCCGGCGCACGCCCGCCCGGCGCCGCGGACAGCAGACCCGAGGCAGCGAGAAAGGGACGTTCCATGAACCCGCAGCAGGGAGAACACATCAGCGAAGGCGGCGAGGCGAGAACAGCGGGCCGGGGCGGCCACGACGCCGTGGTCGTGGTGGGCGCCGGACCGGTGGGTCTGATGCTCGCCGGGGAACTCTGCCTGGGCGGCGCCCGGGTGATCGTCCTCGAACAGCTGGAACAGCCGACGACGGAGTCCCGGGCCTCGACCGTGCACGCGGTGACGGCGGAACTCCTGGCCCGTCGCGGCCTGCTGGAGGAATTCGGCGAGCTGCGCGGCGGAGGACCGGGACACTTCGGCGGCATCCCGTTGGACCTGACCTGTGTCCCGAGCCCGTACGCCGGGCAGTGGAAGATCGCCCAGGGCGACATCGAACGTGAACTGGCCGCGTGGGCGGGCGGCCTGGGCGCCCAGATCCGGCGCGGCCACACCGTGACCGGCCTGACCCAACTGCCCGACCGGGTGCTCGTGGCGGCCGACGGGCCCACCGGACCGATCGAACTGACCGCCGCGTACGTGGTGGGCTGCGACGGCGAGGACAGCTCCGTACGCCACCTGGCCGGCTTCGACTTCCCCGGCACCGACGCGGCCAGAGAACTCCTGCGTGCCGACGTGGCGGGCATCGACATCCCGGACCGCCGGTTCGAGAGACACCCCGGAGGCCTGGCCATCTCGGGCCGCCGCCCGGACGGCGTCACCCGGGTGATGGTGCACGAGTTCGGCCGGCCGGCCCGGGAAAGGGACGGCGCGCCCTCGTTCGCGGAGGTGGCCGCCGCCTGGCGGCGGGTGACCGGCGACGACATCTCCTCGGGGGTCCCGCTGTGGCTCAACTCCTTCGGTGACGCCTGCCGTCAGGCGTCGTCCTACCGGGCGGGCCGGATCCTGCTGGCCGGCGACGCCGCGCACGCGCAGATGCCGGTCGGCGGGCAGGCCCTCAACCTGGGGCTGCAGGACGCCGCCAACCTCGGCTGGAAGCTGGCCGCCGAGGTGCGCGGCGACGCCCCCGCCGGCCTTCTCGACAGCTACCACGAGGAACGGCACCGGGCCGGAGCCCGGGTGCTGGGCAACATCGCGGCCCAGGCCACCGTGCTGCTCGGCGGCGCGGAGACGGACGCCCTGCGCGAAGTCCTCGGCGAGCTGATGGCCCTGGCCCCGGTACGCGCTCATCTGGCCGGCGCCATCAGCCAGGTCTCGCTCCGCTACCCGGCGCCGGCCACGGGAGAGGAGGGCGACGACGCGGTGGGCGCGCGGATGCCGCTGCCGGACGTGGAAGCCGCCTCACCCGACGCCCTCGCCGCATCCGGGATCGAGGGCAGGGGCGTCCTCCTCGACCTGCGCGACGAGCCCCTGGCCCACGAGCGGTTGCGCGCCCTGGCGGAAGGCTGGGCGGACCGGGTGCGGACGGCCGCCGGACGCTGCGCGGGCCGCAAGGGCCTGTGGCTGGTCCGCCCGGACGGCTATGTGGCCTGGCAGGGCGACGGGGACGCGGAGGTGACGGCCGCTCTGCGCCGCTGGTTCGGCGAACCGGCGCCGGTGTCCTGACCGCCGGCGGGGCCCGGCCCCCCACCTTTCTTCCCACTCTCCAGAAAGGGGCGTCTTCATGCCCTCCACAGCATTCGTGTTTCCCGGACAGGGATCCCAGCGGGCCGGAATGGGTCTGGACCTGGTACGGAACTGGCCCTACCTCCAGGACCGCTATTACGAGCGGGCGGACGAGATCCTCGGCTTCCCCCTGTCCGAACTGTGCCGCAACGGCCCGGCGTCCGCCCTGCGCGAGATGCCCGTGACCCAGCCCGCGGTGCTGCTGACGAGCGTGGCCGCTCTCGATGTGCTGCGCACCTACTCGGCCGAGCCGGACTTCGTGGCGGGCCACAGCCTCGGCGAGTTCTCCGCGCTGGTGTGCGCCGGTGTCCTGGAGTGGACCGACGCGCTGCGCCTGGTGCGTATGCGCGGGGAACTCATGGACGACGTCAGCCGCCGGGTGCCGGGGAAGATGGCGGCCGTCGTGGGTCTGGGCCTCACCGAGGTCGAGGAACTGTGCGACCGGGCCGCCGCCCAGTCGGGCGAGGTGGTGGAGGTGGCCAACCACAACGACCTGACACAGGTCGTGGTCTCCGGACAGATCGGAGGCATCGAGCGTCTCCTTGAACTGCTGCGCAGCACGCGCGCGGAACGCGTCGTCGTGCTGGAGATAGCCGGCCCGGCGCACTGCAGCCTGATGCAGGACATCGAGCAGGACTTCGTGACAGCGATGGAGCAGGCCGAGTTCCGCGATCCCCGGATTCCCTTCTACTCCGGGACCACCGCCGCCCTGGTACGGACGGCGGAGGAGGCCAGGGAGTGCCTGCGCCTGCAGCTGACCGGCCGTGTGAGGTGGACGGAACTGGTGCAGGCGCTGGGCGCCGAAGGAGTCGGCACCTTCGTCGAGGTCGGGCCCGGAAAGGCACTGGGAGGAATGTGCCGACGGATCCTGCCGGGCGTACAGACCTTCCGGACCAACGACGCGGACCTTCTGAAGACGGCGGTCAACGCCATTGTGTGACGACCCTCCCCCATCCAGCGACCGAATCGAGGGATAACGGCGATGCGCCACACTGTCACGGAACTGCACGTCCTGCGTGAGCAGGCGCTTCGCGGCCCGAGTGACCGGGCGACCGAGGCCCAGCACGCGAAGGGCAAGCTGACGGCCCGCGAGCGCAT
>NZ_JBHVZO010000020.1:106135-156118 GCF_042879855.1 Streptomyces sp. NPDC058326 | reverse complement strand
ACTGCAGGGGGGACCCTGTGGGAGAGTAGGACGCCGCCGAACAATCATTGTGGGAAAGCCCCGCACCTCATGGTGCGGGGCTTTTCTGCGTTCACGGGCCCTTTCGGGCCCCGCTTCCTCAGGTCGTCGGGGTGACCAGCTGGGAGTCGTACGCCAGGATCACCGCCTGGACGCGGTCCCGGGCGCCCGTCTTGGCGAGGATGCGGCCCACGTGCGTTTTCACCGTGGACTCCGCCAGGTGGAGGCGTTCCGCGATCTCGGTGTTCGTCCAGCCCTGGCCGATGACCGTGAGGATCTCGCGTTCCCGGCCCGTCAGGGAGGTCAGCCGGGGGTCCTCCGGCCGGGCGGCCGTCGTGGCAGCCGGCGGCAGGTGGTGGATATAGGCGTCCAGGAGCCGGCGGGTGAGGCTCGGGGCGACGACGGCGTCCCCGCTCGCCACCGCGCGGATACCCGCGAGGAGTTCCTCCGGCTGGGCGTCCTTCACCAGGAAGCCGCTCGCGCCGGCGCGGAGACCGTCGTACGCGTACTCGTCCAGGTCGAAGGTGGTGACGATCAGGATCCGGGTGCGGTCGCCGGCGGCGATGATGCGGCGGGTGGCCTCGATGCCGTCGAGGCCGGGCATCCGGATGTCCATCAGGACGACGTCCGGGTGGAAGCGGTCGACCAGGCGGATCGCCTCCGAGCCGTTCGACGCCTCGCCGACGACGGTCATGTCGTCCTGGCTCTCAAGGAGCATGCGGAAGCCGAAACGCTGCATCGGCTGGTCGTCCACGATGAGAACGGTCGTCACGAGGGGGAGCCCTCCCGGGGGAGTCGGAGTCGGACGGCCCAGCCGCCGGTCGGCAGTGGGCCGCAGTCGAGTGTGCCGTCGTAGAGGGCCGCGCGCTCGCGCATTCCCGTGAGGCCCTGTCCCTGGCCCGGGGGCGCTTTCGCTGTTCCCGTGTCGGTGATCTCCACGCGTACCTCCGCGGGCGTGCTGGTCAGGAGGACGGTCGCCTTCGCCCCCTGGCCCGCGTGCTTGAGCGTGTTCGTCAGGGCTTCCTGGACCACCCGGTAGACCGTCAGCTGGGCGCCCGGCGCGAGGGGTTGGGCGGTCGGCTCGTCACGGATGTCGAGGAGTACGGGCAGGCCGGCCTTTCGTACGCCGGTGATCAGGGTGTCCAGGTCGGCCAGGGTGGGCTGGGGGTCGCGTACCGCTTCCCGCTCGTCGTCGCGGAGGACGCCGAGGAGACGGCGGAGTTCCCCGAGCGCCTCGCGGCTCGTCGTACCGATGGCGTCGAGGGCCTGGGCGGCGCGCTCGGGGTTCTTCGCCGCCGCGTACCGGCCGCCGTCCGCGAGGCCGGTGATGACCGAGAGGTTGTGGCCGATGATGTCGTGCATCTCGCGGGCGATCCGGGTGCGTTCTGCCGCGGCGGCGAGCCGGACCTCCTGGTCGCGTTCGATCTCCAGGCGGCGGGCCCGGTCGACGAGGCCCGCCGTGTGGTCCCGGCGTGCGCGGACCGCGATGCCGAGGAGGGCGACGAGGGCGTACGCCCACAGGACGGGGATCACGCGCTGGTCCCAGGTCTCCCGGGAGAAGCGCAGCGCGCCCGTCACGAGGGGCGGCGCGATGAGCGCCAGGGACCACAGGAGCGCGCGGGGCGGGCGGACCAGCGCGAGATGGAAGACGGGGAGCATCTGGAGGTACGAGGCCTGCAGGAAGGCGCCCGAGGCGTCGCTCGCGAGGGAGGCGCAGGCCATCACCGCGAGGGCGGCCATGGGGTGACGGCGGCGCCAGTACAGCGGCAGGGTGAAGCCCAGGCTGAGGGCGGTCACGAACCAGGTGGGCAGGGACGGCTCCGGGGCCGTGTTCCGCCAGCCGCCTGCCGCGTCCACGAGGGCCGCCACCGCCCAGGTGAGGGTGACGGTGGCGTCCCAGACCCAGGGGTGCCGGGTGTCGAAGGCCCGGAGCCGGGTCAGGAGGCGCTGGACGTGCCGGCTGAGGCCCGTCGGACCGGTCGTCTGCGGCTGCTCCTCCGTGATCACCCGGTCATCATCCTCATACGTCGCGGCGGTTGAGCAACAGGGCGGGGACGGCGAGGGCCGCGGCCGCCCAGAGGAGCAGGGCGAGCAGGGCGGTGCCGGGGGAGACCGCTCCCGGCAGGGGCGTCGCGGATCCGAGGGCGCCGGCCGCCTGGGTGGGGAAGTACCGGACGGCGGTGTCCATCGCCTCGTACGGGAGCATGCCGAGGATCTCGGGGACGATCAGGACTCCGCCGACGAACGCGCCGATCGCGCCGGGCACCGAGCGGAGGGTGGCGCCGAGACCGAGGGCGATGACGCCGAGGAGGGTGACGCCGGCGGCGTTGCCCGCGACGGCGGCGAGGACGCCGTCGTCGGTGAGGGAGGCGGCCTGGTCGGTGCCGGAGAGGAAGACCTGGGCCGTGAGGAACGTCAGCATGGCGGTGACGAAGGAGAGGACGAGGACGACGGTCGTGTAGACCGCTGCCTTGGCCCCCAGGACGGGGAGGCGGCGGGGGACGGCGGTGAGGGTGGCGCGGATCATTCCCGTCGCGTACTCGCCCGCCGTGACGAGGATGCCGAGGACGGCGAGGGCGATGCCGCCGAGCTGGGAGCCGTACAGGGTGAGGACGACGGTGTCGACGTCGGAGTCGCCGCCGTCGGAGGTGTAGGTGGCGCCCATGAGGATGCCGACACCGAGGACGAGCGTGGTGGCGGTGAGGACGGTGATCCAGGTGGAGCGGACCGTCCACAGTTTGTGCCACTCCGAGCGGAGTACGCGCGCGTGGGTGAGGGTCGGGGTGGTCATGCGGGGGCTCCCTGGTATTCGACGGAGTCGTGGGTGAGGGCCATGAACGCCTGCTCCAGGGACGGGGCCTGGGGGGTGAGTTCGTGGAGGGGGACGCCGTGGGCGGCGGCGGCGCGGCCGATCTCCGGTGCCTCCGGGCCGGTGACCAGGAGGGTGTCGGGGGCCTCCACGGTGATTCCGGCGCCCGGCAGCAGGGTGCGCAGCCGGTCGGCCTCGGGAGTGACGACCTTGACGGAGGCGCCGCCCGAGGTGCGGACGAGCTCGTCGACCGTGGTGTCGGCGAGGAGACGGCCTTTGCCGATGACGATGAGGTGGTCGGCGGTGAGCGCCATCTCGCTCATGAGGTGGGAGGAGACGAGGACCGTACGGCCCTCGGCCGCCAGGGACTTGAGGAGGGTGCGGATCCAGAGCACGCCCTCGGGGTCGAGGCCGTTGACCGGTTCGTCGAGGACGACGGTGGCCGGGTCGCCGAGGAGGGCGGCGGCGATGCCGAGGCGCTGGCCCATGCCGAGGGAGAAGCCCTTCACGCGCTTGTGGGCGACGTGGGTGAGGCCGGTGAGGGCGAGGACCCGCTCCACGCGGGCGCGGGGGATGCCGTGGGTGTGGGCGAGGGCCATGAGGTGGTGGTGGGCGGAGCGGCCGGGGTGGAGCGAACGTGCTTCGAGGAGGGCGCCGACCTGGGTGAGGGGCGCGCGGTGGGCCGCGTAGGGGCGGTCCCCGATGGTCGCGTGGCCGCGGGTGGGGGCGTCGAGGCCGAGGATCATGCGGAGGGTGGTGGACTTGCCGGCTCCGTTGGGGCCGAGGAAGCCGGTGACGGCGCCGGGGCGGACGGTGAAACTGAGGTCCTCGACGACGGTCGTGTCCCCGTACCGCTTGGTCAGGTTCTCTGCTCGGATCATGCTTCGACGGTAGGGAGCGGGCGGCGGGGGGACGTCCGACCGGGGGCGGGAGGCGGGCGGGGGGCGTAGTACCTGGGTACGACGGGGGAAAAGGCGTTGTCATGGAGGGAGGCGCTGGTCAGGATCGCGGCATGGACTATTTGATACGCACTGTTCGCGCCGACGAGTGGGAGAAGGCCCGGGAGTTGCGGCTTGCGGCGCTTCAGGACCCGGTCGCGCACCTCGCCTTCCTGGATACGTACGAGGCTGCCGTGCAGCGGCCGGACTCCTTCTGGCGGGAGCGGACCGAGGGAGCGTCGGAGGACGGGCCCGGCGCGATGCGCCAGTTCGTCGCGGAGGCGCCGGACGGGCGATGGGTGGGCACGGCGCTGGTGCTGGTGGAGCGGGCCGGGGCCGAGCTGATCTTCGGAGCTTCCCCCGAGGTCGAACAGACGCATGTCGTCGGGGTGTTCGTGCGGGAGGAGGCGCGTGGTTCCGGAGTGATCGACGCGCTGTTCGAGGCGGCGGCGGAGTGGTCCTGGTCGCTGGCGGATCCGCGGATCGAGCGGGTGCGGTTGTACGTGCACGCCGAGAACACGCGGGCGCAGGCGGTGTACCGGCGGCTCGGATACACGGCGACCGGTGTCCGGGTCGCCGTGCCCGGCAGCGAGGACGACGTCGAGCTGGAGTACGAGCTGCCGCGGCCGGCCTGATCGGGCGGGTGCGGTCAGCGGCTGAGTGAGGTCTCCGGCCAGCGGGATCTGGCCTGCTCGACCGAGCGCATCAGGGCGAGGGTCGGGAGGCCCTGGGTGTGGCCGGTGGCGAGGAGCTCGGGGAGCTGGGGGAGCGGGGCCACGGCGGCGACGTCGTCGAGGACGAGTGTCAGTGGTGGGTCGAGCCGACCGTCGGATGACCGTGCGGCCATGCGGCGGCCGTGCTCGACCACGCTTGCGGCGAGTGCCGTCAGGAGCGGCATGGCGCCGGGGTGGGTGCGGGGATCCTCGATCGGTTCCCCCACCAGGTAGAGGGTGCCCCCTTCGGGGAGGAAAGATGCCAGCGCCAGCGAATCCGTTCGATTCGGGGTGCAGGCCTCTCTGATGTGGATCGAGGAGAGCGCGGCGAGGGCACGGGCCGTCAGTTCCTGTGCCATGCGACGGCTTTCGGGGTGTGCTGTCAGGGCCGACTCCAGGAGGCCGGCGTGGCCGGAGGCGGCCTTGGGGTGGCTGCGGAGGATCCGTACCGGCTCGTGGGCGCCGGTGCCCTGCGCCCAGCGGTGGACCTGGCGGAAGGGGCGCCCGTCGACGGCGGCGGCGTGCAGCCAGCAGCGCAGGAGCGTTTCCGCGGTGTCGGCGGTGGCCGCGTCGAGGCGGGAGTGCGGGCGTACGGGGGCGAGCAGGGCGGCGGCCCGTTCCTGCGCGGTGTCCGGGTTCTCGCAGCCGTCCGACGGGGACCAGTGGAGGCGGGCCGGGGTGTCGCAGAGGTGTCCGGGGTCGTGGAGGAGGACGGGGCCGAGCTTGCCGCGCGCGTCCTTGGTGGCGGACCAGACGGCCGGGTCGGAGGTGATGGCGAGGACTGGGCCCTCGGCGTCCAGGATCGCCTGGACGGCGGCGGGGCGGCGGGCCTCCGGGGGGCCGTAGAGGGTGCGGGGGGTTCCCGTGGGGGCGGGAGCGGGCGGTGTCGGGGTGGTTGCCGGGGCCGGGTCAGGGGCCGGCTCCGGTGCGTCCGCCGTGGCGGGGCGTCGGGGGGCGGGGGGAGTGGCCTTCCGCAGGGGCTCCTCGCGTAGGGGCTCCTCGTAGGTGGGCTTCTCGTCGGTGGGCTTCTCGTACGTGGGCCTCTCGTACTTGGGCTTCCCGGGTACGGGTTCCTCGTCCGTCGGTTTCGGGGTCTGCCGTACGGGCTCCTCGTGCGCGAGCTCCCGGGTGTCCCGTACCGGCTCCCGGCTCGTCCCGTACGCACCCGCCTTCCTGTTCGCCCGTACCGCTCGCCAGCGGGCGATCGTGCCCAGGGCGAAGACCGCGAGGACGAGGACGATCATCGCCTCGCCGATCAGCAGGCCCCAGAAGAGCCCGTACCCCGAGAGCTGTCCCGGCGGTGTGGCCGGCCAGGCCGCCGGGAGGTCCGTCGGGGCGGTGACCAGGGAGCGGAGGGCGGACGGCGTGCCCGTGAGGGTGATGCCGTCCGGCCAGGCGCCGTGGGAGAGGAGGCCGGCCAGGCCCGTCGCCGCCCACACCAGCACCGTGAGGCAGAGGAGGAGGCCGAAGAGGCTGAGCAGCAGCCCGTCGGAGACTCCTCCTCCCTTCTGTGGAGTGTCCATCCGTCTATGCCACCGTCGACTGTGAGGTGCCGTTCATCTGCTGCTCGACGAGGATCGCCCGCTGTTCCGTCTCCCACTCCAGCTCCGGGTCGGTGACCGAGGCCTCGGTCATGGCGCGGTCGGTGTAGACGAGGGGGCGTTCTCGTTCGGTGATGAGGTGTTTGACCACCTGCACGTTGCCGTTGACGTCCCAGACCGCGATGCCGGGGGTGAGGGTCGGGATGATCTCGACCGCCCAGCGTGGCAGGCCGAGGACCCGTCCCGTGTTGCGTGCCTCGTCGGCCTTCTGCGCGTAGATCGTCCGGGTGGAGGCCATCTTGAGGATCGCCGCCGCCTCCTTGGCCGCCGCTCCGTCGACGACGTCGGAGAGGTGGTGGACGACGGCGACGAAGGACAGGCCGAGGCGGCGGCCGAACTTGAGCAGGCGCTGGAACAGCTGGGCCACGAACGGGCTGTTGATGATGTGCCAGGCCTCCTCGACGAGGAAGATGCGCTTCTTCCGGTCGGGGCGGATCCAGGTGTGCTCCAGCCAGACGCCGACGATCGCCATGAGGATCGGCATGGCGATGGAGTTGCGGTCGATGTGGGAGAGGTCGAAGACGATGAGCGGGGCGTCGAGGTCGATGCCCACCGTCGTCGGGCCGTCGAACATGCCGCGGAGGTCGCCGTCCACCAGCCGGTCGAGCACGAGGGCCACGTCCAGGCCCCAGGCCCGTACATCGTCTATGTCGACGTTCATCGCCTCGGCGGATTCCGCCTCGGGGTGGCGGAGGCGCTCCACGATGTCGGTGAGGATCGGCTGGCGGTCGGTGGTGTGCTCGGTGACGTACGCGTGGGCGACCTTGAGCGCGAAACCGGAGCGCTCGTCGAGGCCGTGGCCCATCGCCACCTCGATGATCGTACGGAGCAGGGCGAGCTGCCCCGTGGTCGTGATCGAGGGGTCGAGGGGATTGAGGCGGATCCCGGAGTCGTTGGCGACCATCGGGTCCAGGCGGATGGGGGTTATCCCCAGCTCCTGGGCGATGAGGTTCCACTCGCCGACGCCGTCCTCGCCCTGGGCGTCGAGGACGACGACCTGCCGGTCGCGGAAGCGGAGCTGGCGGAGCACGTACGTCTTCTCCAGGGCCGACTTGCCGTTGCCGGACTCGCCGAGGACCAGCCAGTGCGGGGCGGGGAGCTGCTGCCCGTACAGCTGGAAGGGGTCGTAGATGTACCCCTTGCCGCTGTAGACCTCGCGGCCGATGATGACGCCGGAGTCGCCGAGGCCGGGAGCGGCGGTCGGCAGGTAGACGGCCTGGGCCTGTCCGGTGGAGGTGCGGACGGGCAGACGGGTCGTCTCCACCTTCCCGAAGAGGAAGGAGGTGAAGGCTTCGGTGAGGACGGACAGCGGATCTCGCATGGGTCTGTGCCCCTTCGGCCCTAGCGGCGGATGCCGGTCGCGAACGGCAAGGTGTTCACAAAGGCCCGGTGGTGCTCGCGGTCGCACCACTCCAGCTTCAGATACGACTTGCCGGCGGAGGCCCTGATCGTGCGCTTGTCCCGGGCCAGGGCCTCGGGCGAACGCGACGACACCGTGATGTACCCGACGAGGTTCACCCCGGCCGCGCCGCTGGCGAGATCTTCACCCCGCTGGTCGAGCCGGCCGTGGGCGGCGATGTCGCGCGGGTCGACCGTGCGGTTCATCTTGGCGGCGCGGCTTGCGTCGGCCTCGTCGTTGGTCTTCTCGGTGAGCATCCGCTCGATGGCGACCTCGGTGGGTTCCAGATCCATGGTGACGGCGACCGTACGGATGACGTCGGGGGTGTGGACGAGGAGGGGCGCGAGGAAGTTGACGCCGACCGGGGTCATCGGCCACTCCTTCACCCAGGCCGTGGCGTGGCACCAGGGGGCGCGGGTGGAGGACTCGCGGGTCTTCGCCTGGAGGTACGTCGGTTCCATCGCGTCGAGTTCGGCCGGCCAAGCGTTTCGTTTCGTCATGGCCTGGATGTGGTCGATCGGGTGGTCCGGGTCGTACATGGAGTGCACGAGGGAGGCGAGCCGGGACTGGCCGAGGGGCTGGCGGACCCGGATGTCGGCCTCGGCGAGACGGGCGCAGATGTCGGTGAGCTCGCGGGCCATGACGACGGCGAGGCCGGCGTCGCGGTCGAGGCGGCGGGCGCCGGAGGCGTGCTTGGCGGCACGGGCCATGGCGTTGGCCTCGGCGGCGAGTTCGCGTGTGTAGTGCATGCAGGCGACGAGGTAGGCGCGGTGCTGCTCGCTGGAGGTGGAGACCATCGACTGGAGCTGCTCGTACGACTCCATGAGCCACGCGGGCGCGTGCGGGTCGCCGCGCTGGCTGACGTCCTTGGCGTGCGCGTCCGGGTCGGCGGGGAGGGTGCGGGCCAGCATCTGGAGGCGGGTCACGAAGCCGTCGCCGTTGGCGACGTGCTTCAGGAGGGTGCCGAAGCGGTCGACCAGGGCCTCCTGGTCCTCGCTGTCGCGCAGGCCGACGCCGGGGCCCTCGATCTCGATGGCGGCCGTGACCGTACGGCGGTCGGCGTGCAGGAGGACGGCGATCTCGTCGGGACCGAAGGGGGCGGCGAGCCAGCCGACGCGGCCGATGCCGGGGGGCGGGCCGACCTCGACCTCGCGGCCGTCCAGGCGGGTGCCGGCCTCGGCGACGACGGAACGGTAGGCCGTGCCGCGCTTGAGCATCCGCTTGTAGCTGCGGTTGATCTCGAACCACTTGTAGAAGGTGCGGTGCTTGTACGGGAGGTACACGGCGGCGATCGCGAGCATGGGCAGGCCGGCGAGGAGCGCGATCCGCACGGGGAGGACGGGGACGAGGAGTCCGCTCATCATGCCGAGGAAGGCGCCGACGATGATCAGGGCGATCTCGCCGGTCTCGCGGTTCTTGCCGACGATCGCGTTCGGCCGGGCACGGCCCACGAGATACGTACGGCGGGGCGCGACCGGCTGGGACTGGGTCGTCAACGCCCTCCACCTCCAGAGTTCTTGCGGTTGCTGTGCGGGGTGCCCGTGGTGGGGCTGCTGCTACGGGGCGGGGGCGGGGGAGCCGCACCGCCGGCGCCGCCGCCACCGCCGCGGCTGCTGTGGGCGGCCATGCCGCCGGACATGGGGTTGGCGGGGCGGGGGCCGGAGCCCAGGGAGGACTGGCCGCCGTCGCCGCGGGAGCTGTGGGTCTTGATGCCCTGGGAGACGAGGGAGGCGGGGGAGGTCATGACGGCCGCGGCGGCGTTCTCGCCCGCGCGGTGGAGGCGGTTGTTGCGGGAGGCGGCGATCTCGTCGCCGAAGCCGGGGACGAAGCGGTAGATCATCGCGGAGGCGAAGATCGCGAGCAGGATGATCGCGAGGCCGGACACGACGGCGGAGAACGAGTCGGGGCCGGTGCCGGAGGAGAGCGCGCCGGCCAGACCGAGGACGATCACGATGACCGGTTTGACCAGGATGATCGCGATCATGATGCCGGCCCAGCGGCGGACGTGGCCCCACATGTTCTTGTCGACGAGACCGGAGTAGACGACGACGCCGAGGAGCGCGCCGACGTACAGCATGACGGCGCGGAGGAACAGCTCCAGGTACAGCACGCCCGCGGCGACGACCGTCACCAGGGACACGATGATCAGCATGATCGGGCCGCCGCCGATGCTGTCGCCCTTCTGCAGGGCCTGCTTGAAGCTGCCGAAGAAGACATCGGTCTGCTGGCCGGTGCCGGAGGCGATGACCTCGGTGACGGCGTCGGTGGCGTTGACGACGGTGTAGAGGATCAGCGGCGTGAAGGCGGAGGCCAGGACCGTCAGCCAGAGGAAACCGATGGCTTCGGAGAGCGCGGTCGTGAGGGGGACGCCCCGGATGGCGCGCTTGGCGACGGCGAGGAGCCAGAGGAGGAGGGTGAGGAAGGTGGAGGCGGCGAAGACGATCGCGTACCGGCCGAGGAACTCCAGGTTGGTGAAGTCGACGTCCGCGGTCTCTTTGACGGCCTTGGAGAGGTAGTCGATGGTGGCTACGGCGGCGTCGGCGCAGCCTCGGGCGAGGGAGGAGAGCGGGTCGACCGCGGAGGTGGGATCGGGGACGGATCCGCCGCCGGACCCGCCGCCCGTCTGACCCTGTTCGCACAGATCCCTGGCCTGTCCCACGATGAGGCCACAGTCGTTGTTCGAGGTGCTCGGGGACGGTGTGGGCCCGGAGGGTGTCGGGGTGGGCGCGGCGTACGCGGACGGGGCGAGGAGGAACGGCGCGGCGAGGAACGCCGCGGTGAGCGTGGCCGACGCACGGCCCGCCAGGCTGCGGCTAGCGGGCATAGGTGAAGCCTCCGTATCCCTCGACTGCCGAGGCGATCTCGTCGGCTGCGGAGGCTCGGTTGTCCCCGTTGACCGGAGTCGGGCCCTCGGTCTGGCTGGACGAGCTGATCCGCCAGTCTCCCCCGACCCAGGTGAGCTTCTGGGTGAGGGTGAACCAGCTGGACGTGACGGGCTTGGTCGAGCCGGCGCCGGCCAGGCCGAAGAGGCCGGTGCACCAGACCTCGACGGTCGCGGAGGTGTCGGTCTGGTCGCGGACCTTGGCGCCGACCGGAACGGTGCGGGACACGAAGGTCAGGCCGGAGGGCGCGGAGCCGTTCGCGTCGAGTCCGACGCTCGTCATGAAGTCGGCCGAGTAGGAGGCGTCCAGACGCTTGAGCAGGTCGTCGGCGACGGCGGGGTCGTGGGTGGCGCGCACGATGTCCTCGCGGCTGCCGTCCTGGAACATCCCGTCCGACCCCAGCACCACCGCATAGTTCGACGCCGCGCTCTGTGCGCCCTGTTCGTCGTGGGCGTAGCCCGTGGGGATGGTGCCGTTCTTGCCTTGGACCGGGCGGACGCCCGTCGCCGCTGTCGGGGCCGTCTTGCCGGGGGTGGGGCCCGCCGCGTCCGCCAGGTCGCCGCCGCCCCGGTTGGCGAAGGCGATCGCCGCGACGAGGAGGACCACCACGCCCACGACCGTGATGAGGGAGCGGGAGCTGCGGACGGGGCGGCGGGCGCCGCCGTAGACGTCGCCGCTGTTGCCTTCGGGCAGGCGGGTCCGGGTCTGGCCCGAGCCGCCCACGCCGCCGAAGCTGTCGTGCTCGTCACCGGGACTCATGCCGGGTACGCCCCCTCACTGGTTCGCGGTACGGGCAGGCTGCAACATGACTGGACATCAGGGAACGCAATCTCAGGAGGATGGGGCCCGACGGGGTATCAGACGGCCATCCCGTACACGATCGTGAACAGCGTCCCCAGGGAGCCGATGATGAAGACGCCGGTCAGGCCGGCCACGATGAGGCCCTTGCCCTGCTCCGCGCTGAACGTGTCGCGGAGGGCGGTGGCGCCGATGCGCTGCTTGGCCGCTCCCCAGATGGCGATGCCGAGGCAGAGCAGGATGGCCACGGCCATCACGACCTCGATCATGATCTTGGCCTCGGCGCCCAGGCTGCCGAACGGGCCCCAGTTCGGGGCGATTCCACCGATGATGGTGGTGATGTCGCCCTTTTCTGCCGCCAGGTACATGTAACTCACCGCCCCTGTTGGGTAGTTAGCTGCCCCTGCCGGACGGCATGGGTCATCACCCTATCTTCGCTGATGAAACCGCCCGCGTGTGACGGCTTGGCGGCTCTCTTTACCCGTTCCCCGCACACTTGACCGGTCTGACCGTCTTGACCTGCGGTGGTGTGGCCGGTTTCCACGCGAAGAAGCGTATGGTCACTCTGTGTATCACGGAGGGTGACTCCGGGCAATGATTGTCGTTGTTGCACTCTTGGGGCCGCGTCGGACCCGTGGGACCTGCGGCGTGTGACCGGTTCGTCGCGCACCGTCCCCCTCGGGTGTCTCGCCGCCTAGACTGACCGCCGGGGCGTACTGCCATGGGCCGAGGGGTGGTTGACGGTGCGTAGGGCTGGCAAGGCGTGGCTGGTGTCCGGAGGGGTCTTCGGGCTCTGTGTCGGCTTCGTCGCACTGCTCGTCGTCGGTACGTACTCCGCCGCGGCCGGTCTCGTCGGCGGCGCGGGAAGCGCGAAGAACGGCACCGTGGCCCTGGCCAAGGGCGCCGTCCCCGCCCTCTACCAGGGGCTCGTGCAGCGGTGGGGGAACCTCTGTCCCGCCATCAACCCGGCCCTGCTCGCCGCCCAGCTCTACCAGGAGAGCGGCTGGAACCCGCGGGCCGTCTCCCCTGCCGACGCCCGGGGCATCGCCCAGTTCATCCCCGGCACCTGGGCCGCGCACGGCGTGGACGGTGACGGGGACGGTGACCGGGACATCTGGGATCCCAAGGACGCGATCGCGTCGGCGGCCTCGTACGACTGCGAGCTCGCCGGGTACGTGAAGGACGTGCCCGGTGACCCGACGAGCAACATGCTGGCCGCGTACAACGCGGGCGCGTACCGGGTGATCAGGCACGGCGGGGTTCCGCCGTTCACGGAGACCCGGAACTACGTGCGCATCATCCGGTCCCTGGAGAAGAGCTTCGCCCGGCCCGTGGGGCGCGTCGAGCCCTCCCGGCAGGCGGCGGGCGCGATCCACTACGCGCAGCAGAAGCTCGGCACGCCGTACCTGTGGGGCGGTACGGGCACGGCCGCGCAGAACGGCCGGTTCGACTGCTCCGGGCTCACCCAGGCCGCGTACGAGAGCGTCGGCATCGATCTGCCGCGCGTCGCCAACGACCAGTACAACGCGGGGCCGCACCCCTCGCGTGACGAGCTGCTCCCGGGAGACCTGGTCTTCTTCTCCGACGACCTGACCAACTCCCGCGCCATCCGTCACGTGGGCATCTACGTGGGCGGCGGGTACATGATCGACGCGCCGCGCACGGGGGCGGTGATCCGTTTCGACCGGATCGACACCCCGGACTACTTCGGCGCGACCCGGGTCACGGCGGAGGGCGCGGCCGCGCTCCCGACCCATCTGCCGCAGCCCTGAACGGAGGAGACGGACCGTCCGGTCGTACCGGACATGGCCGGAACTCTCCGTCATGCGCAGGCCCTGAGCTGCGGTGAACCGTCACTCTTCGATAACGTCATCATGATCCACCGGAGAGAGCGGAACGTGCGCCTCACGCGGTTCGTTCCCTGATCCGACCGCTCTGACCACGGGGGTTGGAAAACACAGACACGAGAGCAAGGGGCCTCAGCAGATGGCTGGACTCGCATCGGACGGTTCGAACCCCGATGTCAGCCTGCTCTATGACATCAACGGGCTGGCCAAGGCCGCCCCTCCGTGGTTCGACCGGGTCATGGAGTTCGTCGGCGAGTACGGGATCATGCTCGCGATGGCTCTCGTCTGCCTGTGGTGCTGGTGGAGCGTCCGCCGCCGCGGCACCCTCGCCGACTCCGTCTCGGCCGTCGCCGGGCTCGTGTGGGCCCCGCTGGCCGCCGGCGTCGCCCTCCTGGTGAACATCCCCATCCGGGGCTTCGTCGAGCGTCCCAGACCCTTCAAGGACCACCAGGGGCTGGAGGTCCTCATCGACGGGAAGACCGACTTCTCCTTCGTCAGTGACCACGCCACCCTGGCGATGGCCCTCGGCGTCGGCGTCTTCGTCGCCCACCGGAGGTTCGGGGCGGTCGCCATCGGACTCGCCCTCACCGAGGGCTTCGCGCGGGTCTACATGGGCGTCCACTACCCGACGGACGTGATCGGCGGCTTCGCCCTCGGTACGGCGGTCGCGCTGCTCCTCGCCCCGCTCGCCCTCGCGCTGCTCACCCCGGTGGTCTCCGCCGTCGCCCGCTCGGGCCGCGCCGCCGGGCTCGTCCGCTCCCGCCGGGCCGACGCGCGGAGGCGCCCGGAAGCGGTCGGCCTCCCCGAACCGCGGGTCGGCGGCCCGGCCCCCGGCACCGACCGGAACGACCTCGCGGCCTGATCCGGCCGGTCGGGCTCCCCCCGGCCTGGTCAGGGCTGATCGGGCCAGGTCTGGTCAGGGCTGATCGGGCCAGGTCTGCTCGGGCCGTGCCTGATCGGGGCGGTGCCTCTCAGGAATCTCCGCTGTCTGCCGTACGGACGTGGTCCGCCGCGTCCGTACGGGCGCGGTCCCTGGACCGGCGTGCGGGGCCCGACCAGCCGCAGCTGCAGCGTGCCAGCGCGAACGAGCCGCGCTCCGTCGTCGTGGCGGTGTGATGAGTGGACTGGGCGTGCACTCCACCACCGTACTGCGCGTGACGGCACGCGCCGACCGTCGTTATGCGGAGCGGGTCTCCCCGGGCCCGTGGGCCCGGGGAAGGGCGGGTCCCGGGCAAGCAGCGGTGAGGCGTTGGGGGTTGGCGGACGATGGTGGTGCAGGGGTACGGGCGTCCGGGCGCTCGCGCGAGCGGGGCGTTCGCCGTCACCGCCGTCCTGGTCGGCTCCCTCGTCGGGACCGCGGCGGTCACCGGGTGCGCCGCCCCCGAGGACCCGAAGCCCACGGTCGATCCCGTGCTCGTCGTACGGAACGCGGCCGACGTGCTGACGAAGGCCGGCACCTCCAAGGCGAGCACCTCCATGGAGATGGCGGCGGGCGGGACCCGGGTCACCATCCGGGGCGAGGGGGGCTACGACTTCCGGCGCCGTACCGGACGGCTCCAGGTGGTGCTGCCGAAGGATCCGGCCGGGACCGGCGCGCACCGGCCGATCACCGAGCTCCTCACCCCCGGCGCCCTCTACATGAAGAACCGGGGGGCCGGGGTGCCCGCCGGCAAGTGGGTCCGGGTCGACACCACCACCCTCGACGACGGGAACCTCGTCACGGGCGGAGCCACCGATCCGGCCGCGGCCGCGGAGCTGCTCCGGGGCGCCCGGAAGGTCACGTACCTCGGCGAGACCGAGCTGGCAGGGGTGAAAGTCAGCCACTACCGGGGGATCGCCGACATCGCCCACGCGGCCAGGGTCGCCTCGCCGCAGCTGCGCGGGCCGCTCGCCGCGGCGGCGAAAGGGTTCACCACGGACACCGTGCCCTTCGACGCGTACCTCGACGGGGAGGGGCGGCTGCGGAAGGTGCGCCACCAGTTCAGCTTCAGCAACCAGGGCCGTACGGTCGCGGTCGCGTCGACGACGCTGCTTTACGGCTTCGGCGTCCGTGTCGAGGTGACGCTGCCGGACCGCCGGGACATCTACGCGGGGAAGATCAAGGGCTGACCTCGCGCGGTGCTGGTGTGGACCATCGGCAAATGGTCCGGACGTGTCATGCGCGGTGCGTGGCGCCGTCCCTACGCTGGGAGGCCGCTGGGAGACCGACGCCGGCAGGAAGAGGTGGATGCGCGTGGCCCCGCCCGGTACAGCAATCGTGCCCGCAGACCCGGACTGCGTCGCCCTCGCCGAGATCGAACTGTGCGGCGAGCTGATCATCGCCGCGTCGGCCGCGGACGGGGAACGGCTCAGCGCCGACCGGATCGACGAGGTGCTGCGGGTGGCGTCGGAGCAGGCCGTGGAGGACCACTGACGGGTGCGGGCCGGTCCGTCCCACTTCGTACGGGCCGGCCCCGTCTCGGTCCTCGCTCAGGTGCGGAGCATGCGGGCGATGGCCTTCGTGGCCTCCTCGACCTTGGCGTCGATGCCCTCGCCGGTCGCCGCCGCGTCGGCGACGCAGTGCCGCAGGTGCTCCTCCAGGAGCTGGAGCGCGAAGGACTGGAGCGCCTTCGTGGAGGCGGAGACCTGAGTGAGTATGTCGATGCAGTAGACGTCCTCGTCGACCATCCGCTGCAGACCGCGGATCTGGCCCTCGATCCGGCGGAGCCGCTTGAGGTGCTCGTCCTTCTGCTTGTGGTAGCCGTGCACACCGTGCCCGTGGTCGGCCGGCCCGACGGCCTCGACGGCCTCGGGGGTGACCTGGTCCGCCTCGGTGGTCGTCATCGCGTCCTCCCGTTGTCCATTAAGGGGGGTATACCCCTCGTGGGTATATGGTACCGATCCCCGCCGATCCGGGCGGGGGTCCGTACGGTTCACTGTGCCTGATGGGCGACACTGAGAGGACGCCGGTTAGCCGTGGCCGGATGATGCGCCTAGCATCAGCCTGACCGAAACCCAGCACCCCGAGGACCCCACGTGCGATTTCGTCTGACCCCCAGGGAGACGAGCTTCTACGACATGTTCGCCGCCTCCGCGGACAACATCGTCACGGGCTCGAAGCTCCTGATGGAACTGCTCGGAGCGGAGCCTTCCGCCCGGGCCGAGATCGCGGAGCGGATGCGGGCAGCGGAGCACGCCGGCGACGACGCGACCCACGCGATCTTCCACCAGCTGAACTCCTCCTTCATCACGCCGTTCGACCGCGAGGACATCTACAACCTCGCCTCCTCCCTCGACGACATCATGGACTTCATGGAGGAGGCCGTCGACCTGGTCGTCCTCTACAACGTCGAAGAGCTCCCCAAGGGTGTCGAGCAGCAGATCGAGGTCCTGGCCCGCGCGGCCGAGCTGACCGCCGAGGCCATGCCGAACCTGCGGACGATGGCCAACCTCACCGAGTACTGGATCGAGGTCAACCGGCTCGAGAACCAGGCCGACCAGATCCACCGCAAGCTGCTCGCCCAGCTCTTCAACGGCAAGTACGACGCCATCGAGGTGCTCAAGCTCAAGCAGATCGTCGACGTGCTGGAAGAGGCGGCCGACGCGTTCGAGCACGTGGCCAACACGGTGGAGACCATCGCGGTCAAGGAGTCCTGAGCTTCGTGGACACCTTCGCTCTGATCGTGACCATCGGTGTCGCGCTCGGCTTCACGTATACGAACGGCTTTCACGACTCCGCCAACGCCATCGCCACCTCGGTGTCGACCCGGGCGCTGACCCCCCGGGCGGCGCTGGCGATGGCGGCTGTCATGAACCTCGCGGGTGCCTTCATGGGCAGCGGGGTCGCCAAGACGGTCAGTGAGGGGCTCATCGAGACGCCGGTCGGCGACAAGGGGATGGGCATCCTCTTCGCCGCGCTCGTCGGCGCGATCATCTGGAACCTGATCACCTGGTACTTCGGTCTGCCGTCCTCCTCCTCGCACGCCCTGTTCGGCGGCATGGTGGGTGCGGCGCTCGCCGGTGGTACCGAGGTGCTCTGGGGCGGCGTCCTCGACAAGGTCGTCATCCCGATGTTCATCTCGCCGTTCGTCGGTCTGATCGCCGGCTACCTCGTCATGTGCGCGATCATGTGGGTGTTCCGCAAGGCGAACCCGCACAAGGCCAAGCGGGGCTTCCGTATCGCGCAGACGGTGTCGGCGGCCGGCATGGCGCTCGGTCACGGTCTGCAGGACGCGCAGAAGACCATGGGCATCGTGGTGATGGCCCTGGTCATCGCCGATGTGCAGCAGGCGGGCGACGACATCCCGGTGTGGGTGAAGATCGCGTGCGCCGTGATGCTCTCGCTGGGTACGTACGCGGGCGGCTGGCGCATCATGCGGACGCTCGGCCGGAAGATCATCGAGCTGGACCCTCCGCAGGGTTTCGCGGCGGAGACCACGGGTGCGTCGATCATGTTCGGCTCGGCGTTCCTGTTCCACGCGCCGATCTCGACGACCCATGTCATCACCTCCGCGATCATGGGTGTGGGGGCGACGAAGCGGGTCAACGCGGTGCGCTGGGGTGTCGCCAAGAACATCATCCTGGGCTGGTTCATCACGATGCCGGCGGCTGCTCTGGTCGCCGCCACGAGCTTCTACGTGGTGCAGCTCTTCTTCGGCTGAGGCCGATGATGGCTGGAAATGGTCGGGCCCGGCTCCCCTGTGGGGGAGCCGGGCCCTTCGTCTTACGGTGGCACCGCCATGCAGCACCGCAGACGCGGTTGCCCCGCACGTGGTCACCCTGGGCCGGGGGCGTGGTCGCTGCCCCCGGTGGTGGGTTCACACGGGCCGGACGTCTTTGGCCGCAGCGTCTTTAGCCGAAGCGGCCCGAGATGTAGTCCTCGGTGGCCTGGACGCTCGGGTTGGAGAAGATGCGCTCGGTGTCGTCCAGCTCGATCAGCTTGCCGGGCTGGCCCACGGCCGCCAGGTTGAAGAAGGCGGTGCGGTCCGAGACGCGGGCGGCCTGCTGCATGTTGTGCGTCACGATGACGATCGTGAAGCGCTCCTTCAGCTCGCCGATCAGGTCCTCGATGGCGAGGGTCGAGATCGGGTCGAGGGCCGAGCACGGCTCGTCCATCAGGAGGACGTCCGGTTCGACGGCGATGGCGCGGGCGATGCAGAGGCGCTGCTGCTGGCCACCGGAGAGGCCGGAGCCCGGCTTGTTGAGGCGGTCCTTGACCTCGTTCCACAGGTTGGCGCCCTTGAGGGACTTCTCGACGATGTCGGCCAGCTGGGACTTCTTGTAGCTGCCGTTGAGGCGCAGGCCCGCCGCCACGTTGTCGAAGATCGACATGGTGGGGAAGGGGTTGGGGCGCTGGAAGACCATGCCGACCGTGCGGCGCACGGCGACCGGGTCGACGTTCGTCCCGTACAGGTTCTCGTCGTCCAGCATCACCTTGCCCTCGACGCGGCCGCCGGGGGTGACCTCGTGCATCCGGTTCAGGGTGCGCAGGAAGGTGGACTTGCCGCAGCCGGACGGGCCGATGAAGGCCGTCACGGAGCGGGGCTCGACGGTCATGGAGATGTCGTCGATCGCCTTGTGGGCGCCGTAGTAGGCGGAGAGGCCGCTGACGTCGATGCGCTTGGCCATGTGAATCACTTCCAATTGCCGCTGGTCAGCGGGCGGTCTTCGGGGCCTTCCAGCGGGCGATGCCGCGGGCCACCAGGTTGAGGATCATGACGAAGGCGATCAGGACGAGCGCGGCGCCCCAGGCACGGGCCATCGCGGCGTCGGTGCCGACCGCGAACTGCTCGTACACGTAGAGCGGGAGGGAGGACTGCGCGCCTTCGAAGGGGTTCGGGTTGATGAGCTTCGTACCGAACACGAGGAGCAGGACCGGGGCCGTCTCACCGGTGATGCGGGCGACCGCCAGCATGACGCCGGTGGTGATGCCGCCGATCGCGGTGGGCAGGACCACCTTCAGGATGGTGCGCCACTTGGGGATGCCGAGGGCGAGGGAGGCCTCGCGGAGCTCGTTCGGGACGAGCTTGAGCATCTCCTCGGTGGAGCGGACCACGACCGGCATCATCAGGATGGACAGGGCCATCGCGCCGGCGAAACCGGAGGGCCCGAAGCCCAGCATCAGATTCCAGGTGGCGAGGATGAAGAGGCCGGCGACGATCGACGGGATGCCCGTCATGACGTCGACGAAGAAGGTGACGGCCTGGGCGAGCTTTCCGCCGCCGTACTCGACGAGGTAGACCGCGGTCAGCAGGCCGATCGGCGCGGCGATCAGGGTCGCGATGCCGACCTGCTCGATGGTGCCGAGCAGCGCGTGGTAGACGCCGCCGCCGGCCTCGGCGTCGAGGACGCCGTTCATCGAGTGGCCCAGGAAGTAGCCGTCGAGGACGCCCATGCCCTTGCTGATCGTGACCCAGGCGAGGGAGAGCAGCGGGACGACGGCGAGGACGAAGCAGACCCAGACGAGGCTGGTGGCGACGCGGTCCTTGGCCTGGCGGCTGCCCTCGACCTTGGTGGTCAGGACGTACGTGGTGAGGACGAAGAGCAGCGCGGCGATGAGGCCCCACTGGACCTTGCTGTGCCAGCCGGCGGCGAGGCCGATGCCGATGCCCGCGGCGATGGAGAAGGCGGCGACGGCGGCCGGCGTCCAGCGCGGGAGGCGGGCGTGGGAGAGGGATCCGCGGGGCGGTGCGACCGCGACCGGGCGTTCCTGAATGGCGTGGCTCATGCCGCTGCCCCCGAGTACTCCTTGCGGCGGCCGATGATCCAGCGGGCGGCGCCGTTGACCAGCAGGGTGATGGCGAAGAGGACGAGACCGGAGGCGATGAGCGCGTCCCGGCCGTACTCGTTGGCCTCGTTGAACTTGGCGGCGATGTTCTGTGCGAAGGTGCCGCCGCCCGGGTCGAGCAGGTGGCCCGAGATGAGGAAGCTGGGGGAGAGGACCACGGCGACGGCCATGGTCTCGCCGAGTGCGCGGCCGAGGCCGAGCATGGAGGCGGAGATGATGCCGGAGCGGCCGAAGGGCAGCACCGACATGCGGATGACCTCCCAGCGCGTGGCGCCGAGGGCGAGGGCTGCCTCTTCGTGCATCTTCGGGACTTGGAGGAAGACCTCACGGGTCACGTTGGTGATGATCGGCAGGATCATGATCGCCAGCAGGATGCCGACGGTGAAGAGAGAGCGGGCGGGGCCCTCGTTGGCCTTGTCGAAGATGTACGTCCAGCCCAGGTACTGGTCGAGCCACTGGTTCAGGCCGTCCAGGTACGGGACGAGGAAGATCGCGCCCCAGAGGCCGTAGATGATGCTGGGCACGGCGGCGAGCAGGTCGACGACGTACGCGAGCGGCTTGGCCAGCTTGCGCGGGGCGTAGTGCGAGATGAACAGCGCGATCCCGATGGCGACGGGGACGGCGATGAGCATCGCGATGATCGACGAGACGACCGTGCCGAAGGCGAGGACGGCGATGCCGAAGGCCGGCGGGCTGCCCGCCGGGTTCCACTCGAAGGTGGTGAAGAAGTTCGTGCTGTCCTGCGAGATCGCGAGGATGGCGCGGTAGGCGAGGAAGCCGGCGATCGCGGCCATGATCACGAGGAGGGTGATGCCGGAGCCTCGGGACAGGCCGCTGAAGATGCGGTCTCCGGGGCGCGAGGCGCTCTTGGCGCCCCGGCTCCTCTGTATGTCTGGTGTGGTGGTAGCCATCTGCTTCTCCGGTCTGCGGGGCCCCTACGGGTGTACGGGCTCCTGGCGGCGGTGCACCGGATGCCGGGCCGGCCCCCCTGGGGAGGGCCGGGCCCGGCCGGGGGTCAGGACAGGGTGGGGACGATCGCGCGGACCTTGGCGGCGATCTCGGCCGGCAGCGGGGCGTAGCCGGCGTCGGTGAGGACCTTCTGGCCCTCCTCGCTCACGGTGTAGTTGAGGAACGCCTTCAGGGTCGGCAGGGTCTCCGCCTTGTTGCCCTTGTCGCAGGCGATCTCGTAGGTGACGAGGACGATCGGGTAGGCGCCCTCGGCCTTCGTCGCGTAGTCCAGGGAGAGGGCGACGTCGTTGCCGGTGCCCTTGACCTTGGCGGCGGCGATGGCCTTGGAGGCGTTCTCCGAGGTGGCGGCGACCGGGGCGGAGGCGCCGGTGGCGATGCTGACGGTGGAGATCTTGTTCGCGGTGGCGTACGAGAGCTCGAAGTAGCCGATGGAGCCCTCGGCGTCCTTGACGGCGGTGGCGACGCCGGAGGAGCCGTTCGCGGCCTGGCCGCCCTGGGCGGGCCACGACTTCGCCTTCGGGTCGTGCTTCCAGTCTGCAGCGGCGGCGGTGGAGAGGTACTTGCCGAGGTTCTGGGTGGTGCCCGACTCGTCGGAGCGGTGGAAGGCCTGGATCGTGCTGTCGGGGAGCTTGGCGCCCGGGTTCAGCTTGGCGATCGCGGGGTCGTTCCACTTGGTGATCTTGTTGTCGAAGATCTTGGCGATGGTGGAGGCGTCCAGGACCAGGTTGTCCACGCCCTCCAGCTTGTAGCCGATGGCGATGGGGCCGCCGACCATCGGGAGGTTGACGCCCTTGCCGCCCTTGCAGATCTTCTGCGACTCGGCGACCTCTTCCTCCTTCAGGGCGGAGTCGGAGCCCGCGAAGGCGACCTGGCCCTGGTTGAACTTGGTGATGCCGCCGCCGGAGCCGATGCCCTGGTAGTTGATCTCGACGCCCTCGCAGGCGGCCTGGAAGTTCTTGACCCACAGGTCCATCGCGTTCTTCTGCGCGCTGGAGCCGGCGGCGAGGAGCTGGCCCTTGGCGCCCTCGCACGCGATGTTCGACGCGGCGGTGGAGGACTTGGTGCCGTCCTGCTTGGCCGGCGTCTCCGTGTTGTTGTCCGAACCACACGCCGAGAGGACGAGCGCACCGGAGACGACGAGGGCACCGATCGCGGAGGCGCGAAGCCCGTTCTTGCGCGAAAGCTTCACTTTCGGGTGTTCCTTCCAGAAGCCGCCTTGTCGCGGACCGTGTGTCCTGAACGTTCTACGGCGGCGTGTGTCGGTGGGCGGTGCGTCGCTGTGTTCTGTGCACCGTGTACGTCCGAAATTAGGCAGAACAGGTGAAGCGGTCGGCCGAAGAGAGTGAACGGGAAGTGAACCGTGCCGTAAGCCCGGGTGTGGGTGGCCCGGTGACCGGGTGGGACGGCTCAGTGGCGGGTCGCTCGGTGGCGGGTCGCGACGGCCGCGTCCAGGAGCTCTCGGTCCCTCGGCCGGGTGAGGCGGGCCCTGGCCGCCGTGGGCGGCAGCCAGAGCAGGGCGTCGACCTCTCTGGAGGGCGTGAAGGTGCCGTCGAGGGCGCGGGCGGCCCAGTAGTCGACCTCCTTGGGGCGCCCGTCCACCGTGTAGCGGACGGTGGGCAGGCGTGGGCCGAGCTCGCAGTGGCTGCCCGTCTCCTCGTGGACCTCGCGCAGCGCGCACGCCTCCGCCGTCTCGCCGCGTTTCCGCTTGCCCTTCGGGTGGGACCAGTCGTCCCACTTCGGCCGGTGGACGAGGGCGATCTCGATGCCGTGGCCGGAAAGCGCCGGGCGCCACAGGACGCAGCCCGCCGCGAGGACCGGGCCCCGGTCGTCGTTCACGGGACCGGGGCCGTCGTTCTGCGCCAGGCGCGCTGGAAGGCGAAGCGGGCTGCCTCGACCTCGTGGCGCTGGTCGGCGTGGAGGACGCCCAGGGCGTACGCGGTCGCCGGGGCGATGCGCGGGGTGCGGGCGGCGGTGGCGGCTGCCGTGGCGGCCTCGGCGGCGTCACGGTGCCGGTCGAGGGCGCGGGCGGCCTGGTAGAGGCCGGAGTCGGGTTCGCCGCCGGTGTGCAGGGCCTCGCAGGCGTACCGGTGGAGGCGGAGCAGGAGCCGTGTCTGGTGCCAGGGCGCGTCCTGGCCCTCTCCTGCGGCGAGCGCGAGGGCGTCCGCGTTGTACGGGTGGGCCGCCCGCGTCAGGGGCAGGGCGGCCACCGCTTCCAGGAGGCGCCGTTCGGCGACCTCGGCGGGGCCGTCGAGGACCTCGACGGCGGGCGCCGCGCCGACGGGGCCGAGGGGCACCTCGGAGGCCAGGAGGGCGACGGCGTCGGCGACGGCGTGGAAGCGGGACGAGCCGAGCGCCTGGAGGGAGGCCGAGTGGGCACGTGTACGGGCCAGGGTCAGCTGGCGTTCGAGGAGGGCGCCGGCCCGGGCGGCGCCGACGGTGAGTCCGGCCGCCTCGCTGCCCCGGGCGGCGGGTACGGGGCCGCCGCCGGTGCCGTTCCCCGTACCGCTCGACAGGCGGGACAGCGCGTCCACAAGGCGGACGAGCCGGGAGGTGCACGCGTGTTCGAGGGCCAGGGTGCCGGAGAGCCAGGCCAGCTCCGTGCGCAGCTGATCGGCCCAGGCCTGGTCGAGGAGCGGCCGGAAGGTGTGGAGCGTGCCGCTGATCCGGCGGGCGGCGCCGCGCAGGGTGCGGGCCGCCTCCTCCGATCCGGCCGTGTCCGAGCCGCTCTCGGCGTGGAGCCGGAGGCCGCGGAGGAAGTCCGCGGCCCGGGCGTGCAGGTAGGGGGCCAGGACCTCGCCCGCGGTGACGTCCTGTGACAGGTCAGGGTTGTGCACGCCGGCGCCTCCGCGCGTCGATGAGCATCTCCTGGACGTGCCGCAGCGGCCGTCCGTCGGGGTCGGTCGCGTGCCGCGTCCAGTTCCCGTCGGGGCCGAGGTGCCAGGAGGAGGTGGTGTCGGACATCCCGGTCTCCAGGAGCCGGGTGAGAGCCGCCCGGTGGGCCGGGTCGGAGACCCGTACGAGGGCCTCGATCCGGCGGTCCAGGTTGCGGTGCATCATGTCGGCGCTGCCGAACCAGACCTCGGGTTCGCCGCCGTTGCCGAAGGCGAAGACCCGGGAGTGCTCCAGGAAGCGGCCGAGGATCGAACGGACCCGGATGTTCTCCGAGAGGCCGGTGACCCCGGGGCGTACGGCGCAGATGCCGCGGACCCAGATGTCGACGGGGACGCCGGCCCGTGAGGCCTGGTAGCAGGCGTCGATGATCGCCTCGTCGACCAGCGAGTTGACCTTGATCCGTACGTACGCGGGCCGTCCGGCGCGGTGGTGGGCGATCTCCTTGGTGATCCGGGAGACCAGACCGTCGCGCAGCGACTTCGGGGCGGTGAGCAGACGCCGGTAGGTCTCGCGGCGGGAGTAGCCGGAGAGCCGGTTGAAGAGGTCGGAGAGGTCCGCGCCGACCTGCGGGTCGGCCGTGAGCAGGCCGAGGTCCTCGTACAGGCGGGCCGTCTTCGGGTGGTAGTTGCCGGTGCCGACGTGCGAGTACCGGCGGAGGAGCTCGCCCTCCTGCCGTACGACGAGCGACAGCTTGCAGTGGGTCTTCAGGCCGACGAGGCCGTACACGACGTGGCAGCCGGCCTCCTCCAGCTTCCGCGCCCACTTGATGTTGGCCTGCTCGTCGAAGCGGGCCTTGATCTCGACGAGGACGAGGACCTGCTTGCCGGACTCGGCGGCGTCGATGAGGGCGTCCACGATCGGGGAGTCGCCCGAGGTCCGGTACAGCGTCTGCTTGATCGCGAGGACGTCCGGGTCGGCCGCCGCCTGCTCCAGGAAGGCCTGCACGGACGTCGAGAACGAGTCGTACGGGTGGTGCAGGAGCACGTCCCGCTCGCGCAGCGCGGCGAAGATGTCCGGCGGGGACGCCGACTCGACCTCGGCGAGGTCCCGGTGGGTGCCGGCGATGAACTTCGGGAACTTCAGCTCGGGCCTGTCCTGCCCGGCGATCCCGAAGAGCCCCGTGAGGTCCAGCGGGCCCGGCAGCGGGTACACCTCGGCGTCGGAGACCTTCAGCTCACGTACGAGCAGGTCGAGGACGTACGGGTCGATGGACTCCTCGACCTCCAGGCGCACCGGCGGCCCGAAGCGGCGCCGCATGAGCTCCTTCTCCAGGGCCTGGAGCAGGTTCTCCGCGTCGTCCTCCTCGACCTCCAGGTCCTCGTTCCTGGTCACCCGGAACATGTGGTGCGCGAGCACCTCCATGCCGGGGAACAGCTCCTCCAGGTGCGCCGCGATCACGTCCTCCAGGGGGACGTACCGCTGCGGGGAGGCCTCCAGGAAGCGGGTGAGCAGCGGCGGCACCTTCACGCGCGCGAAGTGGCGGTGGCCGCTCACCGGATTGCGTACGACGACGGCGAGGTTGAGGCTCAGGCCGGAGATGTACGGGAAGGGGTGTGCCGGGTCCACGGCCAGCGGGGTGAGGACCGGGAAGATCTGCTGGCGGAACAGGGTGAAGAGCCGCGCCTGCTCCTTCTCCGTGAGCTCGGGCCAGCGGATCAGGTGGATGCCCTCGTCGGCCAGGGCGGGGGCCACGTCCTGCTGGAAGCAGGCGGCGTGCCGGGCCATGAGCTCGCGCGACCGCGTCCAGATCAGCTCCAGGACCTCGCGGGGCTGGAGTCCGGAAGCGGAGCGGGTGGCGACACCGGTCGCGATGCGGCGCTTGAGGCCGGCGACCCGGACCATGAAGAACTCGTCGAGGTTCGAGGCGAAGATCGCGAGGAAGTTCGCCCGTTCGAGGAGGGGGGTCGACGGGTCCTCGGCGAGTTCGAGGACGCGTTCGTTGAACGCGAGCCAGCTGCGCTCCCGGTCGAGGAAACGCCCCTGCGGCAGCTCGTCGCCGAGTGTGCCGTCGTCCTCGTACGTGTCGGGGTCGGCGTCCAGGTCGGGGTCGAGGTCGGTCACGACGGTGCCGTTCACCACGTGCGCGCGGTGCGCGGCTATGGAACCGACGGACGGCTGGGCGGACGCCGGGGCGCCGGGCGTGGCGGACGACTGGGCGTTCGGCGTGGCGGAGGACTGGACGGGGACCTCGGCGGGCTGCTGGCTCATGGCCCCATTCTTCCGCGCGAAGGGGTGTCCGGGCGCGTCGGAGCGGGCCGTGGGGGAGGGAAGTCTCCCCTTGGGGAGAGCGGACACGGAGCGCTTCATTGCGTGAGCGTCGCAAGCGCGTCTGAATGGCTGGTAACGGGGACGTGTCGTGGGGGAATCGGGGGCGGGGCCGTGGGCGGCCCCGCCCCGTTTCCCTCGCTACGGGTGCCGCGCGCGCAGGACGCGGAAGGCGGCGTACAGGGCGAGGGCGGCGAGGGCGAGGACGATGCCGGACTCGATGAGCTGGGTGGGCCAGAAATGGGACTGGGGGTGGTAGTCGAGGTACTGGGTGGTGACGCCGTGCCGGGCCTGGCACGCTGCCTCCACCTTGCCCCAGAGGCCTTCGGTGCTGTCCGTGCCCGGGGTCATCGCCGCCTCCTCCCAGCAGATCGACTCGTTGAAGCGGGCGCCGGAGGAGGTGAGGAGACCCGAGTCCATGATCAGGCCGTTCTCCGGGGCCCAGAGCGTGCCCCCCGCCTGGGCGGTGACCGTCTTCACCGGGAGGATCGACCAGCGGTACGCACCGAGGACGAGGACGACCACGCCCAGGACCAGGCCCGTCGCCGCCATCGCGACGAGCGTGCGGCGGATCAACTGGCCGAGGAGGGCGCCCACGGCGACGGCGGCGAGGAGGTACGCGAGGAGGACGATGCCGGTCGCCTCGTACGGGCCCCGCTCGGACCAGCTCAGTGACCAGCTGCCCCCGACCCGGCCCCAGCCGATCCGGAAGACCGCCATGAGGGCGAGCGCGGTCACGAGGGCGGTGGCGGTCGCGGTGACGAGCTTGGCGCGGAGCCAGGCTGCCGGACTCACCGACTGGGTGAGGGACAGCTTGTACGTCCCGGACTCGAACTCGCGGGCGATCAGCGGGCCCGCGACGAAGGCGCCGACGAGGAGCGGAAGGAGAACCATCCCTATGGAGAGTTCCTCGATCGCGAAGCGGAGCAGGTGGTGGGCGCGGTTTCCGTCGGCCACGTCCAGGTACCCGTCCTGCACCTGCACGTCCGGTGTCTGCGCGTCCCAGATCCGCAGCCCCCCGATCACCACGAGCGCCAGGAGCACCAGCGCCCCCGTCAGCCACAGTGTCCGCCGGTACTGGCGGACCGTCACCCAGTAGGGGCCCTTCAGGGCGAGGGTGCTCATGCCGGGGCTCCTTCGGTGACGGGGGTGGTGCGGAGGTGGGCGAGGAGGAGGTCCTCCAGGGAGGGCTGCGCCGTCTCCCAGGGGCCTTCGACCGGGCCTTCGTGGCGTACGAGGGCGGTGAGCTGGCGGCCCGTGGTGCGGGATTCGACGACTGTGTGCGGGGCGAGGTCGGCCACGGGGCCGGTGAGGAGGGTGTGGGCGGCGAGGAGTTCGTCGACGGGGCCGTCGAGCCGGACCTTGCCGCCGTGGAGCAGGAGCAGGTGGTCGCAGGCGCCCTCCAGCTCCGTGAGGATGTGCGAGGACATGACGACGGTGGTGCCGTGTTCGGCGGCTTCGGCCATGAGCAGGCCCATCAGCTGATGCCGGGCGAGCGGGTCGAGGTCGGCCATCGGCTCGTCGAGGAGCATCAGTTCGGGCCGCTTGCCGAGGGCGAGCGCGAGGGCCACGCGGGTGCGCTGGCCGCCGGAGAGGTGGTGCACGAGGGTGTCGGAGGAGAAGCCTCCGCCCTCGATGACCCGCTCGGCGACGGCCGAGTGCCAGCGGCCCGGGTTGAGTTCGCGGCCCATGCGCAGCGTGTCGGCGACGCTGAGCCGGGGGTGGAGCGGCTTGTCCTGGGCGACGTACGCGAGGTGTTCGCGGGCGGGCGCCTCGATGGTGCCCTCGGTGGGGCGCAGGAGCCCGGCGGCGAGGGCGAGGAGGGTGGACTTGCCGGCGCCGTTGGGGCCGACGAGGGCGCAGATCCGGCCGGTGGGGAGGGTGAGGTCGCACTCCCGGAGTGCCCAGCCGCGGCCTCTTCGTCCTCCGTACCGTTTGCCGAGCAGGTCGGCCTCCAGCGCGATGCCGTCCTTGGTCATGCGTCGTCCCCCTCGAAGTGTTCCTTCAGTACGGATGTGAAGAGCGCGGCCACGTCCTCGCGCTCCAGGCCGGCGGCGCGTGCCCGGCGGGCCCAGTCGGTGAGTTCGCCGCGCAGCGGCGAGTCGGCGGGGCCGGTGCCGAGGGTGGCGCGGACGAAGGTGCCGAGGCCGCGGCGGGCCTCGACGAGACCTTCGCGTTCGAGCTCGCGATAGGCCTTGAGGACCGTGTTGGGGTTGATCGCCGTCGCTTCGACGACCTCGCGTGCGGTGGGCAGGCGGTCGCCGGGCTCCAGGAGGCCCATGCGGAGGGCCTGTTTCGTCTGCTGGACGATCTGGAGGTAGGTGGCGACGCCGCTGCGCCGGTCGATGCGGTACTCGAGCACGATCCCTTGCACCACCCTTTCACTAATCAAGTAGTGAAAGGGTGGTGCAAAGAAGGGGGCGGTGTCAACCGCCCCCTTCCCGGAGGGACTTACGACTCCCTGTTCAGGACTCCGAGCTCACGACTCCGTGCGGTACATCAGGTCCACCTCGTGCGTGGTGAAGCCCAGGCCCTCGTAGACCCGCACCGCCGACGTGTTGTCCGCGTCCACGTACAGCATCGCCGTCGGCAGCCCCTGCGCCGCCAGGTGGCGCAGGCCGATCGCCGTGAGCGCCTTGCCGAGGCCGCCGCCCTGGGCGTCGGGCAGGATGCCGACCACGTACACCTCGCCGAGCTGCTCCTCGGCGTGGGTCTTCGTCCAGTGGTAGCCGATCAGCCGGCCGTCCTTCTCGGCGAGGAAGAAGCCCTTCGGGTCGAACCAGGGCTCGGCCATCCGGTCGTCCAGGTCCCGCTGGGTGAGCGAGCCCTGCTCCGGGTGGTGGGCGAAGGCGGCGGCGTTGGCGGCGAGCCAGGCCGCGTCGTCCTGGCCCGGGGCGAACGTACGGACCGTGACGCCCGCGGGCAGGACCGGCTCGGGGATGTCCAGCGGCACGAGGGACCGGCGGAGCTGGCGCAGCTCGCGGAAGAGCGTCAGACCGAGGACCTGCGCGAGGTGCCGGGCCGCCGCCTTGCCGCCGTGTGCCCAGACCCGCAGCCGCTTGCCGGAGGCGGCGAGCAGGGCGGTGCCGAGCGCCCGGCCGTGGCCGCGGCCCCGGTGGGCCGGGTGGACGACCAGTTCGGCGGCCGGGGCCTCGATCGGGTCCGTCTCCTCCAGCTGGGCGTAGCCGTAGAGGTGGGGGCCGACGGTGAGCAGGAAGTGCCGCACGCCCTCGCGCCTGCCGTTCCGCAGATAGAGCCGCCCCTGCTCGGAGACGGCGTGCAGGGCGTCCGCGTGGTCGGCGGCCTCGAGCAGGTCCAGTACGTCCTGGATCTGCTCGGGGGTGAGCTCGTCGTAGGTGTGGATCTGCCGTCCGGGTTCGAGGGCCGGTGCCGCGTCGGAAGTCATGGCACGAGCCTACGGCGACACTTCGTCAGCCAGCGGCAACTGTCTTGTAACCAGCCACCCCCTGTTGCGCTACGCGCGTTGACTCTAGGCTGCACGCGCAACGGGGAGCAGATCAATGCCCGACGAAACGGGGCAAGGGGACGAGTGGGAGAGATGGCAGTGGCACCGAGGAAGAACAAGACCGTGCGGCGGATTCTCGCCACCGGGGCGGGGCTTGCGACGGTCGGGGCGCTCGTCGCCACGATGCCGTCGGCCGGGGCGTCCGGGGACGAGTTCGCCGCCGGGTACGGGAACGGCAAGGGCTGGGGCCGGATGGTCGACGTCCAGCTGCTGTCCTTCAACGACCTGCACGGCAACCTGGAGCCGCCGACGGGCTCGGCGGGCCGGCTCACCCACCTCAAGGAGGACGGGACGACCGAGACCGTCAACGGTGTCGGCGGCGTCGAGTACCTCGCCACGCACCTGCGGCAGGCCCGTCAGGGCCACCGGTACTCCGTCACCGCCGCCGCGGGCGACATGATCGGCGCGTCGCCGCTGGTCTCCGGCCTGTTCCACGACGAGCCGACCATCGAGGCGCTGAACAAGCTGAAGCTCGACGTGAGCTCGGTCGGCAACCACGAGTTCGACGAGGGCGCGCGCGAGCTGGCCCGGATACAGAACGGTGGCTGTCACCCGGTCGAGGGCTGCTTCGAGGAGGGCAGGACCTTCGAGGGGGCGGACTTCCCCTACCTCGCGGCCAACGTGACGGACGAGAAGAGCGGCAAGCCGCTGCTCGACCCGTACTTCGTCTGGGAGAAGGACGGCGTCAAGATCGGCTTCATCGGCGTCACCCTGGAAGGCACGGCGAACATCGTGTCCGCCGAGGGCGTCAAGGGCCTGAAGTTCGGCGACGAGGTCGAGACGATCAACAAGTACACCAAGGTGCTGGAGCGCAAGGGCGTGAAGTCGATCGTCGCCCTCCTCCACGAGGGCGGCGCCCCGGCCTCGGGCGCGTACAACTACGACTGCGACAGCCCGGGTCCCGGCGACGGCATCTCCGGCCCGATCGTCGACATCGCCAAGAACGTCAGCCCGCAGGTCGACGCCCTGGTCACCGGTCACACCCACCAGGCGTACGCGTGCACCATCGCGGACCCGGCGGGCAAGCCCCGCACGGTCACCTCGGCGGCCTCCTTCGGCAGGCTCTACACCGACACGACGCTCACCTACGACCGTCGCACGAAGGACATCGTCCGCACCGCCGTCGCCTCCGCGAACCACGTCGTCACCCGTACCGTGGACCCGGCCGACGACATGAGCACCCTGATCAAGCGCTGGAAGGCCCTGTCGGCGCCGATCGCCGGCCGCCCCGTCGGCCACATCTCCGCCGACATCGACAACTCCGACAAGGTGTACGAGAAGCCGCTGGGCAACCTCATCGCGGACGCGCAGCTGGAGGGCATGGCCCCGGCCGACAAGGGCGGCGCGCAGCTCGCCCTGATGAACCCGGGCGGCATCCGCATGCCGCTGGTCCACAAGCCGTCGGGCGCCGAGGGCGAAGGGGTCGTGACCTACGAAGAGGCGTACAACGTCCAGCCGTTCGCCAACATGATGACGGCGGTCGACCTGACCGGCGCCCAGCTCATCACCACGCTCCAGCAGCAGGTCAGCGGCGCCAACCTGGGGGCCCCGAAGATCCTCCAGGTGTCGAAGGGCTTCACGTACACCCTGGACATGACGAAGACGGGTGCCGACCGGATCGTGGTCGACTCGGTGCGGCTCAACGGTGAGGCGATCGACCCGGCGAAGACCTACCGGGTCGCGATGAACGAGTTCCTGGCCGGTGGCGGCGACGGCTTCCCCGTCCTGAAGGAGCACAAGAACAAGCTGGTCGGCGCGTCCGACCTGGACGTGTTCACCGCCTACCTGGGAGCCCACTCCTCGGCGGCGGCTCCGCTGCCGGTGCCGGCGACGGACCGTATCAGCGTGGTGCACCCCCCGAAGCCGTAACCAGGCTCCGGGGCGTGGCCCCGAAACCCCGGGACCCCGCCGGCCGTCACGGTCGGCGGGGTCCCGTGCGTCCGGGTCCGGATCAACAGCCGGGGACGGACTTCGAGACCTCCCCGGATGTCAACCGGCGGTCGTGGAGCCGTCGTTCAGGATTCCGTCCCGGAACGGCCCGCCGGAGGGAGGCGGATCGTATGCTTCTCGGGATCTTGTCGGAACGATCAATTTCCATGATCTCTGGGGGCAGGACTGTGAAACATCCTGGCAGACGCTCCATCACCGTCGTCCTGGCGCTTTTCCTGGCAAGTGTGGGCATATCGGCCCCCGCGCACGCCAGTCCGACCACAGGCGACCGAGTCCTCTACTGGAACCAAGCGCTGATCGACGCCTACGTCACCGCGGGCGGCTCTCCGGGACCCCTGGCTCGGGCCGGGGCCATGATGCACCTGGCCATGTACGACGCGGCCAACGCCAGCCGCTGCCACAGCAGCGGCGGCTTCAAGCCGGAGAACTGCCTCGGGGCGCTCTACACCTCAGGCATCAGCGTGAAGGCCGGCGTCGCTCCCGATGTCACGGCGGCGTTGGACCACGCCGCCCACAACGTCCTCACGTCGGCCTTTCCCGCGCTCGACTTCACCCCCTACCTCACGGCGGCCCGCACGGGCGAGCCGGTCGACGCCACCACCGCGGAGGGCAGGAGCGTCGGTGAGAAGGCCGCCGCGGCGATGATCGCCCGTCGTACCGGCGACGGATCCGGGGACACCACGCCGTACACCCCGAGCACCGCCCCCGGCCAGTGGCGGCCGACGGGCTCCGGTCCCGCGGCGGATCCGAACTGGGGCAAGGTCAAGAAGTTCATCGACTACGGCGACTACCCGTGGACGCAGTTCAAGACCACGGCGGCCGACCTGCGTCCGCAGGCGCCCGGCGGGATCGCGACGATGCCCGAGCTGCTGAAGAGCCCCGCCTACGCGGCCCAGTTCAAGGAGGTCGCGGAGCTCGGGGCGGCCGACAGCACGACACGGACCGCCGACCAGACGCAGATAGCCTGGTTCTGGGCCAACGACCTGAACGGCACCTACAAGCCGCCGGGTCAGCTCTTCACCCACACCCGGACCGTCTCCGCGCAGCGCGGACTCGACCAGCTCGCCAACGTCCGCCTCTTCGCGCTGGTCGCGGGCTCGATGGCGGACGCGGGGATCTCCGCCTGGGACGCGAAGTACCAGACCTCCATCGATCTGTGGCGGCCCGAGAGCGCCGTCCGGCTGGCCGACTCGGACGGCAACCCGGACACCGCGCAGAACAGTTCCTGGCAGCCGCTCTCGGCCGACGAAGCCGGAAACCACTTCAGCCCACCCTTCCCGGCCTACGTCTCCGGGCACGCGACCTTCGCCGGAGCGTGGGCCGAGTCGATGAAGCAGTTCTTCGGCACGGACAACATCTCCTTCACCGGTACCACCGATGATCCGCACGCGGTCGGGGTCTCCCGCACCTTCCCCACCTTCAGCGCGGCGGCCACCGAGAACGCCCGAAGCCGGGTCTACCTCGGTGTGCACTACCAGTGGGACGGCGACCTCGGCGTCGCGACGGGCCGGAAGGCCGCCGGCCAGATCATCAACAACTCGTACGGGCCGACGAGTTACAACGACAAGACACCCGTGTACAGCAGCCCCCGTCTCGCCACCGTGGGCAAGGAGTGGCTGATCAAACCCATGGGTGCCACGACCGTCGGGAACCTGTACGACGGCGCCCACACGTCCTGGTACTGGTGTGACGACTACGGGGCGGAGAACACCTACGGCCAGCTGATCTGGAACTCCTACGGCTGTGCGAACGGCTACGACGGCCGCACGCACCTCTACTACGTACCGCGCTAGTACCGGAAAGGACGGTCTTCCCGTGAGCAGGAAGCATCTCCGACGCATCGGCGTCACCGCCGGTGTGATCGCCGCGCTCGTCTCCGTCTCGGTCGTCGCCGGCGCGAACGCGAACGGATCGCAGGCCGACCCCAGCGTGCCGGGGACTCTCCGGGTCTTCGCCGGACCGTACGAGCAGGCGCAGTTCTGCGAGGGCGGTCCGACCCCGGTGATCTCCGGTGCGAGCGGCGGCGCGCTCGCCGCCTCGCCGGCCGAGTTCGGCAAGGACGCGGGCAAGAACAGGCGTTACCACTCCCTGCGGGCCACCTTCGAGGTCGCCAGGCCGGGCGAGGCCGCGCTCCTCACCAGGACCGAGCGGATCTGGCCGAACGGCATGGTCTTCAACCTCGCTCTGGGCGCGGGCGAACTGAAGCCGGGGGAGTACCGGTTCCGCCTGCACGCGAAGGGCAGCGGCCAGGACTCGGCCTGGACGCCCTGGTGCGCGTTCACCGTCACGCGGTGACCCACGGCATGCGCGCGTGAATCGCGTCTGAAGGGTCAAGAGGGCCGGTTCCCGTCGGAACCGGCCCTCGGCCGTCCCCGGGTCGCGCGGAACCGGACTTCGGCAGGCCCCGGGTCCCGCGGACGTCGGCGTCGGCGCGCCGGACCCCTGGTGTGTTTGTCGTGACCCTGTCATTATCCGGGCATGGAGCGACGACGCTTTCTCGTGGGGGCCCTTGCCGCCGGGGCCGGAGTGATGCTCGGGGCGCCCCCCGCCTCGGCCGTGGACGTACGGGCCTGGATGGCGGCGCACGGCGACGCGACGCCGCTGCGGCAGCTCACCATCCCCGGCACCCACGACTCCGGAGCGCGGTTCGGCGGCCCCTGGTCCGAGTGCCAGAACACCACCATCGCCCAGCAGCTGGACAGCGGCATCCGCTTCCTGGACATCCGGTGCCGGGTGACCGGCGGTTCCTTCGCCATCCACCACGGCGCGTCCTACCAGAACATGATGTTCGGTGACGTCCTCGTCGCCTGCCGTGCCTTCCTCACCGCGCACCCCTCCGAGACCGTCCTCATGCGGGTCAAACAGGAGTACTCCGAGGAGTCCGACGCCACCTTCCGCGCGGTCTTCGACGACTACCTCGACGGCCGCGGCTGGCGCTCCCTCTTCCGCATCGGCGACGGGCCGCCGCTCCTCGGCGAGGCCCGCGGCCGGGTCGTCCTCCTCGCCGACAACGGCGGACTGCCCGGACTGCGCTGGGCCGACGGCTCGTTCTTCTCCGTCCAGGACGACTGGAACGCGCTCCCCGACGCCAAGTACCCGAAGATCGAGTCCCACTTCCGCGCCGCCGCCGAACAGCCCGGCAAGCTGTACGTGAACTTCACCAGCACCTCCGCCTACCTGCCGCCACGCTGGAACTCCGACCGCCTGAACCCGCGCGTCCACAGCTTCCTCGACGGGTCCTGGGCGGCCGGGAGGACCGGACTCGGCATCGTCCCCATGGACTTCCCGAACACCCGCTCAGGCCTCGTCGAAGCCCTGCTCCGGCACAACTGACCCCGCCGGCGGCGGGGTCGGCGCTCCCGGCAGCCGGACCGTCGCCACGGTGCCGCCGCCCTCCGCCGGGGTGAGGGTGATCGTGCCGCCCGCGTGGTGGACCGTACGGGCCACGATCGACAGGCCCAGGCCCGAGCCCGGGAGGCTGCGGGCCGACGGGGAGCGCCAGAAGCGGTCGAAGACGTGCGGGAGCTCGTCCGGCGCGATGCCGGGGCCCTGGTCGCGGACGGTCAGCTCGCCCCGCATCAGGGTCACCTCGACCGTGCCGCGCGGCGGCGAGAACTTCACCGCGTTGTCCAGGACGTTCATCAGCGCCCGTTCGAGGGCCGCGGGCTCCGCCCGTACGTACCAGGGCGCCAGGTCCGTCACCAGGGTCAGCTCGGGGCCCCTGAGCCGGGCCCGGTCCAGGGCCGTCCGCAGGATGGTGTGGAGCGGGACCACTTCGAGCGGGCCGGGCTGCGCCGCGTCCGGGCGGGCCAGCTCCTGGAGGTCTCCGATCAGCGCCGCCAGCTCCGTCATCTGCGCCTTCACCGAGGCCATCAGGGCCCGCCGGTCGTCCGGCGGGATCGCCCGGCCCGTCTCCTCGCTGCGCGCGAGCAGTTCGACGTTCGTACGGAGGGAGGTGAGGGGCGTCCGGAGCTCGTGGCCCGCGTCCGCGATCAGCTGCGCCTGCCGGTCGCGGGACGTCGCAAGCGCCGCCGTCATCGCGTTGAAGGAGCGCGACAGACGGGCGATCTCGTCCTCGCCCTCCACCGGGATGCGCACGGTCAGGTCCTCGGTCGCGGCCACGTGCTCGACCGCCCCGGTCAGCCGGTCCACCGGCTCGAGACCGGTCCTCGCCACCCACAGGCCGGCCGCGCCCGCGCCCACGACCCCGATCCCGGAGACCAGGAGCAGCACCCAGCGCAGCGTCGACATCGAGTTGTCGATCTCGGTGAACGGCCGGGCGACCGAGACGGCGAGGCCGATCGGGCCCTCCTGCGGGTAGGTGTAGACCCGCATCTCACGCCCGGTGTCGTCCTTCACCGTGTGCAGGACGTACTCCAGCCGGCCCCGCGCCACCGCGAGATCCCCCTCGCCGGCCGGGATCGCGGCCTTCCCCGAGGTGCACACACTGCCGTTGGCGAGGATCACCTGGACCGTGTACGAACCCGCCACCGGCGGGGGTGTCGTGCCCTGGCGGCACATCGTCAGCAGGCTCTGCACCCCGTTCGCGTCCAGGCGCGTGCTGCGCAGCGAGGAGTCCATCTCGGTCTCCAGCTGCGCCCGCGTCACGAACCAGCAGGCGAGCGACACGGCCGCCACCGCCACCGCGACGGCGACCGCCGTGAGCAGCGCGAGTCGGGAGCGGAGCGGCCGGGAGCGGAACCACGCCAGGGGACTCCTCACTCGCCGCCCCCTCCCCGCAGCGCGTACCCCACGCCCCGCACTGTGTGCACGAGGCGCGGCTCGCCGCCCGCCTCCGTCTTGCGCCGCAGATACATCACGTACACGTCCAGCGAGTTCGAACTCGGCTCGAAGTCGAAGCCCCACACGGCCTTCAGGATCTGCTCCCGGGTGAGCACCTGCCGCGGGTGCGCCAGGAACATCTCCAGGAGGGTGAACTCGGTCCGCGTCAGCTCGACGGTCCGCCCGCCCCGGGACACCTCGCGCGTGGCCAGGTCCATCCGCAGGTCCTCGAAGGCCAGCACGTCGGTGTCGGCGGGGGCGGCGGCCGTGGCCGAGGCGTACGAGCTGCGCCGGAGCAGGGCCCTGATCCGGGCGAACAGCTCGTCCAGCTCGAAGGGCTTCACCAGGTAGTCGTCCGCGCCCGCGTCGAGCCCGGTGACCCGGTCGCCGACGGTGTCCCGGGCGGTGAGCATCAGGATCGGGACGGTGGAGCCGGAGGCCCTGATCCGGCGGGCCGCGGTCAGCCCGTCCATGCGGGGCATCTGGACGTCGAGGACGACGAGATCGGGGGCGTACGACTCCATCCGGGCGAGCGCGTCGAGGCCGTCGACGGCGTCCTGTGTCCCGTACCCCTCGAAGGCGAGGCTGCGGCGCAGGGCCTCCCGGACGGCGGGCTCGTCGTCGACGATGAGGATGCGCTCGGCTTCGTTTCGCTGTCCCGTCATGGCTTCAGCGTCGCACGCCGCCCCTGCGCCGGTCAGTTGTCACCGCCCGCGCGGAGGCTGTCCAGGTCGGCCTTCAGGGTGTCGACCGGGATGGCGAATCCGAGGCCGACGCTTCCGGCCGTGGAGCCGTTCGAAGAACTGGGCGAATACATGGCCGAATTGATGCCGATGATCTCGCCGTCCATATTGATCAGCGCACCGCCGGAATTCCCCGGATTGAGCGAGGCGTCGGTCTGGATCGCCTTGTACGTGGTCTTCGACGAGCCGGTGTCGCCGTTGAACTGCTGCCCGCCGAACTCGAACGGCCAGCCCTGCCGGGGGTCGTACTGCTGCTGTTCCTGCTGTCGGCTGTCGTCGTCCTTGGCGACCGTCACGTCCCGGTCGAGCGCGGAGACGATGCCGCTGGTGACCGTGCCGGTCAGGCCTTCCGGGGAGCCGATCGCCACGACCTGGTCGCCGACCCGGACCTTGGAGGAGTCGCCGAGCGTGGCCGTCCTGAGCCCGGAGGCGCCCTTCAGCTTGATGAGCGCCAGGTCCTTGTCGGGGTCCGTGCCGACGACCTCGGCCCGGTAGCTCTTGCCGTCGCTGAGCCGGACGGTGATCTCGGAGGCGCCGGAGATCACGTGGTTGTTGGTGACGATCTCCCCGTCGGAGGTGATGATCACGCCCGATCCGGTCGACTTGCCCGCGTTCGAGGCCGCGGAGATCTCGACGATGGAGGGGGAGACGGCCTCGGCGACACCGGCGACCGTGCCCGCGCTGCCCGCGGAGACGTTGGTGCCGCTCACGGCCGAGGAAGCGGCGGCGGGGGCGTCGGAGGCGAACTCCTTGACGAGCGTGGCCGCGCCGCCGCCGACCGCGGCGGCCGCGATGGCCACGGCCACCATGAGACCGGCCCCGCGCCTGGCGCGGCGACGGGAGCCCCGGCCTCCGGCGGGAGCCACGGGCGGGGCCGGCGGGCCCGTCGGCGGAGGTACGTGCCCGCCCGACGGCCAGACCGTCGTGCCCGGTTCGGTGACGATCGGCTGCGCCGGGTCGAACGGGTGCGACCGCGTCGGGTCGTACGGCGGCCTCGGCGGCTGCGGCGGGTGGAAGGGCTGCTGCGGCTGCTGCTCCGGGAAGTCCGTCATGGCTACGACTCTCGGAGCCGTACATGAGAGCCGTCTGAGGAGCGGCTGAGAAGCCCGACAGAACCCCGTATGCCCTATATAAAGGCGCGGGGTGCTGTCCTCTGGTTGCTGTCCTCTGGGTGCTTACTCGCCGCAGCCGCAGGAGCGGCGGACGACCAGGGCCGAAGGGAACAGCCTCACGCGCTCGCGGCGCGAGCCCGCCACCCGGAGCGAGTCGTCGAGGACCAGGTCCACCGCCGCCCGGGCCATCGCCGGCCGGTCCGAGGAGATCGTGGTCAGCGGCGGGTCGGTGAGCGCCGCCTCCTTCACGTCGTCGAAGCCCGCGACCGCGAGCTCCGTGGGCACCTCGATGCGCAGCTCGCGCGCCGCCCGGAGCACACCGAAGGCCTGGTCGTCGGTGGAGCAGAAGATGGCCGGCGGCCTGTCGGGGCCCGCGAGGAGCTTGAGGGCGACCTGGTAGGCGTCGTAGCGGTTGTACGGGGCCTCGAAGAGCCGGCCCTCGGTCGAGCGGCCGGCCTCCAGCATGGCGCGCCGCCAGCCCTCGACGTGGTCGGCGACCGGGTCGCCGACGGCCGGGGTGTTCGGGACGCCGCCGAGGCACGCCACATACGGGTGGCCGTGCTCCAGAAGGTGCCGGGTGGCGAGCTGGGCGCCGCCGATGTCATCGGTGACGACGGCCACGTCGTCGATCGCCTCGGGCCGCTCGTGCAGCAGCACCACGCGCGCGTCCCAGGCCTCGATCTCGCTCGCGGCCTGCTCGCTCATGCCCTGGCTGACCAGGATCAGTCCGGAGACCCGCATCCCGAGGAAGGCGCGCAGGTAGTGGACCTCACGCTCGGTGCGGTAGTCGGAGTTGCCGACGAGGACCATCTTCCCGCGCTCGGCGGCGGCCTGCTCGACCGCGTGTGCCATCTCCGCGAAGAACGGCTGCCGCGCGTCGGGGACGATCATGCCTATGAGGTCGGTGCGCCGCGAGGCCATCGCCTGGGCCACCCGGTCGGGGCGGTACCCCAGCTCCTTGATGGCGGCGAGGACACGCTCGCGCGTGGCCGGGGCGACCGGCCGGGGTCCGTTGTTGATGACGTAGCTCACGACCGCGGTAGAAGTACCTGCCAGTCGAGCTACGTCATCCCGCGTCACCTTGGCCACGCGCGGCAGTCTACGCGGGGTGACCTACCTACCGGCAGGTCGCACTGTGGCGTCCGCCACGTTCCTGTCCTCCGAGGGAGTGACACCCGCCGTGGCGTCCTTGACGCGGCCGCCCGCACGGGCGTCCTTGGCGCGCGCCTCCTCCTTGGCGCGGGCCTCCTCCGCCGCCCGCTCGACCTTCTCCGGGGTGACGAAGCGGTAGCCGACGTTACGGACGGTGCCGATGAGCGACTCGTGCTCGGGGCCCAGCTTGGCCCGCAGCCGCCGCACGTGGACGTCGACCGTCCGGGTGCCGCCGAAGTAGTCGTACCCCCACACCTCCTGGAGGAGCTGCGCGCGGGTGAAGACCCGGCCGGGGTGCTGCGCCAGGTACTTGAGCAGCTCGAACTCCTTGAAGGTCAGGTCCAGGACCCGGCCCTTGAGCTTCGCGCTGTACGTCGCCTCGTCGACCGACAGGTCACCGTTGCGGATCTCCATGGGGGAGTCGTCGGCGACGATCTGCTGCCGGCCCATGGCGAGCCGGAGGCGTGCCTCGACCTCGGCCGGGCCCGCGGTGTCGAGGAGGACGTCGTCGATGCCCCAGTCGGCGGTGACAGCCGCGAGGCCGCCCTCGGTGACGACGAGGATCAGGGGGCAGCCGGGCCCGGTGGACCGCAGCAGCTGGCAGAGCGAACGGACCTGCGGGAGGTCCCGCCTGCCGTCGACGAGGATGACGTCCGCGCCGGGGGTGTCCACGAGGGCGGGGCCCTCGGCCGGTGCCACCCGGACGTTGTGGAGCAGCAGACCGAGTGCGGGAAGCACCTCGGTCGACGGCTGGAGAGCGTTGGTGAGGAGCAGCAGTGAGCTCATCGCGCCCCACCTGCCGTCACTGCCGTCGGTCGGTCGTGCTTCGGTCGCTCGCTCATAACGTCGGTTCCTCCTCGGTCCCTGCGAGGACGTGCACTGCTTCGTACAAACACTGCTTCACGCAGATCACTGCGGGCTCTCGCGCCCTGAGAGCTTTTGTTCATCCGTCCGTAACAACGGTCGGAAAACGCAAAAGGACCCGGGGGCTGCGTCGCCCGGATCCTCTGCCCAGCAGAATAGCCCACATGAGTTCAGAGGGAGAGGGCGGATTTCACATGGTGGATGTCTCCCTGATCACTTCCGGATCCCGACGGGCCATGTTGCGTACCGATGACGGTGTCCGGATCGAGGCGGTTTACGAACCCTCCACCGCAAGTGTCACCGATACGGCCGTCGTCGTGGCGCACGGGTTCACCGGGTCGGCCGACCGGCCCGCCGTCCGGCGCGCCGCCCGGGCCTTCGCGGAGCGTGGCGCGGCCGTCGTGACCTTCTCCTTCCGCGGGCACGGCCGCTCCGGCGGCCTGTCCACCGTCGGCGACCGGGAGGTCCTCGACCTGTCCGCCGCCGTCCGCTGGGCCCGCCGCCTCGGCCACGCGCGCGTGGCGACGGTCGGCTTCTCCATGGGCGGGTCCGTGGTCCTGCGCCACGCGGCCCTCGACCGGGGGACGGAGGGACGGGCCGACGCGGTGGCCGCCGTCTCCGCGCCGGCCCGCTGGTACTACCGGGGTACGGCCCCGATGCGCCGCCTCCACTGGGTGGTCACCCGGCCGGAGGGCCGCCTCGTCGGCCGTTACGGGCTCCGCACCCGGATCGACAGGCGCGCCTGGGACCCCGTGCCCCTCTCTCCCGTGGAGGCCGTGCCGCTGATCGCGCCGACTCCGTTGCTGATCGTGCACGGCGACCGGGACGCGTACTTCCCGCTCGACCACCCCCGGATGCTGGCCGCGGCCGGTGACGCGGAGCTGTGGCTGGAACGGGGCATGGGCCACGCCGAGAACGCCGCCGGCGAGGAGCTGCTCACCCGGCTCGGGGGCTGGCTCACGCGCGCATAGCCCATCATGGGGAGCGGCGCGCACACGAACGAAGGGAGCGCCGCTATGGCAGCGGGAACCATCCGCTACTGGGCCGCGGCCAAGGCCGCGGCCGGTGTCGCGGAGGAGCCGTACACCGCCGAGCACCTCGCGGAGGCGCTCGACGCCGTCCGCGCGAAGCACCCGGGCGAGCTCGTCCAGGTCCTCCGGCGGTGCTCGTTCCTGGTCGACGGTGACCCCGTCGGGACCCGGAGCCATGAGACGGTACGGCTTGCCGAGGGCGGCACGGTCGAGGTGCTCCCCCCGTTCGCAGGAGGGTGAACCCCAGAGCAATGAGCAACGACCAGTACTACGGCGGGCAGCAGTACGACCCGTACGCGAACGGGAACCAGGGGCAGGGTCAGGGCGGGCAGGGGGCGGAGAGCCCCGACGTCACCCAGACGTGGGAGGGCCAGACCTGGGACACCCAGTACCAGCCGGCCGTCTCGTACGACCAGATCCAGGCCGCGCGGGCGGGGGCCGCCCAGGCCCCCGCGGCCTACGGGGCGCAGGAGGCGGAGGCGGCGGAGGCGTACGGTCAGCCGTACGAGCCGCACCAGTCGTATGAGCCGTACCAGTCGTACGGCACGCCCGTCCCGTCCTATGACGCCGGGCCGCAGCAGGTTCCGGCGCCCGCTCCCGCCCCGGCGATGGCTCCGGCGGCTCCGGCGGCCGGTTCGGTGGCCGGTTCGCCGGCCGGCTCGGCCGTAGGGGAGACGGGCCCCGCCTGGTCCACGCCCAGTACCTCGGGCAACACCCGGATCACCGACGCCCAGCGGGCCCGGGCCGAAGGACGCTCGCCCGTGATCGAGCCGGGGATGCAGCCCGCCGCGCTCACCGCCGTCCTCGGACTGCTGCTCGCCGGGGGCGCCGCCCTCGGCACATACGGCCTGCTCGTCCCGCTCGTCCTGCTCCAGGGCCTCACCGCCGCCGGCTGGTTCCGGCTCAACGGCATGTGGCCCGCCCGGCAGGGAATCGCCCTCGCCTTCGCCGGCGGGCTCGCGGCCGACGCCGCCCTGCTCGCCACCGGTCGCGAGCACGCGGCCGCCGCGATGCTCGGCACGCTGGGCGCCTGGGTGCTGCTCTGTCTCGTCCTCCAGCTGCGCAGCCACGCCGACCCGGACGAGCGGATGTACGGCCTGATGGCCACCGTGGCCTCGGCGGCGCTGACCGTCGTCGCCACCGGGCACCTCGGGGCCGCGTCCGACGCGGTGGTCGTCGGCGGGGTCGCCGTCGCCGCCACCGTCCTGGCCCGTGCCCTCCCGCTGCCCGGCCCGGTCTCTCTGGTCGCCGCGCTGCTCGCCTCCGCGGGCGCGGGGATCGCGGCGGGCGGTCTCACCGGCCTGGGCACGTCCGGGGCGCTGCTCGGCCTCGGGGCCGGGATCTGCGCGCTCGTCGGCCTGCGGGTGGCCAGTTACGACTACCCGTCCCGCTTCGTCCACATGACGGCCGGGGTCGCGCTGCCGCTGACGGCCGCGGCGCCCGCCGTGTACCTCCTCGGCCGGGCGCTGGCCTGACCCCGAGGCGGCCCTGACGCCGCCCCGACGCGCCCCTGACCGGACCCTGGTCCGGGGGCCGCGCGGGAACCAACCGGCCCCCCGGCACGTCGATCTTCGTGTCGGGGGGCCGGACATATTCATTTCCATCGGGGGGACACTCAGCCCATGCGAGCACTGCGGATTCTGTTGATCGTGGCCGTCGTGCTGGGCGGGGTCCTCGTCGGGACAGACCGGCTGGCCCTGGCCTACGCCGAGTCGGAGGCGTCGAGCCGGGTGAAGCTCTCGGCCGTCGAAAGCGACTCGATCGAGGTCGACATCAAGGGCTTCCCGTTCCTCACCCAGGTCGCCGGCAAGCGGTTCGACGAGGTCGACGTGAAGGCGACCGGTGTCTCGGCGACGGCGGGCAGCCGGCGCGTCCGGGTCGGCGAGCTGACCATGGCGCTGCGGGACGTCACCGTGACCGGCGACTGGGCGGGGGCGAAGGCGGGTTCCGCGAGCGGGACCGCCCTCATCTCGTACGCGGACCTCACCGCCGCGTCCGACCGGGAGGCCACCGTCGCCTACGGCGAGAACGGCAAGGTGAAGGTGACCGGCGGGGTGACGATCATGGGCCGCACCCTGACCCGCACGGTCCTGTCGACGGTGACCGTGGTGAACGGCGACACGATCCGGGTCCGCGCCGACGAGGTGCCGGGCGAGGGCATCCCCGGCATCGAGGAACTGGTCCGTGAGCGGACCGACTTCGAGCGCCCGATCGGGGCGATCGCCGGCATGAAGGTGGAGAAGGTCGAGCCCAGGCCGGAGGGTCTGGCCGTCTCGGTGTCCGGCACGGACATAGTCCTCGCGGGCTGACGGCACCCGCGGGCGCGGTCCGCGGAGCGCCGGGAGCAACCCCGGGAGCCTCCGGAGACCCGTACGTACCCCTTGGTCACATGTTGAGACGACGCTGTCCGAAGCGCAGAAACGGTGCTGGACGCCGGGCCGCGGGGGCCTCCGGAGCCCCTCCGTACGGTGATCGCGTCTCGCATCTCGGACGATCGCGTCTCAAAATACGACACACCGGTGACACGGCCGCCTGTCCGTCCCTACGATCGAGGGCATGAAGCGACAGGCGGATCTCACGAAGCGGCGGGCAGTAGACCTGTGCCGCGTCGCCGCCATGCTCTGTCGCTCCGTCTGAGCGGGACTCACCACTCCCGTATTCCTCAGGCCCTCCGACCGAGGTCAGGGCCTGCCTGTGTAGCCGTACGCACGTCCGCTGTCCGTACGCACGCGACGACGCGTACCGCACCACACCCGCACCACACCGCCGCACACTGCCCCGGAGGAGAACAGCATGGCTCGCAGCGACGTCCTGGTCGACGCGGACTGGGTCGAGGCCAACCTCGACAACCCGCAGGTCGCCATCGTCGAGGTCGACGAGGACACTTCGGCCTACGAGAAGAACCACATCCGCAACGCCATCCGGATCGACTGGACCCAGGACCTTCAGGACCCGGTCCGCCGTGACTTCATCGACCAGGAGGGCTTCGAGAAGCTCCTCTCGGCGAAGGGCATCGCGAACGACACCACGGTCGTCCTCTACGGCGGCAACAACAACTGGTTCGCCTCGTACGCCTACTGGTACTTCAAGCTCTACGGCCACCAGGACGTGAAGCTCCTCGACGGCGGCCGCAAGAAGTGGGAGCTCGACTCCCGCGACCTGGTCGACGGCTCCGAGGTCCCGGCCCGCCCGGCCACCGAGTACAAGGCCAAGGCCCAGGACTCCTCGATCCGTGCCTTCCGCGACGACGTCGTGGCCGCGATCGGCGCGCAGAACCTGGTCGACGTCCGCTCGCCCGACGAGTTCTCCGGCAAGCTGCTCGCCCCGGCGCACCTCCCGCAGGAGCAGTCGCAGCGCCCCGGCCACGTGCCGAGCGCCCGCAACATCCCGTGGTCGAAGAACGCCAACGACGACGGCACGTTCAAGTCGGACGACGAGCTCAAGGCCCTCTACGAGGCCGAGCAGGTCGACCTGGCGAAGGACACCATCGCCTACTGCCGCATCGGTGAGCGCTCCGCGCTGACCTGGTTCGTCCTGCACGAGCTGCTCGAGGTCACCAACGTCAAGAACTACGACGGCTCGTGGACCGAGTACGGCTCCCTCGTCGGCGTGCCGATCGAGCTCGGCGCCAACAAGTAATCCCCGGACCCTCCCCTCCTCCGGACCCCTCGACCGTAAGGACAGAACGACATGTGTGGAGCGCAGCCCGGCGGCCCCGACGCCTCGACGATCAAGCCCGGTGAGACCACCATCCAGGGCTTCGTGACCAAGGACGGCGAGCCCGTCACCGGTTACGTCCGCCTCCTGGACTCGACCGGCGAGTTCACGGCCGAGGTCCCGACCTCCGCCACCGGCCAGTTCCGTTTCTACGCGGCCGAGGGCACCTGGACCGTCCGCGCCCTGGTCCCCGGCGGCACCGCCGACCGCCAGGTCGTGGCCCAGAAGGGTGGCCTCGCGGAGGTCGCCATCGCGGTGTGACCCCGCAACGCTGAACCGGCCGAAGGGCCGTGCCTCCTGGGGGGTTGGACGCCATTTCCAGGACTAGAGGCACGGCCCTTCGGTCTTCTTTCTTCTCGCGGCCTCCGGCCGCCGTGAACGCCGGTCGGCCCGGTCGTACGCTGAAGGTGTGTACGCACGACGTCGCCACGTCTATTTCTGGATGATGGGCGCCTGCCTGGTCCTCTTCGTGGGCGCCTGGGCCGTCGTGCGGCTCTTCTCGATGCCGGTGGCCATCGGCATGTGCGTGGTCGCCATGCTCATCCCCCCGGTCGCCGCGATGGTCGCGAACCGCCGGGGCCCGGAGGACCGCTGGTGGGACGACCCGTCGGGCGACCCGACGTCGGACGAGTGGTGGGACGAGCTGGACGGCAAGAAGCGCCGGGAGCGCTAGCGCCGCGAGGCCGGGTCAGTAGACGAGGGCCTGCGTCCCGTCCGTCAGGGCCTCCTGGACGAACACCTGGGCGCCGGCGATGCGGACGCCGTCCAGGACGTCCTTCTCCGTGATCTCCCGCCGCGCCGCGCACTGGGTGCAGAGCGTGATGCGCCCGGCCGCCAGGATCGAGTCGATCAGGTCCGGCAGCGGCGCCGCGTGGGGGAGTTCGAACTCGGCGGCCCGGCCCGGGAGGGCGAACCACGAGGACTCGCCGGTCAGCCAGAGCGAGACCTCGACGCCGCTGGCGACGGCGACGGCGGCCACCGTGAAGGCCTGGGAGCAGCGTTCGGGGGCGTCGGCCCCTGCGGTCACCTTGATCACGAGCTTCTTCGCCATATACCGAACTGTAATGCGCGGTGCTGCAACCTCATGCGCACCTCACGTGTCAGCTGGGTGCGCGGATAACGGAATCCGTGCTTCAGGTCTCGTGGGGGGACTCTTGAGCAACGAAGAAAGTATCCAAAATCCGGAAACGGCACCGCCACCGGGGCCGGAGGCCGGCGCGGAAGCAGCGCCTCCGGTCGACTCGCGGGACGCGGCGCCGGATGTGCCCTCGGACACACCGCCCACCGCACGGCCGCGCCGCCGCGCCCTCCGCACGGCCGGCCTGATAGCCGTCGCCGCCGTCCTCGGCCTCGTCGGCGGCACGGCGGTCGGCTACGGCATCCAGGCCGAACGGGAGCCGGTCCCGCTCCCGCCGCTGAACCAGCCCGGTCTGGCCTACCCGAAGCCGCTCCCGAAGGGCCAGGAGCCGGATCCGCTGCCCGCCTCGGAGGACCTTCAGGCGAAGGCGCAGGGCGACCTGCGGAAGCTGCTGCTGCCGAAGCCCGCGGGGGCGAGGAAGGACGAGTTCGGGGACCGCGACGGCTGGATGTCCGTCGACGACTTCGCCTCCGACTTCAAGCGGCCCGGGGACGCGCTGAGCTACCAGCTGGAACTGGGCATCCGTCGCGTCGCGGTCACGTCCTGGGATTCGGGCAAGGACCGGACGACCGAGATCCGCCTGATCCAGTACCGCTCCGGCGACGTCCTCGGTGCGCGGGACTACATCGAGGACCAGAACGGCTACATGCCCGACGAGGACTACGCGAACGGCGAGGGTGAGGTCCTCAAGGGCTCCGCCGACGGCCGCTACTACGTCTTCCCCGTGCACCGTGAGGCCGGCTACCTGGACATCCACCAGGCCAGGGCCTACTTCCACCGCGGGGACATCGCGGTCGAGATCTTGGTCTTCGACACGAAGAAGATCTCGGAGAAGGACATCCGTTCGCTGGCCGAGCGACAGCTGGGGCGCCTGTGAGTGAGGACCGGAACGACGTGACCGTACCTGTCGACGAGACCGTGCCCGTCGGGCAGCCGCCGAAGCGGAGAGGCGGCGCGCGCCGCGTCCTGCTCGGGGTCGTGCTGCCCGCTGTGCTCGTCCTCGGCGTGGCCGGGGGCGGGGTGGCGTACACCGCCGTCACCGTCTCCTCCGCCGACCGGACCGCGCCGACGGAGGTGTGGGCCCCCGCGGACTCGACCGCGCAGGACAAGGACCCGGCCGAGATCGCCGCGCGTGGCAAGGCCGGGACGCCGCTGAGCAAGCTGCTGCTGCCCGTGCCGGCCGGGTATGAGCTCGGTCCCGACCACAAGCTGTACGGGAACGACGGCGAGCTCGGCCCGAAGGAGGCCGTCGCGCTGGTGAAGCAGGAGGGCGAGGGGCTCTCCGGCAAGAAGCGGCGCGAGTACGAGAAGGCGGTCGACCGGCTCGGCATCCAGGGCGTCGCGGTGCGCACCTTCGCCGACCTCGGCGACGCCGCCGTCACCTCCGTCACCCTCACGCGGATGAAGGACAAGAGGCGGATCAAGGACAGCTTCACCCTGCGCAGGGACCTTCTGGAGGCTTTGAAGTTCCCGAAGGGGCCCAAGGTGAAGGACCACAGGAACGCGGCCTGCTACCTGGTGCCCGAGGACAAGACGCTGAACAAGAAGGAGCGGGAGGAGCAGCTGGAAGGCATGATCTGCGTCGCCTACGACTCCGAGGTCATGGTCGCGGTCACGGCGGCGAGCGCCAAGCCGTTCGACCGGACGGCCGTGGCGGACCTGCTGAAGCAGCAGCTCGACCACATCGAGTCCCCGGGGGAGTACGTATGACCGAGCAGACCCAGACCCAGAACCAGGGCGAACTTCGGGCCGAGGCCCCGATCGAGCCGAAGCCCGACGTCCAGGCCGCTCCGGGGGCCGAGCCCGCGCCCGTCCCCGCACCCGCGCCCAAGAAGTCCCGGCGGCCTCTGCTCCGGGGCATCGCCCGGTGGACCGCCGCCGTTCTCGTGTGCGGCGGTGTGGGGACCGGTGCGGCCATGGGGATCACCGCCGTGGACCGCGACCGGGTGCCCGGCCTCGCGACCGAGTCCGACGGCCGCTGGACCTACCCGAAGCTCGCCCTTCCGGCGCTGCCCGAGGGGGTCCAGCGCCCCTTCACCACCGGCAACGAAGGCGAGATCCACCACGCCGACCTGCGGAAGCTCGTACTGCCCGCTCCGGAGGGCGCGAAGGTCGACCCCGCCCTGAACGGCGGCTGGATCGGCATCGACACGTACCTCACCCACTTCTACGCCGACGACCGGGTCGCGGTGAAGGAGGCCCTGGCCGACTCCGCCCTGCGGCACATCGCCGCCCGCGGCTGGACGACGCCGGACGGTACGGCCACCCGCGTGTACCTGCTGAGGTTCTCCTCGGTCGCGTTCGCGGAGGCGTTCAAGGACGACGTCATGGACACGGGCACCCGAGGCAGCAGGCTCCCCGACGGTGTCGAGGGCGAGACGCTGGACGACTCCGTGAAGGACGTGCGGCTCTCCTACCTCTCGCTGTACACCTACGACGAGCGGAAGCCGCACGGCCCGGAGCAGACCCGCTGGGCCTACATCCAGGCCGGCGACACGTTCGCCGTGGTCACCCAGACCCGCAAGGGCGAGGCGCTGACCGTGCCGTTCCAGCAGACCGTCACCCTCCAGGCGCAGCTGCTCGGCTAGGTCCGCCGCGCGAGACCCACCTCACCGAGTGGGCCGGGCCCCCGCCCACTAAGCTGGGGTCCGGCCCGTTCCGCCTTCACCGCTCGTCGAGGAGCACCCTGTGATCATTTTCTTCGAAATCCTGCTGGTCCTGGTCGCCGTCGGCGTGCTCGCCTTCACCGGACTGGCTGTGAAGAAGCTGTACCAGGGTCAGCGCTAACCACTTCTAGAGAACGCCAGAGCTGCTCATGATCGAGATCCCGTCCGACCTCAACCCGGACCTCGTCCCCCTCGCGTTCCTGCTCGGTACGTGGGAGGGCGCGGGTGTCTCCGACTTCCCCGGCGCCGAGAAGTGCAACTTCGGTCAGTCCGTGACGTTCAGCCACGACGGCCGGGACTTCCTCGAGTACACCTCCCACTCCTGGGTCCTGGACGACGAGGGCAACAAGGTCCGTCCGCTGGAGAGCGAGAGCGGCTACTGGCGCATCGACAAGGACCGCAAGGTCGAGGTCGTCATGGTCCGCGACCAGGGCATCGTCGAGATCTGGTACGGCGAGCTCGCCGACCAGAAGCCGCAGATCGACCTGGCGACGGACGCCGTCGCCCGGACGGCGGCCTCGGGCCCGTACTCCGGCGGCAAGCGCCTGTACGGCTACGTGAAGAGCGACCTGATGTGGGTGGGCGAGAAGGCGACCCCCGAGGTCCCGCTGCGGCCGTACATGTCGGCGCACCTCAAGAAGGTCGTGACGCCGGAAGAGGTCGCGGAGATGGCCCGCAACCTCGGCGACCTGCCGGACGACGGCATCGCCTTCTTCCGCTAGAGCCACCGGAAGCCTGGGGCGGAGCGCCGCGCCCTCCTACACTGGGGGGCGTGGTGAGCACCGACTGGAAGAGCGACCTGCGGCAGCGCGGCTATCGGCTGACGCCGCAGCGTCAGCTTGTCCTGGAGGCCGTCGACGCGCTGGAGCACGCGACGCCCGACGACATCCTCGTCGAGGTCCGCAGGACCGCCTCGGGGGTGAACATCTCCACCGTCTACCGGACCCTGGAGCTCCTGGAGGAGCTCGGTCTGGTGAGCCACGCCCATCTGGGGCACGGGGCTCCGACGTACCACCTCGCCGACCGGCACCACCATCTGCACCTGGTCTGCCGGGACTGCTCCGGGGTGATCGAGGCCGATGTCGAGGTGGCCGCCGAGTTCACCGGGAAGCTCCGTGAGACCTTCGGGTTCGAGACGGACATGAAGCACTTCGCGATCTTCGGGCGGTGCGGCGACTGCGCCGGGAAGGCCGCCGGCGACGGCGCCACGAAGGCCGCCGGCGCCGAGTCGTAGGCTTGCCGTATGCAGCGACCTTCCACGACCAGCCCCCTGCTGTCCCTGCCCGGTGCCCTGGCCGCGCACCATCCCCATGACGCCGCCCTGCGAGCCCATGAACATCGTGCCCTGCCGAAGGCTCCCGTCGAAGGCGAGCTGGCGGTCTGCCTCCACATAGAGGGTGTCTCC
>NZ_JBHVZO010000020.1:0-106125 GCF_042879855.1 Streptomyces sp. NPDC058326 | reverse complement strand
CTTCTCTCTCCCCACCCCACACCCCCCCCCCCCCCCCCCGCGCCCCGCCCGGGGCGCGCGCCCCCCCCCCCCCCCCCACGAAGGTGTCGCCGCGCACTACGGCGACCTGTTCCGCGAGCAGCGCTCTCTCGCCGACGGCCACGGTTTCGTCGACCTTTCCCACCGCGGTGTCGTCACCGTCACCGGTGACGACCGGCTGAGCTGGCTGCACCTGCTTGTCACCCAGCACATGACCGATCTGCCGCCGGGCCGGGCCACCGAGGCGCTCGTCCTCTCCGCGAACGGGCACATCGAGCACGCCCTGTATCTCGTCGACGACGGCGAGACGGTGTGGGCGCACGTCGAGCCGGGGACGAGGGAGGAGCTCGTCGCGTACCTGGAGTCGATGAAGTTCTTCTACCGGGTCGAGGTCGCCGACCGTACGGACGAGATCGCGGTCGTCCACCTCCCGGCCGGTTCCATCGCCGAGGTGCCCGAGGGCGTCGTCGTACGGGAGACCCCGCACGGCCGCGACCTGTTCCTGCCGCGCGCGGACCTGGAGTCCTTCGCCGCCTCCCACGGGCCGGCCGCCGGGATGCTCGCGTACGAGGCGCTGCGCGTCGAGGCGCACCGGCCGCGGCTCGGTTTCGAGACCGACCACCGGACCATCCCGCACGAGGTCGGTCTCATCGGCAGCGCGGTCCACCTCCAGAAGGGCTGCTACCGGGGCCAGGAGACCGTCGCCCGGGTGCAGAACCTGGGGAAGCCGCCGCGCCGCCTGGTCTTCCTGCACCTGGACGGCAGCGAGGTGCTGCTGCCGGGGCACGGCACGCCGGTGCGGCTCGCGGCCGACGGGGAGGACGGCCGGCAGCTCGGCTTCGTGACGACCTCCGTCCGCCACCACGAGCTGGGCCCGATCGCCCTCGCCCTGGTGAAGCGGAACGTGCCCGTGGACGCGCCGCTGATCGTCGGGACGACGGCGGCGGCTCAGGAGACCGTGGTCGAGCCGTAGGGGCTGTCCTGTCGGTCAGGCTGGGTCCGGGCGCGGGGCCCGGCCCCGGTCAGACCTCCAGGAGCACCGTGAACGGGCCGTCGTTCGTGAGGGAGACGCGCATCGACGCTCCGAACCGGCCCGTCTCCACACGGGCGCCCAGTTCGCGCAGCCGGTGGACGACCTCGTCCACGAGGGGCTCGGCGACGGGGCCGGGCGCGGCCGCGTTCCAGGTGGGGCGGCGGCCCTTGCGGGCGTCCCCGTAGAGCGTGAACTGAGAGATCACGAGCAGCGGCGCGTTCACGTCGGAGCATGACTTCTCGTCCTTCAGTACCCGGACGGACCAGAGTTTTCTGGCCAATTGGGCGGCCTTCTCCGGGGTGTCGTCATGGGTCACCCCCACCAGGACGCACAGCCCCTCGCCGCTGATCTCACCGACGGTCTCCCCTGCGACGACGACGCTCGCGCCGTCGACCCTCTGCACCACTGCACGCATGCGCCCCAACCTACCGAGCCACCCGCAGGCCGGAGGACGAGGGGCCGAACGGGTGCAGAGCGCCTGCACGCGCGCGTGCAGGAGTGGCACCATGCGTGTCAGGCGGTGCGGCTCCGCACCGGTCGAGGGGACGATTCACATGAGTGCACCTGGCACCGGGCCGACGCCGTCCGGCCCCGTACCGCTGATCCGCGCAGGAACCAGGGGCGGTGGACCGGGCGGAGGACCGGCCACGCGCCCGCCCGTACAACGGTCCGCCGAGCCCGCCCTGCCCGATCGCGCGCAACCGGACCTCGGTGCGCTGCGGCTGCCGGAGCTGCGGGGCCTTCGCCGCGACGCGCAGAGCGACGAGGCCGACCTGAGCTATGTCCGGCGGATGCTCCAGGGCCGGATCGACATCCTGCGGGCCGAGCTGGCGCGCCGGACCGACCCGGAGACGCCGGTCCTCGACCGGCTCTCCGAGATCCTCGCCGACGTGCCCTCGCGGCACCGCAGTTCGGCCCGGCACGTGACGCTGTCGACGCCGCGGAGCGAGGAGTACCGGCGGCTCGCGGCCGACATGCTGTCGGAGGTCGAGCTGTCGGACCTGACGGCGCGGACGGACGACGAGCTGCACACGGCGATGGGGCGGCTCGCGGGGTACGAGCAGCAGATCTCCCGGCGCCGGCAGCATCTGCAGCGGACCGCCGACGACTGCAGCGCGGAGATCGCCCGCCGTTACCGGGAGGGCGAGGCACAGGTCGACGACCTGCTGGCCTGACCCGGGAAGTCCGGTGGGAAACTCGCGTGCGGCGCGTCCGGGCCGTGCATAGGGTCGGGGGATGAGTGTCGACGTGCGCACGGTGACGGAGTCCGAGTTCCCCGACTGGCAGCGGGCGCTGCGCACCGGATTCCTGCGTCCGCCCGTCGTGTCCGACGAGGAGGTCGCCGACCGGCTGGCGAACGCCGACCTCGCGCGCACGCTCGGCGCCTTCGACCGGGACCGGGTCGTCGCCACCTTCCGGTCGTTCCGGCAGGAGGTCAGCACGGTCGGCGGAGGCAGTCTCACCGCCGACGCGATCAGCCAGGTCACCGTCGCCCCGACGCACCGCAGGCGCGGGCTGCTCGGCCGGATGATGGCCGCCGACCTGGCCGCCGCGAGGGAGCGGGGCGACGCGATCGCGACGCTGATCGCCGCCGAGTACCCGATTTACGGGCGGTTCGGCTTCGGCGCGGCGAGCTGGGCCACCGAGTGGAGCGTGGACGTGCGCAGGGCCGGGCTCGACCCCCGCCGCTCGGGGCGCCCGGAGGACGGCGGCCGGATCGACCTGACCGACGCCGACGAGGTCCGTAAGGCCGGCCCCGAGGTGCACCGGCGTCTCGCCCGCGTCCGCGCCGGGGTCACCCACCGCACCACCCGCGACTGGGAGTACGGCACGGGGCTCGGCGCGCAGAGTGAGCCGTGGCGGGAGCCGTTCTACGCGCTGTACCGCGCGGAGTCCGGCGAGGTCGAGGGGTACGTGTCCTACACGGCCGACGACAAGTGGGGCGACGCCAAGCAGCCGCTGAACACCGCGACCGTACGGGACCTGATCGCCGCCACCCCGGCCGCCGAGCGCGCCCTCTGGCACTACCTGTGCTCCATCGACTGGGTCGGCACGGTCCGCTCCGGCTACCGGGCGCCCGACGACCCGCTGCCGATGCTGCTGCCCGACCCGCGCGCCGCCAGGACGCTGACGTACGCGGACATGCTGTGGGTGCGGGTCCTGGACGCCGTCCGGGTCCTGGAGGGCCGGACGTATCCGGTGGCGGACACCCTGGTGCTCGACGTGCGGGACGGGGACGGGTTCGCCGGCGGGCGCTACCGGCTCGACGCCTCCCCGGAGGGCGTCTCCTGCTCCCGTACCGCCGAGTCCGCCGATCTCGCCTTCGACATCGCCGAGTTGGGCACGCTGGCCTTCGGTGACGAGTCGGCGGTACGGCTCTGCCGGCTCGGCCGGGTCGAGGAGCTGACGGCGGGCGCCGCCGCCCGCGCCGACCTGCTGTTCCGTACGCCGCTGCGGCCGTTCTCGCCCGACATCTTCTGATCCCCGCAGGGCCGTCGTGTGCCGTTGTGCCGCCGGTCCGCGTTACTCCGTAAGGCGTACGCATTACTGAGGTGTTCCGCAGTTCAGGAGCCCGCCAGGGCCCCGTGCGTGACCACGCCGGAAAGCCCGGACACCGCCCCGGCCGCGCCCCGCAGCTCACCCTCTGGTGACGTGCGGATCAAGTCTTAGGATGGGCGTCAAGTGTGTGAGAGGTGAGCGGGAGGCGGCGGGTCATGGCGGACGGCGAGGACGGCGGCCCGGTCTCCACCGTGCCGACCCCTCCCGGCCTGCGCGAGCGGAAGAAGGAGCGCACCCGGCAGGCGCTCTCGGACGCGGCCGTCGCGCTCTTCCTCGAACGGGGCTTCGACGCGGTGTCGGTCGCGGAGGTGGCCGCCGCGGCCGAGGTCTCGAAGCCGACCCTCTTCCGGTACTTCCCGGCCAAGGAGGACCTGGTCCTCCACCGGTTCGCCGACCACGAGGACGAGTCGGCCCGCGTGGTGGCCGCCGGGCGCCGTGCCGGCGTCGCGCCGCTCGACGCGCTGTACGCGCATCTGCTCGACGGGCTCGCCCGGCGTGATCCGGTCACCGGGCTCTGCGACCATCCGGCGGTCCTGGCGTATCTCCGGCTCCTGTACGGCACCCCGGCCCTGGTCGCCCGCCTCCACGCGTACCGCGTGCGCTCGGAGGTGGCGCTCGCGGACGCGCTCGCCGCCGGCGCGACCGGGGGGGCCGACCGGCTCGGTGCGCGGCTCGCGGCCGGGCAGATCGTGACCGTGCTGCGGGTCCTCGCGGAGGAGAACACGGCCCGGATCGCGGGCGGGGAGCCGGTCGAGGCCGTGGAGGCGGACGCGGTGGCGGCGGCGGAGAGGGCGTTCCGCGCGTTGCGGGAGGGTCTCCCGTACTGAGCACGACGGGACCTGTCCGTAGACAAGTAAAAAATGTAACTCAGTAACGTCTTCCGTTAGGCTTGCCGGAATGACGTCACTGGACCTTGAGCTCGCCCGTGAACGCGCCCACCACGACGCCTGCCGCGCCGCCCTCACCCGGATGACCGAGGACGTCGCCGGACAGGTCGTCACCGGTGAGGACACCGCCGCGTCCGGCGCCGACGCCGAAGCCCTCGGGTACCACCTCCGCAGCCGCGCCAAGGAGATGGGGGAGCAGCCGCCGGGGCCGCTGTTCTTCGGGCGCCTCGACCGCGAGGACGGCCAGACCCACCACATCGGCCGCCGCCGGATCGCCGAGGACCACGCCGCCCCGCCGCTCGTCGTCGACTGGCGCGCCCCCGTCTCCCGCGCCTACTACCAGGCGGGCGCCCACGACCCGCAGGGCGTCGTCCGGCGCCGCCGCTTCGGCTGGGCCCCGTACAGCAGGGGCGCGTCGGAGGACCTGACCGCCCTGGAGGACGAACCCCTCACGGCCGGCGGGGCGGTGACGGCGAGCGCCCTCCTCGCCGGGGAGATCGAGCGCCCCCGGGTGGGTCCCATGCGGGACATCGCCGCCACCATCCAGCCCGAACAGGACGACCTCGTACGCTCCGACCCGGCCGCCTCCCTGTGCGTTCAGGGCGCGCCCGGCACCGGCAAGACCGCCGTCGGCCTGCACCGGGCCGCGTACCTCCTCTACACACATCCGCAGCGGATCCGCCGCTCCGGCCTCCTTGTCCTCGGTCCGCACCGCGCCTTCCTCGCGTACATCTCCGAGGTGCTGCCCTCGCTCGGCGAGACCGGCGTCCGCCAGGCCACCCTCGACGACGAGCTCGCCCGCCACCCCGTGCGGGCCGCGGACGGCGAGGCGGCGGCCCTGGTCAAGCACGACGCCCGGATGGCCGGTGTGCTGCACCGCGCGCTGTACGGCAGGGTCGGCCCGGCCCCGGCGGAGGACCTCGCCGTCCCCGACGGCTCTTACCACTGGCGGCTGCCGGCCGCCCTCCTCGCCGAGATCGTCGAGGCCGTACGGGAGGAGGCACCGCCCTACGCGACGGGCCGTGAGCGGGTCCGCGCCCGGGTCGTACGGGCCCTGCAGCTCCGGGCCGAACGCCGGTCGGGTCCCATGGGCGCCGCCTGGGCGCGGCGGATCGAGCGGGCGCGGGCGGTGACCGCGTTCCTCGACGCGTGCTGGCCGAGGACCACCCCCGAGGAAGTGCTCGCGGAGGTGCTCACCGACCCTTCCGATCCCGCTCTGACCGGGACCGAGCGGGAGGCGATCCGCTGGGACCGCCCGCCGCGCTCGTACCGCTCGGCGCGCTGGACCGCGGCCGACCTCGTCCTCCTCGACGAGCTCGCCGGCCTGATCGAGCGCCCCCAGGGCTACGGACATGTCGTCGTCGACGAGGCCCAGGACCTCTCGCCCATGCAGTGCCGGGCCATCGCGCGGCGCACCGCCTTCGGCTCGCTCACCGTCCTCGGCGACCTCGCCCAGGGCACCACGCCGTGGGCCGCCCGCTCCTGGCGTGGGCAACTGGCGCACCTGGGCAAGGCGGAGGCACCCGTCGTGCCGCTCACCCTCGGCTACCGGGTCCCGGCGGCGATCGTGGACCTCGCCAACCGGCTCCTTCCGCACCTGGGCGCCGACGTACCGGCGGGGCGGTCGGTCCGCGCGGACGGCGAGGTGACGGTCCACCGGGCGACGGACCTCACCGCCGCGACCCGCGAGGCCGTGCGCGCCGCGCTCACGGCGGAGGGCTCGGTGGGGGTGATCACCACGGACGCCCTGGCCGGTCCCGTGGGCGACGCGGTCCGCGGCTGCGGGGCGGCGGACCGGGTGAGCGTGCTTCCGGCGGCGGTCGTCAAGGGCCTGGAGTTCGACCACGTCGTGGTGGTCGAACCGGCCGCGATCGTGGCGGCGGAACCGAGGGGAGCGAACCGCCTGTACGTGGTGCTCACCCGGGCCGTGTCGCGGCTGACGCTGGTGCACGCGGGGGCGCTTCCGGAGTGGCTCAGGCTGACGCCGGAGCCGGAGCCGGAGACGGCGGCGGTGTCCGGTGGGTGACGGGGGCGGCTGCCAGTGGCTGTCGTGCCTCGGGGGCTTGTGCCGGTGGTCGTGTCTGCTGCGGCGCGGCGGCGGCCTGCGCGGGAGAGCCGGCCGGATTCCCGTACAGCGTGGCGAGTTCGGCCGCGATGCGGCTCAGGGCGGCGCGGGCCTCGGGCGGGTCGAGGAGCTCCACGCGGGCGCCGAGCCCGGCCAGTTGGGAGGCGATCACCTCGGGGGAGGGGCCGTCGGCCTCGATGGGCGTCCATCCGTCGGGGGCGCGTTCCCCGTACCGTATCCGTCCGCCGAGAACGCCCTCCAGGACCGCCTCCGTGCCCGGGGCGGCCCGGCCCCTCACCGTCGCGGCGACCATCCGGTCCTCCATGCGGGCGGCGAGCGCACGCCAGGCGGTGGGCAGGTCGAAGCCCTCGGGCCGTACGGCGGGGGCGCCGGTCTCGGTCACGGAGCTGACGCGGCCGACGCGGAAGGTGCGCAGACCGTGCTCGGTGTCCGCGACGAGGTAGCGGACCCCGGCCTTCACGGCGATGCCCAGGGGGTGGACGGTCCGCTCGCGCGGCTCCCGGCCGGGACGGGCGTACCCGATCCTGATCTCCCTGCCCTCGACCACCGCCCGCTGGAGCGAGGGCAGCCGGGCCTCGTCGGTCTCCGCGCCCGCCCAGTCCGTGCCGTCGGAGACCCCGGCGCGGGCGGCGGCCTCCGCTCCGTTCCTGAGGGGTGAGGGGAGGGCCCGTACGAGCTTCCGCAGCGCGGTCCGGGTCTGCGGGCTCGCGGTGGCGTCCGCCCCCGTCAGGAGGAACAGCGCGCGGATCTCGGGGGCCGTGAGGCCGGTCAGATCGGTGCGGGCGCCGCCGACGAGGGACCAGCCGCCGCCCTGCCCCGCCTGCGAGTACACCGGGATCCCGGCGCTCGCGAGCGCTTCGAGGTCCCGGCGTGCGGTGCGCTCGGACACGTCGAGTTCGGCGGCGAGTTCGGCGGCGGTGACCCGCTGCCGGGTCTGGAGGAAGAGCAGGGCGGCGACGAGTCGGTCGGCTCTCATGACGCCATTGTCGCCGTGAGAGCCGGTCGGTCCCGCCGCCGCTTCCGGGGCCGTACTCCTCAGTGGGAGGCGAGGGTCTCGGCGGGCTCCGGCAGTTCGGGCGCCTCCGGCTGTCGGCGCGTGGCGGGTCGGTGGGGTGCGGCCGGGCGGCGCAGGACGGTGAAGGCGACGGCCAGGGCGACGAGGAGGAGTCCCGCGCCGACGCCGAAGGCCAGGTGGAAGCCGCCGGTCAGGGCCTCGGCGGCGGGCCGGCCCGCCGCCGTGAGCGACTCGGTGCGGGTGGCGGCCAGGGTCGAGAGGACCGCGACGCCGAGGGCCATGCCGATCTGCTGGGTGGTGTTGAAGAGGCCGGAGGTCAGGCCCGCGTCCGCCTCGTCGGCGCCCGACATCGCGAGCGAGGTGAGGGCGGGGAGCGCGAGGCCGAAGCCGGCGGCGAGCAGCATCACGGGGAGCAGGTCGGTGACGTACGAGGCGTGGACGGGGACCCGGGTCAGCAGGCCGAGGACGCCGACGAGCAGGAGGAGGCCGGTGAGCAGGACGTTCCGCTCGCCGAAGCGGGCGATGAGACGGGCGGAGACGCCGAGCGACACGGCGCCGATGACCACGGCCGCGGGCAGCATCGCGAGGCCGGTCCCGGCGGCCCCGTACCCGAGGACCTTCTGCAGGTAGAGGGCGACGAGGATCTGGAAGGAGAAGAGCGCGGCGACCATCAGCATCTGGACGGCGTTGGCGCCGGAGACGCTGCGCGAGCGGAGGATCCGCAGGGGCATGAGCGGGTTCGCGGCCTTCGCCTGGCGGACCAGGAACCCGGCGAGGAGGGCGAGCGCGAGGGCTCCGAGGCCGAGGGTGTGCGCCGAACCGGCTCCGTACTCCTCGATCTTGACGGCCGCGTAGATCCCGGCCATGAGGCCGGTGGTGACGAGGGCCGCGCCGATGACGTCGGCGCCCGCCCCGATCCCCAGGCCGCGGTCGGAGGGAAGGGCGCGGAGGGCCACGAGGACGGTGGCGATGCCGATGGGCAGGTTGATGAAGAAGATCCAGTTCCAGGTGAGGGCATCGGTGAGGACGCCGCCGAGGACCTGGCCGAGGGAGGCCCCGGCCGCGCCGGTGAAGCTGAACACGGCGATGGCGCGGGCGCGTTCGCGGGGCACGGTGAAGAGGGTGACGAGGATGCCGAGGCCGACGGCCGAGGACATCGCGCTGCCGACGCCCTGGAGGAAGCGGGCGGCGATGAGGACGCCGGGGGAGGTGGCGGCCCCGGCGAGGAGGGATGCGGCGGTGAAGACGCCGGTGCCCGCGAGGAACATCCGCTTGCGGCCGATCAGGTCGCCGAGGCGGCCGGCGAGGAGGAGGAGCGAACCGAAGGCGATGAGGTAGGCGTTGACGACCCAGCTCAGGCCGGCGGGGGTGAAGCCGAGGTCGCTCTGGATGGCGGGCATGGCGACGGTGACGATGCTGCCGTCGAGGACCGTCATGAGCATGCCGGTGGCGAGGACGCCGAGGGCGAGCTGGGGGGTGGGTGCGGGCGTGGTCCTGGGCATGGGGGTCACTCCTGTTCGAGGGAGGCAACAGGAGTGACGTTAGCAGAAGGTTTTGTTGCAGACTATTTTTTACGGAACGGATGTCCTCGGAGGGGTCTGAGGGGTACGGGGGCGGCGGAGGTCCACCAAGAGTCGCGACGACCCGCGCAAGCCGATCGCGACTCGGGGACGCCCTCGCCGGCGCCCCGGCCGCCGTGCCCCTTGTTGTGGCTCTAGGTGCGCTGCCGCGCCCGGCGGGCTGTCCCGGGACCCTCGGCGGGGGTCTCCAGATGCCCGGTGGCCAGGCGGTCCAGGGCGCGCAGCAGGACGGTCCGCTCGTCCTCCGGGAGGGAGGAGAGGGCGCCCTGATGGACGCCGTCGACGATCTTCTGGCTCTCCCGGGCGACCTTCGCCCCCTCCTCGGTCACGGCGATGATCCGCGCGCGCCGGTCGGTGCTCGACGGCCGACGCTCGGCCAGTCCGGCCTTCTCCAGGGCGTCGACGGTGACGACCATGGTCGTCTTGTCCATGTCGCCGATCTCCGCGAGCTGCGCCTGGGTGCGCTCCTCCTCCAGGGCGTGGACGAGGACGCAGTGCATCCGGGGCGTGAGCCCGATCGCGCCGAGCGCGGCGGCCATCCGGGTCCGCAGGACGTGACTGGTGTGGTCGAGGAGGTAGGAGAGATCGGGCTCGGTCCGGGTGCGCGCCATCGCTGTCATGCCTGCCAGGGTAACGAGAACCGATCCGTCGCGGATTATCGGGAAGCGGACGGGTGGGAAGGCTGGACGCGTGGGGCCCCGGGCCGGTCACGATGGAGGCATGACGGTCCCCCTGCTCTTCCTGGACGTCGACGGGCCGCTGATCCCCTTCGGGGCGAGCGGCGGGGCGTACCGGACGTACCCGCCCGTCCCGCCCGCGTCCGTGAGCCCGCTCCTCGCGCGGCTCGACCCCGCCCACGGGCCGCGGCTCGCGGCGCTGCCGTACGAACTGGTGTGGGCGACGACCTGGGAGGAGGACGCGAACGCCTGGGTCGCCCCACGCCTCGGGCTGCCCCCGCTGCCCCTCGTGCGATGGCCGGACGACGGGCCCGATCCGGTGCCGGGGCTCCACTGGAAGACGGCGGGGCTCGTGGAGTGGGCCGCCGGGCGGCCGTTCGCCTGGGTGGACGACGAGATCGGCCCGGCCGACCGCGACTGGGTCGCCGCCCACCACCCCGGCCGGGCGCTGCTCCACCGCGTGGACCCCGGCCGGGGCCTCACGGCGGCGGATCACGGGGCGCTCGCGGCGTGGGCGGGGTGAAGGGGGGCGCGGCCGGGCACCGCCTTCGCCGTGGCGGGCTCTCCCACCGCCGCGGCGCCGACGAGCTCACCCCCGCACGCCGGGCGGAACCCGAGGCAGCGGAACCTTCCGGACCGGCGGCCGCTCCACGATGTCCGAGGGGTCCGGGGCGGGGCCGCCGGGCGCCTGGCCGGGATGGTCGACGACGCCGGTCGCCACACGGGCGAAGGAGTTGGAGAAGCTGCGCTCTCCGTGCCAGTCGTGGCGGAAGCCGCGGTAGGCGTAGGTATGCGGATCCAGGAAGAGGTACTCGCGGGTTCGGAGCCGGTCGTGGAAATCGAACGCGATGGTGATTCCCGACCGGCCGGCCGCGTCTCGCATCGGTGTGCTGACCAGCTCGGCTCCGGGGATCAGCGCCAGCGCGCGGTACAGCGCGGCGTTGATCCGCGGGGGGATGGTCGGTGCGCTCTGCAGGATGTTGAGGATCCTGGCGAACTGGGCTCCGGGGGTGACGGCCGGGGGCTGTTCCGCCATGAAGTTGTGGAGCTTTCCCTGGCTCGGGCCCGCGTTCGGGTCCGCTCCGCCGGCGAAGAAGGGGTCGGTACTCACCCGCTCGAGGAGCTCGTGGGGGTCGGTGGGCAGCCGGGACAAGACCTCGCGGGTCTCCCGCGGACGGCTTCCGACCTTCCCCGGCCTCGCAAAGAAGCGATCACCCACGGAGACGACGGTGCGGTCGCCCGTCTCGAACGTCTTACCGACAGAGGCACCCTTGACACCGTCGTACCGTACCCAGGAAGGCTGGTGTCCGCAGTCGGCCATGCAGACCACATTGTCGGTGTACACCCACTGGTGGAGAGCGGGCTCCCGGTCCGGTCCCTTCGCTGCGGCGACCGCGGCTGCGTCCAGGACCTGAGCGACCGTCATGGCGCGCACCGGCTGGGTCCGCACCCCCTGTCCGCCTGAGGTGGCGACGAGGGTGGCGGCGACCACGCCCGCGGCCAGGCCCACGAGTGCGGTCCGCCGCACGCCAGGCCGCGCGAGGAAGCGGCGGCCAACCACCGGCACGCCATGCCCGGACGCCTCTTCGGCGGCCCGGTCGGCCAGCGTCCTTTCCAGGAGGGCCAGCTCCGCACCGAGTCGCTGCTTGAATCCGGTCGGTGTGTTCATCGGGTGACCTCCGTGAGCGGGGTGGTGAAGGTGCCGGACGGGGTGGTACGTCCGGCACGCAACGCGGTACGGGCCCGGTGCAGACGGACGCGGGCGGTCGCCTGTGAGATCCGGAGTACCTTCGCGGCCTCCTTCGTGCTCAGGCCGTCGACAGCGACCAGGTCGATCACCGCGCGCAGCGGCTCGGACAGCACACCGTGCCGGGCGAGCAGGTCCCTGGCCTCCCGCTCCGCGTCGATGCGCTCCTCGAAGCGCTGCACGTCCTGCTCGTCCAGCAGCCGACGGCCGCTGAACGCGGCTACCGCCTCCCGCTCGCGGGCCGCGTGACGGGCATGCGAGGCCAGCGTGTTGCGGGCGATCCCGTAGAGCCACACCAGATGCGTACCGCGCCCGACGTCGTAGCGCTCGAAGGCCTCCAGCGCGGCCACGAAGATGTCGGCGGTCAGGTCGGCGGCCAAGTGCCGGTCGGCGGTTCTGCGGGTGACGAAGCCGAGGATGGCGTCGAAATGCGCCTCGTACACCTCGCTGAACGGAGTTCTGCTCCGTCCGGGCTCGTGCGTGGGTATCTGCACGCGGGACCTCCAGTGCGGCTCTGTGATCTGTCACCAACCCATTGGTACGGGGACCACGAATCGTTACTTCCCGCAGGTCAGGGCAGTGCGTTCACCGAAGCCCCGCCACCACTCGCCAGGCCTCTCCGGGTCGTTGGCGGAGGGCCGGAGCGGGCGCGCGTCGTCCTGCCCGGCCAGTACGTGCTGGAAGCAGGGGTGTTCGACGTCGGTGAGATGTCATTGTGGGCCGGCCCAAGCTCAAGACCGATTCCAGCGCTGGAGCGCTCCCGTTCAGTCCCCCAGGGACAGCTACCGATCGACGTCGACGGGAACACCACGCATCTGCAGCCGGGCCTTCAGGAACTCCATCTCCGGCAACGTCCCCACCAGACCGTCGTGGCTCAGTTCCCCCACCAGTTCACGAGCCCGCGACATCGAGGCTGCTGTGACTTCCCGAAATACCTTCAAAGCTGGGACGAAACTGGGAACTGAACCGACCAGCCGTAGCCTGACAGACCCATGCGCTGCGAGGAGAGCCTCCCGAACATCATCAGGTGCTGGACCCGGACCAGCGTGTTCGCACAGATAGGTGCCACAGGACCCGCAAGAGAACTCCGAATCCCACCACAACTCATCGCGAAGGATGAACTGGTTCACCTGCCGCACCGCCATGCTGCCGCACTCGCAAGGTGATGCGATCTTCGCGGTCTGACCAGTCACCCGGGCTCCCCGACGTTCCACTCCTGCGGCAGATCCTTGCCGCAGAAGACGCATACGAAGTCGTTCTCCCGAACGATGTTGGGTTCCCGGCAGGAGTGGCAACGGCGAAAGACCACCCCGTGCGTGAATCCGGACGGTCGACGGATCCCGATCCCGTCCAGAGCCTCGGCCACGGCCGGCCATGATCTGACGTCCGGGCAGTAGCCGGTCGACTGGTTGCTGACCTCCTCGACCACCCAACGCCCGGACTCCTCACGGAAGCTCATCTCCCCGGCGCTCAGCACCTCTTCGCCGCCGGCACACACCACGTGCTCACTGCGGCGCGGAGCCAGTCGCAGCACCCCGCCGCCATCGACGACGAACGTGAACGGCTCGGCCAACTCATCCAGGGTCTGCGCCGAGACCCACTCGCCGAAGTCCTCCGCCGAGCGGATGCTCCGGCCCTCAGAACCCGCCCGGACGAGCTCCTTCAGCTCAGCCGGACCCACATACCGATACCCCTGCCCCCGTGTCTCCACGCACGCCAACCTAGTGGCTCACACAGTCGGGACCTGGGGAATTACGGGCTCTGGTAATGATCGCGATCTCTCGGGAGGCGACTATTGCAAGCGCCTGCTTGCAATAGTTAGCAAAGGCTGGCATGGTCGGAGCATGGCATCGCTCAACGTCGGCAATCTCGGTGAGTACCTCCGTGAGCAGCGGAGGACCGCGCAGCTGTCCCTGCGGCAGCTCGCCGATGCCGCCGGGGTGTCGAACCCGTACCTGAGCCAGATCGAGCGCGGGCTGCGCAAGCCCAGCGCCGAGGTGTTGCAGCAGGTCGCGAAGGCGCTGCGGATCTCCGCCGAGACGCTCTACGTACGGGCCGGGATCCTCGACGAGAAGGAGCGGGAGGAGCTGGAGACGCGCGCCGTCATCCTGGCCGATCCCTCGATCAACGAGCGGCAGAAGCAGGTGCTGCTCCAGATCTACGACTCCTTCCGCAAGGAGAACGCCGCCGAGGCCGCCGTCGCTGCCGACGCGGAAACGCCCGGCGACGCACCCGCCGACGCGCCCGATGCCGAAGCGCCCCTGAAGTAGCTCGCTCGTACGTCACATCCGGGAGGACCACCAGCATGGCCATCATCGACGAACTGCGTACCCCTCTCTACTTCGCCGCCGGCACCGCCGACCTCGCCGTGCAGCAGGCCAAGAAGGTTCCCGGCCTGATCGAGCAGCTCGCCGCCGAGGCGCCCGCACGGATCGAGGCCGTGCGGAAGACCGACCCCAAGGCCGTGCAGGAGAAGGTGACCGCCCAGGCCAAGGAGGCCCAGGCCACCGTGCAGTCGAAGTTCGCCGATGTCGTCGGCGGTCTCGACACGGACCTGAAGAAGCTCGGTGAGACGGCCCAGGACCTCGCCCTGCGCGGCGTCGGTGTCGCGGCCGAGTACGCGGTCAAGGCGCGAGAGAAGTACGAGGAGGTCGCCGCCCACGGCGAGGAGGCCGTCAAGGCCTGGCGGGGCGAGGTCGCCGAGGAGATCGTCGAGATCGCCGTCGTCGTCGAGCCGGAGGAGAAGGCCGGGGAGGCTGAGGGCAAGGTCGGCGAGAAGGCCGACGAGACCGGAGAGGCCGGGCAGGCGCCCGCCAGGAAGACCTCCGCCCGCAAGGCCTCCGCCAAGAAGACCGCCGCTGCCGAGAAGGAGTAGGGCCGGGCACCAATACGGGTACCAACGGCGTTGTACCGGGTACCTTGACCGCGAGGCGCTCTTCCCCTCTTCCCTAGGCGGTGCTCAGCATGTTGCGCGCGGGATTCGACTCCCTCCTCTTCCTGGTGACCTTCCTGATCTTCACCGGCTTCGCCGTCGCCGCGCTCGTCTTCGCCGCCATGGCGCGCGAGGACGCCTACCGCGCCGCCGAGAAGCAGACGAAGAAGTTCTGGCTGATCATCCTGGGCATCAACCTCGCCCTGAACCTTCTGCTGCCGATGCTGTTCCTGCAGATCGCGGGGGTGATCGCGGCCATCATCTTCATGGTGGACGTGCGGCCCGCGCTCGCGCAGGTCTCCGGCGGAGGCCGTGGCGGCCGCGGCGGCGGCTCCAGCAGCGACGGACCGTACGGTCCCTACAACGGCGGCCGCTAGCGACGGCAGAAGCGCACGCCCACGCGTAGAGGTACAGACAGGTACAGACAGGTACAGGGCCCGGGGATCGTCCCCGGGCCCTGTCACGTTCCCGGTTCAGCCCCGGGCCCTGTCACGTTCCCCGCCTCAGCCCCGGCCCCTGTCCCTTTCCAGGGCCAGGACCGCGACGTCGTCCGTCAGCTCGCCGCCGTTCAGTGACCGGACCTCCGTGACCGCCGCCTCCAGGAGCTCCTCGCCCCGCAGGCCCGAGGCCAGCTGCCGGTTGATCATCCCGACCATCCCGTCCTGGCCGAGCCGCGGCGAGCCGGGCCCCGCCGAGCGGCCCTCGATCAGCCCGTCCGTGTACATGAGCAGGCTCCACGCCCCGCCGAGCTCGACCTGCCGGCGCGGCCAGCGGGCGCGCGGCAGCAGGCCGAGGGCCGGGCCGCCGTCCTCGTACGGGAGCAGCCGGGCCGCCCTGCCCTGCCGGGCGATCAGAGGGGAGGGGTGGCCGGCCAGGCAGAGGCCCGCCCGGCGGCCGTCGGGAGCGATGTCGACGGTGCAGAGGGTCGCGAAGATCTCGTCGCTCTCCCGCTCGTGCTCCAGGACCTGCTGCATCGTCGAGAGCAGCTCGTCCCCGCACAGGCCCGCGAAGGTCAGGGCCCGCCACGCGATCCGCAGCTCCACGCCGAGCGCGGCCTCGTCGGGGCCATGCCCGCAGACGTCGCCGATCATGGCGTGGACGGTGCCGTCGGGCGTGCGCACGACGTCGTAGAAGTCTCCGCCGAGCAGGGCGCGGGAGCGGCCGGGCCGGTAGCGGGCCGCGAACCGCAGGTCGGAGCCCTCCAGGAGGGGGGTGGGCAGCAGTCCGCGTTCCAGGCGGGCGTTCTCCTGGGCCCTGAGCCGGGACTCGGCCAGCTTCACCTGGACGGCGTCGGCCCGCTTGCGTTCGACGGCGTACCGGATGGCCCGGCTGAGCAGCCGCCCGTCGAGCTCCTCGCGGAAGAGGTGGTCCTGGGCGCCGACCCGTACCGCCTCGGCCGCCAGCTCCGCGTCGGCGGAGGCCGCGAGCGCGAGGACGGCGTGGCGCGGGGCGAGGCGAAGGATGTGCCGCAGCGGGGCGAGCGGGTCGTCACCCGCGGCGGCCCGGGGGCCGGGCAGGGAGAGGTCGACGAGGACGCAGTGGACGTCGTCGGTGAGGAGCCGCTCGGCCTCGGTGAGGTTGCGGGCGGTGCGGATGCGGACACGGGTGCCCGAGGCGTCCGCGGCGTCGAGGAGTTCGGGTACGGCGAGGGCGCCCGCCGGGTCGTCCTCGACGACCAGGAGAGTGAGGTCGGTGCGGTCGGTACCTGTGACTGTGCCTGTCATAGCGGTGGCGTCCATAGGGGTGGCCTCGCCGGGTCCCGCAGCTGCAGAGACGATTCTCTGACGCGGTAGCGATACGGGCATCGGTCCGGTCTTCCTTCCCTCCCCCCGAGGGTGCGCAGGGCGCCGGGTGGCGTCCCGCCCGTCCCGGACCATAGCGCTAGGGCGGTGCGGAGCGGAATGGTGATCAGGGGGCGGGAGGCCGCGTCGCGATTGGCATATGCCGCGGAAGGGGAGGTACTTGCCCCGATCTGCCCTACGGGGAGCCCCCGTCGGCAATGAGAAAGGTCACGCCCCGGCGGCGCCCCGCTCCGGGCCCCACGCGCGCGTGGTCCGTCATGTCGGGAGGGGTCGGGAGGGGGCTCGCCGACTCCTCCCGACCCCTCCCGCCCCCCGTGTCACGTCGGGCGCACGACTCCCAGGATCTCCATCGAGCCCGCCCCCGCGAGCGTCACGTCACGCCCCGGCCGGGGCGCGTGCACCATCGTGCCGTTGCCGACGTACATCCCGATGTGGCTCGCGTCCTTGAAGTAGACGATCAGGTCGCCCGGCCGCATGTCCTTGATGTCCACGCGGGGCAGCAGCCGCCACTGCTCCTGCGAGGTGCGCGGGATGTTCCGGCCCGTCGCGCCCCAGGCGCGCTGGGTCAGCCCCGAGCAGTCGTACGAGTCCGGGCCCTCCGCCCCCCACACGTACGGCTTGCCGATCTGGGCCGTCGCGAACGCGATCGCCTTCCTGGCGTCCGGCGTCGCGTCGGCCTTCAGGCCGCTGAGGACGCCGGTGCCGAGCCAGGTCGTCTGGGCCCGCTGCCGCTCCTGCTCCTCAAGGCGCCGGAGCCGCTCCCGCTCCTCGGCGGCGAGCTCGGACTCCAGCTTCCTCGCCTCGGCGATCTTGTCGTTGATCTGCTTCTTCGCCTGGGCCTGCCGGATGCGATCGGCCTCCAGCTTGGTCCAGTTGACGCCGGCGTCCTTGGCGTAGACGTCCAGCTGGGCCTGGGTGCGGTTCATCTCGCCGAGGAGGTCGGTGGTGGCCTTCGCCCCCTCCTTGAGCCGTCCCGCGGCGTCGAGGAAGATCTGCGGGTCGTCGGTGAGGACGAGCTGCGCGCCGTCGGGGAGTCCGCCGTTGCGGTACTGGGCGCGGGCGGCGGCACCGGCCTTGGCCTTGAGGGTCTCGATCTTCGCGCGGCCCTCCACGATCATCCGGGCGACCCGGACGATCTCGGCGGACTGCTCCTTGGTCTTCTCCTCCGCGAGGTTGTACGCGTCGGTGGCGACGGCGGCCTGCCGGTACAGGGCGTCTATCTCCTGGCGCACCTGCTCCAGGCTCTTCTTCGGCGGGGGCGGCGGGAGCGGTGCGGCGGCCGCCTGGAGGGTCAGCGCGGGAGAGGCCAGCACGGTCAAGGCGCAGATCACGGTGATCGCGGCGGTGGCGTGGCGGCGTCGGTTCACGAGCTCCCCCTCGAGTGGCCAAATCTGATTTACCGTCAGTAACTTGATGGTGACGATGGCGATAGTGCCATGCGAAACCGGAAAGCAACAGGGGAAACCGGGGCCTGTCGGGCCCGTTCCCACCCCGGGGGACGAGTGAGGTGCGCGCGGCGTTCCCCTGGTACGGGAAATTCAGCGGGAGTTGGGGAAGCGGCCGCCCGCAGGGGCCCCGCGGTCTCACCCCCGAGCCGTCGGCGCCGCCCCTGCGGCCGTCAGCCCCTAGAACCGAGCCCTGGCCACCCGCTACGACAAACGAGCCACCCATTACCAAGCCATGGTCACCCTCGCCTGCCTCCGACTCTGGCTCCCATGACTTTCCGGACACCCCCTAGCGCCAACACCCCCCCCGGCCAGCGTCCGAGCTGGCGACGGCCCCCGGCCGTCAGCGTTCGTGAGGCGCCAGCGCCTCCCAGCGGACCGTCACCTCGCCCTGGCGCCACCGCCGTGGGCCGTCCGTCAGGGGCCAGTCCGCCGCGAGGTCGCGGACGGCGCGGATCCACCGCTGCCGCGCGCCGAGCGAGGCGTACGGCGCGGCCGCCGCCCACGCCCGGTCGAAATCCCGCAGGAACGCGTACACCGGCTCGCCCGGAACGTTGCGGTGGATCAGCGCCTTCGGCAGCCGCTCCGCGAGGTCCGAAGGGCGCTCCAGCGAGCCCAGCCGGGTCGCGAAGGTCACCGTCAGCGGCCCGGTCCGGTCGAGCGCCACCCAGACGTGCCGGCGCCCGATCTCGTCGCAGGTTCCCTCGACGAGCAGTCCGCCCCCGTGCCCCCCGTCCCCGGGTGCGAGCCGCTCGCACAGCCGTCGCCAGACGGCCGCGACCTGCTCCTCGTCGTACTGGCGCAGCACGTTCGCCGCGCGGATCAGCGACACCTGGCCGGGTACGGGCACCTCGAACCCGCCGTGCAGGAAGGAGAGGCCCTCGTGCTCGTACGGTTTCGCGGCCTCGACGCGGGCGGGTTCGATCTCGATGCCGTAGAGGCGGGTGCGGGGGTCCGCGGTGCGCAGCCGGGCGAGGAGTTCGACGGCGGTCCAGGGGGCGGCCCCGTATCCGAGGTCCACGGCGACGGGCGGCTCGGGGGAGCGGCGGAGGGCGGGGCCGTGGACGGCGGCGATCCAGCGGTCCATGCGGCGCAGACGGTTGGGATTGGTGGTCCCGCGGGTCGGTGTGCCGACGGGGCGGGTGGTGCGCGGGGCCATGCCGAAAGCGTACGGGGTGGGGTCGGGCGCCCGGTTCGTGGAGGCGACCGACCACCCGGCCCGGTAATGAATTGGCAAAGTGCCGCGTGCGATGGAAATGAAAGGGTCCATTCCGGTGTTGTTCACGGCCGGAGGGCGCACCACGTCCTCCCGCCGTCATGTCCGCGGCGCTCATGCTCAGCCCCCGAGCGGAAGGACCGCCGACGTGAGCCAGTACGTGTCCCGGTTCGCCGGTACCCGGCACCGGCACCCGGCACCATCCCGGCTTCGGCTTCCCGGCCGGAACCGCACCCCGCGCCGCGTGGCCATGCTCAGCGTCCACACCTCTCCGCTGCACCAGCCGGGGACCGGCGACGCGGGCGGCATGAACGTCTACATCGTCGAGCTGGCGAAACGTCTCGCCGCCATCGACATCGAGGTGGAGATCTTCACCCGGGCCACGACCGGCGGCCTCCCCCCGGTCGTCGAGCTCACCCCGGGCGTGCTCGTACGGCATGTGGACGCCGGCCCGTACGAGGGTCTGGCGAAGGAGGAGCTGCCGGCTCAGCTCTGTGCCTTCACGCACGGCGTGATGCAGGCGTGGGCGGGTCACCGCCCCGGCCACTACGACCTCGTCCACTCCCATTACTGGCTCTCCGGGCACGTCGGCTGGCTTGCCGCCGAGCGCTGGGGCGTGCCGCTCGTCCACGCCATGCACACCATGGCGAAAGTCAAGAACGCGGCGCTCGCCGAGGGCGACACGCCCGAGCCCGCGGCCCGGGTGATCGGTGAGACGCAGATCGTGTCCGCGGCCGACCGCCTGATCGCGAACACGGCCGAGGAGGCCGACGAGCTCGCGCGTTTCTACGAGGCCGATCCCGGCAAGATCGCGGTCGTCCACCCGGGCGTCAACCTCGATCACTTCCGGCCCGCCGACGGCCGTGGCGCGGCGCGCGCCCGGCTCGGGCTGCCGCAGGACGCGTTCATCCCAGTCTTCGCCGGCCGGATACAGCCACTGAAGGCCCCGGACATCCTGTTGCGGGCCGCCGCGGCGCTTCTGGACCAGGATCCCTCGCTGCGTTCGCGCATGATCGTGCCGGTGGTCGGCGGCCCGAGCGGCAGCGGCCTCGCGAAGCCGGAGGGGCTGCAGAAGCTGGCCGCCCGGCTCGGGATAGCGGACATCGTCCGCTTCCATCCGCCGGTGGGCCAGGACCGGCTCGCGGACTGGTTCCGCGCGGCGAGCGTGCTGGTCATGCCTTCGTACAGCGAGTCCTTCGGCCTGGTCGCCATCGAGGCGCAGGCGGCCGGCACCCCGGTCGTCGCGGCGGCGGTCGGCGGCCTGCCCGTGGCCGTACGGGACGACGTGACCGGTTTCCTCGTGCAGGGGCACGACCCGGCGGACTACGCCCGGGCGCTCGGCCGGTTCGTCGCGGACCCGTCGCTCTCGGCGCGGATGGGTGCGGCGGCGGCCCTGCACGCCGGTTCCTTCGGCTGGGACACGGCGGCCTCGGGTACGGCGGATGTGTACACGGCCGCCATGCACGACCACCGGCTGCGTGAGAACCGCCGTCGCGTACGCTCCCACCATGGCTGAGGCTGAGACCGTCCGGCGGATCATCGAGGACACCTTCAAGGACGCGGAACTGGAGTGGGAGTCCCCCGAGCCGGGTTCGTACGTGGTCAAGCTCCCTGGCACGCGCAAGCTGTTCACGACGCTCTCCCTGCGCGCCGGCCGCCACTCGCTCTCGCTCAACGCCTTCGTCGTCCGGCACCCGGACGAGAACGAGACGGGCGTCCACCGCTGGCTGCTCGAACGCAACCTCAAGCTGTACGGGGTGAGTTACGCGGTCGACGGCCTCGGCGACATCTACCTGGTGGGCAAGCTGCCGCTCGCCGCCGTCACGCCGGAGGAGCTGGACCGGCTGCTCGGTTCCGTCCTCGAAGCGGCGGACGGTGACTTCAACACGCTCCTGGAGCTCGGCTTCGCGTCGGCGATCCGGCGCGAGTACGAGTGGCGGGTCTCGCGCGGTGAGTCGACCCGGAACCTCGACGCGTTCAAGAACCTGACCCGGAAATCCGCGGACTGACCCCGGAATCTGAGGACCGACCTCTTCCCGCAGGGGAGTTCCAGTGCCATGCTCGCGCCCGGCGTAGATCTGAACACCGTTCATATACATGAAAGGTTCAGGGGCATGGCACTCAGCAGAAGGCAGTTCGTCGGCAGCGCGGTGGCGGTGGCGGGAGCGACCGCGGCAGGTCTCGGCACCACGGGCTTCGCCGCACCCGTCGCCCCCGCCCGGCTCTGGCGGGAGTTCGAGGCCGCCCCCTACACCCACCCGCAGATCCCCTACGTGGGCCGGGCCGGAGCCCACGCCGGCGCCCGCCGCACGCCCCGCCCCCGCGTGGTGGCCGACGCCCTCACCTACGGGGCCACCCCCGACGCCCGACGCGGAGCGAACGAGGTGCACGGCACCGACTCGGCGCCCGCCATCAACCGGGCCCTCGCGGAGGCGGGGGAGCGGGGCGGCGGCACGGTCCTGCTGCCGCCCGGCACGTACCGGATCGACGACTACCTCCGGATCGGCCACAGCGGCGTGGTCCTGCGCGGTGCGGGCTCCGGCCGCACGACCCTGCTCGCCACCCGGAACCTCACCGAGCTGATCGGCCCGTACGGCTCCCGGTACGGCGGCGACAAGTCCTCCTGGTCCTGGGCGGGCGGCCTGATCTGGCTCTCCCCGCACACCCGGCACGCCTCCCTCGTCGCCGCGATACGGGACCGGGCCTGGCCCTTCGAGGGCTGGACCGGCAACCGGCGCGACGAATGGACCACGCTGACCGCGGTCCGCCCGGCCCGCCGCGGCGACCGCTCGATCACGGTCGACGACCCGTCGGCCCTCCGGCGCGGCCGACTCGTCGTCCTCCGCCTGGCCGACGATCCCTCCCACACCCTCCTGGAGCACATGGCGGGCGGCGGACCCGGCCCGGAGGCGTACAGCTGGGACGACAGGACGAAGCTGACCAGCTACGTCCCCTACGAGTGGCCCGTACGGATCACCGCCGTCCGCGGCCGCACCGTGACCCTGGAACGGCCGCTGCCCCTCGACGTACGCCCCGAGTGGGACCCCCGACTGATCTCGGGGGCCGAGGCACTCACCGACTCAGGGGTGGTGGGCCTGACCCTGGAGGCGGTGGAGACACCGCAATCCCCCCACCTCCTCGACCAGGGCTACAACGGCGTCACCTTCCAGTGCGCGTACGACTGCTGGGCCGAGGACGTGGTCGTACGCCATGTCGACAACGGCTTCGGGCTCGTCGCCGCCTCCGCCTGCACCCTGCGCCGCACACGGGTGGAGGGGCGCGGCTCCCACCACCCGTACTACTGCCGGGAGGGAGCGCACGACAACCTGGTCGAGGACTTCCGCGTCGCCGCCCGTACCGTCCCCGCCCCGGCCGGGACCCAGCTCCACGGCATCAACGTCGAGGGCCTGTCCAGTCACAACGTCTGGTCGCGCGGGGTCATGGAGATGGGCACCTTCGACACCCACCGGGGCATGCCCTTCGCGAACGTACGGACCGAGATCACCGTCGAGAACAACGGCAGGCACGGCGGCGACGCCTCCGCGGGCCCGCTCTACGGCGCCCGGTTCGCCCACTGGAACGTGACGGTGACCAACGGCCGGGCCGGCCTCGTGAAGATCGACACCGTCGCCCCGTACAGCGCGACGGTCGGCATCAGCGAGGTCCGCGAGTTCGACCAGACCGACGTCCCGGACTTCACGGGCGACCTCCACGCGCGCGTGGAGGCGTACGGAACCCCGGGTTCGGTGCGGCCGCGGAACCTGTACGAGGCACAGCGGGCGCTCGGTCAGGGGTGACCGAGCCGGTCCGCCCGGTACCGGCCCGGCGTGGTGCCGAACTCGCGGCGGAAGGCGTGCGAGAGGGCGTACGGCGTGCTGTAACCGACCTGGCGGGCGACGGCCTCCAGCGGGTCCCCGGTGTCCCGGAGCAGGGTCGCGGCCCGGGTCAGACGCCACCACGTCAGGTACGCCATGGGGGGCCGGCCGACCAGGGCGGTGAAACGGCGGGCGAGAGTGGGCCGGGAGACGCCGGCCTCGGCCGCGAGCCGGGTGTTGGTCCAGGGGGCGGCCGGGTCGGAGTGCAGCGCGCGCAGCGCGACGGCGGTCACCGGGTCGCCGAGGACCGCCGGCCAGGCCCCGGCCGTGCTCTCGGCCAGCCACGCCCGGATCATGTAGACGAGCAGCAGGTCGAGCAGGCTGGGCAGGGCGACGCAGGAGCCGGGCCGCCGTTCGGACAGCTCGCCGCCGAGGAGGCCGATGGCGGCCCTGAGCTCGGGACGGCCGCCGGCCCGGTTCGGGAGGTGGACGAGCGGCGGGAGCTCCGCGAGGAGCGGGTGCTCGTGGCTGCGGTCGAGCCGGTACTTGCCGCAGAGCATCTCGACCTCACGGACGGGGGCACCGGTGGCCGGCGGGGCCGGTGGGGCCGGTCGGGCCGATGGGAGCAGCGCGGCAGCCGGGGCGCCGCCGGTCCACCGTTCGTACGGCACGGCCCGCCGCACCGTCGCCGCGTCGGCGGGCGAGTCGGCGATGACATGGCCCGTACCGTGCGGGAGCAGGACCGCGTCCCCCGCGCCCAGCGCGACCGGCTCACCGCCGTCGGGCAGCAGCCAGCAGTCGCCCTCAAGGACGACGTGGAACCCCGCGCCGTCGTACGGGGCCAGCCGCGCGCACCAACTCCCGCCGACCCGCACCCGGTCGGAGGAGGGCTGTCCGGTCCGGACGGCCGAGATCGCGTCGCTCACCACGTCCATCGCGGCAGCGTATCCCGCCGCGCACCGGCCGTGAGACGTACGCGTATCCGGGCGAGCAGTCCGGGCATTGAGGCGCTCACGCACGCTTCCTAGGCTCGGCGGCATGGACAGGGAGAGCGCGCAGCGCATCGTGCTGGGAGACGTCGAGATCATCCGCGTCGTGGAGTGGCAGGGGCCGTTCGCCCCCGCCCGGGACCTCGTCCCGGCGGCCGGAGCCGCGCTGTGGAAGGACAACGAGGACTGGCTCGCGCCGGACCACTGGGATCCGGCGAGCGGAGCGGCGGTGATGGCGCTGCAGACGTGGGTGCTGCGCAGCGCGGGCCGGACGGTCCTCGTGGACACCGGGGTCGGCGACGGACGGGAGCGGCCCCGCTCGCCGCACTTCCACCACCGGCGGGGGGACTTCCTCGGCGATCTGGAGCGGGCGGGCATCCGTCCCGGGGACGTCGACGTGGTCGTCAACACGCATCTGCACGCCGACCACGTCGGTTGGAACACGCACGCGGCGGACGGGGAGTGGGTTCCCACGTTCCCGAACGCCCAGTACCTGCTCGCGGCCGCCGACGACTTCCACTTCGGCCCGCGGAACGCGTACGGCGGCGGGCGGAACGAGGAGGACCGGCTGGTCTACGAGGACAGCGTCGCACCGGTGCACCGAGCGGGGCAGATGCTGCTGTGGGCAGGGGCCCACCGCATCGACGAGAACCTTCTCCTGGAGCCCGCGCCCGGCCACACACCCGGTTCCGCCGTCCTGCGGCTCGCGTCCGGCGGCGACCGGGCGGTCTTCGTCGGGGACCTGCTGCACAGCCCCGTACAGATCCTCGACCCCGCCTGCGGCAGCTGCTTCTGCCTGGACGCGGAAGGGGCGGCGGTCAGCCGCCGCCGCGTCCTCGAACGCGCCGCCGACGCGCGCGAGCTGGTCGTGCCCGCGCACTTCGGCGGGGCGGGTGCCGCCGAAGTGCGCAGGCAGGGGAGCGGGTTCGCCCTGGCCGGGTGGGCGGCCGGGGGTACGGCGTGAGGGCGCGCGGTCAGGCGCCGGCGGACTTCACCGGGGCGGCGGCGGTCTCCGAGGCGCTGTCGGGGCCACCACCGGCATCGGCCCCGCTGTCGTCGCTGTCGGGGTGGCCGTCGCTCCCGGCGTCCTCGGCGAGGGCCTGCCGCAGCAGGGTGAGGTAACCGACGGCGGCGAGGACGCCGATCGCGGCCGTCGCCGCCCACAGGACGTCCGGGCCGGGACCGTCGACGATCGCACCGGCGCCGATCGGGGCGGCGAAGCCGGCGACGGCCCAGGACATGCCCATCACGCCCTGGTAGCGGCCCCGGGCGTGCTCGGGAGCCAGGCGGGCGGTGGCGGCGGCGTTCGTCGGGACGTGGATCATCTCGCCGACGGTCCAGACGACCACCGTCACGGCGAAGGCCGCGGAGGAGCCGGCGAGGGCGGTGGCGCCGGTGCCGACGGCGAAGAGGAGGGAGGAGAGGCCCAGCAGGAGGACCGGCGACCGCTTGTCGGTCAGCTTGTTCACGAGCAGCTGGAAGCCGACGATCACGATGCCGTTGACGGCGATGACGACGCCGTAGGACGAAGGGGAGAGGCCCTGGTCCGCCATGGTGAGGGGCAGGCCGATCCAGGGGGCGGTGAAGACGAGGCAGACGAGCAGGTTGAGCAGGACGAGGGTGCGGAAGGGCGCGTCGCGCAGCACGGTGAGCATGCTGACCTTGTCCTCGACGACGGGCGCTCCGCTCTTGTCGGTGCGGGCCTCGGGCCGGGTCTCGGGGAGCCGGAGGAAGACGATGACGGCGCACAGGACGGTGGCGACGGCGTCGACGACGAAGAGGGTGCGGTAGCCGAGGAAGATGGCGGCGCCGCCGCCGATGGAGGCGATGGCGAAGCCGAGGTTGAGCGCCCAGTAGTTGAGGGCGTAGGCCCGGCGCACGTCGTGGGCGGGGACCATGTCGGCGATGGTGGCGTTGATGGAGGGCCGGACGGCCTGCATGGCGACGCCCATGAGGAGGACGACCGTCGCGATGGCCCAGGCACTGGTGACGACGGCGAGGGCGGCGGCGGAGGCGGCGGCCGCGAGGTGCATGGTGACCATGGTGGGCCGCCGGCCCCAGCGGTCCGTGAGCGCGCCGCCGAGCGGCGAACCGGCGACGCCGCCGAGGCCGTGGAGGGCGACGACGAGTCCGGCGAACCAGGCGGAGTGCCCGAGCTCGATCGTCAGATAGAGGGAGAGGAAGGTGAGGACGAACGCCCCGGTCCGGTTGACCAGGGTCGACAGCCAGAGCCACCAGAATCCCGGCGGGAGGCCCGAGACCGTCGCACGCGCTGATCGTCTGAGCGAGTCGATGGACATGTGTGGCCGCCCCCTGCTGTACGTAGCCCTGAATGTAAGACCTGCTTCCGGCTCTCGTAACTTACGCATCTCAGGTGCCGGACGCCAGCGGATTGACGACGCGCGTCAATCGTCAGAGGTCGATTAGGCTCGTCCGCATGGCCGACGCACCGTACAAGCTGATCCTCCTCCGCCACGGCGAGAGCGAGTGGAACGAGAAGAATCTGTTCACCGGTTGGGTGGACGTGAACCTCACCGCCAAGGGCGAGAAGGAGGCGACGCGCGGCGGCGAGCTGCTCAAGGACGCCGGCCTGCTGCCCGACGTGCTGCACACCTCCCTCCAGAAGCGCGCCATCCGCACGGCGCAGCTCGCGCTCGAGTCCGCGGACCGCCACTGGATCCCGGTCCACCGCTCCTGGCGCCTCAACGAGCGTCACTACGGCGCCCTCCAGGGCAAGGACAAGGCCCAGACGCTCGCCGAGTTCGGCGAGGAGCAGTTCATGCTGTGGCGCCGCTCCTACGACACCCCGCCGCCGGCGCTCTCCGACGACAGCGAGTACTCCCAGGCGCACGACGCCCGTTACGCGACGATCCCGCCGGAGCTGCGCCCGCGGACCGAGTGCCTCAAGGACGTCGTCGAGCGGATGCTCCCGTACTGGTACGACTCCATCGTCCCGGACCTCCTCACCGGCCGCACGGTCCTCGTCGCCGCCCACGGCAACAGCCTCCGCGCCCTCGTCAAGCACCTCGACGGCATCTCGGACGCCGACATCGCGGGCCTCAACATCCCGACGGGCATCCCGCTGTCCTACGAGCTCGACGAGAACTTCAAGCCCCTCAACCCGGGCGGCACCTACCTCGACCCGGACGCGGCCGCCGCGGCCATCGAGGCCGTGAAGAACCAGGGCAAGAAGTAACCCTGACGCCCCCTCGGGAACTCGGGACGCAGGGCGCAAGTCCCCTCAAGCCCTCCTGAACCCCCCCTCGAAGCCCCTGCCGGCGGAACCCCCGCCGGGAGGGGCTTCGTGTCGGATGCTGGACCGGACGGGTGAGGGGGAAACCTTCCGGCGGAGGGGCTTCGTGTGGCGGTGGTGCGGGGCTGTTAGTGGTGCGGGTGGAACTGCTCCTCCTCACACGAATCGAGAACCCCCGTGCGTCTCCGGCACTCCGTCGCCGCCGTCTGCGGTGCCCTCGCCCTCACCGCCGCCCTGGCCGCCCCCGCCCACGCCGCCACCGGCGACTTCGGCTACCGGTTCGTCGGTATGGACGGGTACCCGCAGGCGGTCACCCTGCACGACCCCGCGAGCGGTGAGTGCGTCGCGATCCCGGAGGCCGCCGACCCGGGCTCCTCCGCGCCCGCCTTCGCGCCGCACAACGACACCGACGCGTACGCGGTCGTCTTCACCGAGCCCGACTGCACGGGCGACTCCTGGACCCTCCGTCCTCACGGCCGCCCCGCCACGGACCGTCTCAAGCTCCGCTCGGTCCTGTTCCTCGGCTAGTCGGATAATCACCGGCGCCCCGCGCGTGGCGGCCGGTACCTTTCAGGCCATGAGCACGTCACCGCGCCTGGAGAAGGTCACCCCCGCCAACGTCGACGCCGCCCTCGCCCTGCGCGTCCACCCCCACCAGGAGCACAACGTCTCCCCCGTGGTGCAGTCCCTCGCCGAGGCGTACGCCTTCGGGGAGGCGGCCTGGCCGCGGCTGATTCTCGACGGCGACCGGCTCGTCGGGTTCCTGATGGCCTTCCTCGACATCCCGTGGAACGAGGAGAAGGACCCCGCCGACCGCCGCAGCGGTCTCTGGCGCCTCAACATCGCCGCCGACGCCCAGGGCAAGGGATACGGACGGTTCGCCGTCGAAGCCGTACGCGACGAGCTGCGCCGCCGCGGAACACCGCTGATGTACGTGACCTGGGAACCCGGCGAGGACGGGCCCGGCGAGTTCTACCGCCGGCTCGGCTTCCGTACGACCGGTGAGGCCAGCGGCGGCCAGACCGTCGGCGTACTCGACGTGTGAGAGAGCGGCGTACGGGTGAGGGGGTGGGGTGCGGATTCCGCGCCCCACCCCCTCCTCGGTCAGCCCGAGCAGCCGCCGCACTGGCACGGGGCGCCCGACTGGCAGCCGCAGCCGCAGCCCGAGCCGCACCCGCAGGCGCCCAGTACGGGCAGCAGCATCGGCTCCCGCGGCGCCTCCGGCCCGGAGTCGCTCGTCGTCATCGGGGATTCGGCCATGAGGGTCCCTCCCTTTCGAGGCGTGCGTCGCCTCCCCCCATTGCATGCCCACCCGCACGGGCGCATCAACGGCGCATCGGCGCCCGTGCGCCTACGCGCCCCCGGGCCCGCGGACGACGCCCCACCCCCCGGGCACCCGCCAGGGTCACGCGCCCCCGAGCCCCCGGGCCCGCGAACGACGCCCCGCCCCCCGGGCACCCGCCAGGGTCACGCGCCCTCCACCGGCGCGTCCGACGCCTGCAGCTCGTCCGCGTGCTCACCCGTCACCAGGTACACGACCCGCTTGGCCACCGACACCGCGTGGTCGGCGAACCGCTCGTAGTACCGGCCGAGCAGCGTCACGTCCACCGCCGTCTCGATGCCGTGCTTCCAGCGGTCGTCGATCAGGTGCTGGAAGAGCGTCCGGTGCAGCAGGTCCATCTCGTCGTCGTCCTGCTCCAGCTGGAGCGCCAGATCGACGTCCTTCGTGATGATGACCTCCGCCGCCTTCGCCATCAGGCGCTGGGCGAGCTGCCCCATCTCCAGGATGGTCGCGTGCAGGTCACGCGGCACCGCCGACTCCGGGAACCGCAGCCGCGCCAGCTTCGCCACGTGCTGCGCCAGGTCGCCCGAGCGCTCCAGGTCGGCGCTCATGCGCAGCGAGGTGACCACGATCCGCAGATCGGTCGCCACCGGCTGCTGCCGCGCGAGCAGCGCTATCGCACGCGCCTCCAGATCGTGCTGGAGGTCGTCGACCTTCTGGTCCGCCGCGATCACACTCTCCGCGAGCTTCAGATCCGCGTCGAGCATCGCCGTCGTGGCGCGCCCGACCGCCGACCCGACGAGTCGGGCCATCTCGACCAGGCTCTCGCCGATCGAGTCGAGTTCCTCGTGATACGCGTCCCGCATGGATGTCCCTCTCTACGCAAAGCTCCGGGGTCCGGGTGGGGCTCGGACCCCCACGCTCCCACGTTCGGCCCCCTACGCGTCCGGCTCCACCCCCACACATGAACCATCACTTTCCCCCAGGTGAACTCTGGGCCACACGCACCACCGTCCCCGCTGGGGCAAATGAACCGGTCCCGTCTTCACAGTGAACTCTGAGCGACGAGTGTTCGAGGAGCCACTCGGACGGCTGGGAGAGTGTCCCCGGCCCCGCATAACCTTGAGGCATGGACGTGAACGCGGCAGTGGCCGCATTGGCCGCGATCGCCGGCGTGTGCACCGGCGTGATCGCCATGCTGGCGTTCCGCTGGAGCGAACGCGACCAGGCGCGACCCACCCGTAGCTCCCTGCACACCGACGCCGTGCTCCCGCCCGGCGTCGACACCGTGCTGTCCGTGCTGCGCTCCTCCGCGGTCGTCCTCGACGAGAGCGACTCCGTGGTGAAGGCCAGCTCGGCGGCGTACGCGCTCGGGCTGGTCCGAGGCGGGAAGCTGGCCGTCGAGCCCATGCTCAACATGGCCCGCGACACCCGCCGCGACGGGGAGATACGACAGGTCGAGCTGGACCTCGCGCGGCGCGGCACCGGACGCGGCGAGGCCCTCGCCGTCTCCGCCCGGGTCGCCCCGCTGGGCTCGCGCCTCGTCCTGCTCCTGGTCGAGGACCTCACCGAAGCCCGCCGCATCGAAGCGGTACGGCGCGACTTCGTCGCCAACGTGAGCCATGAGCTCAAGACCCCGACGGGCGCCCTGTCCCTGCTCTCCGAGGCGGTCATGGACGCCTCGGACGACCCCGAGGCGGTCACCCGCTTCGCCGGCCGCATGCAGATAGAGGCCACCCGCCTCACCAACCTCGTACAGGAGCTCATCGACCTCTCCCGCGTGCAGAACGACGACCCGCTGGAGGACTCCGAGCCCGTGTCCGTGGACGAACTCGTCGCCGAGGCGATCGACCGCTCCCGGCACACCGCCTCCACCAAGCAGATCACCATGGTCTCGGGGGGAGAGGCCGACCTGCGGGTCTGGGGAAGCCGCGGCCAGCTCGCCGCCGCCCTCGGCAACCTCGTCGAGAACGCGGTCAACTACTCACCGGCCCGTACGCGGGTGGGCGTCGCCGCCCGCCGCGTCGCCGCACCCGCCGGCGACCTCATCGAGATAGCCGTCACCGACCAGGGCATCGGCATCCCCGACAAGGACAAGGAGCGCGTCTTCGAGCGCTTCTACCGCGTCGACCCGGCCCGCTCCCGTGCCACCGGCGGTACGGGGCTCGGTCTGGCCATCGTCAAGCACGTGGCCGCCTCGCACGGCGGCGAGGTCACCGTCTGGAGCACCGAGGGCCAGGGCTCCACCTTCACCCTGCGGCTGCCCGAGGCGGGCGCCGCACGGGACCGCCGGCCCGCCTCTTCCCCCACCCCTGATCTCATGACCGAACCGCTTCCTGCCCCGGAGGTCCTTCCGTGACCCGAGTGCTCGTCGTCGAGGATGAGGAATCCTTCAGCGACGCCCTGTCGTACATGCTCCGCAAGGAGGGCTTCGAAGTCGCCGTAGCGGCGACCGGGCCCGACGGTCTCGACGAGTTCGAGCGCAACGGGGCCGACCTCGTCCTCCTCGACCTGATGCTTCCCGGGCTGCCCGGTACCGAGGTGTGCCGGCAGCTGCGCGGCCGCTCGAACGTCCCGGTGATCATGGTGACCGCCAAGGACAGCGAGATCGACAAGGTCGTCGGCCTGGAGATAGGAGCCGACGACTACGTGACGAAGCCCTTCTCCTCGCGGGAGCTGGTCGCCCGCATCCGCGCGGTCCTGCGCCGCCGCGGCGAGCCGGAGGAGGTCACCCCGGCGGCCCTGGAGGCCGGCCCGGTCCGCATGGACGTAGACCGTCACGTGGTGACGGTCTCGGGCGGCAAGGTCGACCTGCCGCTGAAGGAGTTCGACCTCCTGGAGATGCTGCTGCGCAACGCGGGCCGAGTCCTGACCCGTATGCAGCTGATCGACCGGGTGTGGGGCGCGGACTACGTCGGCGACACCAAGACCCTCGACGTCCACGTGAAGCGCCTGCGGGCGAAGATCGAACCGGACCCGGGCGCGCCGCGCTACCTGGTGACGGTCCGCGGCCTGGGTTACAAGTTCGAGCCGTAGACAGCTCCGGAGTCATACATGTGAAGGGGCGCCCCCCGGCCGGGGGGCGCCCCTTCACACGTACAGGTACCGCTGGCGGTCAGTGTCCGGTGCCGTGCTCCGCCTCGCCCGACGGCGTCGCGGAGGCCGTGGGGGAGGAGCCCGGGGGCGCCGGGACGACCTCGGGGCCGAAGTCCTTGAAGTAGGTGGTCGCCGGGACGACGAAGGCGTTCAGGCTCACGTCGCCGGTCTTGCTGAGCTTGAACGTGACCTTCTGGGCGTCGCCGTCGCGGGTGGCCTCGTTGCCGTTCTCGATGACGGCGGAGGCGTTGCCCGCGCCGCCGATGACGACGGAGCCGTTGGCCGGGACGGTGATCGGGCCGGTGCCCTGGGCCGCCTTCAGCTTCACGGTGGCGCTGCTGCCCGGCAGGCTGATGGCGTCGAGGGTCTGCGGCGTGGCCCCGTTGTTGAAGACGGTGGCGGAGACGACGGCCGGGCCCTTGGAGGCGGCCTCGGGCTGGGTGATGACGAGCGCGTTCTGGATCTTGACGTCATCCACCGTGACGGCGGCGTTGTCCGGCCGGACACCGAGCGTCTGCGCGTCGTTGCCCGCCCCACAGGCGGACAGCGTGGCGATGGAGAACACGATGGCGGTGGCGGCGAGGGCGCCGCGTCGAAGGCTGCGGCTCACGGCGGCGGCATCTCCTAGGACGTTCGGATCAGGCTACGGACAGGCTTCGGAACTACGGACGAGCTTCGGAGCTACGGATCAACTAAAGGTGTGTCAGCGCGCTTAGGTTACCGAGCCGCACTCTCCGTCCCGCACCCGACCCGCCCCTAACCGGCCGCGGCCGTCTCCGGGTGCCGCCGCGGAGCGCCCGGGGTGCCCGCGAGCCGCGCCTCGCCCCGCCCGCGAAGATCGGCCCCCGGAGCCGGCCGGTGTGGCCGGATCACGACCCATTGACCTGTTGTTCACATAACTGCCTTGATCAATTCGAGGGCCGCCCCGCATTCCCCGGAGCCGTGCCTCCGGAAAACTCCGCCCCCGTGTCGGCTGATCAATTACGGAATCACCCCGTGATGCATCCGTACGGGTGGACGATCCTCGAACGGAGTAGGTGAAGAAGGCCACTCCGAACCCGACAAATCGGGTCATCGCCCCTCTCTGGAGGCAGTCCGGGCAGGAGTGACGTGCGTGTTTCTCTCCGTCCGCACAACCACTCCGACCTGCGAATACCGCCTTCCGGAAGCCCTCCGCAGCACGTCCCTGTCGCTGTTGTCAAGCCCCGAGATATGCCCTGACCTGCGAAAACGCCATTCAGAAGAAGCCGTATCCGTGTTACCCTGGATAGCCACGGAAGGGGTACCTGTCACATGACGTTCAAGGTTGGCGACACCGTGGTCTATCCCCATCACGGGGCCGCGCTGATCGAGGCCATCGAAACTCGCCAGATCAAAGGCGTGGACAAGACCTACTTGGTGCTCAAGGTCGCGCAGGGCGACCTGACGGTGCGTGTGCCGGCGGACAATGCGGAGTTCGTCGGTGTTCGCGACGTGGTCGGTCAGGATGGGCTGGACCGGGTCTTCGAGGTGCTGCGCGCGCCGTACGCCGAAGAGCCGACGAACTGGTCCCGGCGCTACAAGGCAAATCTCGAGAAGCTCGCCTCCGGCGATGTCATCAAGGTCGCCGAAGTAGTCCGCGACCTGTGGCGGCGCGAGCGCGAGCGGGGTCTCTCCGCAGGTGAGAAGCGCATGCTCGCCAAGGCGCGGCAGATCCTGGTCAGCGAGCTGGCCCTCGCGGAGAACACGAACGAGGACAAGGCCGAGGCTCTCCTCGACGAGGTCCTCGCGTCCTGATGAGCGTGCTCTGACGACATCCGAGCGCGTTCCCAAGTGAAGCGATGCCGCGGTGCCCGTTGGCGTGCTGTGATCCACACAGCGCTGCCGCCGGGCGCTGCGGCATGTTCGCGTACGCCCGCGGAGCGTATGCGCGGCCGCACGCACACGGTGACCGGTCACATGTGCGTATCGCCGAGAAAGAAACCGCACCCCCTGTAACGTCCGAACCCCTGTGCTCGGGCGGCACGCCTCGACCGTCGTCACGGAAAGGGCCCGGTCAAGGCGGAGCGTCCGGCACGGTTGAGGCCATACCCATGTCGGCCGCGGAAACAAACCTGCCGGAGTGCAACCGATGTCAGACGAAGCGCGTCCTCCTCGTACCGCCGTGGTGATCCCGGCGGCCGGCCGGGGCGTACGCCTCGGGCCGGGCGCCCCCAAGGCGCTGCGCGCGCTGAACGGCACCCCCATGCTGATCCACGCCGTCCGCGCGATGGCCGCCTCCCGCGCGGTCTCGCTCGTCGTCGTGGTGGCCCCCTCTGATGGCGCCGCCGAGGTCAAGAACCTCCTCGACGCCCACGCCCTCCCCGAGCGCACCGACTACCTCGTCGTGCCCGGCGGCGAGACCCGCCAGGAGTCCGTACGTCTCGGGCTCGAAGCGCTCCCCGACGGCGTCACCACCGTCCTCGTCCACGACGCGGCCCGCCCGCTCGTGCCCGTCGACACCGTGGACGCCGTCATCGAGGCCGTACGGGGCGGGGCCGTGGCCGTCGTCCCCGCGCTGCCCGTCTCCGACACCGTCAAGGAGGTCGAACCGGCCGGGAAGCCGGGCGACCCCGAGCAGGTCGTCGCCACCCCCGTCCGGGCCCGGCTCCGCGCCGTCCAGACCCCGCAGGGCTTCGACCACGACACCCTGGTCAACGCCCACGCCACCATCGCCCTCACCGGCGAGGGCGCCACCGACGACGCCGGCATGGTCGAGCGGCTCGGCGCGCCCGTCGTCGTCGTGCCCGGCCACGAAGAGGCCTTCAAGGTGACCCGCCCCCTCGACCTCGTCCTCGCCGAGGCCGTACTCGCCCGCAGGAGGGCCAACGATGGCTTCTGACATCCCCCCGATCCCGCGCGTCGGTATCGGTACCGACGTCCACGCCTTCGAGAAGGGCCGCGAACTCTGGTGCGCGGGTCTCCTCTGGGACGGTGAGGAGTACGGCCTCGCCGGGCACTCCGACGGTGACGTCGCCGCCCACGCCGCCTGTGACGCGCTGTTCTCCGCCGCGGGCATCGGCGACCTCGGCGCCCACTTCGGCACCTCGCGGCCCGAGTGGTCCGGCGCCTCCGGCGTCACGCTGCTCGCCGAGGCCGCCCGGATCGTCCGCGCCGAGGGGTACGAGATCGGCAACATCGCCGTCCAGGTCGTCGGCGTCCGCCCCAAGGTGGGCAAGCGGCGCGACGAGGCGCAGAAGGCCCTCGGCGAGGCGGCCGGCGCCCCGGTCTCCGTCTCCGGCACCACGACGGACGGGCTCGGCCTCACGGGCCGCGCCGAGGGCCTCGCCGCGCTGGCGACCGCGCTCGTCTACCCGGTACGCACCCCGTAGGCGTCCCGGACATACCCCGTAAGCCCCCCGTACGTACCCCGTAGGCGGGAAGGCCGCCGAAAATCGTGCCCCGCTACCGGGAATCGGTCGCGGGGCACTACCACACGCCCACTACCCTGGAGTGGTGACTATTCGCCTGTACGACACCAACGCCCGGCAGATCCGTGACTTCACCCCGCTCACTCCGGGCTGCGTCTCGATCTACCTCTGTGGCGCCACCGTCCAGGCGGCCCCGCACATCGGACACATCCGGTCGGGGCTGAACTTCGACATCATGCGCCGCTGGTTCGCGTACCGCGGCTACGACGTCACGTTCATCCGCAACGTCACCGACATCGACGACAAGATCATCGCGAAGGGCGCGGACCAGGGCCGCCCCTGGTGGTCCATCGGCTACGAGAACGAGCGCGCGTTCAACGCCGGGTACGACGCGCTCGGCTGCCTCCCGCCGACGTACGAGCCCCGCGCCACCGGTCACGTCCCCGAGATGATCGAGATGATGCGCGGTCTCATCGAGCGCGGCCACGCCTACGAGGCGGACGGCAGCGTCTACTTCGACGTGCGCTCCTTCCCGGGCTATCTGGAGCTGTCCAACCAGGACATCGACGACCTGCGCCAGCCCTCCGAGGACGGCATCACGGGCAAGCGCGACCCTCGCGACTTCGCGATGTGGAAGGCGACCAAGCCGGGCGAGCCCGACTGGGAGACCCCGTGGGGCCGCGGCCGCCCCGGCTGGCACCTGGAGTGCTCGGCCATGGCCCACAAGTACCTCGGCTCCGCCTTCGACATCCACGGCGGCGGCCTCGACCTGATCTTCCCGCACCACGAGAACGAGATCGCCCAGGCCAAGGCCTTCGGCGACGACTTCGCCTCGTACTGGGTGCACAACGCCTGGGTCACCATGAGCGGCGAGAAGATGTCGAAGTCGCTCGGCAACAGCGTGCTCGTGTCCGAGATGGTGAAGAACTGGCGGCCCATCGTCCTCCGCTACTACCTGGGCACCCCGCACTACCGCTCGATGATCGAGTACAGCGAGGAGTCCCTGCGCGAGGCCGAGTCGGCGTTCGGCCGCATCGAGGGCTTCGTCCAGCGCGCCACGGAGAAGGCCGGGACGACGGTCGCCCCCGCCGCCGAGGTGCCGCCGGCCTTCGCCGAGGCCATGGACGACGACCTGGGCGTGCCGCACGCGCTCGCGATCATCCACACCACCGTCCGCCAGGGCAACAGCGCCCTCGCCGCGGACGACAAGGACGAGGCCATCGCCCGCCTCGCCGAGGTCCGGGCCATGCTCGGCGTCCTCGGCCTGGACCCGCTCGACCCGCACTGGGCCGAGGAGAGCGGTGGCGGCGACGAGCTCCACGGCGCCGTCGACACCCTCGTACGGCTCGTGCTCCAGCAGCGCGAGTCGGCCCGCGAGCGCAAGGACTGGGCGACCGCGGACGCGATCCGCGACCAGCTGAACCAGTCCGGCCTCGCCATCGAGGACAGCCCCGACGGCCCCCGCTGGACGCTGGGCAACCGTTAGAAGACGTGCCGCTCGGGGCTCCGGGCGGCACACTTCAGTTACAGACCTATGTACGCAACACCGAGGAATAGGTAGTCATGGCCGGGAACAGCCAGCGCAGGAACCGTCGTACGTCCAACAAGAAGGGCGCGACGGTCGGCAGCGGTGGCCAGCGGCGCAAGGGCCTGGAAGGCAAGGGCCCGACGCCCAAGGCCGAGAACCGCAAGGGCCACAAGGCGTTCCGCGTCTCCAACGCGATGACCCGGAACGCGGCCAAGCGCAAGCCCGTCGCCCGCCGCGGCGGCAAGGGCCAGTCGGAGATGGTCGTCGGCCGCAACCCGGTCTTCGAGGCCCTGCGCGACGGCGTGCCCGCCTCGACCCTGTACGTGCAGCAGTTCATCGACAACGACGAGCGCGTGCGCGAGGCCCTGAACCTCGCCACCGGCCGCGGCAACATCAACATCATGGAGGCGCCGCGCCCCGAGCTCGACCGGATGACGAACAACCTCAACCACCAGGGCCTCGTCCTCCAGGTCCCGCCGTACGAGTACGCGCACCCCGAGGACCTCGCCGCGACGGCCTACGACCACCACGAGGAACCGCTGATCGTCGCCCTCGACGGCATCACCGACCCGCGGAACCTGGGCGCCGTCGTCCGCTCCGTCGCGGCCTTCGGCGGCCACGGCGTCGTCGTCCCCGAGCGCCGCGCCGCCGGTATGACCGCCGGTGCCTGGAAGACCTCGGCCGGCACCGCCGCCCGTACCCCCGTCGCCCGCGCCACCAACCTGACGCGCTGCCTCGAGGCGTACCAGAAGGCCGGTCTCGCGGTCGTCGGCCTCGCCGCCGACGGCGACCACGAGGTCCACGAGCTGGAGGCGCTGTCCGGTCCGGTCGTCATCGTCGTCGGCTCCGAGGGCAAGGGTCTCTCCCGGCTCGTCGGCGAGACCTGCGACTTCCTCGTCCGCATCCCGATGCCGGGCGGCGCCGAGTCGCTCAACGCCGGTGTCGCCGCCGGTGTCGTGCTCTACGAGGCGGCCCGCCGCCGGATGGGCACGTCGCTGTAGTACCCCCGGCCCCGGCCATGGCGTGATCTTGACGGGTCTCGGACATTTGCGAGCCGTCAAGGCAGTGTCCTAAACCCAGATCACTCGGTTAGATGAGTGTGGACACCAGAACGCCCCGGCCGGGGTTCGACGATCAGCCCGCGTTGAGCATGGTCAAGGTGGATTCCGATCCCGCCCAGGTGATCGTGAACCACGCCAGCTTCCGTGTGCGGCTCGCGCCCGCCCCGCAACCGAAGTTCGGCGCCGGCGCCCGCACCGCGGCCCTCTCCGGGGCCGCGGCCGGAGCGGGCGGCCCGCGCCGCCGTCCCGTCGTATGGACCGGGAAGTCCTCACCGGGCGCGACCGGCCTCCTCCAGGCCGTCCGCGAGTCCTCCGTCTCCACCCTGGAGCCCGGCATCGGCCACCCCGGGGGTGACGCGGGCGCCACCCAGGCCATCCCGCGCATCGACGACACCATGCCCACCCCGATGGTGCCCGCCGGTTCCGCGCCGCTGCTGCCGCCGATGCGCCGCGCCGAGGGCGCGTACGACGAGCTGTACGAGCTCCGGCCCGAGACCGGCGGCCCCGAAGCGGACGACGCGGCGCACGACCGGCCCGCGCAGCGCCACGGGCAGGACGCCGCCGTCCGGCACGCCTACTACCCCGGCCGCCGGATGAACCTCGGCGTCGTGCTCCTCCCGCTCCGCGTCTTCCTCGGCCTCATCTCCGTCTACGCGGGCATGGGCAAGCTCTGCGACCCCGTCTACTTCGACGGCGGCGAGCGCGGCTCCATGGTGAAGTGGCTCAACTCCCTCCACCCCTGGGCCCTCGCCGAACCCCTCCGCGACTTCGCCCTCCAGCACCCCGTCGGCGCCGGGCTGACCATCGCCTTCCTCCAGGTCGTCGTCGGCGTCCTCACCGTCCTCGGACTCTGGCAGCGGGCCGCCGCCGTCGTCGGCGCCCTGCTGTCGGCCGCGCTCCTGCTGACCGTCAGCTGGAAGACCGTCCCGGTCTACGACTCGGCCGACATCATCTACCTGGCCGCCTGGTCACCGCTGATCATCGCCGGAGCGCCCGTCTACTCCCTCGACGGCCGCCTCGCCGGAGAGGCCTGGCGCACCCTCGGCCCCCGCGCCGACCTCTGGCACCTCCGCCGCCGCGTCATGCGCCGCAGCACCCTCCTCGCCTCCCTCGTCGTCGGCCTCACCCTCCTCGTCGGCTCCGTCCTCGGCGGCGCCGTCCGCTCCACCGAGATGATCACGGTCCCCGGTCCCAACGACGACCCGATCAACCACCTCCCCGGCCGGCCGCTCCCCACGGAGCCGACACGCCGCACTCCCTCCGAGGCCGGGTCCACCGCGCCCGAGCCGGCCGCGACCAGCGAGGCCCCGGCCGAGCGCGAGGAGACCGAGGAGGCGAGCCGACCCACCGAGACGACCCCCGAGGCCCCCCGCACCCAGGAGCGGCGCCCGACCGCCACCCAGGGCGCCGGCACCGGCAGCAGTACGCCCACGCGCTCCGAGCCGGAGCCCCCGCCGACCACCAGCGACACCCCGACCACCACCGGCGGCACGACGAGCGGCGGCTCCACCGGCGGCTCGACCGGCTCGACGGGGACCCCGTCGGAGAGCAGCTCGACGTCGGGCGGCGCGAGGAACCCGATCGGCGGCCTGCTGGGCTGACAACGCCCGTACCCGATCAACGCCCGTACCCGATACGGAAGGGCGGCACCGCGTGAAGCGGTGCCGCCCTTCCCCTTGCCCCTCAGCCCCTCTGGGTGGCCAGCTCCTTGGCGGCCTCCGTCAGGTCCTTGGCGGTGTCGATGGCCCTCCAGTACGCGCCCTGGGGGAGCGGGAAGCCCGCCAGACGCCGCTCACGGGCGAGCCGGGGGAACGTGGTCCGCTCATGGTCCCCCAGGTCGGGGAGGAGCTCCGTGAAGGCCGCGGAGAAGACGTACACGCCCGCGTTGATCAGGAACGGCGACGGCGGCGACTCGATGAAGTCGGTGATGTGCCCGAAGGTGTCGGTCTCGACGGCGCCCCACGGGATCCGGGGCCGGGCCAGGGCCAGCGTGGCGAGGGCATCGCGCTCCGAGTGGAAGGCGGCCATCTCGCGCAGCGAGAAACGGGTCCAGATGTCGCCGTTGGTGGCGTACCAGGGCTGGTCCGGCGCGGGCAGACGCGCGGCGGCGTACTTCAGGCCGCCGCCGCGGCCCAGCGGCTCGGTCTCGACGACCGTCGTCACCTTGAGGGGCAGGTCGGCACTGTCCAGCCACTCCTGGAGCACCTCGGCGAGATGGCCGCAGGACACGACGGCGTCGGTCACGCCCTCGGCGGCCAGCCAGGAAAGCTGATGGCCGATGATCGGGGTCCCGGTGCCCGGGATCTCGACCATCGGCTTGGGGCGGTCGTCGGTGTACGGGCGGAGCCGTGAGCCCTGGCCGCCCGCCAGGACCACGGCCTGCGTCGGAGTGGTGTGCATACGGGGAACGATAGGCGCCCCGTACGGCAGTGGTCCGGACGCGCGACGGCGCTCAGTGTCCGGCTGTTCAGCTCGCCCGCATCACGCCGGTCGCGTACGAGGTGTCGCAGACCGGCCGGGAGAAGGACTGGGCGCGGGTCGGGCCGTACTGCTCGACGGCGGCGCGGCCGAGGGAGCGGGCGATGGACATGCAGTGCTTGGCGAGGGAGGGACGGTTCTCCACCTCGCGCTGGAGGTGGGTGAGAGCCGTGCCGGGGTCCTTCTCCTGGAGCTCGGCGAGGAGCTGGTCCCGCAGGACGTCCTGCGGGGCACGGGCCTTGGCCCGGACGGAGACCTCGGAGGAGGCTGCCGTGAGCTGGGTCCCGGCGTCCTTGCCGGCCCACGGAACGGCGGACACCGCGAGCGTTCCCGAGAGCACCAGGACGACGGGCAGGACGAGGGCGAGAGAGCGGCCGATTCGGCGGGCAGTGTGCGTCACGCAGGCGAGCGTAGCGGCCGGTAGTGATATGGCGACATTTAGTCACTCTCACGGGCGATGGTTCGAGGCGGCTTTTCGAATCCCGTGTTGACGCCCGGGGGGACGACGGGCCCGGAATGCCGGGACCTGCCGGGGTTTCGCCGGGTAAACCACCCGGCGGCCGCCACATGAACCAACGGCCCCGCGTCCACGAGGGACACGGGGCCGCGGAGGGGGTCGTCGAGACCGACGGGTCAGTCGCTGAGGCGCGCGCCCGTGGAGGTCGAGAAGACGTGGAGCTCGGCGGCGCGCGGCACGACGTGCAGCGTGGTGCCCTTGGCGGGCACGTCACGGCCGCCGACGCGGACGACCAGGTCCTTGTCCTCGCCGCCGACGCGGGTGGAGCCGTACACGAAGCCGTCGGAGCCGAGCTCCTCGACGACGTTGACGGTGACGGCGAGGCCGTCCTTGCCGGTGGGGCCCTGCACGTCGAAGTGCTCGGGGCGGACGCCGACGGTGACGGTGGTGTCGCCCTTGGCGGACGCGGCGGCGATCGCCTCGCGGGAGACGGGGACGATGCTGTTGCCGAACTTCACGCCGCCGTCGACGATCGGGACCTCGATCAGGTTCATGGCCGGGGAGCCGATGAAGCCGGCGACGAAGAGGTTGGCGGGCCGGTCGTACATGTTGCGCGGCGAGTCGACCTGCTGGAGCAGACCGTCCTTGAGGACCGCGACGCGGTCGCCCATGGTGAGGGCCTCGGTCTGGTCGTGCGTGACGTACACGGTCGTGATGCCGAGCCGGCGCTGCAGACCGGCGATCTGCGTACGGGTGGACACGCGCAGCTTGGCGTCGAGGTTCGACAGCGGCTCGTCCATGAGGAAGACCTGCGGTTCACGCACGATGGCACGACCCATGGCCACACGCTGACGCTGACCACCGGAGAGCGCCTTCGGCTTCCGGTCCAGGTACTCGGTGAGGTCGAGGATCTTCGCGGCCTCTTCGACCTTGGCGCGGATCTCGGACTTGTTGACGCCGGCGATCTTGAGCGCGAAGCCCATGTTGTCGGCGACGGTCATGTGCGGGTACAGCGCGTAGTTCTGGAACACCATGGCGATGTCCCGGTCCTTGGGCGGCAGGTGCGTGACGTCGCGGTCACCGATGCGGATGGAGCCGGCGTTGACGTCCTCGAGACCCGCGAGCATGCGCAGGGAGGTCGACTTGCCGCAGCCGGAGGGCCCGACGAGGACGAGGAACTCGCCGTCGGCGATCTCGATGTCGAGCTGGTCGACGGAGGGCTTGGTGGCACCGGGGTACACCCGGGTCGCCTTGTCGAAAGTGACGGAAGCCATGGTGATGTGTCCCTTCACCGGCAGGAACGTGCCGGACGATCCGAGTAAAGGAAGGATTGAGGTCTAGTCCACCGGAGTGAACTCCAGGCGACGCTACCTGGCGATCCGGGATCTGTCAGCACTCCGAAGGCGACGAGATTTCCGACCGCCACCCGGACGGCGTTGGATACACTGCACTCGCTGCCTCCTTAGCTCAGCTGGCCAGAGCACCGCTCTTGTAAAGCGGGGGTCGTCGGTTCGAACCCGACAGGGGGCTCCAGGCAGGCACGTCGAAGACCCCCGACCGATCTTGGTTGGGGGTCTTCGACATCTACGGGTGACATCAACGGCTGCGGTCGGCCGCGGTCGGGCCGCTTTCGGGAGAGCAGCCGGTCCATGTGGAGCGTGGCGCAGCCGTGCCAGGCGTCGTGGAGGCGGATGAGCCGGAGGCCGGCCGCCACGCTGACGCGTACGAAGGGCCGGTGGCGTTGCGGGGCTCGACGGGACGGCCGGTGGGGGTGGCGAAGACGTAGCCCGTGACCCAGATGCCCCAGAAACCCGCCAGAACTTGATCTCGGCCTGCTGAGTGCCCGACGCTGTCGGGATCTTGGCGATGGCGGTCGGCCATGCCCTCGATATCTCAGTCTCCAAGATCCCCGACCTCGTCACCCGCGATCAGCTCTGCGTCTCCTCGCGGCGTCCCATAGCGGCGGCCGCATCGGGTATGACGAGCAGCTTGCCGGTGGTACGCCGAGCCTGCAGATCGCTGTGGGCCTGGGCGGCCTCGGACAATGCGTAGCGGCCCGTGACGGTGAACTCAAGCGCCTTGGAGCGCGCCCACTCGAACACATCGGCGGCCCGTCGGAGCAGTTCGGACCGATCGGCGATGAAGTCTCCGAGGCTGGGCCGGATCAGGGTCAGCGAACCGCCGTGGGCGAGCCGAATCGGATCAAACGGCGGCACGGCACCACTTGCCGCGCCGAAGAGCACGAGATGGCCGCGGGTTCGCAGGCTGGCGAGGCTCGCATCGAAGGTGTGCGCGCCGACGCCGTCGAAGACAACCGGCAGTCCCTGACCGCCGTTGAGCCGCCTCACCTCGGCTGCGAGATCGTCGACTGCGGAGGAAAGGATCACCTCAGCGGCCCCGGCACGCTTCGCCAGCTCGGCCTTCGCCGTGGTCGACGTCGTGCCGATCACCCTGCCGCCGAGATGGGTGATGAGCTGGGTCAAAAGCAGCCCCATGCCACCAGCGGCCGCATGCACGAGCACCGTGTCGCCCCGCTGGACCGGGTAGGCGTCTGTGACGAGATAGTGCGCGGTCATGCCTTGGAGGAGCACGGCGGCGGCGGTCTCGAAGCCAATATCGTCGGGCAGCGGCACCAGCCGGGAGGAGTCCACGACGGCCCGCTCGGCATACGTGCCGGGGATCTCCACCCAACCGACCCGGTCCCCGACTGCGACGTCAGCGACGCCGGGTCCGACTTCGACGACCGTGCCGGCGCCCTCAGCGCCCGGGGTGAAGGGCAGCGGGAGGCTGTACCGGCCTTCGCGGTGGTAGACGTCGAGGAAGTTGACCCCGGATGCGGCGACCTCCACGACCGCCTCGCCCGGACCCGGCCGCGGCTGGTCCACCTCGGCCTCCCGCAGCACCTCGGGACCGCCCACTTCGTACACCTGAATCGCTCGCATGACCCTCCCATGATCGGCTCGTCCCCCCACCAACCCCGCTGATGGCGATCCGATTCCCGGCAGGCAAACCACCTGAAAGGCGCGTCCCCGACCTAACGAGGCAATACACCTAGGACTTGTCCGGCCGATCATGGTTCCGGTTGCTGGGGCACGGCGGGGCTTCAGTCTGTCGAGCTCATGGTCGGCCCGCGATGTCGTGTGCCAGGGTGACGGTATGGATTGGCAGTCTGAGAGCCCGGAACTCTGGGCGTTTTTGGAGACCTTGCACCGTGGCGACATCTTGTCTGGCACCGTTGCGGCGATCGAGCGGTTCGGGGTCTTCGTGGCCCTGGACGACGGACCTGCCCATCCGCTCTTCCCCGGCGTCGGGTTCATCGTCATCCCCGAACTGTCCTGGCGGCACATCTACGCTCCCACCGATGTCGTTCACGTAGGCCAGAGGGTCTCGTGCGAGTTCCTCCAGTTCGACACCTACAACCTGGAGGCCAGACTGTCCTTGAAGGCGCTGGAGCCTGACCCCCTGCGGGCTTTCGCCGACCATACGCCGGTGGGTCAGGAAATCTGCGGGACGGTGGAGAAGACCGTTCCCATCGGCGTCTTCGTCGAGCTCGGAGACGGGATCGTCGGGCTGATCCCCTCCAGAGAGATCGACGGTCGGCCCGCGGTGAGTCCGGTGGAGGACTTGGAGGCCGGAGAGGAGATCACCGTCATCGTCACGGAAATCGACCTGCCGACCCGCCGGATCCGTCTTTCCAGGCCGAAGAACGCCCAGCGCGAAGGTGTCGTACCGGCCACGTGACGGCCAGCGTGCTCCAGCCGTTGATGCGAGCATGGGGCGGGGTGATCTGAGTGATGCTGAGTGGGAACGGCTGCGGCCATTCCTGCCAGTCAGCAACGGGCGTTGTGGCAGGTGGCGGGACCACCGGCAGGTGATCGACGGGATCCTGCACCGGGTGCGGACCGGAGTGCAGTGGCGTGACCTGCCCGAACGGTTCGGGCCATGGAAGACCGTCTACGAACGCCACCGCTTGTGGTCGGCCGACGGCACCTGGGAACGTCTCCTCCAGCAGGTCCAGGCGGCGGCCGACGCCGCAGGCGAGATCGACTGGGACATTTCGGTCGACTCCGCCATCGTCCGCGCGCATCAGCACGCGGCCGGCGCTCGCACCGACCTACCGCCGGCGCCCGGCTCAAAGGGGGCCGAGGAGCTAGAACATCAGGACGAAGCGCCGTGGCAGAATCTGCACGCCCGCCTGGTGGAGGTGATACGGGAGGCGAGGGCCTGGGCCGCTCGCGCGGCGGTTTCACCACCAAGCTCCACCTGAGCGCGGACGGCCGCTGCCGCCCGATATCCCTCATCGTCACACCAGGTCAGCGAGCCGACTGCACCCAGTTCATCGCGGTGCTGGAGAAGATCCGAGTCCCCAGACCGGGCCTGGGACGACCACGCAAGAAGCCCGACAGTTGCGGCCGACAGGGCCTACAGCAACGGCCCCGTCCGCGAGTACCTGCGACGGCGGGGCATCCGCCACACGATTCCGGAGAAGAGTGACAGCCAGGCCCCGCCGACGCAAAGGCGCACGCGGTGGACGGCCGCCCGGCTTCGACGAGGACCGTTACAAGAAGCGCAACACCGTCGAGCGGGCGATCAACCGCATGAAGCAGTTCCGGGCGGTCGCCACTCGATACGACAAGCGCGGTTACGTCTTCCTCGGCACCGCCACCGCGGCGGCGGCCGTCGCGATCTGGCTCCGCACATGATCGGCCGGACAAGTCCTAGCGCCGATCACACGGAGCGGCGGGCACCGCCCGGCTCGCCGAGGAAGCGGGCATCCCGACAAACTGGCGGCTCCAGGACGGACGCCTCGTCGCCGACCGGGTCGGCGACGAGCACTCCTGGGTCCGCGCCGCGCGGTAGGGCGCTGACGGTGCCGAGTGACGTCCTCTCAGGAAGCGGGCTTCGAGCTGAAGTGATCCGCCTTCTCTTCGACGTTCCTCCAGTCCTCCCAGTCGGAGGGAGGACTCTTCTGTTCCGCGATTCCCGGCCACTTCTTGGAGTACTCGGCGTTGAGTTCCTTGTACTCCGACCACTTCTCCGGAAGCTCGGACTCCTCGAAGATTGCGTCGACCGGGCACTCGGGCTGGCAGGCGCCGCAGTCGATGCACTCCTCCGGGTGGATGACGAGCATGTTCTCGCCCGCGTAGAAGCAGTCGACGGGGCATACGGATACACAGTCGGTGGTCCGGCACCTGATGCAAGGCTCAGCCACTACGTAGGTCATGGGGAACTTTCTAGTTCGAGTTGATCTGGTCGATTGCCCAGTGCGTGCCATACGGCGCGCTACCAGACACAGGGCGGGAGCTGCGGCCCGCCAGGGACGCCGACCCTTCGGCCGGCGATGGCAGGGTCAGCCGACGACCTGGACCTTGTCGGCCTGCTCGCCCTTCTGCCCCTGGACGGCTTCGAAGGTCACCTTCTGGCCTTCCTTCAGGGACTTGAAGCCGTCGCCTTCGATCGCACGGAAGTGCACGAACAGGTTGGGCCCCGACTCGGGGGTGATGAAGCCGTAGCCCTTCTCGTCGTTGAACCACTTCGCGGTGCCGTTCTGACGCTCCGCCACGGTGCCTCCAGTGCGTAGCCGACCGATTACGCAGAGATCATGTCATGACGGGCGCGTAGCACCGAGCACCAGGAAGATGCCCATCCCCCACACCTGCCACCACCCCCGGCTGCACCGACCCAAGCAGCCAGCACCACACCCTCGCCCGCGGTGTCCCCTTCTGCGCCGCCGCCGGATGCCCCGGAGCCGCCGCCGAAACCGACGGGCTTTGCCCCAGCCACGACCCCCGGTGCCTCTGCTACGGGGGCTGCACCCGCACCCGAGGAGCGGCACCAGACGTGTGGCACGACATGCACCTGGCGCGGGACGCCGCATCGCCAGACGACGGAGCAGCGGCATGATCGGCCGGACAAGCCCTAGTCGTCGAACTCGAAGCCCGACGTTGTCGCGCGATCAATGAGGTCGCCGGCTGCGCCAGGGCTCGTGATGACGGATTCAAGGGCTTCCTTGAGTCGTGTGAGGCCGCCCAGACTGCCGACCGCGCAGAACATGCCGGCCTCGCTGTCAAAGTCGAGACTCTCGGCAATGTCCGGCCAGGCGCACTGCACGAGACCTTCCCAGAAGCAGCCGTTCGGCTCATGCCCGGCGGCAGCTACTGCAGCATCGACAGGCAGGCCACGGCATTCAACGTCAGCGAGTGCTCACCGTCGAAGTCAAGCAGGTTGATGGTTGCAGCGCGATGATCCCACCCTCTGCTGCACGGGCTGCCCGTTGCTCCGAGCCGACTGTCCACGTCCGTCCCTGCGCCAAGTGCTGGCGGGTGTGGCCGACGCAGCTGTTACAGATTTCGCTACCTCATCAAGGCACCCGCCGCGCACGCGCGGCGCGCGCGGCCCGTCGCCCGGGCCGCCGCTCCTGTCTGCGCCCCGCTCCGGCCTCTTGCGCAGGGTCGGCCGTCTGCCGGCGCCGAGTGGGGCTGGGCGCCGTACCCCCGCCGTCGTGGATGACGGGCGCGCGAGGCGAACGCACCACCGGAAATGGGCGGGTGGGGAGCAGCTGATGCCGCGATGTGGCTGCGGCCGGTGTGGTCGCTCCGCGTCGGAACCCGTCTCGCTCTGGCTGATGCGCGTGTCGATCGAGCAGGGAAGCACGGGGAACGCCGGGGGGATCACGGTCAGGGGCACGGGAACGGCCCCTGACCGTCTTGACTGGTCAAGGGCCGTTCATCTGCGGTGGGTGTGGGATTTGAACCCACGGTGACATCGCTGCCACGACGGTTTTCAAGACCGTGTACGGATGGACGCTCCCAAAGCGGCGAGTGTGCCCACGGCCGCGTGGATATGAGCCGGGCCGCGACGCAACCGTTCTCCCGCGCACCACCAGGACAGTTGCTCTTCTGTGTCCTCCCTTGGATGCATGCCCAGGCCATGCTCGGGGCACAGGGGCCACGCCTGCCACAGAAGCTCCATGACGGTCTCCTGCGCGGCATCGGCGATGCTCGCCAGTGCAGAGGCAAGGCTGTCCTGTGAGTTCGGGTCCAAGTGGTTGCCGTGCCACTCGCCGTTGGCCATGGCGACGTAGACGTTCTCCGGCTCATCCGCGTCGTAGGACGGAAGGGCCAGCAGCTGCAGGGGTTCCAGCTGGGGAAGCGTCACCGCTAGGTCCCGGTTCAGAAGGGCGAGAGCCTGGTCCCACACTGGGTACTCGCCCGGCAAGACGCGGCGAGGCTCAGGGGGGTCGAAGAGAGCGCACATGAGCACCATCCTCCGCCATGCCAGGGACAGCCCCCATCGCTCAACAGCGCCGCCCCCTGCAAAGACCGCGTGCGGGGCCTGACATCAGCGGCTGACATCAACGACGCCGGACGGGGGCGTACACCAGCACCTCTGCCCGGCCGTCGCGCCAATCGACGAAAGCCGCCGCAGCGGGCCCGGATCGAACTTGTACAGCGGGGGTCGTCGGTTCGAACCCGACAGGGGGCTCATGCTGAAGCGCCGGTGAGGCCGTCGTCGGTCCGGGCGTCGGTGCTGCTCGGTGGACTCCTGGGTTTCGGTGTTCCGGGGTGGTTCGGTCCGGGACACTTGTTCGTAGCGGGGGTTCGGGTGGCTGGGGTGTTGTGCGGGAGGGGTGCGGCGGATGAGTCGGCGTTCCGGTGGGCTGATCGGAGTCTGGGCCGAGCAGCAGCGGGTGGCGCAGCGGCAGCGGGAGGGGCAGCAGCAGGCGGTGCTGCGGCAGCAGCGGGACGCGGAGCGGGCGCAGCGGGCGTACGAGCGGGACGTGGCCCGGATGCAGCGGGAGCAGCGGGCCGCCTATCGGCAGCAGCGGGAAGCGGACGCGCTGCGGCGGACCCACGAGCTCGATCAGCGGGTCGCCCTGCTCGAGTCGCTCCTCGTGGCCGGGTGCCGGGCTCCGGCTTTCAGCGTGGAGTCCCTGCGGCGGGAGGAGGACGTCGAGCCGTTCTCGCCCGGGCCCCTCGGGGAGCCCGTCGCCATGCCCGACCAGCGGTTCTACCAGCCGCAGGGGTCGGCCTGGACGGCTTCCGGGCGCGCGCAGGCCGAGCGGGACGCGCGGGCCCGGTTCGAGCGCGACTGGTACGCCGCCCAGGCCGCCGAGGCGCGGCGGGTCGAGCAACTGGCCGCGTACCGGCGGGAGTACGACGCCTGGGCCGCCGCGCGGCGTGCCGAGATACGTACCCACAACGGTGGTGTCGCCGGGACCGTCGAAGCCCTCAGGGCTGGGGAGCCCGAGACCGTCGTCGAGTACTTCTCCGCCGTGCTCTTCGCCTCCACGGCGTGGCCCGAGGGGTTCCCCCGGGAGGTGTCCGCCGCTTACGAGCGCGGTGGCCGCGGGCTCGTTCTCGACTGGGGTCTGCCCGGGTTCGAGGTCGTGCCCGAGGCCAAGGGCGTCAAGTACCTGCCCAGTACCGACCAGGAGAAGGAAGTCCCCCGGCCGGTGACGCAGCGGCGGGCGCTCTACCGGGACGTGCTCGCCCAGAGCGTCCTGCTCGCCGTGCGCGAACTGTTCGCGGCGGACCGCTTCGGTGTGCTGGAGCGGGTCGCCCTCAACGGCTACGTGGCCGGCGTCGATCCCGCCACCGGCCTCGCGGCACGCGTGTGCCTGGCCTCCGTGGTCGTCGAGCGGAGCGTCTTCGACCGGCTCAACCTGGAGCTCGTCGCGGCCGTCGAGTGCCTGACCGGCGCCCTGTCCGGGCGGCTCTCCGCCAAGCCCGACGAGCGGGCGGCCGTCGCGCCGCTGCTCTCCCCGGACCAGGTGAGCTCGGACGTGGTCGTGCAGGGCGACGGCGAGGAGCCCGATCTGCTCGCCATGGATCCCGTCGCCTTCGAGGGGCTCGTGGCCGAGCTCTTCCGGGCCCGTGGGCTCCAGGCCGTCACCACGACCCGGTCCAACGACGGTGGTGTGGACGTCGAAGCCCTCGATCCCGATCCCATCAGCGGCGGGTCGATCCTCGTACAGGTGAAGCGGTACCGGAACACCGTTCCTCCGTCGGCGGTACGCGATCTCTTCGGGACCGTTCAGGGCGCCGGCGCGAACAAGGGCGTCCTCGTCACCACCTCCACGTTCGGGCCCGGCTCGTACACCTTCGCCAACGGCAAACCCCTGACGCTCATCTCCGGGACCGAGCTCGTCGATCTGCTCCACCAGCACGGGCTGCGGGGCCGGTTGGGGCCCGGGACGGCGCGGCCCGTCGCCGTGGACACGCCCGTCGAGGCCGACGCCGACTTCAACCTGCTCGGCATGATGTGGTCCGGCACGGCCGCGCTCGACGTGTGCGCGCTCGTCTGCGCGGGCAACCGTGTCCTCGGCGACGAGTGGTTCGTCTTCTTCAACAATCCGGCCACGCGGGACGGTTCGGTGTCCATGGTCCCGCCCGTTCCCGGCGACCGGGCCGCGGTACGGGTCGGTTTCGACGCGCTGCCCGCGCGTGCCGACCGCCTGGTGCTCGTGGCCGCGGTCGATCCCGAGGTGAATCCCGACGCGGATCTGGGCGGGTTCACGGACGCCGGCATCCGGCTGCGGGACGACGCCGGGGCCGAACTCGACCGGCTCGTCGTCTCGGACGGGCGGCCCGGGGAGACCGCGCTCGTCCTCGGGTCCTTCCGGCGGCGGGCCGGGGGCGACTGGGACTTCGTCCTCGGCGGGAAGGGGTACCGGGGCGGGCTTGAGGAGCTCGTCGGGGACTTCGGCATCCAGGTGGAGTGAGTGGGGAGGGGCGGGGGCGGGGGTCGGGGGGCAGGGGCTGGGGGAGCGGGGTGGGGGAGCGGGGTGGGGAGCGGGGTGGGTGTTCTTCCGGACGGTTCTCCCTGAGGGTTTTCCCGGACGTTCTCCTGGACGGTTCTCCCGGACGGGGAGGGTGTTCCCCGTGGACGGGAGGCGTTCCCTGCGGACCGCGGGAGGGCGGTCTCGTGCCCTCCCCCGCCCTCGTCAGCGGCCGCTCAGGCGGTTCGCCATGACCGCCACCCGGTCCGTCGCCGCCGTGTGGCCCGTGGACTCGCGGTGGTCCGCGCCCCTGAACGCCGCGTACATCGTCTGGACCCCCAGCCAGCGCAGTGGCTCCGGTTCCCACTTGCGGACCTTGTGGTTCACCCACGGGAGGGCCGTGAGGTCGGTCGGGCCCGACTGGCCCGAGTCCTCCTTGATGAGGTCGCGCAGGGTGCGGGCCGCGAGGTTGGCCGTGGCGACGCCCGAGCCGACGTAACCGCCCGCCCAGCCCAGGCCCGTCGAGCGGTCGAGGGTGACCGTGGCGCACCAGTCGCGGGGGACGCCGAGGACGCCGGACCAGGCGTGGTCCACCCGTACCCCCGCCAGCTGGGGGAAGAAGCGGACCAGGATGTCGCGGAGCGCCTCGATCGTCTGCGGCTGCGTGCGGCCGTCATTGTCCGTCTTCGAGCCGAAGCGGTACGGGACTCCCCGGCCGCCGAGCGCGATGCGGCCGTCGGCGGTCCGCTGGGCGTACATGTACGCGTGGGCCATGTCGCCGAGGGTCTCCCGGCCGTCCCAGCCGATGGACTCCCACTGGGCGTCGTCGAGCGGCTCGGTGGCGATCATCGAGGAGTTCATGGGGAGCCAGGTGCGGCGCTGGCCCGCGAGGGAGGCGGTGAAGCCCTCGGTGCAGCGCAGCACGTACGGGGCGCGGACCGTGCCGTACGGGGTGACGGCGTGCTTCGGCTTGATCTCGGTGACCGGCGTCGACTCGTGGATCGTGACGCCGAGCGACTCCACGGCGGCGGCGAGGCCCTTGACCAGCTTCACGGGGTGGAGGCGGGCGCCGTGCGGGGTCCAGGAGGAGCCGACGGCGCCGGTGACGCGGATGCGTTCGGCGGTCTCGCGGGCCCCGTACAGGGCGCGGTCGGTCTCGCCGAAGGCGATCTCGGCGGCGTGGAAGTCCTTCAGGCGGGCGAGCTGCGCGGGGGAGAGCGCCACTTCGAGGACGCCGCCCCGGTGGATGTCGGCGTCGATCTTCTCCTGCTCGCAGACGTCGACGACCTCGCCGACGGTGGCGTTCATGGCCTGCTGGAGGCGGACGGCGGCCTCGTGGCCGTGCTGCTTCGCGTAACGGTCGCGGCCGGCGATGCCGTTGTAGAGCCAGCCGCCGTTGCGTCCGGAGGCGCCGTATCCGCAGAACTTCGCCTCAAGAACGGTGATGTTGAGGAAGGGGACGGCCTTCTTGAGGTAGTAGGCGGTCCACAGGCCGGTGTAGCCGCCGCCGACGATGCAGACGTCGGCGGTGGTGTCGCCGGGGAGCGGTTCGCGGGGAGCGGGAGTGCCGTCCTGCGCGTACCAGAACGAGATGCCGCCGTTGACCGTACTCATGTGTATCCCTCTTCCGGGTGCGTGGGCGGGACGTTACCCGGGGGCTCGCTCCCCTGGATACGGGCCCCTACGGCCGCGCCCCGGGGCGCCCTTAGGCTCGGGGGATGATTCACGTACCCGGGGAGCTGGCGGCGTCGCAGGCGAGGTACAACGGGGAGGCCGGGAGGGCGTTCGTCGCCGGGCTGCCGGGGCTGGCCGGGGAGTTCCTCGGCCGGTGGGGGCTGCGGGTCACGGGCCCTTCGATGTACGGGGTCGCCTCCCTCGTCCTGCCCGTCGAGCGGGTCGCGGACGGCACGCCCGCCGCACTGAAGATGCAGCTCCTCGACGAGGAGACGGAGGGTGAGCCGGCCGCCCTGCGCGCCTGGGAGGGGGACGGCGCAGTGCGGCTCCTCGATGACGACCGGCGGACCGGGACGATGCTTCTTGAACGGCTCGACGAGACCCGGCCGCTGACGTCCCTCACCGGCACCAGGGAGGCGACGGGCATCGTCGCGGGGCTGCTCGCGCGGCTGACGGCCGTCCCCGCGCCGGACGGGCTGCGGAGCCTCGGCGACATCGCGGCCCGGATGCTCGCCGAGGTCCCGGACGCGGTCGTGCGCCTCGGCGCGGAGGACGCGGCACTGCTGCGGGACTGCGCGGCGTCGGTACGGGAAGTGGCCGGCGACCCCGGGGACCGGCTGCTGCACTGGGACCTGCACCTCGGGAACGTCCTCGCGGGCGGCCGCGAGCCATGGCTGGCGATCGACCCGAAGCCGCTCTCGGGAGACCCCGGCTTCGAGCTGCTGCCGGCGCTGGTGGACCGCTTCGACCCGGACGAGGTTCTGTGGCGGTTCGACCTGCTCGCCGAGGTCGTCGGCGACCGGCGGCGCGCGGTGGCGTGGACGCTGGGCCGGGTCCTGCAGAACGGCCTCTGGGACGTGGCGGACGGTGAACCGCGCCTCGACGACGAGCAGGTGGCGGTCGGCCGGATCCTGCTGAAGGGCAGGGCGTGAAGCGGCCGGCCCGGGAGCCGGCGGGGCAGGGGTGGCCGGTGCGGCGGATCTCGCTCGCCAGGAAGGGGTTCCTCCCGGCAGGCTGGGGCCCATGATCCGTACAGCCACTCCCGCCGACGTCCCCGTCATCCACGCCATGATCCGCGACCTCGCCGAGTACGAGAAGGCCCTCCACGAGGTCCGTACGACCCCCGAGCAGCTCCACGAGGCCCTCTTCGGCGACCGGCCCGCCGCCTTCGCGCACCTCGCCACGGACGAGTCGGGCGAGGCCGTCGGCTTCGCGCTCTGGTTCCTCAACTTCTCGACCTGGCGAGGGGTGCACGGCATCTACCTGGAGGACCTGTACGTCCGTCCGGAGGCCCGGGGCGGCGGTCACGGCAAGGCGCTGCTGCGCGAACTGGCCCGGATCTGCGGGGAACGCGGCTACGAGCGTCTGGAGTGGTCCGTACTCGACTGGAACGAGCCGTCCATCGCCTTCTACGAGTCCCTCGGCGCCCGCCCGCAGGACGAGTGGACGGTCTACCGCCTGACGGACGGGGCGCTGGCGGAGCTCGGCGGGGGCGGGGTGTAGGAAGGTCGCATGGATACGGACATGGACAGGGGTACGGGCGTGGATTCAGGCATCGAGCAGCGGTTCCAGCGGATCACGGCCTTCATCGAGGCGCGGCTGACCCCGCTCTTCGACCCGGCGAACGGGAGTGACCACGGGTTCGGGATGGACGACACCTCCCGGGCCCTGCGTGCCACGCGCTACACCGTGCAGGCCGCCTCGGCCGTCAACGGCCTTGTGGAGAAGCGGGAGTCGGCGCCGGAGCTGCGGCAGGTCGTGGACCAGGCGCTCGAACAGAACTGGGACGTGCTGCGTTCCATCGCCCGGATGTGGGAGGACCACCCCGACTTCCTGAAGGAGTTCAAGGCGCACTCCTGGGACGTGGTCGGGGTCTGACCGGCCCCGGTCCCGTCTCAGGGCACCAGGACGACCTTGCCCGTCGTGCCCCTGGTCTCCAGGGCGCGGTGGGCGGCCGCCGCCTCCGCGAGGGGGAAGCGGTGGACCGCCGGGCGGAGGGTGCCGGTGGTCGCCGCTTCCAGGGCGGCGAGTTCGAGGTTGCGGATGTCGCCGCCCGCCTTCTGGATCATGACGGGTCCGAGGACGGACTCCGAGGTGATGCCGCGGGCGGCGAGCTCCTCCGGTGTGAAGGTGAGCGGTTCGCCGTCGTGGAGACCGGCGCCGGACCAGCCGAAGACGAGGTGCCGGCCGCCCTCGCCGAGGAGGCCGACGGCGGTACGGCCGGTGTCGCCGCCGACCGAGTCGAAGACGACGGTGGCGGTGCGTCCGCCCAGGTACGCGCGGACCTTGTCGGCCCAGTCGGGCTCCTTGTAGTCGACGGCGAGATCGGCGCCGTTCGCCTGGACGAGGGCGACTTTCGCGGGGCCGCCGGCGAGGCCGATGACGGTGGCGCCGGCGTTCTTGGCGTACTGCACGAGCAGGGTGCCGATGCCGCCGGCGGCGGCGGGGACGATCGCGATCGAGTCGGGGCCCAGGTCGGTGAACCGCAGGATGCCCAGGGTGGTGCGGCCCGTGCCGATCATGGCGACGGCCTCCGCCTCGCCCAGGTGGTCGGGCAGGGCGTGGAGGCGGGCGGCGTCGGTGACGGCGAGTTCGGCGTATCCGCCGGGGGCCATGCCGAGGTGGGCGACGACCCGCCGGCCGAGCCACGCCGGGTCGGTGCCCTCGCCGAGGGCGTCGACGGTGCCGGCGACCTCGCGGCCGGGGACGGTGGGGAGGGTGGCGGGCGCCGGGAACGGGCCGGTCATCCCCTGGCGGAGGGCGGTGTCGAGGAGGTGCACGCCGGCCGCCGCGACCCGGACGCGGACCTGGCCGGGGCCCGGTACGGGGTCGGGAGTCTCCTCGTACGTGAGGTTCTCGGCGGGGCCGAAGGTGTGGAGGCGGATGGCGTGCATGACGGTTCCCCTGTCGTCGGTGGAGCGTGGGTGGCGGTGCCGGGGAAAGCCTCTGACCTCAAGCATGCTTGAGGTCAAGGGGGTGGCGGCCGAGGCCGGGGTGCTCCGCGCGCAGCGCCAGGGACACCGCCTCGACCGCGCTCGTGAACGACACCTCCGACAGCACGCCCGGCGCCGCCACCTGGTCGCCCACCAGATACACGCCGTCGCCCCGGTCGATGGCCGGGCGGTCGCGCCAGGTCGTGCCGGGCAGGTCGACCGCTCCCGTACGCCCCTGGGACACGGCCTCCCGCCGCCACACCGTCCGTTCGCGCCAGCCGGGGAAGCCGAGGTCGAGGAGGCGTTCGGCGTGGGCGACGCCGTCCGCCCTGCTCTCGTCAGGGCCGATGGGCAGCTGGGCCTGGATCAGCTGCTGTCCGGCCGGGGCGAGCGTCGGGTCCTGGGCCGTGAACCGTTCGATCCAGCCGGGCGCGTCCAGGTCGGAGATCACGAACGGGTCCCCCTTGCGGCCGCGCAGCGCCAGATCGAGCAGGACCGTGCGACCGCTCTCCCAGGTCAGCGACGGGTCGCCGAGGAGCCGGGCGGCGGCGGGCAGGGCGGTGGCGACGATCACCGGTCCTTCGCCGGCCGGGAGGCTGTCGACGCGCGACGAGGTCTCGATCCGTACGCCCGTCTCCCCCGCGCGCGCGACCATCCGCTCGATGAGCTGCCCCCAGCCGCCGCGTACGTACTGCGCCTCGGGAGGCAGGCCGGCGGACCGGTGCAGCCGTTCCTGCACGAAGCGGGCGGAGAGCGCGCCCGGGTCGTGGTGGAAGAGCGCGACCCCGGCGTACGAGGCGGCCTCGCGCGCCACCCGCGCGCCCGCGATCCCGGTGACCCAGGTGCGGAAGTCGAGGTCCACGGGGGCCGTTCCCGCGGTACGGAGGGACTGGCGGAGCATGCCGAGCGGCGGGGTGCGGCGCAGGGCGCCGGCGCGGTGGAAGCGGAACCGGAGGCCCTCGGCGGCGGGCAGCGGGGCGAGCGGGCCGAGGAGGCCGCGCTGCTTGAGCCAGGTCCAGTGGGGGCCGCCGGAGTAGATCGCGTGCGGGCCCTCGTTGGTGCGGTACGGGCCCTCGGCCGTGCGGGCCCGGCCGCCGGGGGTCCTGTGGGCCTCGTGCACGGTCACCTTCACGCCGGCCTCGGCGGCGGTGATGGCCGCGGTCAGTCCGGCGAAGCCGCCGCCGATGATCGTGAGCTTCCGCATGTCCGTCTCCCTCGTTCCGGGTGTGCCGAGGGTGCGACGGGCGGCGGGTGCGCGTTCGTGACATAGGGGGCGTTGTCAGTGGCGTACATCACGATGGGGGGTATGGCGACGACGCGAAATCGGAACGGGAAGACGAAGAGGGCGGCGGTGGCGGGGGCGCGGCGGCCGGAGGTGCGGCTTCCTCCCCTGGAGGCGTACGAGGGCGGGCTCGAGGCGGACGGGGACTACGACGGGCTCGGGCTGGCCGGGCTCGACCTGACCGGGCAGTCGGGGGAGGGGGCGCGGTTCCTGGACTGCGCGCTGAGCGACTGCCGGCTCGACGAGACGCGTCTGTCGGGGGCCCGGTTCCTGGACTCGGTGCTGACGGGCGTACGGGGGGTGGGGACCGTCCTGGCCGGGGCGCAGCTGCGGGACGTGGAGGTCGTGGACGCGCGGCTCGGCGGGACGCAGTTGCACGGGGCGGTTCTGGAGAGAGTCGTGGTGCGGGGAGGCAAGAGCGACTATCTGAACCTGCGGGCGGCGAAGCTGAAGGACGTCGTGTTCGAGGGGTGCGTGCTCAGCGAGCCCGACTTCGGGGGCGCGGTGCTCGAACGGGTGGAGTTCGTGGACTGCGTCCTGACGGGGGTCGACTTCAGCGGTGCGCGGCTCAAGGACGTGGACCTGCGGGGGGCGCGGCGCCTGGAGATCGAGCGGGGTGTGGAGTCGCTGGCGGGGGCCGTGATCTCGACGGCGCAGCTCCTCGACCTGGCGCCGGTGCTCGCGGCGCGGCTGGGGGTGCGGGTGGAGGAGTGACGCGCGTGGGGGCGGGCGTTACGGCAGGCGGGGGAAGCGGGCCTGGAGGGACCAGATGACCGGGTTGTCGGCGAGGCCCTCGTGCATGTCCGTGAGGTCGGCGATCAGGTCGTGCAGGAAGTCGCGGGCCTCGCGGCGCAGCACCTTGTGGTTGAAGGTGACCGGCGGCTCGTCGCCCGGCATCCAGTCGGCCTCGACGTCCACCCAGCCGAAGCGGCGCTCGAAGAGCATGCGGTCCGAGGACTCGGTGAAGTCGAGCTCCGCGTACTGCGGCTGGGAGGCGCGGTTGCCGCGCGGGTCCTGGTCGAGCTGCTCGACGATGTCGCACAGGGCCCACGCGAAGTCGAGGACCGGCACCCATCCCCAGGCTGTGGATACTTCGCGGTCCGTCTTGGTGTCGGCGAGGTACACGTCCCCGCAGAACAGGTCGTGACGCAGGGCGTGGACGTCCGCGTGGCGGTAGTCGGTCTGCGGCGGGTCGGGGAAGCGACGGGAGAGGGAGTAGCCGATGTCGAGCACGGAACCGATGGTGTCACGGCGCCAGGCCCGCCTCGTACGCGAGGATCACCAGCTGCACCCGGTCGCGTGCGTCCAGCTTGGTGAAGAGCCGTGCCACATGAGCCTTCGCCGTGGCGGCGCTGATGTGGAGCCGTTGCGCGATCTCACCGTTGGACAGGCCGCGGCCGACGAGGGCGAGTACCTCCCGCTCCCGCGCGGTGACCCCGGCGAGGGCGCGCGGCGGGAGGGAGGGCGGGCCGGGTTCGGGGCGGGCCGCGAACTCCTCGATCAGGCGGCGGGTGACGCCCGGCGCGATCAGGGCGTCACCGGCGGCCACCACCCGGATCGCCGCGAGGATGTCGTCCAGGGCCATGTCCTTGACCAGGAAGCCGCTCGCTCCGGAGCGGAGCGCGCCGTACACGTACTCGTCGTCGTCGAAGGTGGTGAGGATGAGGACCCGGGGCGCGCCGGGGCCCGCCGTGACGATCCGGGTGGCCTCGATGCCGTCCATGCCGGGCATCCGCACGTCCATCACGATCACGTCGGGCCGCAGGTCGCGTGCGAGCCGTACCGCCTCGGCACCCGTGCCCGCCTCGCCGACCACGGCGAGGTCGGGGCTGTCTGCCATCAGGACACGCAGCCCTGCCCGTACCAGCGGCTGGTCGTCGACGAGGAGGACGTGGACCCGGTCGCTCATGAGGTGGGGGTTCCTTCCTGGAGCGGGTGGGGCACCGGGACCGCCAGGGGCAGTTCGGCCGATACGTGGAAGCCGCCGCCCGGGCGGGGGCCCGCGGAGAAGCGGCCGCCGAGGAGCGCGGCCCGCTCGCTCATGCCGACGATGCCGTACCCGGTTCCGGTGGGGGAGCCGGCGGCTGCCGCGGTGGGCTTCCCCGGGCCGCCGTCGTCCTCGCCGTCGTCCGTGATCTCGACGAGCAGGGTGTCCTCGCCCCGGTCCACGGTCACCCGGCAGGCGGACGCGCCCGCATGGCGCACGACGTTGGTCAGCGACTCCTGGACGATCCGGTACGCGGCCAGGCCGACCTCCGGGGGCAGTGACCTGTCGGGGTCCCCGAGGCGCCGTACCTCGACCCGTACGCCCGCGTCCGCCGTCGACGCGGCGAGCCGGTCCAGGTCCGCGAGGCCCGGTGCCGGGTCTCGCGGGGCGGGCGCGTGCCCCGGGGCGTCCTGGGCGGAGGCCCGCAGGGCGCCCAGGGTGCGGCGCAGTCCGGCGAGGGTCTCCCGGCTGGTGGTCTCGATGGTGGCGAGTGCGTTCCGGGCCTCGGCGGGCTGGGTCTCGATGACCCGGCGGCCGACGCCCGCCTGGATGGCGATGACGCCGATGCTGTGCGCGATCACGTCGTGCAGCTCGCGGGCGATCCGCAGGCGTTCGGCGGTGACGGCCTCGGCGGCCGTCCGGGCGCGCAGCTCCGCCACGTGCGCGCGCCGCTCGCGGGAGGAATGACCGAGCAGCCCGGCGGTGAGCAGCGCGAGCGTCAGGGCGACGACCGTGGAGACGAAGACGTCCTGGCCGGAGGTCGTGTACAGCGCCGAACCGATCTGCACGGTGAGCGTCACCGCGGCGGCGGGCAGCACGGCTCTGAGCGGACGGTGGGCGGCCAGCCATCCGACGCAGGCGTCGGCGGCGAGGAGCGGAAGGTACAGCAGGTCGGCGGACGGCCGGGTCGTCGACGCGGCGAACAGGCCGGTGAGGAGCAGCCCGAGAGCCACCTCGGGCCTGCGCCGGACGAGGGGCAGCAGCAGGCCCACGCCGACGGCGGTGAGGAAGAGCCGCAGCTCGGTGGAGCGGTACGGTCCCGCCTGCACACCCGTGAAGAGAACGAAGGGGTGCGCGGCGGCCGCGCACCAGGCCAGGACCGCGGTGGCGCGCCCGACGGGCGGCCGGGCGGCCACGGGGGTGCCGGTCGGCGGGCCGGTGGTCGAAGGGGCGGTGGCTGACGGGCCGGTGGTGGCGGGCATGGGCCGAGCGTAGGCGTGGGGCGGACGGCCGGGCATCGGCCTCCGGGCGTACGCCCGCGGGCCACCGTCACCTGCTCGTTTGTCGCCGGCGGGCCGATGCCGGAGGGGGTGCCGTCCCGGCAGCGTGGGCCGGGTGATCGAAGTCCACGCATTGACGAAACGTTATGGCCGCGGCCGGAGCGGCCCGCCCGCCCCGGCGCGCACGGACCCCGGCCCCGGCCCCGACCCCGGCCGTCCCGACCCCGACCCCAACCCCGGCCGTCCCAACCCCGGCCATCCCGGCCCCGGCCGGCTCGCCGTCGACCGGCTCAGCTTCACCGTCCGGTCCGGGCGGGTGACCGGGTTTCTCGGCCCCAACGGGGCGGGGAAGTCCACGACCCTGCGACTGATCCTCGGGCTCGACGAGCCGACGTCCGGGAGCGCGACCGTCGGCGGGCTGCGGTTCCGTGAGCTGTCCCGGGGGCTGCGGCACGCCGGGGCGCTGCTCGACGCGCACGACGTGCACGGCGGCCGGACCGCCGAGGGACATCTGGCCGCGCTCGCCCGCACCAACGGCATCCCGCGCCGCCGGGTGGGCGAGGTCCTCGACGAGGTGGGTCTCGGCGAAGCGGCCCGCCGACGGATCGGCGGCTACTCCCTCGGCATGAAGCAGCGGCTCGGGATCGCCGCCGCCCTTCTCGGCGACCCGCCCGTGCTGCTCTTCGACGAGCCGGTCAACGGCCTGGACCCGGAGGGCGTGCTGTGGGCGCGCGGCCTGTTCCGGCGCCTCGCGGACGAAGGGCGCACGGTGTTCGTCTCCAGCCACCTGATGAGCGAGATGGAGCACACCGCCGACGACCTCGTGGTCATCGGCCAGGGCAGGCTGATAGCCGCCGAGAGCCTGTCGGAGTTCGCCGCGCGCGGCACCCGCCGCGGCGTGACCGTACGGACCGCCGAAGCGGCCGCGGGACCGGACCTCGCCGCAGCCCTGGTCCGCGCCGGGGCGGCCGTGAAGGCCTCGGAGGAGACGGACGGGTCGTTCACCGTGACCGGGATGACGGCGGACCGGATCGGGGTGCTCGCCTTCCGGCACGGCGCCCCGCTCGCCGAACTCGCCTCGCGCGGTTCGTCCTTGGAGGAGGCGTTCATGGAACTGACCGCCGACAGCGTCGAGTACCGGAAGAAGGGCGGGAACCGGTGAAGGCACGCTTCCGTGATCTCCTCGCCGGCGAGTGGATGAAGCTCTGGTCGCTGCGCTCCACGCCCTGGGCGTTCGGCGTCGGCGCGGTCGCCGCCCTCGGCATCAACCTCAACGCGGCCTTCGCCGACCACCGGAACTATCCGCGCTACTCCGAGGGCATCCGGGAGCTCTTCGTTCCCGTCTGGGCGATGCGGGACGCCTTCACGCTCGGCGGGGCCATGGTGTTCATGCTCGCGACCGGTGCCATCGGCGCGCTCGTGATCGTCGGCGAGTACGGCACCGGGCAGATCCGTACGACCTTCGCCGCCGTCCCCGACCGGCGGGCCGTGACGGCGGCGAAGACGCTGGTCCTGGCGGGCGTCATGGTCGTGTACGGGGCTCTCGTCGCCGGGGTGTCGTTCGCCGCCACCCAGGCGGTGCTGTCCGGCCGGGACGTGGGCATGTCGATCGGCTACCCGGGCGCCGCGGCGGCCGTCGCCGCCTCCGCGCTGCTCGCGCCCGTGTGCGCGCTCGTCGGCTTCGGGCTCGGGGCCCTGCTGCGGCACACGGCGACGACGATCGTCACCCTCACCGGCGTGCTGCTCCTGCTGCCCGCCCTTGTCGACGGCCGCGGCCGCTGGTCGGCGACGTTCCTGCACGCCCTGCCGCAGGGCGCGTGGAAGCGGCTCACGGAGGTGGGGGACTCACCGGTGCCGGTGGAGTACCCGTGGACGACGGGCGGGGCGTGGACGGTGTACGCGCTCTGGTCGCTCGGCGCGGTCGCGGTGGCCCTCGTCGCGGTCCACCGCCGGGACGTGTGAGGCCGTCGGGACGGGGGACCGGCAGCGGCCGCGGACCCGGGCGAGACAGGGTTCAGCGGCGGCCGTGGACCGCCCGGGCGACCCTGGGGCCGAGCCAGCGCTTGAGGCGGCGCAGCGGTTCCAGCTGTTCGGCGGCGCGGTCGATCCGGTAGTACAGCTGCGGCGGGACGTGGGGGAGCAGCGGCGAGTGGCGCTGGCCCAGGAGCGCGAACATCATGGCCGGCTCCAGGGACATGTAGCGGGGGAGGTTCTCGTACCACTGGGCGCTGTAGCGGGCCGCGCTCTGCGCGGAGACCAGTTCGGCGCGGCGCCGCTTCCCGTACGTGGTGAGGGCCGTGTCGAGGTCGGCGGACGAGCGCAGGGCGTCCGCGAGGCCGAGCGCGTCCTCCAGGGCCAGGGTGGTGCCCGCGCCGACCGAGTAGTGGGTGGTGTGGGCGGCGTCGCCGAGGAGGACCAGGTTGCCGCGGTGCCAGACCCGGTTGGTGAGGGTGCGGAAGGTGAGCCACTGGGCGGCGTCGTCGGCCTGCGACCGTCCGATGAGCTCGTGGCCGTCGAGGAGGTCGTGGAACAGCTTCTCCAGGAGGCGCAGGCTTTCGCCCTCGCCGCGGGTGTCCAGGCCGAGGCCCGTCCAGGTCTCCGGGGAGCACTCGACGACACAGGTGGAGCGCTCGCCGCTGAACCCGTAGGCATAGCACCAGATCCAGCCGTGCCCGGTCTCCTTGAAGGCGAAGCTGAAGGAGTCGAAGACCTTGGTGGTGCCGAGCCAGATGTACGGGTTGCGGCCGGCGGTGACCTCGCTGCCGAAGTGGCCGGCGTGCGCCTCGCGGAGGACGCTGTGGACGCCGTCGGCGGCGACGACCAGGTCCGCGCCGGCCAGTTCGGGCGCGTCCGCGCCGGGGACGTCGTGCTCGAACTCGACCCGCACGCCGAGCTCCCCGGCCCGGTCGGCGAGCAGCGTGAGCATCCGCCGCCGCCCGATGCCGAAGCCGGCGTCGCCGCGGTGGACGGTCCGCTCGTCGCGGACGATCGCGACCCCGTCGGTCCAGGTGACGGAGGCCTCCGCGACGGCCGCCGCGGACTCGGGGTCGCCCGCGCGCAGCTTGTCGAGGAGGCCCGCCCAGTACGTGACGCCCCAGCCGTACGTGGAGCCCGCGGGGTTCCGCTCGTACACGGTGATGTCGTGGGCCGGGTCCTGCCGCTTCAGCAGGATCGAGAGGTAGAGGCCGGCGGGTCCGCCGCCGACGATCGCGAGCTTCACGTGCGCTCCCACTGAGAACCGTATGCATGACACAGTGCGGTCAGGCAGTAGCGCACAGTAGCAGCGGGGAGGGCTACGGCAGCAGACGGCGCTCCTTGGCGACCGCGACCGCGCCCGCGCGCGTGTCGACGCCGAGCTTCGCGTAGATGCGACCGAGGTGCGTCTTCACCGTCGCCTCGCTGATGAACAGGGCCCGGGCGATCTCGCGGTTGCCGAGGCCCCGCCCGAGCTGGCCGAGGATGTCCCGCTCCCGGTCGGTGAGGCTCGGCCCCGCCGCGCCCCGCATCCGGTCCATGACCCGGCTGGCGACCGGCGGCGAGAGGGCGGTGCGGCCCTGCGCGGCCGCGTGGATGGCGGCGAACAGCTCCTCGGGCCGCTCGGCCTTCAGGAGGTAGCCGGTGGCGCCCGCCTCGATCGCCCGGGTGATGTCGGCGTCCGTGTCGTACGTGGTGAGGACGAGGACGTGGACGCCGGTGGGCGCGATCCTGCGGGTCGCCTCCACACCGTCGATGCCCGCCCCGAGCTGGAGGTCCATCAGGACGACGTCGGGCTTCAGCTTCGCCGCCATGGCGACGGCCTCCTCACCGCTGCCGGCCTCGCCGACCACCTCGATGTCGGGGGTGCTGCCGAGCAGAGCGAGCAGGCCGGCGCGGACGACGACATGGTCGTCGCAGAGCAGGATCCGTACGGACATCAGGACTCCAGGGAGAGCGGGATCGCGGCCGAGAGCACCGTGCCCTCGCCCGGGACGGACTCGACGGTCAGGGTGCCGCCGAGCTGCTGGGCGCGCACCCGCATCGCGGGCAGTCCGTGGCCGCGTACCCCGCCGGGCTTCTCGACGGGGTCGAAGCCGCGGCCGTCGTCGGCGATGTCCAGGACCACCTGGTCGTCGAGGTACGTCAGCGTCAGGGCGGCGGAGTCCGCGGCGGCGTGCTCGCGGATGTTGGCGAGGGCGCCCTGCGCGATACGGAGCAGCGCCGACTGCACCCGTTCGGGCAGCGGCACCGCCGCGCCGTCGACGCGGAAGGCCGCCGACTCGCGGGTGGCGAGGCCGCGCAGGGCCTCTTCGAGGCCGCCGCCCTCGGCGAGGTCGGCGGGCGCGAGGTCATGCACGAAACGGCGGGCCTCGGCGAGGTTCCGTTCGGCGATGGACTCGGCGGTACGGACATGACGGCGGGCGGTCGCCGAGTCGCTGTCCCAGGTCCGGTCGGCCGCCTGGAGCAGCATCTGCTGGCTCGACAGGCCCTGCGCCAGGCTGTCGTGGATCTCCATGGAGAGCCGCTGGCGCTCGGCGAGGGTGCCCTCGCGGCGCTCGATCGCGGCCAGTTCGCGCCGGGTGCGGATCAGGTCGTCGATGAGGGCCCGCTGGCGGGCCGCCTGCCGGTCGGAGTACACGAAGACGCCGGTGGCGATGGCGGCGACGGCCGGCGGCGCGACGATCAGGTTCGGGTCCCAGCCGCCGTGCGCCAGCTGCACCTGCGCGAACACCACGAAGACGGTGAGCAGCGTGACCAGACCGAGCGCGGCGCGTGCCGGGAGGGTGCGCAGGCCCGTGTAGAAGAGCGGCACCGCGCACCAGGCGAAGCTGGGCGCGAGGACGACGAGGAGGATCCAGACCGCGACGACCGTGCTCAGCCAGGCGATCCGGCGGGGCGCGGCGCGGGTGCCGACGACGGGGCCGAGGAGGTAGAGGGAGGCGAGGGCGCCGGAGAGGGCGACGATCCAGGGGCTGCGGTCCTCCCAGGGGTGGCGGAGGAGGAAGCGGGCGAGGGAGGCGCCGAGGAGGAGGAAGAAGGCGATGTGCATGACCCGCGCGAGCCAGGGGGCGTCGGGGTCCTGCTCGGTGTCCGCCGGGCGGGCCGCGTTCCCGCCGTGCCGTCCGGGCTTCGTCGGCCGTGTCACGTTCCCACCTTCCTGACCCTCTGACCTGGGGATATCAGTCCATCCTGGCCCCGGGGGGCCACGACGGCATCAGCCGATCGGCTGACCCGGCCGTCCTCCAGTGTGCGCGAGGAGGACAGCCGGACCGTGGACCGGACGTCCCGGGTTCCGGCCACAGGATGGTTGCAGAGCGAGGGAGCGGCACCCCGCCCCGCCGCTCGGCCGACCTCCTCCCCACACCGCCTCTCACGTCACGGAGTTCCTCATGAAGAAGATCCTCTTCGGTGCCACCGCCGCCGCCGTCATCGCCGCCGGCACCTTCGGCGCGGTCTCCGCGAACGCCTCCGCCCCGGCCGCCGCCCCCGCCGCCGTGGTCCGCGCCGACGCCGGCAACGACAACCTCCAGCAGTCGACGCACCTGACGATCGAGGCCGCGACGAAGGCCGCGCAGGCGACCCTGGACGCCGCCGAGAAGGAGAACCAGCGCGTCTCCGTCGCCGTCGTCGACCGCAACGGCAACACCATCGTCACCCTCCGCGGCGACGGCGCCGGCCCGCAGTCCTACGAGTCGGCCGTCAAGAAGGCGTACACCGCCGTCTCCTGGAACGCCCCGACCTCCGAGCTCGTCAAGCGCCTCGCCAACGCCCCGACCCTCAAGGACATCCCCGGCACCCTCTTCCTCGGCGGCGGCGCCCCCGTCACCGCCAAGGGCGCCCCCATCGCCGGCATCGGCGTCGCCGGCGCCCCCTCCGGCGACCTCGACGAGAAGTTCGCCCAGGCCGGCGTCGCCTCCCTCGGCAACTGACCCGCCCGACCTCACAGCTGGTGATGGCGCCCGGACCCCCCGCCGGGCGCCATCGCCTTTTTCCGTATCCGCCCTGCTTAGGATCAGTACGTGAATCACAGCAGGCCCCGAGCGGCCGCGGCCCTGGCCGCCGCACTCACCGCCCTCGCGCTGCTCGCGGGCGGCTGCACCGGGGCCATCGGCGGCGTCCGGGGGACCCCCGGGGCCGCCGGACTGCGCGACCCCTACTTCCCGAAGCTCGGCAACGGCGGCTACGACGTGCGGCGGTACGCCCTGAACCTCGCCTACGACCCGGGCACCGGGCGGCTCGACGGCACCGCCGAGATCACCGCACGCGCCGACCAGGACCTCAGCGCCTTCAACCTGGACCTGGCCGGCCTCACGGTCGGCGGCGCGTCCGTCGACGGGAAGCCCGCCGCCTTCAACCGGGCGGGGAACGAGCTGACGCTCCGGCCGCACGAGGAACTCCGGGAGGGCGCGGAGTTCCGGGTCACCGTCACGTACGCCGGGGTGCCCGAGCCGGTCACCGACGCCGACGGCACGCGGGAGGGCTGGCTGCGCACCGACGACGGGGCCGTCGCGGTCGGCGAACCGGTGGGCTCCATGACCTGGTTCCCGGGCAACCACCACCCCTCCGACAAGGCCGCGTACGACATCACGCTGACCGTCCCGGCCGGTCTCGAAGCCGTCTCCAACGGGGTCAGGACCTCCCGCGGGACGGCGGCGGACGGCCGTGTCACCACTGTGTGGCGCGCGACCGAGCCGATGGCGAGCTATCTGGCGACGGTCGCGATCGGCCGGTACCGGACGGAGACGGCGACCGCCCTCGGCTCCGTGCCGGTCCTGACCGCCGCCGAGCCGTCGGTCGCGGCGGACAGCGCCGCCCTCCGCGACGAGATCCCGCAGATCCTCGCCCGGCAGGTCCGGCGCTTCGGCCCGTACCCCTTCTCGGCCGCCGGGGCGATCGTCACCGAGGACGGGACCCTCGGCTACGCCCTGGAGACCCAGACCCGGCCCGTCTTCCCCGCCGCCTCCTTCGACCGGACGACCCTCGTCCACGAGCTGGCCCACCAGTGGTTCGGCAACTCCGTCTCGCCCGCGACCTGGCGGGACCTGTGGCTGAACGAGGGGTTCGCGACGTACGCGGAGTGGCTGTACGCGGAGGAGTACGGACACGTGCCGGCGCGGACCAGCTTCGAGCGGGCGTTCGCCGAGGACGCCAACTGGGCCTTCCCGCCGGCCGCGCCGCCCACCGCGGAGAACCTCTTCGACCCGCCCGTGTACCAGCGGGGCGCGATGGTCCTCCACAAGCTGCGCGAGACCGTCGGGGACAAGGCCTTCGGCGAGATCCTGCGCGGCTGGCCCGCGAAGTACCGTCACGCCAACGCCTCCACGGCCGACTTCACCGCCTACGCGGAGACCGTGACCGGGAGGGACCTGGACGGGCTGTGGACGGTGTGGCTGTACGGCCGGGGGAGGCCGGACGGGCCGTAGGGGCCCGGGCCCTGCCGCCCTCGTGCCGCTCTCGTCCCAGGCGCCCGGGCCCTGCCGCTCTCGTCTCAGGAGCCCAGGCTCTTGCGCATGACCACGCACGGCCGGTTGTGGGCGCGGTCGCGGCGGCGGTCGGTCTCCTCGTACCCGAGGGAGGTCCAGAAGGCCAGCGCCTCCGGGTTGTTCTCCAGGACGGCGAGACGGAGGCCGGTGCGGCCCCCGGCGCGGAAGTGGTCCTCGACGTACGCGGCGAGGCGGCGGCCGTGACCCGCGCGCCGCTCGTCCCCGTGGACCATGAGCAGCCCGAGCCACGGCTCGGGCTCCGCGGGGTCGGGGTGGCTGCCGAGGGTCACGGCGACGGCGACGAGCCGGCCCTCGGAGCGGGCGAGGAGCACCTCGGCGGTGGGCTCGGCGAGTTCGTCGGCGAGGGAAGCCGCGACCTGCTCGGGCCGGATGTCGGACGGGTCCGGGAAGTCGCCGCTGAGCTGCTGGAACCGCTCGTCGGACGCGTAGAGCGCGGTGAGTTCGGTGAGCAGCGGGCCCGGCAGGGCCGCACCGCCCTCCAGGGCCTTGGGCGTAAGGGTTTCGACGATCACGCGGCAACGGTAGAGCCCCGGCCGGGATCCCGGCCGGGGCTCTGCCGTGTCGGCACGCGTGGACGTCAGAGGTTGACGCCGAAGTCGCGGGCGATGCCTTCGAGGCCCGAGGCGTAGCCCTGGCCGACGGCGCGGAACTTCCACTCGGCGCCGTTGCGGTAGAGCTCGCCGAAGACCATGGCGGTCTCGACGGCGGCGTCCTCGGAGAGGTCGTAGCGGGCGATCTCGGCGCCGCCGGCCTGGTTGAGGATGCGGATGTACGCGTTGCGCACCTGGCCGAAGTTCTGCGAGCGGGTCACCGCGTCGTAGATGGAGACCGGGAAGACGATCTTGTCGACGTTCGCCGGGAGGCCCGCGAGGTTGACGTTGATCTGCTCGTCGTCGCCGCCTCCCTCGCCGGTGCGGTTGTCACCGGTGTGGACGATGGTCTGGTCCGGCGTCGCCTTGTTGTTGAAGAAGACGAAGTGCGCGTCGGACGCGACCTTCCCGGCCGCGTCCACGCCGATCGCGGAGGCGTCGAGGTCGAAGTCGGTGCCGGTGGTCGTGCGGACGTCCCAGCCGAGGCCCACGGTGACAGCGGTGAGGCCCGGGGCCTCCTTGGTCAGAGAGACGTTGCCGCCCTTGGACAGGCTCACAGCCATGGAAAGTCCCTTTCATCGGGGTGTCGTCGCCTGGAGAAACGCACGCGCGGCTCCAGCGGTTCCCGGTCGAAAACAGGATGACTCCGATGGCCTCCTCCGGGGAACATGGAGGGCATGTCCGGTCCGTATCCCATCCGCGGCTCCGTCTCGCTCCCCGAGGCCGAGCTCCAGTGGCGTTTCTCGCGTTCGTCGGGCCCGGGCGGACAGCATGTGAACACCAGCGACTCACAGGTCGAGCTGCGCTTCGACGTGGCGGCCACGGAGTCGCTGCCCGAGGTGTGGAAGGCCCGTGCCCTGGAGCGCCTGGCCGGCCGCCTGGTCAACGGGGTGGTGTCGGTCCGCGCGTCGGAGCACCGCTCCCAGTGGCGCAACCGCGAGACGGCGGCGGTCCGTCTGGCCGCCCTCCTCGCCGAGGCGACGGCCCCGCCGCCGAAGCCCCGCAGGGCGACGAAGATCCCCCGCGGTATCAACGAGCGCAGGCTGCGGGAGAAGAAGCAGCGCTCCGAGACGAAGCGCACCCGCCGGTCCGGCGACTGGGGCTGAGCCGGGCCCGGCGGCCTTCAGGACAGGTTCCGGTACTTCCCCTGGTAGTACGTCAGCGGGCCGCCCTCCGCGGCCAGGGTGCCGACCGTCAGGACCCGGCCCACCACGAGCGTGTGGTCACCGGCCACGACGCGGCTCTCCGTCCGGCACTCCAGGGTCGCCAGCGCACCGCCCATCAGCGGGGCGCCGCTCTCCTCACCGCGGGTGTACGGCAGGTCGGCGAAGAGCAGCCGGTCGCTGACGCGGTTCTTCATCGCGAAGCGCCCGGCGATGTGCCGCTGGTTCTCGGAGAGGATCGACACCGCCCAGACGGGGACGTCGGTGAGCAGGTCGTCCATGCGGGAGCCGTTGCGCAGGCTCACCAGGACCAGGGGTGGTTCGAGGGAGACCGACACGAAGGCGGTGGCCGTCATGCCGACGTCCTCGCCGCGCGGGCCGTCGTCTGGGTCGTGCGCGGTCACGAGGACCACGCCCGCCGCGAGGCGGGACATGGCCGCCCGGAACTCGTCGTTGCTCACCCCCTCAGCATGAGGGATGGACAGATCGGACACGGGGGGCGAGGCGGGACTCTTCTGCAGCACACCCGCACGCTAGTCCGGCGGTTCCGCGTGCCGCATCGGGCCGGGGGACCAGCCGGTCACCCCCGTGGGTCCTAGGACCTGTCGTCACCCTCCCGGGAGGATTCGCGTGACCCGCCATGATCTCCTGTGACTTGAGTCACAGAGGCGAGTATTTGCTGACCCTGTGTACCGGCTACGCAGCTCGCTGTGATTCAGTGGCGGGGACAGTGCACACGAAGCCGATGAGAACCCTGGAGTTGCTGTCGAGGTCTCGGGGAGAGCGAGCGATGGAGACCGAGTCGGAGCCGTACGTCCGTCTCTCGACCCTGCGGCAGCTGCATCAGGTCGTGGCGGATCTCAACACTGCGCGCAGCCTGGCGGACACCCTGCAGACCGTCGCCGACGGTGTGGTCGCCGGTCTCAACTACGAGCTGGCCTGCGTCAACCTCGTACGCCCCGACGGTGACCTCGTCGTCGCCGCCTTCGCCGGAAGCTCCGCCGCCGAGGCCCTGATCACCGGCCGGGTCGGCTCCCGCGCCTCCTGGGAACGGCGCCTCGCCATGGCGGACGCCTGGGGCGACCTGCGGTTCATCTCGCACACCGAGGGCTGGGTGCTCATGGAGGACGACGTCCCCCAGTGGCACACCGACGGCCCCGCGCCCCGCTTCGAGGACGAGTGGCACCCGCACGACCGCCTCTACGCCCCGATGTACGCGTCCGGATCCGGGCGCGAGCTGCTCGGCGTCATATCCGTCGACCGCCCGCGCAACGGCCGGCACCCCGGCCCCTGGGGCCAGGAGGCGCTCCAGATGTACGCCTCCCAGTCCGCCATCGCCATCAGCAACGCACGGCTCCGCTCCAACATGCAGCGGGCCCTCGTCCGCCTGGAGCGGGAGCAGCAGGCCCTCCGCGCCAGCGAGGAGTCCTTCCGGCAGGCCTTCGAGTACGCGCCCTCCGGCATGGCCATCGCCGAGATGGGCGGCGACCAGCACGGCCGGCTGCTCCGTACCAACGACGCCCTGTGCCGGCTCCTCGGCCGGCCCGCCTCCGCCATGCGGCGCTACTCCTTCGCGGACCTCGTCCACCCCGAGGACATAGGGACCCTGCTCAGGACCTCCGCCGAGGGCGGCCGGGCCGAGCTGCGGCTCGGCCGGCGCGACGGCACCTATGTATGGGTCTCCCTCCGTAACTCGGTCGTCGCCGACACCGCCGACGGGCCCCGCTTCCTCCTCACCCACGTCGAGGACATCGAGGAGCGCAAGCGCCACGAGCTCCAGCTCGCCCACCGCGCCTCGCACGACGCCCTCACCGGCCTTCCGAACAGCGCCGAGCTGCGTTCCCGGCTCTCCGCCCGGATCTGCGAGCGCCCGGCGGCGCACGCCGCGGCCGAGCAGGCCGGCGGGTACGGTGGCGGCTACGGCTCCGGGCGGGACGGGGGCTACGACACCGCCGTCGCCGCCCACGCCGGTCAGGCCGGTCAGGCGGGGCACTCCGGCCACTCCGGCTACGAGGTGGCGTACGAGCACGAACACGAGCACGGCTTCGGTTTCGAGCCGGCGGCCGGTGCCGGTCCTTACGACCACCATGTCCACGCCGTCGCCCCGTCGAGCGCCGGCCTCGACGACGGCACCAAGGGACTCGCCGTCCTCTTCTGCGACCTCGACGGCTTCAAGTCGATCAACGACCGCTTCGGCCATCACACCGGCGACGCCGTCCTCATCGAGGTCGCCCGCAGACTCACCACCGGCGTGCGCGACGGGGACACCGTCGCCCGGCTCGGCGGTGACGAGTTCGTCGTCCTCGCCGACGGCCTCGGTGCGGCCGACGCCGCCGACCTGGCCGTACGCCTCCGCAACGCGATCATTCCGCCGATCCGGGTGGACGGCCGGGCGGTCCGTGTCGGCGCGAGTTTCGGCATCGGCTGGGCCGAATGCGGGATGACCGTGGAAGAGGTACTGAACTCCGCCGACCAGCGGATGTACGTGGAGAAACGCTCCCGCGCCAAGCTCCAGCGGCGTGCCGGCTGAGGCCCTCGACACTCCCCTGGCCGCTTCGGGCGCTGGTCCGTTCGGGGTAGGCTCGGCCGGTCGGCGACGGCTGGCGAGCATGGAGAGGAACCCGGATGGCTGCCGGTAACGACGGCGCGAACAAGCCCGAGAACGACGACCCGTTCGGCTACCTGTACGAGGACGGCCGGGCAGCGGGTGCCCAGCCCCCGCAGGGCGGCGGCTACGGCTACCCCGGCCCCGCGGCCCCTCAGCCCGGCGTGCCCCGGACCTCGTACAACCAGGTCAGAACGGTCGGCGACCGCCGCCAGTACGGCGGGCAGCCCCAGGGGCACCAGCAGCCCTACGTGCCGCCGCAGCAGCAGGGTCCGTACGGCCAGCCGCAGGCGCAGTACGCCGCGCCCGAGACCTACGGCGGCCCGCCGACCCGGCAGTCCCCGCCGCACCAGCAGCACGGCGGCTCCGGCCGCGGCCCCAACACCAAGGGGCTCCTGATCGGCGCGGTCGCGGTCGTGGCGGTCGTGGTGGTCGGCATCGCGGCGGCGGTGATCAGCAACGGCGGCGACAAGGACGACAAGGGCGGCCAGGCCGGTGGTGGTACGCCGTCGACCGCGCCGTCCCAGGTCTCCGAGGAGCCGAGCACCGCACCGAGCGCCGACGAGACCCCGGTCGAGCTCCCGAAGCAGGACGCGGCGACGCTGAAGCTGGGCGGCCCGGCGAGCCTCGACACGGCGATCAAGGGAGCGAAGGGCGCGGGCGGTGCCTATGTGACCTTCAACGGGGTGGGCGGCTCTGCCAGCTGGTCGATCGACGTGCCGGAAACCGGTGAGTACACGCTCCGCATCACGTACGGCGTGCCCGGCAAGGACGCCAAGACCTCGTTGACGGTCAACGGTGAGCAGCCCCGAGGGCTGAACATGTCCAACTTCGCGAAGGCCGCCGAGGGCGACTGGGAGAAGGGCTGGACGTACACGTACGCCTACGTGAACCTGAACAAGGGCGCCAACGCGCTCAAGATCTCCTGCGAGACGGGCGACACGTGCGAGGCGGTCCTTGACCAGGTCTACCTGGAGGCCGGCCACACCGGTAGGTGACCCGCAGCGGGTCTTTTGCCACGCTGACGGATTCCGTTCTCAGGCGCAGCAGAATTTGATTGGGGGTGGCGCGACCCGCGCCACCCCCGTCACATGCTTGTGTCAACTACCACTTAGTGCAGCTGTTCCGCCAGGTCCCATTGCTGTTGAAGCGGGCCACTTCAAGTCCGATATCGAAGAGCCCATTGGTGTGTGAGGCCGTGGTGTCCCAGGCGCTTGTCTTTCCGTTGCCCTGGGTGTTCTTGCGCCACGGCCAATAATGGATCTTTCCCCAGGTGTCCTTAGAGAGCAGGCGCACGCCGACGCTGTTCCCGTCGGCCTGGATGTCAGTCACGCTGAGCTTGAGATCAATGGTGGAACCAGGCCCCCAGTAGTTACTCCACGATATTTCACCGTAGGCGCCAGTCGTGCCACACCCGCTGCTACCGTAATCTATGCCCGCATGAGCCGACCCGGACATCGACACGGAAAGCGTGAACGCTGCGGCTATAACTCCCGTAGCGGTCATGAGATTTCTGCGCATGTAAAGTTTCCCCCACGTCGGATTGCGGAACCCTTTGATTCTTGTTTGCGTGTTCGATTGATGTCCAGGGGGACGTGAAGAATGGCTAGAAATCGCTCTGGGGATCACCCTGTTGCGGTGACCTTATCGAGCCAGAAAAGCAATGTCGGAATCGAGCAGTCCGGGAATTCTCATGCAGATTCGGGCTCTGCAATGACCTTCACGCGCGGCAGCAGCTCCTCGTAGGCCGTCGGGTCGAACTCGCCGGCCACGGGGGAGAGCACCGTCGCCGCCGACAGGGCGACCGCGCGGGCGAGTCGCTCCGGCCACGGTGTTCCGTCGGCCAGGCCCGAGAGCAGGGCCGCGACGACGGAGTCGCCCGCGCCCGTGGGGTTGCCCCGGACGGCGGCGGGCGGGGTCGCGCGCCACAGGCCGTCGGGGCCGGCGGCGAGCAGGCCCTCCGGGCCCAGCGAGGAGACGACCGTGCGCGCCCCCCGCCCCCGTGCCTCGCGGGTCGCGCGCAGTGGGTCGCGGGAGCCGGTGAGCCGGGCGAGTTCCTCGGCGTTGGGTTTGACCAGGTCCGGGCGGGCGGCGATGCCCCGCCGCAGGGGTTCGCCGCTGGTGTCGAGGAGGACGGGCACGGCGGCGGCGCGGGCGAGCCGGACGAGTTCCGCGTACGCCCCGACGTGGATGCCCGGCGGGAGGCTGCCGCAGAGGGCGACGGCCGTCGCGCCGTAGAGGAGCTCCGTGAAGCGGGTGCGGAAGGCGGCCCACTCGGCGGGGGTGACGGTCGGCCCGGGTTCGTCGAGCCGGGTGGTGTCGCCGCTCGCCGTGTCGGCGACCGCGACGGTGCGGCGGGTGGGGCCCGCGGTCTCGACGAGTTCGTCGCGGACGGCCGAGTGCTCCGCGAGTCGCTCCCGCAGCACGCTGCCCGTCGCGCCGCCCGCGAAGCCGGTGGCGACGGTCTCGTATCCGAGGGAGGCGAGGACGCGGGCCACGTTGAGCCCTTTGCCGCCGGGGCGTTCGATGACCTGGGTGACCCGGTGGGTGGTGTGCGGGGTGAGGGCGGGGACCCGATAGGTCAGGTCCAGTGCCGTGTTGAGGGTGACTGTGAGGATCACCTGTCCACCCCCGTACTCCGTACTCCGCGTGAAGTCCTGCGGAACGCATGCTCCGACGGGCACCGATCATGCCAAACGAAAGGCGGTTGGCCCAGACCCCCGGCCGACCGCCCTCGTCGCATGACTCCTGATCAGACGGCCGTCGCCGCCGTCGGATCGACGATCCACTCGCCCTTGCGCATGACGCCCCTGAGCTCGAACCCGGCATCGAGGACGACGATGTCGGCGTCCTTGCCCGGCTCGAGGGAGCCGACGCGGTCGTACACGCCGAGCAGCCGGGCGGGGTTGGCGGAGATGGCCTGGACGATCGCCTCGACGGGGAGCCCGTCGATGGTGGCGGCGCGCTTGAAGGCGCGGTCCAGGGTGAGGGTGGAGCCGGCGATGGAGCCGCCCTCGACGAGGCGGGCGACGCTGTCCTTCACCTCGACCTCCAGGGGGCCGAGCATGTAGCGGCCGTCGCCGAAGCCGGCGGCGTCCATGGCGTCGGTGATGAAGGCGACGCGCTCGGGGCCGGCGTGGTGGAAGGCGAGCTCCAGGGCGGCGGGGTGGAGGTGGGTGCCGTCGTTGATGAGCTCGACGGTGATCCGCTCGTCCTCCAGGAGGGCGGCGATGGGGCCGGGGGCGCGGTGGCCGAGGCCGGGCATCGCGTTGTAGAGGTGGGTGGCGACGGTGGCGCCCGCGTCGATGGCCTGGACGGTCTGCTCGTACGTCGCGTCGGTGTGGCCGATGGCGGCGATCACGCCGTGTTCGGCGAGCAGCCGTACGGAGTCGATGCCGCCGGGCAGCTCGGTGGCGAGGGTGACCATCTTGGCCTGGCCGCGGGCGGCGTCGATCAGCTTGCGGACCTCGGCCGGGTCGGGGTCGCGGAGGAGCGTCTCGTCGTGGGCGCCCTTGCGGCAGGGGGAGATGAACGGGCCCTCGAAGTGGAGGCCGGCGATCTCGCCCTGCTCGGCGAGCTCGGAGAGCAGCCCGGCGCGCTGGGTGAGGAAGTCCATCTCGCCGGTGACGAAGGAGGCGACGACGGTGGTGGTGCCGTGCAGGCGGTGGGTGTGGACGCCCTTGAGGACCTCGTCGACGGTGCCGGAGGTGAAGGAGGCACCGCCGCCGCCGTGGTTGTGCATGTCGACGAAGCCGGGGACGAGCCAGTGGCCGGTCAGGTCCAGGGTGGGGGAGCCCTCGGCGGAGGCTCCCGCGATGCGTCCGCCGTCGACGATCACGCGTCCGTTCTCGACGATTCCGGTGGGCAGCACGACGTGTGCGCCGGTGAGAACCTTGTGATCGGCCATCAGGCGGAAACCTCCGGGTCGGTGGGGTGCTGGTCGGCGAGCAGGTCCCAGGCGAGCAGGCCCGCGCCCAGGCATCCGGCGGTGTCCCCGAGGGCCGCCGGGACGATGGCGGGCAGCTTCTGGAACGTGACGCGCTCCTCCACCGCGGCCCGGAGTGGTGTGAACAAGGTTTCCCCCGCCTCGGCGAGTCCGCCACCGATGATGAGGGTGCGTGGGTCCAGCAGGGTGAGCGCGGTGACCAGGCCGTCGGCGAGGGCGTCGACGGCCTCCTGCCAGACGAAGGCGGCCGTGGCGTCGCCGGACGCGACGGCCTTGGCGCAGTCGGCCGCGTCGGCCTCCGGGTCGCCGCTGGCCTCGGCCCAGGCCTGGGAGACGGCGGAGGCGGAGGCGTACCGCTCCAGGCAGCCGCGCTGGCCGCAGCCGCACTCCGTACCGCCGGGGCGGACGACGATGTGGCCGATCTCGCCGGCGTAGCCGTGGGCGCCGGCCTCGATGCGGTCGCCGATGCCGATGGCGCCGGCGATGCCGGTGCCGAGGGGGACGAAGAGGAAGCGGTCGGCGCCGTTGCCCGCGCCGATGCGGCCTTCGGCGAGGCCGCCGGTGCGGACGTCGTGGCCGAGGGCGACGGGGATGCCGTCGAGGCGGTGGCTGAGGAGGGCGCGCAGGGGAACGTCGCGCCAGCCGAGGTTTGCGGCGTAGACGGCGATGCCGTTCTCGGCGTCGACGATGCCGGGGACGGCGACCCCGGCGGCCGCGGCGGGCTCTCCGTACCGCTCCTGGCCGAGGGTGCGGAGGTCCTCGGCGAAGCCGAGGATCGTCTCCACGACCGCCTCGGGGCCGCGGTCGCGTCCGGTGGCGCGGCGGGCCTCGTGGAGCAGGGTGCCGTCCGCCCCGACGAGGGCGGCCTTCATGCCGGTGCCGCCCACATCCAGGGCGATGACGTGTCTCACGGGGGACAGTGTGTCGCGCGGGGACCCAAAAGGTCTAGTCCACTGCCGAGGATTGTTGCGTACGGATACAAATTCGGAGCCCGTCATGGGGTCATGGTCCCGCCCGCGTTGCGCAAGTGATACCCGACTGGTGTAGACCTCACGCGCGCGCACGGGAGAGACTTACTGCCCTGCGCAGAGCGAACAACGGGCTCGAAGCAGCTCAACGACGAGCAAAAGGTGGATGAAGCCGTGGAGCGGCGACGATTCCTTGGACTGACCGCGGCCGCCGCCGCACTCGGACTGACCGCGACGGTCGCCGGCTGCGGCTCCCTGGGAGGCGACTCCGGCGATGTGACCCTCAGACTGGTCGCCGCCGACTACGACCTCACCGGCGGCGACACCACCAAGAAGTACTGGACCGACCTCGTCGCCGCCTTCGAGGCCGAGCATCCCGGCGTCAAGGTCGAGGTCCAGATCGAGTCCTGGGACGACGTCGACCGCAAGGTCGCCGAGATGGTCGAGGCCGACCAGGCGCCCGACATCGCGCAGATCGGCGCCTACGCCGACTACGCGGCCGCCGGTGAGCTCTACGCCGCCGACGAGATGCTCTCCATCCCCGTCGAGGCCAACTTCCTGGCCCCGCTCGTCGCCGCCGGCGAGCACAAGCGCACCCAGTACGGCCTGCCCTTCGTGGCCTCCACCCGGCCGCTCTTCTACAACAAGGCCCTCTTCGAGGACGCCGGCGTCGAGCCCCCCACCACCTGGGAGGAGCTCGCCGACGCCGCCGCGAAGCTGAAGGACAACGGTGTCCGAACCCCGTTCGCGCTGCCGCTCGGCCCCGAGGAGGCCCAGGCCGAGGCCCTGATGTGGCTGCTCAGCGGCGGCGGTGGCTGGACCGACGGCACCGACCGCTACGCGATCGACTCCGACACCAACATCAAGACCTTCGACTGGCTCAAGAAGAACCTGGTCGGCGAGGGCCTCACCGGGCCCGTCGCCCCCGGCAAGCTCAACCGCAAGGCCGCCTTCGCCGCCTTCGCGAACGGCGAGGTCGGCATGCTCAACGGCCACCCCTCGCTCCTCAAGGAGGCCGCCAAGAAGGGCGTCAAGGTCGGGCAGGTCCCGCTGCCCGGCGTCGACGGCCCGCCGAGGACCGCGATGGGCGTCGCCGACTGGATCATGGGCTTCAAGCAGAACGGCCACCGCAAGGAGATCGGCGACTTCCTCAACTTCGTCTTCAGCGACGAGAACGTCCTGAAGTTCGCCGGCGACAACGATCTCCTGCCGGTCACCGTCAGCGCCTCCACCCGCATGGAGACCGAGCCCGAACACGCCGACCTGCGCGTCTTCCTCAAGACGCTCCCGGACAGCCAGCTCCCGCCCGTCGGCAAGACGTCCTGGGCCAAGGTCAGCGAGAACATCAAGCAGAACATCGGCAAGGCCGTCGCCCCCGGCGGACGCCCCGCCGACGTCCTCGGCTCCATAGGCCGGGTGGCGACGGCGGCGGAGAACGCGGAGTAATAAGTTGGGTCGTATGACCGAAGACCCGGAAGCCGCTCCTGGCCCGGGCCCGGCTGCGGACGGCCCGGACGACGAGAGCGGGCTCGGCGCGCGTGAGCGGGCCCTTCTCGCCGTCGAGCGCCGCTCCTGGCCCGGGCCCGGCGCCAAGGAGCGGGCCGTCCGCGAACGCCTCGGGCTCTCGCCGACCCGCTACTACCAGCTGCTCAACGCGCTCCTCGACGACCCGAGGGCCCTCGCCCACGATCCGGTGACCGTCAACCGGCTGCGGCGGGTCCGGGAGGAGAAGCAGAGGAGGCGGTAGTCGTCCGTCCCCGCGGCCCCGCTGACGCGCACGGCCGTCCTCGGTAGGGTCGGGAACATGGTCAACAGCCTCCCGCACCCGACCACGTCCGCCGGCCGCGACGGTCTGGCCGCGCTGCTCGCGCGGCCCGAGCAGGCCGTCGTCGCCCTCGACTTCGACGGCACCCTCGCCGAGATCGTCCCCGACCCCGAACAGGCACGCGCGCACCCCGGCGCCGTCGCCGCGCTCGCCGCCCTCGCCCCCGGGGTCGCCTCCGTGGCCGTCGTGACCGGCCGCCCCGCCGGGGTCGCCGTCCGCTACGGCGGCTTCGCCGGAGTGCCCGGCCTGGAGCGCCTCGTCGTCCTCGGCCACTACGGCGCAGAACGGTGGGACGCCGTCACCGGCACCGTCCAGGCCGCCGCCCCGCACCCCGGCGTCACCTCCGTGCGCGCCGAGCTCCCCGGCTTCCTGGACCGGGCCGGGGCCTGGCCGGGCGTCTGGATCGAGGAGAAGGGCCGGGCGGTTGCCGTCCACACCCGCCGCGCCACCGATCCCGCGGCCGCCTTCGAGGCCCTCAGGGGCCCGCTCGGCGACCTCGCCACCCATCACGGCCTCGTGCTCGAACCCGGCCGGATGGTCCTGGAGCTGCGGCCCCCGGGCATGGACAAGGGCGTGGCGCTCGCCGAGTACGTACGGGAAGTGGGTGCCGGGTCCGTGCTCTACGCGGGTGACGACCTGGGCGACCTGCCCGCCTTCGCGGCCGTCGAGAAGCTCCGCTCCGACGGCACGCCGGGCCTCCTGGTGTGCAGCGGCTCCACGGAGGTCCCGGACCTGGCCGACCGCGCGGACCTCGCGGTGCGGGGCCCGGCCGACGTGGTCGCGTTCCTGACGGAACTGGCGGGGGCGGTACGCGAGGGGGCCTGAGGCCCCGCTCCCGTACCGCCCCTTCAGCGGTCGGTCAGTGCGCGGCCGGGTTGGTCACGCTGATCGTCAGGTCGTCACCGGCGTCGCCGGTGATCGTGACGCGGACGCCGTGGCCGGCGACCTTCACGCTGGCCTGCGGCGCCGAGGTGTCGTAGTAGGCGTTCGGGTCGGTGTCGTCGAAAACGGGGATGCCGGGGACGGAGGGGGCGCAGGCCGCCCGCGTCTCGACGGTCTGGCTGCCGCCCTTGCCCACCAGGACCTCCTTGTGGAGGCAGGTGGCGTCCGTGGCCTCCAGGCCGAAGGTCGCGTCGAAGGGCTGGCGCCGGTTGCTGGGCGCGGTCCCGTCGGCGTACCGGAAGGGGGCCGGGCGGGCGTCGACGGCCATGGCCTGGCCGCCGCCCGGGTGGGCGCTGACGTTGTTGTCGTCGAAGGACCGGTCGACGTACCAGACGAGCATGCCGTTCTGGTAGCGGAAGTACTCGACCCAGTCCGGGGCGGTGAGGGGCTTGCTGAACTGGTACGGGCCCTCGGCGAGGAGCGCGTCGGAGCCGACGTACTCGCGGTTCTCCAGGAGGTAGTAGCGCGGGTAGGTCGCCGTCTCGGTCCCGGTGGAGATCGACCAGCGGCCGGTGGCGGTCCAGGCGCCCGCGCCCTGCTCGACGTCGTCGGTGGCCAGGGTCGTGCCGCCCGAGCTCAGCGTGATGTCGTCGAGGAACGCGCCGGCGTAGTGCACGCCGCCGTCGGTCTGGTAGCGGAACCGGAAGAGCGAGGGCTTGCCCGCGGAGTCGTACGCGTACCGCAGGGTCGTCCACTTCCCGGCCGACGAGCCGTCGACGGCCGCTCCCGCGCGGGCCCAGTTGGCGCCGCCGTCGAGGGAGTACTCGGCGAAGAGGTAGTCGAAGTCGGCCTCGATCTCGTACCAGGCGCTCGCCTTGACGGTGACGCGCGAGGCGGCCGGCACGGAGCGGGTGAGGGACTGGTTGAGGCCGTCGGCCGAGCCGGTCCACCAGGCGTGGGTGCCGGAGGTGGGCGTGGTGTAGGTGGTGCTGCTCGCCTTGTCCGGGAGCGCGACGCGGACCGCCTGGTCCTTGCCGGTGACCTGGAGCTGCGCCGGGTTGAGGGTGTACGTGCCGGTGGCGCCGAGCGGGGCGTCGGTGTAGTCCAGCCAGCCGAGGAAGAGCTTCTCCTCGGCGCCCATGAGACCGGGGTGGGTGCCGATGCCCGCGTTCGCGGCGGCGCCGTGGCCGAGCCACGAGCCGGAGCTCATCAGGGTCCAGAAGGCGGTGGAGTTCTCGCCGCCGTCGGTGTCGTAGTAGTCCGGCAGGCCGAGGTCGTGGCCGAACTCGTGGCAGAAGACGCCGAGTCCGCCGTTCTCGCCCTCGGTGGTGTAGTCGCCGAGCCAGTACTTCGACTGGCCGATGCGGGCGCCGCCCGCCTTGTTCTGGGTGCCGGAGACGTCCGGTCCCGTCAGGCCGTAGTCGTCGCCGTTGACGTACCAGCGGTGCGACCAGATGGCGTCCTCGCCCTGCGCGCCGCCGCCCGCGTCCTCGCCCATGCCGGCGTGGACGGCCTGGAAGTGGTCGATGTAGCCGTCGGCCTCGTCGAAGTTCCCGTCGTGGTCCCAGTCGTTGCGGTCCCAGACGTCGAACTGGGCGAGGTACGCGTCGATCTCGGCCGGGGTCTTGCCGGCCGCGAGCTGGGCGTTCCACCAGGCGTCGCCGGTGTCCTGGACGAAGGCCCACGAGCCGCCGTTGTCCTCGATGGCGTTGTCGCCGTAGAAGGAGGCGTTGTGGGGGACCTTGACCCAGTCCTCGACGGTGTTGGTGACCGAGTAGCGGCCGCCCGACAGCTTCTCGTAGTAGGTCTTCATCGACTCGCCGGGGCCGTTGAAGAGGTTCTCGTAGTACGCCTTGTCGAAATCGGCCGTCCAGGCGTTGGAGTTGTCCACGCTCCGGTCCGGCCGGGCTATCTCGTTGTGCAGGGGGCCGGGGACCGTGCCGTACTTGCCGGAGCCGTCCGTGCCGAACTCGGAGAGGATGGTGAAGATCTTCTCCTGACGGTCGGCGGTGGTGGTCTCGATCTCGGTGAACTTGCCGGGCGCGACCTCGACGACGCCTTCGGCGTTCGCCTTGGCCTTGCCCTTGGCGACCAGGTCGATCGCCTTCTCCCGCAGCTCGGTGCGCTGCTTGGTGAGCGGTCCCGGACGGTTGTCCGGCCGGTGCGCGGCGGCACCGGCCGGGGTGTCCGGGGCTTCCTGCGCGCTGGCGGGGGTGAGCCCCGCCGCGAGAAGGGCGGTGAGCGCCGACCCGAGGGTCATGCCCACGACAATCTTCTTCACGTCTGTCGCGATCCTTCCGCTTGCCTCATGTGCCTCATGGGGAAAAACGGATCGCCTGGGGGAACGATCGCCGCAGAGTCTGACACGGGAGCACCCCTCAGGAGGAGGGGCTCGCACCGATTACCGGTAGCCGATCTACCGGCTACCGGTAATCGGCTACCGGCCGCCGGTGCCGCCCGCTACGCGAGAAGAAGGTCCACCACGCCCGTCAGGTCCTCCTCGCCGGTGCTCACGGCGAGGAGGCGGCGCATCAGGTCGAACTGCGGCCGGATCAGCTCCGCGCTGACGCCCTGCTCCTCGGCGGTGGTCAGCAGGGTCGTCGTCCCGGCCACCTGCATCGCCAGGTTGGAGACCACGTCCGCGGTGAGATCGCCGCTCACCAGCTGGCGGGCCGTCTGCTCGACCGACGGATCGACCATCGCCTTGATCCAGTTCCCGAGCAGCGGGGCGAACGCGACCGGGTCGATGTTCTCCCGCCGGACCAGGGCGAAGGCGTGCGTGGCCCCGGCGAACATCCCGTACATGGCGCTGAGCAGTGCCACGTCGTGCAGGGCCGCGAAGCCCGCGTCCTCGCCGACGTAAGTGGTGCCGACCGGCACGGCGAGCGCCTCCTGGTGGAGCTCGAACAGCTCCCGCGAGCCGCTGTAGAACACATAACCGCCGGCCTCCGGGATCCCGACCATCGGCGGTACGGCCATGATCCCGCCGTCCAGGTAGCGGGCGCCCCGCTCCTCGGCCCAGGCGGCGCGGGCCCGGGCCTGGGCGGGGGTCGTGGTGGTCAGGTTGACCAGGTCCTTGCCGGTCAGGTCGACACCGTCGAGGGCCGTGCCGACGGAGTCGTCGTCGAGGAGGCAGACGATGACGAGCGGGCTCGCGGCGACGGCGGCGGACGCGCTGTCAGCGGCCTTCGCGCCCTCGGCGGCCAGCGCGTCGGCGCGGGCCCGGGTGCGGTTCCAGACGGTGAGCGGGTGACCGGCGGCGAGCCAGGTACGGGCCAGGGCGGTGCCCATCGCACCGAGGCCGAGGAGGGTGACGGGGGACTTCACTGCGATGTTCTGCGTCATGTCCACCAGGCTGCTGCACGCCTCTGACCTGCTCAAGTACCCACTTCGGAGTGGGTGGTTACCCTGGGGTGAGCGAGCAGACCAGAGGGGGGACGCATGGCGACGCTGAACCGGCCGGGAGCGGACGACGGGCATGTCTGCGGGATCGACACCGCGATGGAGGTGATCGGCGGCAAGTGGAAGGTGCTCATCCTCTGGGCGCTCCACCAGCAGCCGCACCGCCGCTTCGGCGAACTGCGCCGGCAGATCCCGGGCATCACCGAGAAGGTCCTCGCCTCCCACCTCCGCGAGATGGAGGCGGACGGCATCGTGGACCGCGTCTCGTACGACGAGGTGCCGCCCCGCGTGGAGTACACCCTCACGAAGGACGGCATCCGCCTCAACGAGGCCCTCGAACCGCTGGCGGCGTGGGGGCGGGAGCGGATCACCGCGCCCTGAGCGCCTCCAGCTGGTTCAGGAACCAGCGCTGGGGCGGTAGCGCCGTCGCAGCCGTCGCGAGGCGTTTCGTGCGGTCGGCGCGTTCTGAGGTGGGCATCGACAGGGCCCGGTGGAGGGCATCGGCGGTCTCCGACACGTCGTACGGGTTCACCGTGAGCGCGTCCTCCTTCAGCTCCTCGTAGGCGCCCGCGCCCGTCGACAGGACCAGGGCGCAGCCCGCCTCCGAGACCACCGGTATCTCCTTCGCGACCAGGTTCATGCCGTCGCGCACCGGGTTCACCAGGGCCACGTCGGCGAGGCGGTAGGCGGCGAGGGAGCGGGGGAAGTCGTCCTGGACGGAGACCAGGACCGGCTGCCAGTCCGGTGTGCCGAACTCGGCGTTGATCTCGTCCGCGAGGGCCGCCACCGAGGCCGTGTACAGCCGGTACGACTCCAGGTCCTGGCGGGACGGGTACGCCGAGGCCAGGTGGACGACCCGGTCGCGCCACTCGGGGTGGGTCGTGAGCAGCTCGCGGTAGGCGAGCAGGCCGCGCAGGATGTTCTTCGACAGTTCCGTGCGGTCGACCCGGACGATGGTCTTCCGGTCGCCGACCTCCTCGCGGAGCCGCGCGAGCCGTTCGTCCACCTCGGGCCGGTGGGCGAGCGCCCGCAGCTCGTCGGCGTCGACACCCAGGGGGTGCACGGCGACCCGGGTGCCCTCGCCTTCGGCGCCCGCGCAGCTCCGGAACGACGCGGCCCACGCCTCCGTGTGGAAACCGAGCCGGTCCGCGCCGAGCATCCCCCGCAGCAGCTCCCGGTGGATGTCCTCCGGCAGCATCCGCAGGTACTCCGGGGCGGCCCACGGCGTGTGGGTGAAGTGGGCGATCCGCAGGTCGGGGCGGAGTTCCCGCAGCTGTCCCGGGACCAGGGCCAGGTGGTAGTCCTGCACCAGGACCGCCGCGCCCTCGTCCGCCTCGGCGGCCAGCGCCTCCGCGAAGGCGCGGTTGTAGGCCCGGTACGCGTCCCAGCGGCGGCGGAACTCCGCGTCGAAGACCGGCTCGCGGGGGATGTCGTACAGGTGGTGGTGGAGGAACCACAGCACCGAGTTCGCGATGCCGTTGTACGCGTCGGCGTACGTGTCCGGGTCGATGTCCAGCATCCGTACGCCGGGCTCGCCGACCCCGCGCCTGACCGCCTCCCGGTCGCCCTCGCCGAGCGCCGCGCACACCCACAGACTCTCCTGGGAGGACACGGCGCTCAGGCCGGAGACGAGCCCGCCGCCGCCTCTGCGGGCGTCGAGCGAACCGTCCTCGCCGAGCTTGTACGAGACGGGGCCCCGGTTCGATGCGACCAGCACAGTAGCCATGGGGCGAACCTAGCCCGTCCCGTAAACGCTCAAACGTACGTATACGAGACGGGGGGATCCGGCCACGCGCCGTAGCCATGGGCCGGGCGGGCGGGCCGGGCGCGTCAGTCGCGTCTGCCGCGCATCGCGGCCTTCGCCACCAGGCCCGTCGCCGCGAGGGCGAGGCCCAGGGCGCCGAGCAGCCAGAGCCGCTCGCCGTTCCCGCCGGTCTCCGCCATCGAGCCGCCGTTCCCGCCGTTCCCGCCGTTGCCGCCGGTCTCCGTCATCGAGCCGCCGTTCTCGCCGTTCCCCCCGCCCCCGGCGTCGCCGGCGTTCCCGTGGGGCCCGGGTGCCGGAGGTGCCGGCGCGGTGGGCTCGGACGTCACCAGGGGTGTGGGGGTGGGGGGCTCCGGGGTCGGTGTGGGGGTGGGTGTCGGGGACGGGGTCGGGGTCGGCTGCGGTCTGCCGATCGCCGGGCTCGCCGTCCTGGTGATCTCCGGGTCGTACACCGGTACGGAGAAGGCGAGGGCGGACACCAGGTAGGAGTCGCCGCTCGTGGAGAAGGTCAGGGTGGCCGAGGTCGCGCCCGGCGGGACGGCGCCGGCGGGGACCTCGAAGGCCTTGGCGTCGATGCTCAGGTTGTCGGCCGGCTTCGGGGAGACGGCGCCGTCGGCCTCACTGACGAAGAAGTTGTCGGTGCGGGACTCCGTGACGTTCTGGCCGCCGGCGAGGAGCCGGTCGCCCGGGGTCTTCCGGTCTCCCCCGTACGCGGTCACGCCCGCCCGTACCGTGCCGGGGCTCCGGTGGAAGCCGTCGACGGTCACCGTGGTGGCGGGGGAGGCCGAGCGCTGGAGGACATGGCCGCCGTAGACATGGACGTTCCGGAGTTCGGGGGCGCGGACCGGGTCGGGCCCGGGGAACCTGTGGACGACGGTCAGGGACCAGCCGGCCACACAGCCCCTGCCGTTCGCCGCCCACACGTTGCCGACCGCCACCGGCGTGTCCGTCCCCGAGACGCCCGCGAAGGCGGCGGTCACGTCGGACTCGCCCGTGTAGTAGTGCGGGCCTTCGGTCCCGGCGGGGTCGGCGACCATGCTGTCGATCGAGACGGGTGTCGCGGGGCTCGAGCCGACCCTGAGCACCGGGGCGGTCGTGGTGGGGTCGCCGGGGGACGGGGCGACGTCCGCGCCCGAGAGGTCGCAGCGCCGGAGCGGCGTGCCGTCCGGGCTCGTGTACGTGCCGTCGTTGCCGCCCCAGAAGAGCCGCGCGTACGCGACCTCGGCGCCCGCCGGGATCACCACATGGCCGGTGCTGGAGCCGTATCCGCCCCCGGTGCCCGCCGCGTCGACCCGCTCGCTCACGAAGCTGCCGTTACCGGAGCTCGGCCCGCCCGCCGCGGCCGCGCAGCGGGCGGCGGGACAGCCCATGACCGTGTTGCCGATCGTGGTGAAGTCGCCGTGCAGCGACGCGCCCCACCGCTTGCCGAAGGGCTCGACCACGTCCGCCGCGGCCGTTCCCGCCGTGGCGGACGCGAACGAGCCCGTCATCAGTCCGATGGCCGCGAGCACCCTGCCCGGGTGATGCCGTCTGAGGCCCATACATCTGAAGCTCATAAAAGGGCAATGTAGGCAAAACAGATCATCGTGGGGCGTTACGCCACGCGGCGGCGCGCGTACTCCGCGATCTCGGCCATCGGCGGCCGCTCCTCCGTGTCCACCGCGTACGTCCGCGGGGTGAACCCCGCCTCGCCCCGCTCGAACTGCGTCAGCCGCGGCCGCACCAGATGCCCCCGCGAAAGGCGCAGCTGCGCCGTCCGGTAGATCGCCGCCGCCATCCGGCCCAGCGCCTGCCCGTCCTGGTGGCGGTGCTTGCGCACCCCCACGTCCACCTGCGCGAGCGCGTCGAGGCCCACGGTGTGCAGGGCGTCCACGAGCAGCCCCAGCTCCACTCCGTAACCGACCGGGAACGGCAGCCGTTCGAGCAGCGAGCGCCGCGCCGCGTACTCGCCGCCCAGCGGCTGCACGAAACCGGCCAGCTGCGGCCAGTGCAGATTGAGCAGCGGGCGGGCCACCAGCTCCGTCACGCGACCACCCTGACCAGGGGTGTCACCCAGCGGGCGGTCGTACATCGCCTTCACGAAGTCGACGTCCGGTTCGGTGAGCAGGGGGCCCACGATCCCCGTCACGAAGTCCGCCGAGAAGTCCCGCAGGTCCGCGTCCACGAAACAGACCACGTCCCCGCTCGTCACCATCAGCGACCGCCACAGGACCTCGCCCTTGCCCGGCGCCGCCGGTATCCGGGGGAGTATCGCGTCCCGCGCGACCACCCGCGCCCCGGCCGCCGCGGCCACCTCCGCCGTACGGTCCGTGGAGCCGGAGTCGATCACCACCAGCTCGTCGACGAGCGGCACCGACTCGCTCATCAGCTCGCGCCGGATCACGGAGACGATGTCCCCGACGGTCGCCTCCTCGTTCAGCGCGGGCAGCACCACGCTGACCCTCGTCGAACGCTTGGCGGCGAGGATCCGCTCCAGCGGCCGGTCCGCCACGGACCAGGACCGCCGGTCCAGCCAGCGCTCCACCTCTTCCAGCACGTGGTGATCTCCATCTCGCGGTTCGGACGGCCGGTCCGAGTGTCGGGGCCTTCGGTTACAGTCTTGAACAACGCGGATGCCCGATGCACGTCGGGGTGCCGCCCGCGCCGGAGCGCAGGAACGAAGTCCGCGAGGAACTTCACCGCGCTTCACAATCGAATACCGCTCATCCAGAGGGGCAGAGGGAAACGGCCCGTTGAAGCCCCGGCAACCCTCCAGTCGGAACTCGTCCTCCAGCGAGGCCACCGGCTAGGGAAGGTGCCAAATCCGTCTCATGGCGAAAAATTCGTCATGGGAAAGATGAGGAGAAAGGGCCTCGCCTCCATGGCTGTACAGACCGACACCACCGCCACCACCGTCGACCTCGGTCCCGCGTCCGGGCTTTCCTGTCGCGAATGCGGTGAAGTCTTCGCACTCGGTCCGATCTTCGCCTGCGAACTCTGTTTCGGACCTCTCGAAGTCGCGTACGAGCTCCCCACCGGCGACCCCGAGGCGCTGCGCAAGCAGATCGAGGCCGGCCCCGCCAACATCTGGCGCTACGCCCCCCTGCTGCCCGTCCCCGCCGACGTCGCCGACAAGCCGAACCTGAACCCGGGCTGGACCAAGCTCGTCCAGGCCGACAACCTCGGCCGCGAGCTCGGTGTCGCCCCCGGCAAGCTCTTCGTCAAGGACGACTCCGGCAACCCGACGCACTCCTTCAAGGACCGCGTCGTCGCCCAGGCCATCGAGGCCGCCCGCGCCTTCGGCTTCACCACCCTCTCCTGCTCCTCCACCGGCAACCTGGCCGGCGCCGTCGGCGCCGCCGCCGCCCGCGCCGGCTTCCGCTCCTGTGTGTTCATCCCGCACGACCTGGAGCAGGGCAAGGTCGTCATGGCCGGTGTCTACGGCGGTGACCTCGTCGCCATCGAGGGCAACTACGACGACGTCAACCGCTTCTGCTCGGAGCTCATCGGCGACCCGCTCGGCGAGGGCTGGGGCTTCGTCAACGTCAACCTCCGCCCCTACTACGGCGAGGGCTCCAAGACGCTGGCGTACGAGATCTGCGAGCAGCTCGGCTGGGTCATCCCCGACCAGCTCGTCATCCCGATCGCCTCGGGTTCGCAGCTGACGAAGATCGACAAGGGTCTGCAGGAGCTCATCAAGCTGGGCCTCGTCGAGGACAAGCCGTACAAGATCTTCGGCGCCCAGGCCGAGGGCTGCTCCCCGGTGTCGGTGGCCTTCAAGGCCGGCCACGACGTCGTGCGGCCCCAGAAGCCGAACACGATCGCCAAGTCGCTGGCGATCGGCAACCCGGCCGACGGCCCGTACGTCCTCGACATCGCCCGCCGCACCGGCGGCGCCGTGGAGGACGTCGACGACGAGCAGGTCGTGGACGCGATCAAGCTGCTCGCGCAGACCGAGGGCATCTTCGCCGAGACCGCGGGCGGCGTGACCGTCGGCGTCGCGAGGAAGCTCATCGAGAACGGTCTGATCGACCCGAACCTCACCACCGTCGTCCTCAACACCGGCGACGGACTCAAGACCCTGGACGCGGTGGCCGACACCTCTCAGGCGACCGTCACCATCCGCCCGAGCCTGGACGCGTTCCGCGACGCCGGCCTGGCGCTCTGAAAGGTTAAGAAGACATGGCCGTGAACGTCCGCATCCCCACCATCCTCCGCACCTACACGGGCGGGCAGTCCGAGGTCCAGGCCGAGGGCGCGACCCTCGCCGAGGTCATCGCGGACCTGGAGAAGAACCACACGGGCATCGCCGCCCGTGTCCTGGACGACCAGGGCAAGCTGCGCCGCTTCGTCAACGTGTACGTGAACGACGACGACGTGCGCTTCGAGCAGGGCCTGGAGACGGCCACCCCGGCCGGCGCGGGCGTCTCGATCATCCCGGCCGTCGCCGGAGGCTGACCCGCCGGGGACCGGGCGTCCCAGCTGCCCCGTCTTTCTTGAATTGCCCCTTCCGCGCCATAAAGCGGAAGGGGCAATTCTGTATGGTTGAGCGCGGTAGAGTTGGGGAAGTCCCCTCCGCTGCTCATGCCGGGCGCATATGAGAATGCGTCTCCGCGCGACAAGAAGCAGCCAAAGTGCCTGCGTGTTGTGTACCTTCTGCGCGCTTTGCCGGGCCCGACTTGCCCCGCCATCCGGGGGATTCTCCCTGATTCGCCTTTCTCCGGCGCCCAGAATTCTCGCTCGAATGACCTGTTGCAGAGGGCAGTTGGGCAGATACATTCAGCCGCGGTCGACGCGTTCCGGCGCAGGGTCTGACCCGGGTCCGCGAAGTGCGGTCCCGCGCAAGGGCCAGTAATAGGGGAGTTAGGCATGGCTCAGGGCACCGTCAAGTGGTTCAACGCGGAGAAGGGCTACGGCTTCATCGCGGTCGACGGTGGTGCGGATGTTTTCGTCCACTACAGCGCGATCCAGATGGATGGCTACCGCAGCCTCGAAGAGGGACAGCGAGTCGAGTTCGAGATCTCGCAGGGCCAGAAGGGTCCGCAGGCGGACATGGTCAAGCTCGCCGTCTGAGCGCGGCGCGATCGGCCACCGACGCAACGCCGTCGAGGGGCCCGCATCCCTGAGGGGACGCGGGCCCCTCGTGCGTTCCCCACGCTCCCTCGCGCCCCCGCTTCCACCTCCCGAAACTCGAGAGTCGCTTGCACCCGCCCGTCGCCCGACCACCACCCCTCATCGACGTTCCTTCGGAACGGCTTGCACTCTCATAGGTCGAGTGCTAATCATTGGCGTTAGCACTCGGAAGGTGAGAGTGCTACGAGGATCGAGCACGACGAGGCCGCCGGCCGGGTGGGGCAAGGAACCACGCGGAGTTGCGGAGGCCGTCCGTCGCGGGCGTCGGCGCGGTCCTGGAGCGTTATCCACCCCATGTCCGGGAGGACCACTTCACATGGCCAAGATCATCGCGTTCGACGAGGAGGCCCGGCGCGGTCTCGAGCGCGGCATGAACCAGCTCGCTGACGCCGTCAAGGTCACCCTCGGCCCCAAGGGTCGCAACGTCGTCCTCGAGAAGAAGTGGGGCGCCCCCACGATCACCAACGATGGTGTCTCCATCGCCAAGGAGATCGAGCTCGAGGACCCGTACGAGAAGATCGGCGCCGAGCTGGTCAAGGAAGTCGCCAAGAAGACGGACGACGTCGCCGGCGACGGTACGACCACCGCCACCGTTCTCGCCCAGGCGCTCGTCCGCGAGGGCCTCCGCAACGTCGCCGCCGGTGCCAACCCGATGGCCCTCAAGCGCGGCATCGAGAAGGCCGTCGAGGCCGTCTCCGGCGCCCTCCTCGAGCAGGCGAAGGATGTCGAGACCAAGGAGCAGATCGCTTCGACGGCCTCCATCTCCGCCGCCGACACCCAGATCGGCGAGCTCATCGCCGAGGCGATGGACAAGGTCGGCAAGGAAGGCGTCATCACCGTCGAGGAGTCGCAGACCTTCGGTCTCGAGCTCGAGCTCACCGAGGGCATGCGCTTCGACAAGGGCTACATCTCGGCGTACTTCGCCACCGACATGGAGCGCATGGAGGCGTCGCTCGACGACCCGTACCTCCTGATCGTCAACTCCAAGATCTCCTCCGTGAAGGACCTCCTCCCGCTCCTGGAGAAGGTCATGCAGTCGGGCAAGCCGCTGCTGATCATCGCCGAGGACGTCGAGGGCGAGGCCCTGTCGACCCTGGTCGTCAACAAGATCCGCGGCACCTTCAAGTCCGTCGCGGTCAAGGCCCCGGGCTTCGGCGACCGTCGCAAGGCCATGCTGAACGACATCGCCATCCTCACCGGCGGCACGGTCATCTCCGAGGAGGTCGGCCTGAAGCTGGAGAACGCGGGCCTCGACCTGCTGGGCCGCGCCCGCAAGGTCGTCATCACCAAGGACGAGACCACCATCGTCGACGGTGCCGGTGACAGCGAGCAGGTCGCCGGTCGCGTGAACCAGATCCGCGCCGAGATCGAGAACTCGGACAGCGACTACGACCGCGAGAAGCTGCAGGAGCGCCTGGCGAAGCTCGCCGGCGGTGTTGCGGTCATCAAGGCCGGTGCCGCGACCGAGGTCGAGCTCAAGGAGCGCAAGCACCGCATCGAGGACGCCGTTCGCAACGCGAAGGCGGCCGTCGAGGAGGGCATCGTCGCCGGCGGTGGCGTGGCCCTGCTCCAGGCCTCCTCGGTCTTCGAGAAGCTCGAGGCCGACCTCGCGGGTGACGAGGCCACGGGCGCGAACATCGTGAAGCTGGCCCTTGAGGCCCCGCTGAAGCAGATCGCGATCAACGCCGGCCTCGAGGGCGGCGTCGTGGCGGAGAAGGTCCGCAACCTGCCCGTCGGCCACGGCCTGAACGCCGCGACCAACGAGTACGTCGACCTCATCGCCGAGGGCATCATCGACCCGGCGAAGGTCACGCGCTCCGCGCTGCAGAACGCCGCGTCGATCGCCGCGCTGTTCCTCACCACCGAGGCCGTCATCGCCGACAAGCCGGAGAAGGCGTCCGCGCCGGCCGGCGGCGGCATGCCGGGCGGTGACATGGACTTCTGATCCTCCGGGATCGGTGGTTCATCGCTCGACGCGAAGAACGGAACGAGGGCGGCACCCCTGGTGGGGTGCCGCCCTCGGGCGTTTCTCAGGAGTCGTGATCAGCGCACGTCGATGTAGTCCCCGCCGGCCGACGCCGGCGAGTTGAAGTGCCGGTGGTCGCCGAAGCAGTGGATCCGCCACGAGCCGTCGGCGGTCGCCTTCGCCTTGACGGAGACCTTCCCGGCGGCGGTGGAGCGGCCGGAGGCCACCGTCTTCCAGGCCGTCGAGCCCTTCGCCTTGAACTGCACGACCACCGGGGCGTTCCCGTACGCCCGCCAGGCCCCGTCCCAGTAGTGCTGGAGCCCGCCGGTGACGGTCACGTACCCGCCCTTGGCGACCGGCTCGGGGCCGGCGTTCAGGGAGACGATCCGGGTGTCGTTGCGGACGAGCCGGAACGAGCCGGAGCCGGACTCGGCGAACTGGTCGGTGGTCAGGTGCCGGACGCGGTACCAGCCGCCCCGGCTCGCGGCCGAGAGCGTGAAGTCGGTGTAGTACGAGGAGTTCACGTACGCCGTGGCGATCCGCTTCCAGCCGCCGTTCACGGACTGCTCCAGCTGGAGGTACTGGGCCACCGGGAAGGACGGGTCCTTCTCGTACGTGGCGCGGAAGGTGCCGGAGACCGTGACCCGGCCGTCGGCGGAGAGGCCGATGGAGGTGAGGTCGGTGCGGGACTCCAGGGGGATGGCGAGCGCCCCGTAGACGGGGTCGTAGCTCAGGTAGCGGTCGGGGGAGTCGACCGTCCAGCCGCCCGCCTCCTTGCCCGAGGCGGCGACGAGCCGCGCGACGTAACGGCCGTCCGCACCCGTGAGGACGGTGACGGGCGTGCCGATGCCGTACCGCGGGGCGCCGAGGCGCACCCGGACCGGGTGGTGGGGGACCGGAGCGTTCCCGGCCGCCGGGTCGGTCATCCGGCCGCTGATCGTGACGGTCTCGCCGTTGAGCGCCCGCCTCTTGTCGGACGCGGCCGTGACGAGCACCTTGCGCGGGATCCACTCGTGGACCTGGCGGTACTGCTCGGTTCTGCCGTGGACCTGGGCGGAATCCCCCGTGAACGTCGCCACGAAGGTGCTCGCGTGGTCGAACTCCTCGGTGGAGACCGGGTACGGGGCCCCGGCGAAGCCGCCGGAACCGTCGGTGAACACCTCCTGGGCGGGGGTCTTCACCGGGGTGATCCGCTGGACGGAGACCGTCTCGCCGGCGAGCGGCACCACGTCCCCCGAGCCGGGCTGGATGCCGACGAGCGTGCCCGCGGGGCGGGCGTTGCGGTCGGCGTAGGTGGGCTTGCCGAGGGTGAAGACGGAGAGCTCGGGACGCAGCCGGAAGTCGAGCTGGCCGGCGTCGGTGCGGGTCTCCTTGTTGCCCAGCGAGTCGGTGGCGGTGACGTCGATGGAGTACGTGCCGAGGGCCGGGATGCCGCCGCCGTCCTCGACGAGCTTCATCGTGGCCGAGTCGGGCAGCACGAACGTGTTCACGAGTGCCGGGTCCCAGGAGGGCGCCGGGGTGAGCGCCGGGATGTCGGCGAGGACGGTGTCGCCCTGCCGGATCCGGGCCGAGACGGCGGTGACCTTGGCCTGCGCCGCGTCGGTCCACGCGGTCACCCGGAAGGTGCCGCGCTGGGTGTCGTCGGTGACGGCCCGGCCGATGCCGACGGGCGTGTCGGCCGCCGATGTCCCGTCGGCCAGGGCGGGCGCGGTCGTGACGGCCAGGGCGACGGCGGTGAGGACCGCCGTCAGGGGGAGGCGGAGGTCAGCGCGCATCGATGTACTTCGCAATCGTCTCGCTGTAGTAGTAGGTGCCCGTGCTGTTGAGGTACAGGGCCCAGGAGCCGTCGCCGTAGGCGGTCGCGCGGTAGCTGAAGCCGCCGCTGGTGTTCGTGGTGATGCCCTTGGTCACCCAGTACCACTGGTTCTCGCCCCTGGGCTTGAAGACCAGGGTCAGCTTGGCGCCGCCGAGCGGCTTCCACACTCCGCCGACCTTGCGCTGGACGGTGCCGGAGACGGTCATCTTGCCGTTCACCACGGGCCGGGTGGGGCTGATGGTGAAGGCGGAGAAGCGGGTGTGCACGCGGGTCCGCTTCAGGGCCGTGGCGGTCTTGGAGACGAACTCGTTCGTCTCGGGGTGATGGACGCGGTACAGGGCGGTCTCGAAGCCCACCCGGGCGGTCAGGTTGTACACGCAGGAGGAGTCGGTGCCTCCGTAGCGCAGGACGCGCCAGGTGCGTCCGTTGTCGACGGAGGCCTGGAGCTGCACCGGCTGGCCGTTGCCGCAGTTGTAGCTGGTGCCGACCATGCCCTTGGCGGCGACCGTCCCGTGCTCGTCGAGGGTGAGCGTGTACTGGGCGTACGAGAACTGCTGCGGGACGGCGATGTCGCTCCGGTCGTACGCGCGGCCCTCCCGGTAGTACACCGAGGGCCGCAGGGACGTGTAGACGTCGCTGGTGCTGTACTGCGGCCGCGCGGCGAAGGAGAAGGTGCCGGTCGCCGAGGAGGTGGCGCCGCCGATCACGTTCACGGCCGTCCGCTCGTAGTAGCCCGGCTCGCTGCCGGTCGCGACGACCGGGGCGGCGGCGAAGGGCTTCCAGCCTCCGGCCGTGTACCGCTCCACGTGGCCGGTGACCCGCACGTCCGTTCCTGCGAGGACGCGGTACTTGTTCACGTCGGCGCTGATCCGGTAGACGAGGGCCTCGATGCCCAGGTGCGGGACGGAGGCCGGGGCGTCCGGGTCGTCGGCGGTGCCGGTGGTGACCACGGTCGCGGATCCGCTGTTGACCACGGCGTTCGGCGTCACCGGCAGGGAGAAGGTGCCGTCCGCGCGGGTGGTGGCCGTGGCGGTGGTGGAACGGGAGTCGCCGTCGTACAGGTCCAGCTTCACCTGCACCTTCGTGCCCTCAGGGGCGGCGGTGCGGGCACCGGTGGCCGGGTTCCAGAGGGTGGTCGTGCCGGAGAGCACGGCCTGCCGCTGGTCGTAGCTGGTGCTGCGGCGGTTCCAGGACAGGCCGGAGACGCCGATGTGCTGCCGGTGGCCGTAGGTGCCGGTCCACTGCCTGGTGGTCTCGCCGGGCAGCCGGTAGTCGACCCGGACCGGGTAGTCGCCGAGGGCGGTGCCCTCGGGGAGGGTGAACGGCGCGTCGGTGGTCCACCGGCTGTAGCTGTCCGAGGTGAGCGCCTCCGTGGAGGCGAGGACGGCGGCGTCCGGAGCGGTGGAGGCCAGCACGCTGACCTTGATCCAGAGCGCACTGGCGGGCAGCGTCACGAGGTAGCGTCCGTCGTCCAGGGTGGTGCCGGACGTGGCGTTCCAGTCCGCGTGCGCGGCCGGGGCGTGGACGACGGCGGGCACGAGGACGCCCGCCGAGAGAGCGAAGACGGCGGCCGCACGGACGAAGGCGTGCGGAAGCCTGCGCGTTGAGCGCGGCAAGGGGACCCCCCACAGGTCGGAACGGCGGCGCGCGCGATGGAAGGGGCGGCCGCGTGGGAGCACCATAGCGCCCGGCACTTGAACGTGTTCACTCGCTTTACCCGGATGCCGGGGTGATCCTGGAATCGCCCCTCCGTGAAGGGATACGGCGATGGTCACCCTCCTGACGACACCGGCCGACCGCGAACTGGTCATCACCCGCACCTTCGACGCCCCGCCGGCCCGGGTCTGGGAGGCGTGGACGGTCCCGGCGCACGTACGGGAGTGGTACGGGGTGTCCGGGCTGACCACGACGGTCGTCGACATCGACCTCCGGGCCGGCGGCGCCTGGCGCTGGGGCCAGCGCGCCCCCGACGGCCAGGAGATCGTCTTCTCGGGGACGTACGAGGACGTCGTCCCGGTCGAGCGGCTCGACTACACGGAGGTCTTCGAGCAGATGCCGGACGCGGATCCGGTCCGGGTGAGCCTCGCCTTCGACGCCACCCCGGACGGCGGTACGGCTCTGACCAGCACGTCCTTCTGGCCGTCGAACGAGATCAGGGACCAGGCGCTGGCGGCGGGCATGGAGGCGGGGGTGCGGGAGCAGTACGACCGGCTCGCGGAGCACCTGAGGACGATGTGACGCGCCGGGGCCTCTCCGGAGCCGCGGCGGGAACTTTCTGGCGCCTTCGGCCGGCTGGAATGTACGATCCGGCTGCCGACAGGGGGGGTCCCGCCGGCCCCCGGCCGACGTGGCCGACTCCGCGTCCCGCCGCCCTGCCCGTCGCGCCCGCCCTCCCTCGTCGTACCCGTCTTCGCACCCGTACGAGGGGACACGTACTTGTCCGTCCGAAGAGCCGTCGCGCTCGCGCTGAGCGCGACCCTCGGCATCACCGGCCTCACGGCCCTCACGACCGCCCCGGCGGTCGCCTCCGCCTCGCCGTATGACGTGACCATCGCCGCGCCGCCGAGCGTCACTCCGCCGCCCCAGCCCCTCTTCGGCGCCGGTACGGGTCTCCAGACCGCCGACCCCGCCGTGGGGCTGCGCTGGCAGAGCCTCGTGGACGGGCGGGTGGCCTCCCGCAGCGCTTGTGATTCGACCGACCGGATGGTCTTCCACGGCGACAGGTTCGGATGCGTCGGCTATCACGGCGACGCGGACGCCTCCGTCCACGACTGGACCACCGGCACGACCCTGACCCGTCCGCGCCCCGAGGGACACACCTGGCTCCGGGCCTTCGGAACGGACCGGCTGCTCAGCTACAGCGCGGACGCCGAGGGCGCCGTGACCCTCCATCTGCTGGGCCTCGGCGAGGCCGCACCGGCGGACGCCGACGTCACGACGACCGAGCGGATCATCGGCCGCCCCGAGGTCCTGGCCTTCGACACCGAGGGCGCTGTCGTCCACTACACGCGGGCCGACGCCGTGCGGACCGCCGGCCTGGTCGACTTCGCCACCGGCGTCCTCGTCCCGCTGCCGACCGGTTCCGATCTCCCCAGCTATCCGAAGGCCGCGCTCAGCGACGACCACGTCGTCGTCTACAGCGAGTACGGCGCGATGGAGGCGCTCGTCGTCCCCCGTGCCACCCCCGCGGGACCCGGCGCGACCGTCAAGCTCCCGAACGCCGCGCACAGCCACGACGGCCGCCTTGCCCTCATCGGCGACTGGATCGTCGGCCACTACGGCGACCGCTACGGGTCCCATCCGCTCAAGGCCACCTCGCTCACCAGCGGGGCGACCCGTGACCTGGGTGTCTCCGCCGCCTCCGACGCCGACGTCAGGACCGGCTCGGACGGCGCCCTGTACGTCGTCGGCGGCACCGACTCCACGCACTGGGGCGTCCGGCGCGTCACGCTGGACGCCGCCGGTGTGCCGGTCACCGCACAGGTCCTGAGCACCCCGCCCCAGCCGGTCCGGCGGACCGGCCTGACCCTGACGAACGGCCGGGTCACGACCGAGCACGAGGACGGCTACCGCACGCTCCAGGGGTACGACCTGTCCCTCACGGAGCCGCGCACGGCCACCCCGGTCTGGAGCTGTGCCGTGACCTCGGCCGGCACCTCGCCGTGCGCAGAGCCGGCCGGTCCGGGGACCCTCGGGGCCCGCTGGGCCGACACCGGAGACGGCCGCCTCGTCACCCTCGGGGCGGACGACCTCCCGCCGTCCCGCGGGAATCCGCCCTGCTCCTGGTGCGCGCCGACGGTGCACGTGACCTCCGCAGGGCCCGGTGCGACCACCCGCAAGATCACACTGGACACCACGCGCAAGCTCAGGCCGTCCCACTTCCTCGGCGCCGCCGGACGGTACGTGCACTTCCGCGCCACCGAGGACTACGTGAGCCGCTCGGTCGTCGCGGACATCGAGACCGGGAAGGTCCTCTCGGTCTCGGCCTCCGGAACGAGACAGGCCCTGTGGGGCACCTGGCTCTGGAGCGGGTCCACGGCGAACGACACCGTCACGGCGGTCGACCTGCGCACCGGGTCCACCGTCGCGACCGTGGACCTCGGGACCGACTGCGGCATTTTCGATCTCGACGCCGGCGGCAAGTGGATCTACGCCGCTTGCGCCGACAACGAGTCCGCTGTCGTGTACGACAGGGAGAAGAAGAGCACGGTCCGCGTCCAGCTGTCCCGGTACGCCCGGCCGCAGCTCGGCGACGGCTTCCTCGCCCACACGGAGACCGGCAGCGACGGCGATCTGCTGAGCGTGACCGACGTCCGCTCCGGCGCGCCCGTCACCCGTACCCTCGGAACCGTCGCGCCCGGCGTGCCCAACGTCAACCAGGGCTGGACGATCGACCGGTTCGGCGGGGGCGTCGCCTTCATCGACCCCCAGCAGGCGATCCGCGTCGTCGGCCTCGGCGGCGTCACCAGCCGCGTGACCGTCCTCGACGCGGCCGTACCGACCTCGGTGAACCTGAAGTCCGCCGCCTGGAAGCCGCGCTGGACGCTGTCGAAGCCCGGCACGTGGTCGCTCGCGCTCAGGAACAAGGCGACCGGCAAGACGGTCCGCACCCTCACCGGCGTGGGCCGTGGCACTGTCGCGCCCGTCTGGGACGGCAAGGACGCGACCGGCAGGTTCGTCGCCAACGGGGCCCACGTCTGGGCGCTGACGGTGAAGCCCGCCGACGGGCAGGGCGCCGTCCTGACCGCCACTGGTGCGGTCTCCGTGACCGGTGCGGCCGCCGTGCCCCGCGACCTCGCCGGGGACGACGGCTTCGGTGACCTGCTGGTGATGGACACGGCCGGCCTGGTGTCGATGTACCGGGGAACCGGTACGGGCGCGGTGTCGGCGCGGATCGCCGGTACGGGGACGAAGTTCGCCACGAGCTCCGTGTTCGTGCCGACGGGCGACCTGAACGGCGACCGCTGCGCCGACGTGTACGTCCGCGTGGGCGACCAGCTGCGGGCGTACCGGCCCGGCTGCGGGAAGGTGCTCTCGGCCTCCTCGCCGTACACGCTCGTCGGTTCGGGCTGGGGGCAGTACGACGTACTGACCTCGCCGGGTGACACCAACGGCGACGGGTACGCGGACCTGATCGTCCGCCAGACCTCGACCGGCGACATGTACTTCTACGCGGGCACGGCCGACCACCGGGTCAAGGCCCGGGTGAAGATCGGCAGCAACTGGAAGCTGTACAAGAAGATCGCCGGCGCCGGAGACCTGAACGGCGACGGGCGCGGTGACCTGCTCGGCGTCGACGCGGCCGGTGTGCTGTGGCGGTACTACGGCACGGCGACCGGCGGCGTCACCGCGCGCGTGAAGGTCGGCGGCGGCTGGGGCGGGTACTCCTCGCTCGTGGGCGTCGGTGACCTCTCGGGCGACGGGCGCGCGGACCTGGTGGCCCGGGACACGGCCGGGAAGCTGTGGCGGTACAGCGGCACGGGAACGGGTGCGTACGGCACGCGGGCGCAGATCGGCGCGAGCGGCTGGAACACCTTCAAGGGTCTGTACTGACGCATCGCTCGTCCCGGGGGCCCGGCCGTCATGGCCGGGCCCCCGGGCGTTTCCGGCCGGGGGCTGGCCCCACCCCTGACCCGCGTGCCTGCCGGATGGGCCCGCGGCGGCCGGTTCGGGAGGCTGTGCGCATGACAACGAACCGTGGACGCAAGGCCCTGCTGCTCGCCCTCTCCGCCGCCGCCGTCGCAGGCGTCGCCCTCACCGGCGGAGGCGCCGCCCCCGCCGCCGCCGCGACCGGCCTGAAGTGGGGGGACTGCGACCCCGCCGTGAAGCCGCTGCCCGGGCAGCGGTGCGCCATCCTCTCCGTACCCCTCGACTACGGCGATCCCGGCGGCGAGCAGATCGGCCTCGCCGTGTCCCGGCTGCCCAGCGAGCGGCCCGGGGCGCGGCGCGGGACGCTGATGGTGATCCCCGGCGGGCCAGGGAGCTCCGGCGTGCAGCGGCTCGCCCAGAAGGGCGCGGCCCTGGCCGCGGAGATGGACGGGGCGTACGACCTGGTGGCCTTCGACCCGCGCGGGGTCGGCGGTTCCGCGAAGGCCCGGTGCGGGCTCGCGGAGGGCGACCGGCGCCTGGTGACCCTGAGGTCCTGGCCCGCGGCGGACGGGGACACGAGCGAGAACGTGGTCCGGACGCGCCGGATCGCGGACACGTGCCGGCGCAACGGCGGCGCGATGCTGCGCGGCCTGACGACGGCCAATCAGGTGCGGGACCTGGACCGGCTGCGGCAGGCGCTCGGCGAGCGGAAGCTGTCGGCGTGGAGCCTGTCGTACGGGACGTATGTGGCGGCGGTGTACGCGCAGAAGTTCCCGGAGCGCACCGACCGCTGGGTCCTCGACAGCAGCGGCGACCCCGACCCGGGGCGCGTGGCCCGGGGCTGGCTGGAGGGCATGGCGCGGGGCGCCGAGGACCGCTTCCCCGACTTCGCGGCCTGGGCCTCGGACCCGAGCCGCCCCGCCGCGCTGCGGCTCGCGGAACACCCGGAGGACGTCAGGCCGTTGTTCCTGGCCCTCGCGGCCCGGCTCGACCGCGCGCCGCGCCCGTCGACGACCCCCGGCGTCCCGCTGACGGGCACGGTCCTGCGCCAGGCCCTCCAGCAGGCGCTGTACTCCGACGCGGCCTTCGGGCCCTTCGCCCGCCTGATGTCCCAGGCCCTCGACCCGGCGGGCGTGCCGGTGCTGCCGCCCGAGCTGGCCGGGCCGATGCCCGACGAGGCGGCGACGGTGAGCGTCGGCGTGGTCTGCAACGACGTGGACTGGCCCGCCTCCGTCCCCGCGTACGCGCGGGCCGTCGCGGCCGACCGGGCCCGGTACCCGCTGACGGCGGGGATGCCGGCGAACATCACGCCGTGCGCCTTCTGGAAGGGCGGCGCCGTGGAGAAGCCGACCCGCATCACCGACCGGGGCCCGTCCAACGTCCTGATGATCCAGAGCCTCCGCGATCCGTCGACGCCGCACGCCGGGGGGCTGCGGATGCGGCAGGCGCTCGGGGAGCGGGCGCGGCTCGTCTCCGTGGACCGCGGTGGGCACGGGATCTACCTGGGCAACGGGAACGCGTGCGGGGACCGGGCGGTGACCCGTTTCCTGACGGAGGGCGTACGGCCGGACGGGGATGTCCTCTGCCGGTGAGCCGGGGGCGGGTTCAGCCGGTCGCGTGCAGTGCCGCGCGCAGGTGGCCCTGGGAGGCGGTCAGCCGTGCGGCGGCCGTCGGGGCGTCGATGTCGGCGAGGATCATGAGGATCGCGTTCTTCACCTCGCCGTCGGCGGCGGTGAGTGCGGTCTCGATCTGCTCGTCGGGCGCGCCGGTGGCCAGGGCGACGATCCGCCGTGAGCGGGCCTGGAGCTTGTCGTTGGAGGCGCGGACGTCAACCATCAGGTTCCCGTAGGTCTTGCCGAGCCGGATCATCGTGATCGTCGAGATCATGTTGAGGACGAGCTTCTGGGCGGTGCCCGCCTTGAGCCGGGTCGAGCCGGTGAGCAGCTCCGGTCCCGGGACGACCTCGATGCCGTGCTCGGCGGCGGCGGCGAGCGCGCTGTCCGCGTTGCAGGACAGGCCGATGGTGAGGGCGCCGAGCGCGCGGGCGTGCTCGACGGCGCCGATGGCGTACGGGGTGCGGCCGGAGGCGGAGACGCCGACGACGGTGTCGTCGGCGGTGACACCGAGCGCGGTGAGGTCCGCCACGGCGAGTTCCTTCGAGTCCTCGGCGCCCTCCACGGCCTTGATCATGGCGGCGGGGCCGCCCGCGATGAGGCCGACGACCTGGGACGGGTCGGTGTTGAAGGTGGGCGGGCACTCGCTGGCGTCGAGGACGCCGAGCCGGCCGGCGGTGCCGGCGCCCAGGTAGAGGAGGCGGCCGCCGCGGGCCATGCGCTCGGCGGTGGCGTCGATGGCGGCGGCGATGGCGGGGAGCTGCCGGGCGACGGCGGCGGGGACGGTCTGGTCCTCGCCGTTCATGAGCGCGGCGATCTCGGCGGTCGGCAGCTGGTCGATGTCGGCGAGTTCGGGGCGGAAGGCCTCGGTGGTGAGGGTGGCCAGCTGGGCGCGGAGTTCGGAGTAGGTAGCAGACACGTGCGGCTCTTTCGATGCGTGGTCGGCGCGGTGGTTGCGGCGGTGGGTGTCAGCGGGTGCGGGGGGCGTGGCGGTGGGCGAGGGCTTCGTACGAGGCGGCGAGCGCGGGGGCCGCAGTCTCGTACGTACGCTGGGTGACGCAGGTGAACAGGCAGTCCACGACGAGGAGTTGGCTCGTGCGGGACGACATGGCCGCCGGCCGCAGTTCGCTCTCGCGGGCGGTGGAGGTGGTCAGCACATGGTCGGCGTACTGCGTGACGGGCCCGTCCGGGCGGCCGGTGATCGCGACCGTGGTGGCGCCGTGGTCGAAGGCGACCCGCAGCGGTTCTATGACGTCGCCGGTGGAGCCGGAGTGGGTGATGGCGATGGCCACGTCCCCGGAGCGGAGCTGGACGGCGTTGGTGACGGCGAGGTGCGGGTCGGTGGGGGCGTGGGCGATGAGGCCGATGCGGAGGAGTTTCTGGCCGAGGTCCTGGGCGACGAGCCCGGAGGCGCCGATGCCGTAGATGTCGATGCGGCGGGCGGTGGCGAGGGCGGCGACGGCGGCGCCGAGCTGGACGGTGTCGAGTCCGGCGGCGGTGTCGGCGAGGGTCTGCTGCTCGTCGTAGGCGAGTTTGGCGACGACGTCGGCGATCGGGTCGTCGACGGCGATGTCGGCGGTGACGGCGGGCGCGCGGCCGGACTGCTGCTGCGCGGCGAGCCCGGCGAGAGCGAGCCGCAGGTCACGGTAGCCGGGGTAGCCGAGGAGGCGTGCGGTGCGGACGACGGTCGCCTCGCTGGTGCCGGTGAGCTCGGCGAGGCCGGTGACCGTGAGCGCGGCGCAGCCGGCCGGGTCTCCGGCGACGGCCTCGGCGACCCGCTGCATGGAGCGGGTCATGGACGGCGCGAGGGTCCGTACCTTGGCCGCGAGGGCGGCGGGCGCGGGCGGCGCGTCGCTCGTGAAACTTTCCTTCACATCATTGGTCACAACTGAAAGATACTTTCGGCTCCGGGGGCCGACAAGACCTCGTGGCTCCGTATCCGGCCGAGCTCCGCCCCGGCCCGATCCGGCCGGTGTCCGCCCCGAATCGCCCGGCGGCTTCGCGTGGTCTCCGTGCGCCGGGTGACAATGAGTCCATGGACGACATCGACCCCGTGGAGCAGGCGCTGCACGCCGCTCGCGCGCTGGTACTGGCCGACCTGGCGGCCCGGGAGGTCGCCGCCGCCGAGGTCGTGTCGATGGTGGAGGACGCGGTGACCCACCGCCGCTGGTGGGTCGAGCAGTGGCCCGAGGGCGTGACGTACGTCGCCGGCCTCGTAGCCCAGGACGTCCAGGACGCGCTGCTCGAACGGTACGGCCGCTGGCCCCTCTGCCCGGTCTGCGCCTCGGGCGACCCGCACGCCCTCGACGTGGAACCCGAACTCGGCCCGGACCCGCACTGGGTCTGCGGCAAACAGGGCGTGGTGGTCGCGCCCGTGGGGGGCCTGACGTGAGCGGCCGGGCCGGCGTGAGCGGGCTGCGGGCCGCCGTGGGCGGACGGCACGAGGCGAAGGCGGTCCGGGCGTGACCCTCTACATCGACCCGCCGACCTGGCCCGGGCACGGCCGCATGTGGTCCCACCTGGTCAGCGACGTCTCCTTCGAGGAGCTCCACGCCTTCGCCGCCTCGATCGGAGCCCCGCCCCGCGCCTTCGAGCGCGACCACTACGACATCCCCTCCGACCGGTACGCGGACGCGGTGGCGGGCGGCGCGGTCGAGGTCGGCTCCAAGGAACTGGTGCGCCGCCTCACGACGGCGGGGCTCAGACGGCCCAAGGGCCGTCCGGTCTCCTGACCGTTCAGCCCGCTGAGGCGACCCGGCCGGGTCCGCCGATTCGGCTGACGCGCGCCGCGATCACCCGGGCGCACTCCAGGGACTCCGTGTGGGTGGTGTCGATCTCGAGGTCGTACGCCACGCCCTCGTGCACCATCCGGGCCTGCTGTGCGGCCATGCCGAGCGTGCGGTCGCCCCGGGCGATCTCGCGGCCCGCCGCGACGGTGGGGTCGCAGTGGACGCCGACCCACAGGGCCGGGAGGTCGCCGAGGGCCTTCCGCCAGCGCTGCTGGGAGGCCGCGCCGCCGAGGAAGACGTCGTCGACGACGATCCTGGCGCCCGCGCGGGCCATCGCCACGATGCCCTCCGCCCACGCCGCCTCCAGTGCCCGGAAGTCCTCGCCGACGCTGACCCCGCCGTCCGCGTCGAAGACGATCCCGCCGTCGGCGGCCCGCATCCGCGCGGGCAGGGCGTCGACGAACGAGTCGCAGCCGAACGTCAGCCAGGGGTCCGGCAGTACGGATTGCAGGCAGCGCACGATGCCGGACTTTCCCGAGCTGGAGGCGCCGTTGAGGATGATCACCGGTGTCGTCACCCCGTCACGGTAGGGCGGTGGTGGCGCCGTACGAAACGCTTTTCAGCGCGCCGGCACGGCCTTCTCGGTCCGGGGCGCGCCGGACGTCACCACGCGGGACGGGGACCTGTTCAGCTTCAGTGCCACCGCCGCGGTCCCCAGGCCCAGTACGGTCATCGCCGCGCCCGCCCAGGCCGTGGAGGCGAAGCCGAGCCCTCCGTCGATGACCGTGCCGCCGAGCCAGGGGCCGCCCGTGTTGCCGAGGTTGAAGGCGGCGGTGGTGGTGGCGCCGGCGAGGGTGGGCGCGGCTCCCGCGACGTTGAACATGCGGGCGTTCAGGGCCGGGGCCGTGTAGAACGCGGAGACGCCGAGGAGGAACGTGAGCACGACGGTGGCGGCCGGGCTCGTCGCGAAGAGGGCCAGGGCCACCAGGAAGACGGTGGAGGCGGCGATGCCGGTGAGCATCACGCCGAAGAGGTGGGCGTCGGCGACCCGGCCGCCGATCACCGTGCCGACGACGGCGCCGATGCCGAAGAGCCCGAGGACGCCCGAGATCCAGCCCTTGTCGAGGCCGGAGACGTCGGTGAGGAGCGGGGCGAGGTAGGAGAAGGCGCAGAAGACGCCGCCGGCCGCGAGCGCCGTGACGACGACGGAGAGGAGGACCTGCCGGTCGCGGTAGATGGCGATCTCCCGCTTGAGGCGGGGCTTCGTCTCGGGGAGGGGGATGCGCGGGATGCGGGTCACCACGCCGACGAGCGCGATGGCGGAGGCCGCGCCGACCGCCCAGAACGCCGAGCGCCAGCCGAGGTGCTCCCCGAGGAACGCGCCCGCCGGAACCCCGAGGACGTTGGCGATGGACAGACCGCCGATCATGACGGCCATCGCCCGTGCGCGTGAGCCGACCGGGACCATCGCGATGGCGACCGCGGCGCCGACCGCCCAGAAGCCCGCGCAGGCGAGGGCGCTGATGACGCGGGAGGCGAAGAGGACCGCGTAGTTGGGGGCCAGGGCTCCGGCTGTCTGGCCGAGGCCGAAGACGGTGATGAGGGCGATCAGGGTGGTCTTGCGGGGGAGTCTGAGGGTCGCCACCGCGAGCAGCGGGGCGCCGACGACCATGCCGATCGCGAACGCCGAGATGAGCAGTCCGGCGCGGGGGATGGAGACGTTCATGTCCTCCGCGATGGGCGGGAGGAGTCCGGAGAGCATGAACTCGCTCGTGCCGAGCGCGAAGACGGAGAGGCCGAGGATGTAGACGGCCAGGGGCATGCGGGTGCGGGGGGCGGGGGGTCCGGCGGGTGTCGTGGCGTCGGCGGGCTCGGCGGGCTCGGCGGGGGAAGACGGCATGACATGCGTCAACCGGGTGTTCGTACCTGTCATTCCGGTCGGTGCGGAATTCTCGCCATGCGAGACGGCCGGTGAGGACGGCGGAGCCCTCGCCCCCGTTCCTTACGGCCGGTAACAAGATGATCAACGGGGAGATCGTTTTGTCTGCCGCTGGGCTCCTGTGAGGCCTTGGTGAAGATTATTTGATCTTCACGGGTGGAGTCCGGCATGACATCGTCACGGCGTAAGCGGCAGCGTCGGCTCGTGGCATGAGATGAGCGCTCCGGTGGTTGCCGCGCCGAGGGGGATGACGCCCGGTCGGTGAGCCGTCGCCTGTCATGCCCATGTCGGGTGCTGCCGAGACGATCGAGAGATTGCCAGGCAGACACATGTCATTGCTCAGAGACGTCGGCAGACGCCGGCGTCGCCTGCGGTCCGCCGTGACCAGAGCCATCAGCGCGACGGCACTCGTCACCGCCTCCGCCGTACTGACCGGCCTCGTCCAGGCCGTGCCGGCCGCCGCCGACACCGTGCCCGAAGAGGACACCGGCTACGACCGCAACAGCATCGGCCAGGACCTGCGGCTCGACCGCTGTCTCACCGGGGTGGCGCTGCACGTCGGCGGCCCCCTGATGAAGGCCAAGGCCATCGAGGGCCTGACCGGCACCGACCAGCAGCTCCGCGACACCGTCGGACACCGTGGCTGGATCGGCTACGGTCCGCTCGGCCAGGCCGCCGACGCCGACAAGGAGGCGGCCGGCGTCTACTCCGACGTGGCGACGGCACGTACCACCGCGCTCGACGAGTCCAACAAGCCCTACCGCGAATCGGCGTGGGCCAGCGACGACATGGAGTGGCACGCGCCGAGCTTCGGCGAGGACGTCACCCGCTTCGGCCTCGTCACCCAGACCGAGCTCGCCTGGCGCCTCGGCAAGGACGAGCACAGCAAGGCCAGCCCCGAGGCCGTCGCCCGCGCCAAGGCCGTCACCGAGGAGAACCGCGGCAAGGACGACTGGCACGACTGGGCCGCGGACGGCATGCTGCGGGACGACGAGGTCGGCTGGGACTACTTCGGCGGTACGACCTCCAGCGACATCGCGGCCTACCTCAGGCGCGGCGGCTTCGCGAAGGAGGCGCCCGCCAAGGACTCCGCCGGGTACCGCGTCGAGGTCGAGGACCTCAAGCAGGCCTGGGCCGCGTGTGACTGGCAGAACCCCGTGGACCCGCGCCGCACGCTCAACGAGCCGGTCATGAGCGCGATGGTCGAGTGGGAGCAGGAGTACGCCGGACAGGCCGCCCAGCGCGCCACGATCATCAAGGCGGAGGCCGAGGCTTCGGCGGCGGCCCGTGCGGCCACCGACCAGATGGTCCAGGCCATCGCCCAGGCGTGGTTCGCCGATCAGATCCTGACCTGGCGCAAGTACTGGCAGGACCACCTCGCCAACGACCCGGACACGATCTTCGAGAAGCCGGACCAGGCGTTCTACGACAAGGCCACGGCCGACCTGGCCCAGGCCCGTACCAACGCCACCGCGATGGCCGTCTCGGCCAAGTCGCAGGCCGCCAAGGCGAAGGCCGCCGCCCAGACGGCGGCGAACGCGCAGCAGGAGGCCTGGGCCGTCGCCGACACGACTC
>NZ_JBHVZO010000019.1:0-160818 GCF_042879855.1 Streptomyces sp. NPDC058326 | reverse complement strand
AACGGAGCGATCAACGCCCACGACTCATCCGTCAGTTCATGTCGACGCACCACGAACAGAGCAACGAGCCACCAACTTTACGGACACGCCCTAGGCCTGGGAGGCGTCTCGGCGCCGAGCGGCGCGGGGGCATCAAGCCCATCGGCGCGGGGGCATAAAGAGGAGGCGCCGGCGTCAGGGGGTGTTGTGGCGCCGCGACGCCCGCCGCCGGGGTGGTCAGGGTGGTGGGGCGGCTGCGCGCCGGTGGGGCTGGTGGGCCCGTCCGTGCCGGCCCCTGCGGAACGTATGGGTGCGTCCGTCCCCGTGCCGCCCCCTGCGGAACGTGTGCCCGCACCAGGGCGGAACGGCAAACCCCCGGCCGCGGGGGGATCGTCCGCGGCCGGGGGTTGGATGACGGGGGTCAGCCGTTGATGGCCTGGTTGCCGAAGGCCGGGTTGAGCAGGCCGATCACGTTGACCGTGTTGCCGGAGACGTTCACGGGGACGTGGACCGGGACCTGCACCAGGTTGCCGGAGGCGATGCCCGGCGAGTTGAGGGCCTTGCCCGTGGCCTCGGCGCCGTGGGCGGAGGCGACACCCGCGCCGGCGGCGACGATGCCACCGGCGACCATGGTGAGGGCAGCGGCCTTCTTGAGGTTCTTCACTTGGTACATCCTCCTGGTCATCGCTGCGGCCGGTCAGCCGCAGCACGCCATGGAGAACGCCGTACGCCCCCACAGGTTGCGCCGAATGGGGGACATATACACGACGGTATGAAGTACTGAACGGTCGTGCGCCCGGCGTGCGAGGGGGCGCGTCAGTTGGTGAGGCCGTGGCGGACCGCCCAGAGGGCTGCCTGGGTGCGGTCCGCGAGGTCGAGTTTCATGAGGATGTTCGATACGTGCGTCTTGACCGTCTTCTCCGAGAGGACGAGCGCGCGGGCGATCTCGCGGTTGGACCGGCCGTCCGCGATGAGGCCGAGGACCTCGCGCTCCCGTTCCGTGAGCGTCGTGCCGCGTCCCGTGCCGCCCCCGGCGGAGTCGTCCCGGGCGAGGAGCGCGTCCGCGACCTCGGGCTGGAGCAGGACGTGCCCCGCGTGGACGGAGCGGATCGCGCCGGCCAGGGCGTCGGGGTCGATGTCCTTGTAGACGTATCCGGAGGCGCCCGCGCGGAGCGCGGGGACCACCGTGCGCTGCTCGGTGAAGCTGGTGACGATCAGGACCCTGGCCGGGTTGGCGAGCTCGCGGAGCCGCTTCAGCGCCTCGATGCCGTCCGTACCGGGCATCTTCACGTCCATGAGGACCACATCGGGGCGGAGCTCCTCGGCCCTGGCGACGCCCTCGGCGCCGTCGGACGCCTCCCCCACGACCTCTATGTCGTCCTGTACCTCCAGGAACGTGCGCAGGCCCCGCCGGACGACCTGGTGGTCGTCGACGAGCAGGACGCGGATCCGGTTGTCAGCCACCGGGGACCTCCATCTCGATCGTGGTGCCCTCGCCCCGGGCCGAGGTGACGGTGAGCGATCCGCCGGCGCCGCTCGCCCGGTCCCGCATGGAGACCAGGCCGAGGTGGCGCCCGGCGCTGCGGACCGTACGCGGGTCGAAGCCCTTGCCGTCGTCGGTGACGGTCAGCCGCGCGCCCTGGCCGGCGCGGGTGAGGGAGACCGTGACGAGCTGCGCGTCCGCGTGCCGCAAGGCGTTGTGCAGGGCTTCCTGGGCGACGCGGAGCACGGCCTCCTCCTGCGCGGCGGGCAGTGCGCGTGCCCCCTGGCTGTCGAAGGTGACCCGGGCGGTGTGGGCGCGGTCCAGGACCTGGATCTGGGTACGGAGGGTGTGGACGAGTCCGTCCTCGTCGAGGGCGGCGGGGCGGAGCTCGACGACGGCGGCGCGCAGTTCGTCGGCGGCCTCGGCGGCGAGCGCGGCGACCTGCTGGAGCTCGCCCTTGGCGCGGGCGGGATCGCGGTCGACGAGGGCGGCGGCGGCCTGGGCGGTGAGCCGGAGGGAGAAGAGCTTCTGGCTGACGGCGTCGTGCAGCTCGTGGGCGAGGCGGGAGCGCTCCTCGGCGATGGTGAGCTCGCGGCTGCGCTCGTACAGACGGGCATTGGTGAGGGCGATGGCCGCGTGCTGGGCCAGGATCGAGAGCAGTTCCTCGTCCTCGGAGGTGAAGCCGCAGCCGCCGCCCTCCTTCGGGCAGCGCTTGTTGGCGAGGAAGAGGGCGCCGAGGATCTCGTCCCCGTCCCTGACGGGGAGGCCGAGGAAGTCGGACATCTCGGGGTGGGCGTCGGGCCAGCCGAGGAAGCGGGGGTCCTCGCGGACGTCGGCGAGGCGCTCGGGCTCGGCCTTGTGGAGCATCGACGCGAGGATGCCGTGCTGCCGGGGCAGCGGGCCGATCGCCTTCCACTGCTCGTCGCTGACGCCGTCGACGACGAACTGGGCGAAGCCGCCGTGGTCGTCGGGGACGCCCAGGGCGGCGTACTCGGCGTCGAGCAGCTCGCGGGCGGAGGCGACGATCGTCTTGAGGACGTCGCGGACCTCCAGGTGGCGGCTCATCGCCAGGAGGGCGGTACTCACGGCGGCCAGGCCGGAGCTCGGTCGATGGCTCATGGGGTCACCGTACCGGCGGGCGGTGACGGTGCGTATCCGTCCGAAGACCTCGGAGGAGGGGGACCGGGGACCTAGGTCGCAGGGCCCCTGGGGCCCTCTCATCCTTCAGGTGGAGGGGGCTCACTGTGTGCATTGCTGCCGCAACGAGGGGTGAGGTGGGTAGCTGCCCGGTGTGAGCCCGGGCATAGGACCCACATCACTTACGAAGCCCCCTAGTGGACGTCCGGAGGGCCGGGCAGGGTGGGGTGAGTCCGACATAAGGGCCCTTCGGTGGCCCGTGCACGGGCCCCTGATCCACTACCCGGGATCGTACGTCACACCTTTGCCACAGGATTTTGCTGCCGCTAAGAATTGCCACCGTCGCCGCCAAGCAGGCGCAGCGCCGCCCCGGCGGAGCGACTCCCAGCGATTCGAAGAGGTAGTCCGGAATGTCTGCGAACACCCCTGGCCACAGTCGTGGTCTCAAGAAGACCCACAAGGCCACGATCGCCGGCGTCGCCGCTCTGGGCGCCGCAGCCCTCACTCTCTCCCTCGTGCCGGGCAACGGCAGCACCGAGACGGAGCCCCAGGCCCTCTCCGGTACTCAGCAGGTGGCCTGGTCGTACAACGCGAACAGCCCCCAGGCGAAGGCGCTGGCCGCCAGCGTCACCGAGCAGCAGACCACCATCGGTCTGAAGGCCAAGCAGGAGGCCGAGGCGAAGGCCAAGGCGGCCGCCGCGGCCAAGGCGAAGGCGGACGCCCAGGCCAAGGCCGAGGCGAAGGCCAAGGCGGACGCCCGGGCGAAGGCCCAGGCCCAGGCGAAGGCCGCGGCGAAGAAGCGCGCCGCGGAGAAGGCGGCCGCGAGCCGTTCCGTGGCCCGTACCCCGGTCTTCGCGAACAACCTCGACGGCTGGATCCGCGAGGCGCTGTTCATCATGGACAAGCACAACATCCCGGGCACCTACAACGGCCTGCACAAGAACATCATGCGTGAGTCCAGCGGCAACCCGCGGGCCATCAACAACTGGGACATCAACGCCATCAACGGCGTCCCGTCCAAGGGTCTGCTGCAGGTCATCTACCCGACCTTCAAGGCCTACCACATCCCCGGTACCAAGTTCGACCAGTACGACCCGGTCGCCAACCTCGTCGCCGCCGCCAACTACGCGGCCGACCGCTACGGCTCGATCGACAACGTCAACAGCGCCTACTGATCCCGGTCGGTCCGCTGTCGTACGCCGAAGGGCGGCACCCCCGTGCGGGGTGCCGCCCTTCGGCGTACTGCCGTTCCCGTGGCTACTTGCGCATGACCTCGGGCTCGTGGCGGCGCAGCAGCCGCGCCACGACGACGCAGCAGACGACGGCCATCAGCAGCTGGATGCCGAGGTCCATGCTCCACTGGCCGACCGTGTGCTCCCACAGCGGGTCGGTGTTGGTGGGGTTCTTCGGGTCCCACGGCGGCATCAGGCGAGCCAGATCGAGCGTGGTGCCCGCGCCCGCGATGCCCCAGCGGGAGGGCATCAGCCAGGCGAACTGCTCCAGGCCGGGCGAGCCGTACACCTGGAAGAGGATGCCGGTGAACACGACCTGGATGATCGCGAACATGACCAGCAGGGGCATGGTCTTCTCGGCGGTCTTCACGAGCGCGGAGATGACCAGGCCGAACATCATCGAGGTGAGGCCCAGCGCGATGACCTGGATGCACAGCTCGACGGCGGGAGGCATGAAGAGGCCCTCCTCGGGCAGCGCCCGGGTGGAGAAGCCGATGCCGCAGATGATGACGCCCTGCAGGGCCGTGATCACACCGAGGACGATGACCTTGGACATCAGGTACGCCGAGCGGGAGAGGCCGGTGGCGCGCTCCCGTTCGTAGATGACCCGTTCCTTGATCAGTTCTCGGACCGAGTTGGCCGCGCCGCTGAAGCACATGCCGACCGCGAGGATCAGCATGATCGTGCCGGCGTCGCCGTTGAAGCGGGACGGCGGCGTCGGCGAGCCCAGGCCGAAGTCGGCGGGAATGACCACCGAGACCGCGCCGAGGACGGCGGGCAGGATGACCATCAGGCCCAGGAAACCCTTGTCGGAGGCGATCACCGAGACGTAGCGGCGCATCAGGGTCCACAGCTGGGAGCCCCAGCCCTGCGGCTTCGGCGGCCTCGACATCGCCTGCTGCGGCATCTGGACGGGCTGGGCGGCGACGGCGTCGATGTCCGCGGCGTAGAGCTGGTAGTGCTGCGAGCCCTTCCAGCGGCCGGCCCAGTCGTAGTCGCGGTAGTTCTCGAAGGCGGAGAAGACATCGGCCCAGGTGGAGTAGCCGAAGAAGTTCAGCGCCTCGTCCGGCGGGCCGAAGTACGCCACCGAGCCGCCGGGGGCCATCACGAGGAGCTTGTCGCAGAGGCCGAGCTCGGCCACCGAGTGGGTGACGACGAGGACCGTGCGGCCGTCGTCCGCGAGGCCGCGGAGCAACTGCATGACGTCACGGTCCATGCCCGGGTCGAGGCCGGAGGTCGGCTCGTCCAGGAAGATCAGCGAGGGCTTGGTGAGGAGCTCCAGGGCGACCGAGACGCGCTTGCGCTGACCACCGGAGAGGGAGGTGACCTTCTTCTCCTTGTGGATGTCGAGCTTGAGCTCGCGCAGCACCTCGTCGATGCGGGCCTCGCGCTCGGCCTCGGCGGTGTCGCCGGGGAAGCGGAGCTTGGCCGCGTACTTGAGGGCCTTCTTGACGGTCAGCTCCTTGTGCAGGATGTCGTCCTGCGGGACCAGACCGATGCGCTGGCGCAGCTCGGCGAACTGCTTGTAGAGGCTCCGGTTGTCGTAGAGGACATCGCCCTCGTTGGCCGGGCGGTAGCCGGTCAGCGCCTTGAGCAGGGTGGACTTTCCGGAGCCGGACGGGCCGATGACACCGATCAGCGACTTCTCCGGGACGCCGAAGGAGACGTCCTTGAGGATCTGCTTGCCGCCGTCGACCGTGACCGTGAGGTGGCGGGCCGAGAAGGAGACCGAGCCTGTGTCGACGAACTCCTCGAGCTGGCCGCCGACGAGCCGGAAGGTCGAGTGACCGACACCGACGATGTCCTGCGGGCCGAGGAGGGCCGTGCCGCCCTTGGTGATCGGCTGACCGTTGACGTACGTGCCGTTGTGCGAGCCGAGGTCACGGATCTCGAAGCGGCCGTCGGGCGTCGCGTGGAACTCGGCGTGGTGCCGTGAGACCTGGAGGTCGGAGACGACCAGCTCGTTCTCGAGGGCACGGCCGATGCGCATGACGTGGCCGAGGGCCAGCTGGTGGAAGGTGGTCGGGCTGCGGTCGGCGTAGGCCGAGGAGGCACCCGCGGGTCCGCCGGTGGCCGGAACCTTCTGCGCGAGCTGCTCGACGGGGCCGCCCTGCCCCGGGTGGCCGGCCGGGACCTGCTGGTGCGGGACCTGCTGGTGCGCGGGGGCGTGTCCGCCCTGTGCGCCCTGCTGCGGCCAGCCCTGCTGCTGCGGGGGCGCCTGGTGCGTGGCCCAGTCGGCCTGGGCGGCGGCTTGGCGGGCCGGGGCGGCCTGGTGGGCCTGGGCCGGGGCCTGCTGCCCGGGCACCTGGTGCTGGGGCGCGGCGGCGGCGAGGCTCAGCCGCGGGCCGTCGGTGGCGTTGCCCAGGTGGACGGCCGAACCGGGGCCGATCTCCACCTGGTGGATCCTCTGGCCCTGGAGGAAGGTGCCGTTCGTGGAGCCGTGGTCCTCGATGACCCAGCTCCGGCCGCCCCAGCTGATGGTGGCGTGGCGCCACGAGACCCTGGCGTCGTCGATGACCAGGTCACCCTGAGGGTCCCTGCCCAGGGTGTACGACCGGGACGGATCGAGCGTCCAGGTCCTGCCGTTCAATTCCAGTACGAGTTCTGGCACTCCATGCCCCACTACTTGTCCCCCGATGTACCCCCGTCGTCGGGAGTCCAGGGATGGCGAATCATCCTGGGGAACTATTTCAGGCCCGGTCCCGTATCGGAAAGTCGGGCCGCGTGAAGACCTTCGGGGCGACTCCTGGAGCAGTCGGGTGTCCGCAGGGCGGGACGGGGGGTCGGGTGGCACGAGGTGCCCGATACGGTGGAAGCACCATGAGCGCATCGCAGACCTCAGACGTTCCCACCCTTCTCGTCAAGATCTTCGGGAAGGACCGTCCCGGGATCACCGCGGGACTCTTCGACACCCTCGCCGCCTACTCCGTCGACGTCGTGGACATCGAGCAGGTCGTCTCCCGCGGCCGTCTCGTCCTGTGCGCGCTCGTCACCGAGCCGACCGTCGCCTCGCAGGGCGAGCTCAGGGCCACCGTGCACAGCTGGGCCGAGTCCCAGAAGCTGCAGGCCGAGATCATCTCCGGTACGGGTGACAACCGGCCGCGCGGCAGTGGCCGCTCCCATGTGACCGTGCTCGGGCACCCGTTGACCGCGGAGCAGACGGCGGCCATAGCGGCCAGGATCGCGGAGACCGGCGGCAACATCGACCGCATCTTCCGGCTGGCGAAGTACCCGGTCACGGCCGTCGAGTTCGCCGTCTCCGGCTGTGAGACCGAGCCGCTGCGGACCGCGCTGGCCACCGAGGCGCACACCATCGGGGTCGACGTGGCGGTGGTGTCGGCCGGGCTGCACCGGCGCGCCCAGCGGCTCGTCGTCATGGACGTCGACTCGACCCTGATCCAGGACGAGGTGATCGAGCTCTTCGCGGCGCACGCGGGCTGCGAGGACAAGGTCGCCGAGGTGACGGAGGCCGCGATGCGCGGCGAGCTGGACTTCGAGCAGTCCCTGCACGCGCGGGTGGAGCTGCTCGCCGGGCTCGACGCCTCGGTGGTCGACAAGGTCCGCTCCGAGGTGCGGCTGACGCCCGGGGCCCGGACCCTGATCCGTACGCTCAAGCGGCTCGGCTACCAGGTGGGGGTCGTCTCCGGCGGCTTCACACAGGTCACCGATGATCTGAAGGAGCGGCTCGGTCTCGACTTCGCCTCCGCCAACACCCTGGAGATCGTGGACGGCAAGCTCACCGGACGGGTGACCGGCGAGATCGTGGACCGGGCGGGCAAGGCGCGGCTGCTGCGCCGGTTCGCGACGGAGGCCGGCGTGCCGCTGGCGCAGACGGTGGCGATCGGGGACGGGGCGAACGACCTGGACATGCTGAACGCGGCCGGGCTCGGGGTGGCGTTCAACGCGAAGCCGGTGGTGCGCCGGGCCGCGCACACGGCCGTGAACGTGCCGTTCCTGGACACCGTGCTCTACCTGCTGGGCATCACGCGTGAAGAGGTCGAGGCGGCGGACGGTCCCGAGGACCTGCTGCACTGAGCGGTGACGGCGGCGCGTGTACGCCGAAGGGCCCGGCCGTCATATGACGGCCGGGCCCTTTCCGTACGGTTCGGGGGTGCCGGTCGGACGTGCCTGGCCGGGCGGCCCGGGCCGGCGTGCCGGTCAGGAGTGGGGCGTCCAGAAGTCGACGAGCCGTCCGGCGCCGTGCTCCAGGGACTTCCAGTCGCCACTGAAGGTGAGGACGGCGAAGGCGGAGGTCGGGAAGGCGCTGCGGGTCATCCGGGAGAGGGTGTCACCCTCGGAGTCGCCGGCCAGGGCGTCGGCGAGGGCGTGCATGCCGGGGTTGTGGCCGATGACCAGGAGGTCGGAGACGTCGTCCGAGGTCTCGTTGAGCAGGGCGATGAGCTCGCCGAGCGAGGCCTCGTACAGCCGCTCCTCGTACACGGTCCTGGGGCGCTCCGGAAGTGCCTGCACGGCCAGCTTCCACGTCTCGCGCGTTCTGACGGCGGTCGAGCAGAGGGCAAGGTCGAAGGCGATGCCGGTCTCGGCGAGCTTTCGGCCCGCCAGGGGGGCGTCCGCGCGGCCTCGCTCGGCGAGGGGGCGCTCGTGGTCGGACTCCTGGTTCCAGTCCGCCTTCGCGTGTCGGAGCAGCACGATCCTGCGGGATGTATCGACGCTCATGGTCATCAGCTTCGCACGAAACGGCCCGCGCCGACTCAGAGAGAGAACGTTTGCCGGATCTGCTCCAGGACGCCGCCGGCTCCCCGGTCACCAGCCGCAGCGTGAGCCCCGCCAGGCCCTGCTATCAGCAGCAGCAGAGCGGTGAACGCGGCCACGGGGAGGGCGAGCGCCCACCAGGGCAGCCGGGTGTCGACGCCGGTCGGCAGGGGCCGGGTGCTGGTGTGCGATCGGGCCGACATGGCCGCCTCCGGGGGATGGGGAACCGTCGCGCCGGTGTCTCCGACGGTGTTCTCCAACGTACGGATCGGGCGTCCTCCGGCCCATCAGGTGATCCACCCAGTTCACCCTGACACTCACCCCCTAGGGGATACGGGGGTTGTCCCCACCCCCGGGGGTCACGGCGAGGCGAACGAGGCGATGACGCCGATGACCACCGTGATGCCGATCATCGCGCCGAACACGATGAGCAGCTTCTTCTGGCCGTTCGGGGGGTTGGGTTCGAGAACTGGCATGACCCCAGTCTCTCATCTCAGTATTCGTCCTCGACCGTCCGGTCCCGGCCCGCCAGGATGCCGACGATCATCTGCGGCACCATGAGTCCGCCCATGAGCGCGATCGGCAGTTCCCAGCCGCCGCTGTGCTGGTAGAGCACGCCGACGAGGAGCGGTCCCGGGATCGAGATGAGGTAGCCGACGCTCTGCGCGAAGGCGGAGAGGCGGACGACACCGCCGCCGGTGCGGGAGCGCATGCCGATCATGGTGAGGGCGAGCGGGAAGGCGCAGTTGGAGACGCCGAGCAGCAGCGCCCAGGCCCAGGCGCCGGCGGCCGGGGCGAGGAGGAGCCCGGTGTAGCCGCCGAGGCCGCAGAGGCCCAGCGCGACGACGATCGGGCCCTGGGTCCTCATCCGGGTGGCGAGCCGGGGGATGACGAAGGCGAGCGGGACGCCCATGACCATGGTGACGGCGAGGAGCACGCCCGCGGTGGAGGCGGGGACGCCGGCGTCGCGGAAGATCTGCGGCATCCAGCCCATGGTGATGTAGGCGCCGGTGGCCTGGAGGCCGAAGAAGCAGCCGAGGGCCCAGGCGGTACGGCTGCGGGTGATGCGGGACGGGGCGGCGGCCCTCGCGGTGACCGGGGTCGGGGTCGCGGACGGGGTGACGGCCGGGGCCGCGGTCGCGTTCGCGGACGGGGTCGCGGTCGAGTTCGTGTCCTCCTCGGCGGCGCGCCTGCCCGTACGGACCGGGGTGTCGCGGTCGCGCAGGAGCGGGAGCCAGGGCAGGACGGCGAGCGCGGCGACGGCCGCCCAGACGCCGAGCCCGGCTCGCCAGTCCCCGCCGAGGGCGTCGGTCATCGGGACGGTGGCGGCCGCGGCGACGGAGGTGCCGAGGGCGAGCGCCATGGAGTAGAGGCCGGTCATGCTGCCGACGCGGTCGGGGAAGTACCGCTTGACGATGACGGGCATCAGGACGTTGCTGACGGCGATGCCCATCAGGGCGAGGGCGCTGGCGGCGAGGAAGCCGGCGGTGCCGCCCGCGAAGGGCCGCAGGACGAGGCCCGTGAAGATCGCTGCCATCCCCGCGCAGACGACGGCGACGGGGCCGAAGCGGCGGGCGAGGCGGGGGGCCGTGATGCCGAAGACCGCGAAGCAGAGCGGGGGTACGGAGGTGAGGACGCCGGCGACGCTGCCACTCATGTGGAGGCCCTCGCTGACCTCTTCGAGGAGGGCGCCGAGGCTGGTGATGGCGGGGCGCAGGTTCAGCGCGGCCAGGACGAGTCCGACGGTGACGAGGCCGAGGGTCCATCGGTGCGCGGAGGTGGCGGGGGCCGCGGTGCCGGCCCGGGCGTCCCCGCCGGTCCGGGGGACGCGGTCGGGTGCGGGAGAATCCGCTGCGGTGGCGGCCGGTCCTGGCGGTGCCGTGGTGGTCGCCGGAGCGGTGGTCCTGGCCGTTCGCGCGGCAGGGTCGAGGGTCTTCGGCTCGTCAGGCATGAGGCCATCATAGAATCATGGGATGATTGGTTGTCCAATCTCGAACAACCAGTCCGCAACGAATGGGAAGGTGCTTCATGGCCCTCGGTCACCCGCGGCGCGCAGGCCTCTCCGACCAGGTGATCGCCGAGCTGCGGAACCAGATCACCTCCGGCGAGTGGCCCGTCGGTTCCCGCATCCCGACGGAACCCGAACTCGTAGAGCAGCTGGGGGTGGCCCGTAACACCGTGCGCGAGGCCGTACGGGCGCTCGCCCACAACGGGCTGCTCGACATCCGCCAGGGCTCCGGCACCTACGTCATCGCCACCAGCGAGCTGGCGGGCGTGATGCACCGCCGCTTCGCCGGCTCCGACCCCCGGCACGTCGCCGAGCTGCGCTCGACGCTGGAGTCCGCGGCGGCGCGGTTCGCGGCCGGCAGGCGCACCGAGCGGGATCTGAAGCAGCTCGACGCCCTGCTCGTACGGCGGGAGGAGGCGTGGGAGTCCGGTGACGCGGAGCGGTTCGTGACGACCGACGCGGCCTTCCACCACGCGGTCGTCGCCGCCTCGGGCAACGAGGTCCTCACGGAGCTGTACGCGGACCTCGGCGACCTGCTGCGGGAGTGGCTGCGCGACGACGTGGGGCAGGTGCTGCGGCCCGAGAACCACATGGACCACGCGCGCCTGGTGGACGCGATCCGGGACGGCGACGCGGAGCGGGCCGGTACCGAGGCGGCCGGCTATCCCTTCATGTGCCTGCGGAGCCCCGCCCAGGAGGCGGTCACGGAGCCCGGTCCGCCGGCTGGTGCGTGACCCAGGCGGCCCGGACCTCTTTCCAGCAGCGTCCGGTGACCTGCGCGTGGGCGGCGGGTTCGACGTCCACGGGGGCGCTGTCGCTGTCGACGTCCCACCAGCGCTCGCACTCGACGTGGAGGCGGACCCGGTCGGTGCTCGGGTACGGGTTGCGGCAGTGGGCCGTGACGCGGGAGCCCTGGACGACGGTGCGGCAGGAGGCGCCGAAGTTCTCCCGCTCCTCGGTCGCGGGGGCGGCGACGGGGAGCTCCTCGACGGGGGCGGGGGCGGCCCGTACCTCGGCGGCCACGGCTATTCCGGTGAGCAGTACGGCTACGGAGGCGAAGGCTCCGAAGCCGTTGCGTATGGCGTGCATACCCGTACCTCCTCCCCGTCCGTAAAAGGAACCGCAGTAGCAGGAACTTCACGCTCTGCCCCAGTCTGGGGTGATTCGCGCGACTTTTCGAGTCGGGCAGGAGTTGCGCAAACGCGAGGGCCGTGGGCCGCCCCGGGGGGGGCGGGCCCACGGCCCACTTCGGCTGCGCGGCGCGCGCTAGGCGCCGATCGCGTGCAGACCGCCGTCGACGTGGACGATCTCGCCCGTCGTCTTCGGGAACCAATCGGAGAGCAGCGCCACGACGCCACGGCCGGCCGGCTCGGGGTCGGCCAGGTTCCACTCCAGCGGGGAGCGGCTGTCCCAGACGGCGGCCAGCTCGCTGAAGCCCGGGATGGACTTGGCGGCCATCGAACCGATCGGGCCGGCAGAGATCAGGTTGCACCGGATGTTCTGCTTGCCCAGGTCGCGGGCCATGTAGCGGCTGGTGGCCTCGAGAGCGGCCTTGGCCGGGCCCATCCAGTCGTACTGCGGCCAGGCGTACTGCGCGTCGAAGGTGAGGCCGACGACCGAGCCGCCCTCCGTCATCAGCGGCAGCAGCGAGGTCGTCAGCGACTTCAGCGAGAAGGCGGAGACGTGCATCGCCGTGGCGACCGACTCGAACGGCGTGTTGAGGAAGTTGCCGCCGAGCGCGTCCTGCGGGGCGAAGCCGATCGAGTGCACGATGCCGTCGAGACGGTCACCGAGGTGCTCGCGGACCTGACCCTCGAGACGGGCGAGGTGCTCGTCGTTGGAGACGTCGAGTTCGAGGACCTTGACCTTCTCGGGCCTGGGGAGCTTCTTGGCGATGCGCTCGGTCAGCGACGGCCGCGGCCACGCCGTGAGGATGATCTCGGCACCCTGCTCCTGGGCCAGCTTGGCGGTGTGGAAGGCGATGGAGGACTCCATCAGCACACCGGTGATCAGGATGCGCTTGCCTTCGAGAATTCCGCTCATGGTGATCAGTGACCCATGCCCAATCCGCCGTCAACGGGGATGACGGCTCCAGTGATGTACGAGGCGTCGTCGGAGGCGAGGAACTTCACCGTGGCGGCGATCTCCTCCGGCTGCGCGTAGCGGCCCAGCGGCACCTGGGACACGATGCCGGCGCGCTGCTCGTCGGTGAGCACCGCGGTCATGTCGGTGTCGACGAAACCGGGGGCGACGACGTTGAAGGTGATGTTGCGGGAGCCGAGCTCCCGCGCGAGGGAACGGGCGAAGCCGACCAGGCCGGCCTTGGAGGCGGCGTAGTTGGCCTGACCCGCGGAGCCCAGCAGACCGACGACCGAGGAGATCAGGACGACGCGGCCCTTCTTGGCGCGCAGCATCGCCCGGTTGGCGCGCTTGACGACCCGGAAGGTGCCGGTGAGGTTGGTGTCGATGACGGACGTGAAGTCGTCGTCGGACATGCGCAGGAGGAGCTGGTCCTTCGTCACGCCGGCGTTGGCCACGAGGACCTCCACCGGACCGTGCTTCTCCTCGATCTCCTTGTACGCCTGCTCCACCTGCTCGCCGTCGGTGATGTCGCACCGGACGGCCAGGAAGCCCTCGGGCGGCTCGCCGGAGCGGTACGTGATCGCGACCTTGTCGCCGGCCTCGGCGAACGCGCGGGCGATGGCGAGGCCGATGCCCCGGTTTCCTCCGGTGACGAGAACCGAGCGGCTCAACGGATCACCCTTTCGATAGCGGTCTGGTAGCCGAAAACCTATCGGTATCGCCCTCCACATGAGGAATCGACCTCCGACAGTGGCGTACGGGCGTCACTGTCGGGTCCCTACAGCTCGGAGGCGGTGCCGACCGGCCGGCCGCCGTTGGCGGACCGTCCCTGGCGTGGCCCGCCTCGGTCCTACGGCGCCCGGAGGTCCGCCTGGGAGAGTTCGTCGCACAGCTCGTCGAGTGTCCGGTCGTACAGCACGGACCGGTGCGCGAGCACGTTCCGCGTGGTGACGAGGAGCCGCAGGAGCCGCGCGTCGCCCGGGGGAAGGGCGAGCGCTCCGCTGATGTGGGCCCGCAGCAGCTCCCCCACCTGGAGTTCCAGGAAGGCCCGCTCGGGGGCGGTGCCCCGGTGGGCGGGGGGACGGTCGGCGTAGTCGGCGACGAGCGTGGCGACCGGCCGGCTGAGGTGGCCGAGCGCCCGGACGGCGAGGCCCTGCCGGGCGTCCTCGATCCACGGCGCCAGGACCCGCTGCTGCGCCTGGGAGACCAGGGCGTCGAGCCGGGTCCGTACGTCGGCGTCGCCCGGCCCGTACGGCGGAGCGGCCGGGTGCCAGACGGCCACGTGCGGGCGGAGCCGGCCCTCCCAGGAGACGACGGCGCCCCTGGCCCACGCCTGGCGGAGTTCCGCGCCGGGGCGCGGCAGGGCGCCGATCCGCCGCAGCGGCGGGCAGTCCGCCGGGGCGGGGCTGCCGGGCAGCCGGGCGAGGCAGTGCCCGAGGACGGGTCCGAGGGTGTGCCGCGTGCCGTCCCACTCCAGGGCGAGCAGACGGGCGAGCTCCAGGTCGGGGCCGCAGATCTCGACGACGGTCTCGGACCGCACGGCACGGCGGATCCGTTCCCTCAGCGGGTCGCGGTCGCGTCCGGAGGTATCGGGCACGTGGTCGAGGATCGGCGCGATCGCGGTGGCCGTGTCGAGCCTGCCGAGCGCGCCCCACCACCAGTGCACGGCCGTGTCGCCGAGGCCGTGCCTGAGCTCGTCCGGAAGCGATTCCGGCAGGTCGCCGGCCCGGGCGACGACCAGGAGGCGGGGGCGTTCCCCCGGAGGGAGGCCGGCGGCCCTGACGGCGGCGGCGAGGAGGCGGAACAGCCGCTCGACGGCGGCGCCGCGCGGTCCGGTCCCGGCACCTGAGCGTCCACCCGCGCGCGTGTCCGTGTCCGTACGACCGGCACCCGGGCCCTCTCCCGTACCGCCGTCGTCCTCGGCCCAGGCGCGGATGCCGACGACCGGGCGGCGGTCACGGCCGGGGGCGACCAGGGCCGCGACGGCGTCGTCGGCGTCGACCGAGAGTTCCTTGCCGAGGCGGGCGAGGAGCCCGTGGGGGTCGTGCCGGGGGCCGGCGGGCCTCGCCCGGGGCGCGGGGACGCGGGGCGGGCGGCCTTCGAGGGACCAGCCGAGGTCGAGGTCGAAGCCGTCGTCGGGCAGGTCGAGGAAGGGCAGCTCGTCGATGTCCGCCCACCACTCCCCCGCCGCCTCCTCGGGGACCGGCTCCGGCACGGGCTCCGCCTCGCGCGCGCGTGCGGACGGCGGGGCCGGTACGTCGACGCGTACCGGAGTGCCGTACAGCGCGCCCCGGTACAGCTCGTCCGCGAGCCCCGACTCCACCATGGCGTCGGTGACGAGCCAGAGGCAGTTGAGCCCGGCCGCGAGGTCCGCGACGACCCCGCGCAGCTGCCCCCGTACACCCGGCAGGTCGCCGGTCCGCACGGCGGGCGCGTCCGTGCGGGAGTCCGCCTCCGTCACCTCACTTCTCCCCGGCGGCCGCCCGGGAGCGCACCGCGCGGTACGTCACCGGTTCCACCGCGAAGCCCTCGGGCGTCTCGTCGAGGACGCCGAACCGGCCCAGGTGGTGCAGCCAGGCGTCGGTGTCCGCGTCGGAGAGTTCGACCGCCGCCGCCACGTCGTCGCGCGGCACCCCTTGGCCTTCTTCCACGTAGCCCGTCCAGGCCGCCAGGAGGTCGAGGTCCCGTGCGTCGAGCCCGGAGAGCCGCAGGTGCTCCTCCATGTTGCGAGGGCCTGCGATGAGGGCGCGTATCCGCTCGACGGCGTTGTCGAGGGTCGCCCCGTGCACGGACACGTCCGTCACCGCGGCCTCCATCCAGCGGGGCCAGCCGCCGGTCGCGGCGACGAGCCGGTCACGGTCCTCGCGGGAGACGAAGGGGCACTCCGACCAGGCGCGCAGCGCGTCCGCGGTCCACCGCTCGGGGCGCAGCCACCGTACGGACAGCTCCTCCTGCCCGTCGTCGGCGGCGAGTTCGGCGACGCCCGCCGCGTCGGCGAGGACCACGACGGAGCGGTTCTCGTTGCCGCCGCTGCGCCGCTCGGTCTGCCGGACGAGGCGGTCGGCGGCGGGACCGGCGTGGACGAGCAGGGAGCGGACGGTCTCGCGCAGTGCGGCGGTGGGGGCGCCGCGGAGGTCCGCGACGATGACGTGGGCCTTGCGGCGGCGGCTCTTGAGGAGGGTGGCGAGGTCCTCGCCGTGGGCGTACGGGACGACGTCGACGCCCCGGTTGACGGCGAAGGCGGTGACCGCCTGGCGGACGAGTTCGGGCCGGTGGAGCGCGGTGGTGCCGATCAGGCTGACGCCGGACTGCGCGGTCTCGTGGAGCTGTTCCTCGGTGAGCGGGCTGTACGTCTGCACGTGCCGGGCGTCGCGACCGAGGATGCGGCGGGCGGCGTGCGGGTTGTAGTCGTACGGGAGGCCGAACTCGGTCTCGCGGAGTTCGAGTTCGAGCTCCTCCCGGGTGCCGAGCATGTTGACGACGTTGGGGCTGCGGACGGCGAAGCGGGAGCGGTCGCCGAGTTGGATGAGCAGGCCGAGGCCGACCATCTCGGTGAGGAAGATCTGCGCCTGCTTGGCGCTGAGCATCTCGAAGCCCTCCGGCCACGCCTCCCTGGCCTCCTGGAGCAGTTCGCTCGCGGAGTAGTCGCCGCGGTAGCCGTCCTTGAGGCTGCGGAGGGCGATGACGAGGGCGAGGACCCGGTAGCGGTCCTCCAGGTTGATGGTGAAGCGGAGCCGCTCGGCGATCTGCCGGCGTACGGTCTCCGACGCGGCGACCTTCTGGACGTCGTCCTCGGTGATCCTGACCGGGCTCCCGGACCAGGTGTACGGGCGGTCGTGGAGGACGCGGACGAGTTCGCGGCAGAAGATCTGTACGAGGTTGGCCTGGTAGTTGGTGATGGCGAGGATCCGCCAGACCAGTTCGGGGCGTTCGAAGAAGTAGCCGAGCGCGGCCATGGGTTCGGTGACGAGCCGGACGGCGGCCTGGGTGCCGAGCGGGCCGACGAGGACGTCGGGGCCGCCGTGCACGGTGGAGACGTTGGAGAGGTGGCCGAAGCGCTGGACCTGGTGGAGACCCGCGAAGACGATCTTGAAGCGTCGTTCGGTCTGTTCCATCAGTCGCTGGAAGTGCATGACGTTGGGGAACGTCGACTCGCTGCCGACGCGGTAGGCGCGGCGTGAGTCGGTGTTGAGGAAGGCGTCCGCCTCGTCCGCGAGGACCAGGATCCGCCGGGTGTCGTCCTCGTCCAGCCAGGCCTGGATGTTACGGACGACGACGTCGGGGTTGGCCTGTTCCGACATCTTGCTGGTGAAGACGCTCTTGCGTTTGAGGTCCTCGACCAGCCGGCTCCAGATCCGGTCGGGGGCCTCCGCGTGGCCGATCTCCGCCTTCAGCAGGTCGAGGTAGACGGCGACGTGGGCGTCGGCGCGGCTGGGGAAGATCTCGGCGACCCGGCGCAGCAGCGCGGACTTGCCGAGCTGGCGGCCGCCGTAGAGGAACATGCCGCCCTCGCGGCCCATGACCTCCCGCATCTCCTCGTCGCGGCCGTAGAACACCTCGGGCGGGACGAGACCGGCGACAAACGGCGTGTACGGGTTGTACGCGGCCCAGGGCAGGGTCACGCGCTGGAGCGAGCGGAAGGAGCCGGGGGCGCGGGCGGCCATCCAGCCCATCACCGCGGAGTCGACGACCAGCGCCTGCTGGGCGAAGGAGCGGGCGGACTCGGCGAGGCCGCGCCGCCCCTCCATGCCGAGCGGGTGCAGGTAGAGCACGATGTTGGCGCCGACGTCGGCGTCCTCCAGGTGGGCGAGCGGGCCGTCGGCCGGCTGCTCCTCCCAGATGAGCAGGACGGTGTACGAGGAGGCCCGGGAGCCGAGCGCGGCGACGTAACCGGCGCGTTCGGCGACACGTGCGCGCACCTTGAAGCGGCGCATGCCCTGGCCGAGTGCCACCCGCTCGGCGGTGACCTGGTGGGTGGAGAGTTCGAGGCCGAGCAGGCGCAGCAGCCGGGGGATGTGCTGCTGCCATTCGCCGCGCCGGCCCTGCGGGGTGCAGAGGGCCGCCCAGGACTCCAGGCCGTTGCCCGCCGCCGGGGTGAGGGAGGCGTCCGGGTCGCCGTAGTGCTTCGCCCACCACTCGGCGTCGATGCCCTCGCCGCCGGCCTTCGGCGCGTCGGGCGCGGTGACGCCGGTGAGGAACGCGGCGAGCTCCGATCCGTCGTCGGCGGGGCGCTCGGGCAGCGGCTTGTGGCTGGTCGCGAGGGCGAGGAACTCCTGGGCCGTGACCGTGTCCTTCTCGTCGATGAGGCGGGCGATCCGGTCGTGGTCCCCGGCGGAGAGCGGCCGGTCGGGGCGGGAGCGCAGCTGAGCGAGGTTCTCGCGGAGCTGCCTGGTGTAGTCCGCGACGAGGGTCCGGAGCTCCGCCTCCAGGGTGCGGAGCGAGTGCACGGCGAAGCGGTAGCGGCCCGACTCCTCGCCGTCGGCGAACTGCTGGAGGCGGCCCACGAACTCCCGTTCCTGGTCGGCCGCCAGCTGGTTGAGCGTCCGCATCTCGGCGAGCCGCCCGGCGGCCGCTCGGTGGCGTTCGGCGACCTCGCGCCGCCAGTCCTCGTGGCTCTGGGCGAGCCGCCGGACCGCCGTCTCGTTCCAGTCGGGGTCGGTGCAGCCGTACTCCTCCGGCTCGCGCTCGACCGTGGCGATCAGCGCCTGCGCGAGGTGCAGGTCGCCGTCGTCGAGGTAGCGGACGAGGGCGTACTCGGCGTCGGCGGGGGTCAGCAGGGCGGCGATCCGGCGGGCCGCCCTGGGGTCGGTGAGGTCCGGCTCTCCCTCGGTGTCCCGGGGCAGGTCGGGCAGGCGGAGGAGGACGTCGGCGGGCGGCACGGGGCCGCCGTCCTCGCGGAGCCGGTCGGCGGCCGTGTCCTCGGACCGTACGTGCTCGCCGGTCAGCCAGGACCGCAGCAGCGCGAGCGCCGCGCCTCCCGTGCCGGCCGGGGCGGGCTCCTCGGCGACGTCCCGGAGGACGGAGGCCAGTTCGGGGATGCCGCGGTCGCTCAGGCCCGGGTGGGGCCGGGCGGCCGTGTGGGCGGCCTCGGCGCGCATGAGGAGTTCGCCGACGGACCGGCAGGCGGTGTGCAGCTGTCGGAGCGCGCCGGCGGTGATCGGCTCCTTGGCCTGCTTCGACGTACGGAACAGGGCGTCGGTGTCCTCGATGAGCCGGTCGATGTCCTCCGCCCGCCACAGCTCCTCGCCGAGGGCACGGAAGCCGGGCGTGCCGGTGTACTGCGCCGGGCTCTGGCCGGACCACACGATGACCTCGTTCAACGCGTGGCGCACCGGGCCGGAGGGACCGACGAGGTACTGGAGCACCTGGGATGCCCGCTGGTACTTCATCTTGCGGCGCGGCAGGTCGTCGAGCAGCTGCCGGGCGGTGAGCCCGATCTCCTCGCGGGTGGCGGCCTCCTGGTCCTCGGCGCTGCCCTGGAGCATGCCGGGTTCGAAGGCGCGGCCGTCCCGGACGGCGGCGACGAGGACGGTGAGCAGCTGCTGCCAGGGGGTGGTGAGCCCGGACGGCATGACGAAACCGCTGATCAGGCCGTGCGGCCAGCGGGTGGTGAGTCCGGTGCGCAGTGCGGCGGCGACGGCCACGAGGTGGGCTTCGCGGTCCTGTGCGGCGAGGGCGGGGTCGAGTTCGTGCGCCATCTGTACGGGGGTGGCCTCGCTGTCCGAGACACAGCTGAACGCTGCGGCCGCGAAGGCGAGGGCCCGGGCCCGCGCCGCGCTCTCGCGGGAGGCCACGGTCATCCAGTACGCCTCGGCGGCCCGCCCCTCCCGCAGCAGCCTGCCGACGGGCGGCTCGCTGCCGGTCTCCCAGGGGGCGTACGGGTCCCAGTCGGGCGCGTCGATGCCGGGCGGCCACGGCTCGTCCTCGACGGGGAGGGGCGCGGGGGCGGGGGCCTGGGCGTGGGCGGGCCTGGGGGGCCGCGCCCGAGGCGGGACGGGCGCGGGGGGCTGCGCCCTCGGCGGTACGGGGGCTTCGGCGGCGGGGCCGGGTGTACCGGCGGGGGTGGTCAGGGGCTTCAGGTCCGGGGCGACGGCGGGCGCGGTGGCGGCGGTCGGCGCGGGGGGCGACGCGGGCGCAGGCACGGGCACGGGCACGGAGGACGGAACGGGCAGGGGCGTCGGGGACGGCGGCGGCTGGGGCGTGGCCGTCGGGGTCGGCGTGGGCGACGTGACCGACAGGGACGGCGTGGGCGGCGTGACCATCGGGGACGGCGTGGGCGAGGTGACCATCGGGGACGGCGTGGGCCGGAGGGCCGGGGGCCGGGGTTCCACCGCCCGGCGGACGGCCTCGATCGCCGAGGCGCCCATCCTGGCCCGGCCGGTCAGCGGGGTCGCGTCACCGGTGACGTGCTCGGTCCGTCCCGACGGGGTGTCCTCCACCGGTTCGGCGCCCTCGCCGTCCGCCCCGGCAGCCCCGGGCGGGCCTGCGGCCCCCTCCGGCTCCCGCGCCACGGGGACGGTGGCGACGGCCTCCTCCCCCGGCACGGCGCCCAGTTCGCGCAGCTGCGTCTCGGTGCGTTCGAGGTGACGGCGGAGGTCGGCGGCCTCCTCCTCGTCGTCGGCCCACTCCAGGAGCTCGGCGTACCGGCTCGCCTTGCGGCGCAGGGCGTCGGTCTGCTCGGCCCGCGCCTCCCGCAGCCGGTTCAACTCGGCGCCCGCTTCGGCGTATCCGAGGTCCGGCCCCCAGGCGACCCCCTCGGCGGCGAGCGCCCCGGCGAGCCGCTCGCGCTCCCCCGTCCAGGCGGCGATCCCCTCACCGGGGGCGTCCACGGGGAGAAGCCCGGCCTCGACGGCGTCCGCCGCACGGCGCAGGACGACGGCCAGCCGCTCGCCGGACACTTTCAGGAGGTCGAGCGAGGCGGCGAGGCCGGCCGGCGCCTGGGGTACGGCCATGGGAGCGGCTCCCTCACACTCGGGGTTCGTCATCAGAGGTGCGGGGCCGGAGCCGGCGGTGTCCGGGGCGGCACGCGCCGGGTCGTCCGGGGCTGCGGGGTCCGAGGCTTCGAAGCGCGGGCCGATCTCCTGCGCGTCGGGCGGCGGGCTGCTGTCCGCCGCCGTCCGTAACGCGGCCTCGTGAAGCGCCGCCAGCGGTCCGACCGGGAGCCGGCTCGTGCCCGGCAGGAGCATCCCGTAGAGGGCGCAGCGGGCGAGGGGCGGGTCGAGCACCCTGAGCATGGCGTGGAGTTCGTCGAGGGTGGGCTCGGTGAGGGCGCGCTGCGAGAACCCGTACTCCGTGTGGAGCGCCTTCACCGCCCAGACGAGTCCGCAGGCGGCGATGCCCGTCAGCTGTTCCTGCCGCGCCTTGGCGAGCCGTACCCGAGCGGTGTGCAGTTCCCGTCGCGAGGGAGGAGACGGGGGCCGGTCCGACGTGTGGGAGTGTCTGTCGCCCCGTAAGCAGTGGTGCCGGGTCAGCAGGGATCCGAGTGCGTCATCGTCCAGCGACGACAGCCAGGACCTGACTCCGTTCACCCACCCGTGCATGGCGTCGATCATCTCATCCCACCACCACGGGTGCTATGCCCGTGCCCTATTCCGATCGCGCAATCAGCTTGTCCGGCAGGCGGGTTGGAGCGGTTTCCGCTGCGGGCACACATCAATGCGCCGACCCGGAGACGCGTCCCGTGATTGACTTCCGGGGCAGATCGACCCCCCTTCCGATCACCGAGAGCGAGGCCGCTCGTGGTCCATCAGATCGACCCTTCGTTCGTCGCGCTGCCCCTGCGGGCGCTCGCCGACGCGGCGCTCGCCCGAGCGCGTGCGCTCGGCGCCGAGCACGCGGACTTCCGTCTGGAGCGGGTGCGCAGCGCCTCCTGGCGGCTGCGTGACGCCAAACCGTCCGGTTCCTCGGACACCACGGACCTCGGCTACGCGGTGCGGGTGGTGCACGGCGGGGCCTGGGGGTTCGCGTCCGGGGTCGACCTGACCATGGACGGGGCCGCGCGGGTCGCCTCGCAGGCGGTGGCGATGGCCAAGCTGTCGGCGAAGGTGATCGCGGCGGCCGGTTCGGACGAGCGTGTGGAGCTGGCCGAGGAGCCGGTGCACGAGGAGCGCACCTGGGTCTCCTCGTACGAGATCGACCCCTTCTCCGTCCCCGGCGAGGAGAAGAGCGCGCTGCTCGCCGACTGGAGCGCGCGGCTGCTGCGGGCCGAAGGTGTGGCGCATGTGGACGCCTCGCTGCTCACCGTCCACGAGAACAAGTTCTACGCGGACACGGCGGGCACGGTCACCACGCAGCAGCGGGTCCGGCTGCACCCGCAGCTCACGGCGGTCGCCGTCGACGAGACGACCGGTGAGTTCGACTCGATGCGGACGATCGCGCCGCCGGTCGGGCGGGGCTGGGAGTATCTGACGGGCACCGGCTGGGACTGGGACAAGGAGCTCGACGAGATCCCGGGGCTGCTCGCCGAGAAGATGCGTGCGCCGAGCGTCGAGGCGGGCCGGTACGACCTGGTCGTGGACCCGTCGAACCTCTGGCTGACGATCCACGAGTCGATCGGGCATGCCACCGAGCTGGACCGGGCCCTCGGCTACGAGGCCGCGTACGCGGGCACCTCCTTCGCCACCTTCGACCAGCTGGGCAAGCTGGCGTACGGCTCCTCGATCATGAACGTGACGGGTGACAGGACCGCCGAGCACGGTCTCGCGACCATCGGGTACGACGACGAGGGCGTCGAGGCGCAGTCCTGGGACCTGGTGAAGGACGGCACGCTGGTCGGCTACCAGCTGGACCGGCGGATCGCGAAGCTCACGGGCCTCGGCCGGTCGAACGGCTGCGCCTTCGCGGACTCCGCCGCGCACGTGCCGGTGCAGCGGATGGCGAACGTCTCGCTCCAGCCGGATCCGGGCGGTCTGGCGACCGAGGACCTGATCGGGGGCGTGGAGCGGGGCATCTACGTGGTCGGTGACCGGTCCTGGTCGATCGACATGCAGCGCTACAACTTCCAGTTCACCGGGCAGCGGTTCTTCCGCATCGAGAACGGGCGGCTCGCCGGGCAGCTGCGGGACGTGGCGTACCAGGCGACGACCACCGAGTTCTGGGGCTCGATGGAGCAGGTCGGCGGTCCGCAGACGTACGTCCTCGGCGGCGCGTTCAACTGCGGCAAGGCCCAGCCGGGCCAGGTCGCCGCGGTCTCCCACGGCTGCCCCTCCGCCCTCTTCCGGGGCGTCAACATTCTGAACACGACGCAGGAGGCCGGACGATGAGCCGCGTCAGCAAGCCGTACGAGATCGTCGAGCGGGCCCTTGAGCTGTCCCGTGCCGACGGGTGTGTCGTCATCGCCGACGAGGAGTCGTCCGCCAATCTGCGCTGGGCCGGGAACGCGCTCACGACGAACGGCGTCACCCGGGGCAGGACCCTCACGGTGATCGCGACCGTCGACGGCGCGCAGGGCACCGCCTCCGGGGTCGTGTCCCGGTCCGCCGTGACCGTCGACGACCTGGAGCCCCTGGTCCGGGCCGCCGAGGCCGCCGCGCGTGCCGCAGGGCCCGCCGAGGACGCCCAGCCGCTGGTGGCGGACGTGCCCTCGTCGCCCGACTTCACGGACGCCCCGGCGGAGACGTCCTCCGCCGTCTTCGCCGACTTCGCCCCGGCGCTCGGCGAGGCCTTCGCCCGTGCCCGGGCCGGCGGCCGTGAGCTCTACGGGTTCGCCAACCACGAGCTGAACTCCACCTACCTGGGTACGTCCACGGGGCTGCGGCTCCGGCACGACCAGCCCAAGGGAACCCTGGAGCTGAACGCCAAGTCGCCCGACCGCTCGCGCTCCGCCTGGGCCGGGCGCTCGACCCGGGACTTCAAGGACGTCGACCCGGCCGCGCTCGACGCCGAGCTCGCGACCCGGCTCGGCTGGGCGGAGCGGCGGATCGAGCTGCCCGCCGGGCGGTACGAGACGCTGCTGCCGCCGACCGCCGTGGCCGATCTGCTGATCTACCAGCTGTGGTCGTCGGCGGCCCGGGACGCGGTGGAGGGCCGTACGGTCTTCTCCAAGCCCGGCGGCGGCACCCGGCTCGGCGAGACCCTCTCCCCGCTGCCGCTGACGCTGCGCAGCGACCCCAACGAACCGGGTCTGGAGTCCGCGCCGTTCGTGATCGCGCACTCCTCGGGCGACGACTCCTCCGTCTTCGACAACGGGCTGCCGGTCGCACCGACGGACTGGATGCGGGACGGACGCCTCGAGCGTCTGATCACCACCCGGCACACGGCCGAACTTACTCGGTTGCCCGTGGCGCCCGTGGCGGGCAACCTGATCCTGGACGGCGGGGGCGAGCGCTCACTCGAGGAGATGGTCGCCTCGACGGAGCGCGGTCTGCTCCTCACCTGCCTCTGGTACATCCGCGAGGTCGACCCGGCGACGCTGCTGCTCACCGGTCTGACCCGGGACGGCGTCTACCTCGTCGAGAACGGCGAGGTCGTCGGCGAGGTGAACAACTTCCGGTTCAACGAGTCGCCGGTGGACCTGCTGTCGCGGGCCTCGGAGGCCGGCCGGACGGAGAAGACGCTGCCGCGCGAGTGGAGCGACTGGTTCACCCGGGCGGCGATGCCCGCCCTGCGGGTGCCCGACTTCAACATGAGCTCGGTCAGCAAGGGAGTCTGACCCACCTAGACTGGGTCGTCGTACCACCAACAACCTGAGGAGACTGACGGTCGTGACGGACATCGTCGACGAGCTGAAGTGGCGTGGGCTCTTCGCCCAGTCCACCGATGAGGACGCACTGCGCAAGGCTCTCGCGGACGGTCCCGTCACCTTCTATTGCGGTTTCGACCCGACCGCGGCCAGTCTCCACGTCGGCCACCTGGTCCAGGTCCTCACCGTCCGCCGGCTCCAGCGGGCCGGGCACCGGCCGCTGGCGCTGGTCGGCGGGGCGACCGGCCAGATCGGTGACCCGCGGCCGACGGCCGAGCGCACCCTGAACGACCCCGAGACGGTCGCGAACTGGGTGAACCGGCTGCGGACGCAGATCGAGCCGTTCCTCTCCTTCGAGGGGGAGAACGCGGCCGTCATGGTGAACAACCTGGACTGGACCGCCGGCCTGTCGGCGATCGAGTTCCTGCGGGACATCGGCAAGCACTTCCGGGTCAACAAGATGCTCACCAAGGACTCCGTCGCCCGGCGCCTGGAGTCGGAGCAGGGCATCAGCTACACCGAGTTCAGCTACCAGCTGCTCCAGGCCATGGACTTCCGGGAGCTGTACCGCCGCTACGGCTGCACGCTCCAGCAGGGCGGCTCCGACCAGTGGGGCAACCTGGTAGCCGGCCTCGACCTGATCCACCGCCTGGAGCCGGGCGCGGAGGTACACGCCCTCGCGACCCCGCTGATGGTCAAGGCGGACGGCACCAAGTTCGGCAAGACCGAGAGCGGGGCCGTCTGGCTGGACCCGGAGATGACGACGCCGTACGCGTTCTACCAGTTCTGGCTGAACGTGGACGACCGGGACGTCTCGACGTACATGCGGATCCTGTCCTTCATGTCCCGCGAGGAGCTGGAGGAGCTGGAGCGGCAGACCGCCGAGCGGCCGCAGGCGCGGGCCGCGCAGCGGGCGCTCGCCGAGGAGCTCACCACCCTCGTCCACGGCGCCGAGCAGTGCGCGGCCGTCATCAACGCCTCCAAGGCGCTGTTCGGTCAGGGCGATCTGGCCGAGCTTGACGAGGCGACGCTGGCCGCCGCGCTGTCCGAGCTGCCGCACGCGCGGGTGACCGAGCTCGGCCAGGTCGTGGACCTGTTCACCGAGGTCGGGCTCGCGCCGAGCAAGTCGGGCGCGCGCCGCACGGTGAAGGAGGGCGGGGCCTACGTGAACAACGTGAAGGTGACCGCCGAGGACGCCGAGGTGACGGCGGAGGAGCTGCTGCACGGCCGCTGGCTGGTGCTGCGGCGCGGCAAGAAGAACCTGGCGGCGATCGAGTTCGCCGGCGCCTGACCGGTACGCGTACACCGGAGGCCCGGTACGGCACACAGTGGTGTGCCGTACCGGGCCTCCGGTCTTCCGGCGGGCTCACGCCCGTCGGCGGGTGCCCTTCATCGAGGCCCACAGCATGTCGCCCACCCCGACCACGGCGACGGCGCCAGCCAGCTGGAGCAGGTGGCGGGTCCAGTCGATGCCCTTGGTGTCGTTGACTCCGATCCAGGTCGCGACCGCGTTGCCGAGCACGCTGCCGAGAATGCCGAACACGACCGTCAGCCACAGCGGGATCTGCTGCTTCCCCGGCAGGATCGCCTTCGCGATCAGACCGAGGACCAGTCCCACGATGATCGCCCACAACCAACCCATCGTCTCCTCCTTGTACGCATGTGGGCCCAGTCTCGACCCATCGGTCATACAACGCATGTCGGACAGCGCCATACGTGCCCCGGTCTCGTCGCCGCCGGAAGGCGGGCGTACCGTGGGACGGAGGTCCGGACCGGGAGCGTCCGGCGCGACCGGGTGGGTGGTGACGGCGATGCCGAAGCGTGGCGGGACCGAGGTCTTCCGGATCACGGGAGCACGGCAGGGGCTCGCCGACGACGTGCGCGGGCGGCAGCGGCGCTACATCATCTCCATGACGGTGCGGACGCTCTCCGTGATCGCGGCCGCGGTGCTGTGGAACGTCGAACGGCATGTGGCCGTCGTGGCCCTCGCCCTGGGCATCCTGCTCCCCTATGTCGCGGTGGTCATTGCGAACGCGGGCCGTGAGACGGCTCCGTCCCTTCCCTCCACCTTCGTACCGGCTCCGGTGCGGCCCGCGCTCGGCGCGCCCGAGGCCTCGGAGGACGCCGGCACGGAGCGCCCGTACGGCCGGAACTGATCACACACAGTGGCCGGAAAGCTCAAGAAAAGCTCAGATCAATCGTGAAGTTCCGGTGCACCGCACCCCATGTGCCGTGACATACTGCCTACGCGCTCCGCATCCCCCGTCGGAGCGACGGACCGATGCCGGGCAGCTCCCCCCGTGGCTGCTCGGCATCGCCCTTGCTGGACAATGATCAGGTGATCAATGGTCCAGTGAGCGAAGAGAAGCCGACCTGTTCCGCCAAGGGCTGCCGCGCCGACGCCGTCTGGGTACTCGCGTGGAACAACCCCAAGCTGCACACGCCCGAGCGCCGCAAGACCTGGCTCGCGTGCGAGGAGCACCGCGAACACCTCTCCCAGTTCCTGGGAGTCCGGGGCTTTCTGAAGGATGTCGTACCACTCGCGGAGTGGGAGTCCGGCGAGGCCTGAGGCCTCCGGGCTCAGCCGCCGATCGCGGACATCGGGCGGTCGGGCTGGAGGAAGCTCGGGTCGTCGAGGCCCGAGCCGGCCTTCTTGCCCCACATGGCCTGCTTCCAGATCCGGGCGACCTCGTCGTCCGACGCGTCCGAACGGAGCGTGGCCCGCAGATCCGTCTCCTCGGTGGCGAACAGACAGGTCCGCACCTGGCCGTCGGCGGTGAGCCGGGTGCGGTCGCAGGCCCGGCAGAACGGGCGGGTGACGGAGGCGATGACCCCGACGGTGTGCGGTCCGCCGTCGACGACCCAGCGCTCGGCGGGCGCCGAACCGCGCTCGTCGGAGCCCTCGGGCGTCAGGGTGAAGCGGGTGCGCAGGGACTCCAGGATGTCACCGGCCGTGATCATGCCGTCGCGCTTCCAGCCGTGCTGGGCGTCGAGGGGCATCTGCTCGATGAAGCGGAGCTCGTAACCCTCCGCCACCGCCCAGGCCAGGAGGTCGGGGGCCTCGTCCGCGTTGAGCCCGGGCATCAGGACCGCGTTGACCTTGACCGGGGTGAGACCGGCGTCCCGGGCGGCGGCCATGCCGTCGAGGACGTCCCGGTGGCGGTCCCGGCGGGTGAGGGTCTTGAAGACGTCGGGGCGCAGGGTGTCCAGGGAGACGTTGACCCGGTCGAGGCCGGCGGCCTTGAGGGCGGCGGCCGTGCGCTTCAGCCCGATGCCGTTGGTGGTGAGGGACATCCGGGGGCGGGGCTCCAGGGCCGCGCAGCGCTCGACGATGCCGACGAGGCCGGGGCGGAGCAGCGGCTCGCCTCCGGTGAAGCGGACCTCGGTGACGCCGAGGTCGGTGACGGCGATGCGGATCAGCCGGACGATCTCGTCGTCGGTGAGCAGGTCCGGCTTCGCGAGCCACTGCAGTCCCTCTTCGGGCATGCAGTAGGTGCAGCGCAGGTTGCACCGGTCCGTGAGCGAGACGCGCAGGTCGGTGGCCACCCGGCCATAGGTGTCGATGAGCACTGTGGGCCCCCTCCCCGTCTTGCGGTTGCGTGTGGTTCGAGCCTACGTGAGCGGACGGACAACGAGCAGGGCAGATTGTCACGAGGACCGGTGAGGCCGCGTCGTAGAACTCTACGACGCGGCCATCGGGGAGTCGCGGAACGTATACGAACCGCTGCGCTCCGGTCAGTGCTTGACCGCGGCGGCGACGCCGACCCCGGTCAGGGACTTGACCTCCAGCTCCGCGTACTTGCCGGCGTCCGGCTCCTCCTTGGAGAGGAGGGAGCCGAGCCAGCCGAGGAGGAAGCCGAGCGGGATCGACACGAGGCCGGGGTTCTCCAGCGGGAACCAGTGGAAGTCCACGCCCTTGAACATCGAGGCCGGCCCGCCGGAGACGACCGGCGAGAAGAGGACGAGGACGACGGAGGAGATCAGTCCGCCGTAGATCGACCAGAGCGCGCCCTGGGTGGTGAACCGCTTCCAGAAGAGCGAGTAGAGGATCGTCGGCAGGTTGGCCGAGGCGGCGACCGCGAAGGCGAGGGCGACCAGGCCGGCGACGTTGAGGTCGCGGGCGAGGGCGCCGAGCGCGATCGACACGATGCCGATGAGGACGGTGGACCAGCGGGCGGCCCGCATCTCCTCCTTCTCGGTGGCCTTCCCGCGCCTGATCACGTTCGCGTAGATGTCGTGCGCGAAGGACGAGGAGGAGGCCAGGGTGAGTCCGGCGACCACGGCGAGGATGGTGGCGAAGGCGACGGCGGAGATGACGGCGAGGAGGATCGCGCCACCGGTGGAGTCGGCACCGCCGCCGACCTCGAGGGCGGTGAGCGGGGCCGCCGTGTTGCCCGCCTTGTTGGACGCCCTGATGGTGTCGCCGCTGAGCAGGGCGGCGGCGCCGAAGCCGAGGACGATCGTCATCAGGTAGAAGGCGCCGATGATGCCGATGGCCCAGTTGACCGACTTACGGGCGGCCTTGGCGGTCGGCACCGTGTAGAAGCGGATCAGGATGTGGGGCAGGCCCGCGGTGCCGAGGACGAGGGCGATGCCGAGGGAGAGGAAGTCGAGCTTCGAGACGGAGCTCAGGCCGTACTTGAGGCCGGGCTCCAGGAACGCGTCGCCCTTGCCGCTGTTGGTGGCGGCGGCGCCGAGCAGCTGCGAGAGGTTGAAGTCGAACTTCAGGAGGATGAGGAAGGTGATGAGGAGCGTGCCCGCGATGAGCAGGACGGCCTTCACCATCTGCACCCAGGTGGTGCCCTTCATGCCGCCGATCGTCACGTAGACGATCATCAGGACGCCGACGAGGGCGACGATCGCGATCTTGCCGCCGTCGCTGGTGATGCCGAGGAGCAGCGAGACGAGGACGCCCGCGCCCGCCATCTGCGCGAGCAGGTAGAAGATCGAGACGACGATGGTGGAGGTACCGGCGGCGGTCCTGACGGGTCGCTGGCGCATCCGGTAGGCGAGGACGTCGCCCATGGTGAAGCGGCCGGAGTTGCGCAGCGGTTCGGCGACCAGGAGCAGGGCGACGAGCCAGGCGACGAGGAAGCCGATCGAGTAGAGGAAGCCGTCGTAGCCGTAGAGGGCGATGGCGCCGCTGATGCCGAGGAAGGACGCGGCGGACATGTAGTCGCCGGAGATCGCGAGGCCGTTCTGGAAGCCGGTGAACTGGCCGCCGCCGGCGTAGAAGTCGGCGGCGCTGCGGGTCTGGCGGCCGGCCCAGACGGTGATGCACAGGGTCGCGATGACGAAGGCGCCGAAGAGGGCGATGATCAGGGGCCGGTGCTCGGTGGTGGCGCTGTCGGCCGCGAGCAGGACGGGGGTGGTCATGCGTCGCCCTCCATACGGTGCCTGATGGCCTCGGCCTTGGGGTCGAGCCGGTCCGCCGCGTGCCGCGAGTAGAGCCAGGCGATGAGGAAGGTGGTGAGGAACTGGCCGAGGCCCAGGACGAGCGCCATGTTGATGTTGCCGAAGACCTTGGTGCCCATGAAGCCGCCCGCGTAGTTGGAGAGCAGCACGTAGAGCAGGTACCAGGCGATGAAGGCGAGGGTCAGGGGGAAGGCGAAGGAGCGGTACGTACGGCGCAGTTCGCCGAACTCCGCGCCCTCCTGCACCTCGACGAACTGTTCCGTCGTGGGCGATACGGGAGCGGTTGCGGCCTCCGTCCCTTTTCTGGGCGGCGGCGGTGCTTCGGTAGCCACGGAATCTCCTCGTGACGCGGGGGCGGACGGCTTGGTCAAGGGGGCCTCACCAGGGGTGCGGGAGCCGGGGTTCCGGAGGAACCCCTCCCCTGCACAACGGCACGGAGCGGGAAGCGAAGCGGTTCACACGAGGGATTTATTCGTACAGATCTTCATGAAGTCTTCTCAACTCATTGAAGCGCCGGGAAGATCAGCGATAGCTTCACTCGTCATGCACCTGTCCGCGCGCAAACCCGCGCGCGGACAGTACATACGGATGATGTGGAGAACCCATGGCTCATCTGGGATCGAGGCGCGGCCGAGCTCTTGCTCTGCCGGTTGGTCTCGCGCTCACGGCCTCGCTCGGCTTCCTTCCCTCCGGCGCCGCCTCCGCCGCGGAACTGAGTGACGCACCGACGTCCGCCGTGGCGACGAACGGGCCGAAGCTGACGTACGTCGTCAACGTCGCGGGGGGCCGCTGGACCGCCTCCTCGGTGAAGAAGGCGATAGCCGCCGCGGGTGGCGAGGTGGTCGTCTCGTACGACCAGATCGGCGTGATAGTCGTCCACTCGCAGAACCCCGAGTTCGCGAAGACGATCCGCACGGCGCGTGGCGTGGTGTCGGCCGGTGCGACCCGTACCGCTCCGCTGTCCGCCCAGACGGACACCGCCGTCGACGAGGGCGCGCAAACGCTGACCCCGGCCCAGATCAAGGCCGCCGCGGCAGCCGCCACGGCCGGTCAGGACCCGATGGAGCCCCTGCAGTGGGACCTCCCGGCGATCAAGGCCGACAAGGCGCACAAGAAGACCCTCGGCAGCAGCCGGGTCACCGTCGCCGTCATCGACACGGGCGTCGACGACACCCACCCGGACCTGGCGCCGAACTTCGACGTCAAGGCCTCCGCCAACTGCGTGTCCGGCAAGCCGGACACCACCGCCGGTTCGTGGCGCCCCAACCCGGGCGAGAGCGACCACGGCACGCACGTCGCCGGCACGATCGCCGCCGCCAAGAACGGCATCGGCATCACCGGTGTCGCCCCGGGCGTCAAGGTCTCCGGCATCAAGGTGTCCACCCCGGACGGCTTCTTCTACACCGAGGCCGTGGTCTGCGGCTTCATGTGGGCGGCCGAGCAGGGCGTCGAGATCACGAACAACAGCTACTACACCGACCCGTGGATGTTCGCCTGCAAGAACGACGAGGACCAGAAGGCCCTCATCGAGGCGGTCACCCGCGCGACCCGCTACGCGGAGCGCAAGGGCACGGTCAACGTGGCGGCGGCCGGCAACTCGAAGTTCGACCTCGCGGCCGACTCGATCGTCGACAACAGCAGCCCGAACGACACCACGCCGGGCGACCGGGTCATCGACCCGAAGGAGTGCCTCGACTACCCGGCCATGCTGCCGGGCGTCGTCACCGTCTCCGCGACCGGTGCCAAGGACCTGAAGGCGTCCTACTCCAACTACGGTCTCGGCGTCATCGACGTCGCCGCCCCCGGCGGCGACCGCACCGAGTACCAGACCCCGGACGCCCCGGCGATCAACGGCCGCATCTGGTCGACCACGGTCAACGGCGGCTACAACTACAAGGCCGGCACGTCGATGGCCGCGCCGCACGCCGCCGGTGTGCTCGCGCTGCTGAAGTCGACGCACCCCTACGCGAGCCCGGCGGCGCTGAAGGCGCTGCTGTACGCGCAGGCCGACGACCGCGCCTGCACGAACCCGTACGACATCGAGGGCGATGGCAAGATCGACGCCGTCTGTGAGGGTGGCAAGAACAAGAACGGCTTCTACGGGGCCGGTCTGATCGACGCGCTGGACGCCGTCCGCCGCTAGTCGCGGAGGTCCGGTGAGGGAGGGTCCCCGTGGGGTGTGCCACACGGGGGCCCTTTCGCATGGCACGGAGTGCCACACTGCCTCCATGGACAACACGGTGCGTACGGGTACGGAGTTGCTGTGGTCGGCGCTCGGCGGCGATCCCGCCCTGGTCGACCGGGTGTCGTTCGCCGGACCCTCGGGGTTGCTTCCGGCCCGGCTGCCGGTGATGGACCTGGCGCGGGCGACGGTCGCGGTCGCCGGGCTCGCCGCCGTCGAACGGGCGGGGGCGCCGGGGCGGGTACGGGTGGACGACGGGGCCGTCGCCACCGCCTTCGTGAGCGAGCGTCATCTGCGGGTCGACGGACGGGCGCCGGTGAACTTCGCGCCGCTGTCGCGGTTCTGGCGGGCGGCCGACGGCTGGGTCCGTACCCACGCCAACTACCCGCACCACCGGACGGCGTTGCTCACCGCCCTCGCGGTTCCCTCCGGGTCGGTGGAGGCGGTCGCGGCGGCGATCGGCGCGCGGAAGGCCGTCGAGGTCGAGACGGCGGTGTACGCGGCCGGGGGCCTTGCCGTCGCCCTGCGCACGCCCGGGGAGTGGGGGGCGCACGAACAGGGCCGTGCGGTGGCCGCGCGGCCGCTGCTGACCCGGGAGCGGCTGGACGAGGCCCCGCCCCGGCGTCGTACGGGCCCCCTGCGGGTCCTGGACCTGACCCGGGTGATCGCAGGTCCCGTCGCGACCCGGACGCTCGCGCTGCTCGGCGCGGACGTGCTGCGGATCGACCCGCCGGGCAATCCCGAACTGCCCGACCAGCACGCGGACACGGACGTCGGCAAGCGGACGGCGGCGCTCGATCTGGACCGGCCGTCGGACCGGCGTACCTTCGACGAGCTCCTCGACTCCGCCGACGTCCTGGTGACCGGCTACCGGCCGGGCGCCCTCGACCGCTTCGACCTCGACCGGCCCGGCCTGGTGACCGCCCGGCTCTCGGCCTGGGGCGACTACGGGCCCTGGGCCGAGCGCCGCGGCTTCGACTCGCTGGTACAGGTGGCGACCGGGATCGCCGCGACCGAGGGCTCGGCCGACGAGCCGGGCGCGCTGCCCGCGCAGGCCCTGGACCACGGCACGGGCTATCTGCTCGCGGCGGCGGTGCTGAGGTCGCTGACCGAGCAGGACCGGGACGGCGGCACGCGGCTCGTACGCCTGGCTCTCGCACAGACGGGCCACTGGCTGACGCACGCACTGCCCGGGTACGAGCCCGAGCGGTACCTCACCGAGTCGGAGGGCCCCCTGGGGCGGCTGCGGCACGCGCTGTCGCCGGTCGCGTACGAGGGCGGCCCGGCGGGCTGGTCGCGCCCGCCGGGTGTCGCCGGGGCCGATGCCCCTGTCTGGACTACGGCGTGACGAGGACCTTGAGCGCGGTGCGCTCGTCCATCGCCTTGTAGCCGCCGGGGACGCCGTCGAGGCCGACGGTCAGGTCGAAGACCGGGGACGGGTCGATGGTGCCGTCGAGGACGTCCGGGAGCAGTTCCGGGATGTACGCGCGCACGGGGGCGACGCCGCCGCGCAGCGCGATGTTCCGGTCGAACATGACGGAGAGGTCGAGTCCGGTGCCGCTGCCGTGGGGGACGCCGACGTAGCCGATGGCGCCGCCGTCGCGGGCGATGGCGACGGCGGTCCGCATGGACTGCTCGGTGCCGACGGCCTCGATGACGCCGTGGGCACCCTGGCCGCCGGTGAGCTCGCGGACGGCGGCCTCGGCGGCCTCGCCGCGCTCGGCGACGACGTCGGTGGCACCGAAGAGGCGGGCGATGTCGGTGCGGGTGGTGTGCCGCCCGAGCGCGATGATCCGCTCGGCGCCGAGGCGCTTGGCCGCGAGGACGCCGCAGAGGCCGACGGCGCCGTCGCCGACGACCGCGACGGTGGAGCCGGGCCGCACGCCCGCGCCGAGGGCGGCGTGGTGGCCGGTGCCCATGACGTCGGAGAGGGCGAGCAGCGCGGTCAGGAGCCGGTCGTCGGAGGCTGCGTCGGCGGGGAGCTTGACGAGGGTGCCGTCGGCGAAGGGGACGCGGACGGCCTCGCCCTGGCCGCCGTCGGAGCCGACGGAGCCCCAGAACCCGCCGCGCGGGCAGGAGGTCTGGAGGCCCTCGGCGCAGTAGTCGCAGGTGCCGTCGGACCAGACGAAGGGGGCGACGACGAGATCGCCGGCCGAGAAGCCGGCGACGTCCGCGCCCGCCGCCTCGACGATCCCCAGGAACTCGTGGCCGATGCGCTGGCCCGGCTGCCGGGCGGACTCGCCGCGGTAGGCCCACAGGTCGCTGCCGCAGACGCAGGCGCGCAGGACCCGGACGACGACGTCGGTGGGGTCCTGCACCACCGGGTCGGGCACGTCCTCCACGCGCATGTCGAACGGGGCGTGGATGGTGGTGGCGCGCATGACGGAGGGTCCTTGCTGTCAGTCGGTTGTACGACATTCACCGTACATCGCCCGGAGCGCTCCCGCCGTCAGCAGGTACTGCGCCGCGATGTACGTCAGCATGACCCAGAAGTCGGGCACGGGCAGCTGGGGCCACGCGGCGACCCCGGTGGCGATGAGGGTGTCCGACAGCAGGAAGAGGGCGCCGCCGAGCCCGGCCAGGAGGCCGAGCGAGCTCGCGCGGTAGGCCATCGCGGTGAGGAGCAGCGAGTAGCCGGCGACTGGGATCCGCAGATCGGCGGGGAGGTCGGGCCAGAGCAGGGCGACGGTCCCGGCGAGGGCGGCGGTGTACGCGATCCCCAGGGGTACGGACGTACGGCGCCGCCCGAAGAGGACCAGGTAACAGACGTGTCCGGCGGCGAAGGAGCCCATGCCGACGAGGAAGGCCCAGTCGGCGTCGGAGAGCAGGAAGACGTCGCCGCCCCAGCCGAAGAGGAGTGCGGCGGTCAGCAGCCTGGGGGCCCCGCGGGTGACGGCGTACGCGGCGAGCAGTGGCATCAGGAGCGGCTTGGCGAGCTGGTGGCCGAGCTCGGCGCCGGCGAGCAGGGAGATCAGGTCGGCGGCGGTGGCGAGCCCGAAGGCGACGAGCAGGGCCCGCGAGGAGTTCGTCACGCGGCCGGCTCCGCCGCCGTGGTCTTCGGCGGCCGGGGGCCGGCCGGCGGTCCGGGTTGCCAGCCGGGGCCGCGGAAGACCCGGCCGGCCCGCTCGCGCCAGTCGTGCGCGGCCCGGAGGTCGCGGGCGATGGCGGCGTACTCGTGGGTGGCGACCCGGAGCGGGTTGTATGTCTCGATGTTCTTGGTGAGCCCGTAGACGGGCCGGTCGGTCTCGCCGACCCAGGAACCGAACATCCGGTCCCAGACGATGAGGATCCCCCCGAAGTTCCGGTCCAGGTAGCCGCCCTGGGAGGCGTGGTGGACCCGGTGGTGGGAGGGGGTGTTGAAGAGGTACTCGAAGGGCCGGGGCAGCTTGCCGACCCGCTCGGTGTGGATCCAGAACTGGTAGACGAGATTGACCGAGTAGCAGAAGGCGACAGCCGCCGGGTGGACGCCGAGGGCGATCATCGGCAGGTAGAACGGCCAGGAGGTCACGCTGGTCCACGGCTGGCGCAGGGCGGTGGTGAGGTTGAACTTCCGGCTGCTGTGGTGGACCACGTGGCAGGCCCAGAGGATGCGGATGACGTGGTGTCCGCGGTGCTGCCAGTAATAGAAGAAGTCCTGCGCGAGCAGCATGAGCGGGATCGTCCACCAGAGGACGGGGACGCGGAGCGGGGTCAGCTCGTGGACAGCGGTGTAGATCGCCACCACGGGGATCTTCCACAGCGCGTCGAAGGCCAGGCTCCCGAGGCCCATGCCGATGCTGGTGGCGGCGTCCTTGGTCTCGTAGCCGGCGGCCTCCTCGTCGGGGTGGATCCGGTGGCTGACCATCTCCAGGACGGTGAGCAGGACGAACGCCGGTATGGACCAGAGCACGACATCGGGCAGGTTCGGCATGCCGTCGACGGTAGGGGCGATGGACGGTGCGGGGCTAGACGGTGTTACCAACAAGTATGCGAGACGACTTGTCAGCAAGCTTTGGCACCTTCCGACAACACGGGGCGCCCGTCAGACCCCTGCCGCACCGTAGGTGACGGCCCCGGGAGGGTCTCACCCCCTCCGTCACCAGACACGGACCGACCCGCCCGGGGCGAAGGCGGGGCTGGTCGCCCCCTCCGGGACCTTCTCCAGGGGCGTGGCGATCTCCGCGACCTCCGGGCCGTGGACGGCGGCGAGAGGGTCGAGGAGGGCGAGGTCGAAGCCGTAGACGCGGGCCGCGTTGCCGCCGACCATCGCCGCGACCTCCTCCTTCGGCACGCCCGCGTAGGCGATCCTGAGGCCTTCCCTGGAGTACGGGGTGGTGCCCTCGTCGTGCGGGTAGTCGCTGCCCCACATGATCTTGCCGAGGCCGATCCGATGGCGCAGCGGCACCTCGTGGGGGCGCATGAAGCTCGCGCCGACGAAGCAGTTGTCGCGCCAGACCTCGCTGGGCCCTCTGCCCATGGACGCGGCGAGCCCGGCGCCGAACCTGGACTCCGCGGTGGTGGCCCGGGAAGCCGCGGCGACAAGACGCTCGTGGTAGTAGTCCAGCATGTCCAGGATCCCGGGGATCCAGCCGGAGCCCTGCTCCGTCAGAACGAGCCGGAGGTCCGGATGGCGGCGGAACGCCCCGCCGAAGACCAGGTGCCAGAGAGCCCGGTGGGAGAACCAGGTGGTCTCCACCATGAAGACGGCACGGGCGGCCGGTTCGTCGCCGAGCGGCGGCGACGCCGAACCGCCGTGGTGGTTCACCGGTACGCCGAGCTCCGCGCAGGCCGCCCAGATCGGGTCGTACGTCTCCGAGTACAGCTCGGGCAGCCCCGATCCCGGCGGGGTGCCCGGCAGCAGGATCCCGCCGGTGAGTCCCGCCTCCGCGGTCCGGCGGATCTCCCGTACCGCCTCGTCGACGTCGTTCAGGAGGATCTGGGCCACTCCGGCGCGGCGGCCGGGTGCCCGGGCGCAGAACTCCGCCAGCCAGCGGTTGTGCGCCCGCAGACCCGCCCAGCGGAGCTCGTACTCCTCGCGGGTCGGCGCGGGCGCCATCAGTGAGGCGGAGGGGAAGAACGGCGGGACGGTGTTCGGGAAGACGACCTCGGCGACGATCCCGTCGGCCTCCAGCTCGCGCAGCCGGCGCTCGGAGTTCCAGTTGCGGTCGGCGGTGTCGGCGAGCAGGTCCTCGTACGGGTTGACGTAGGCCGCCGCCCAGGCGTCGAAGGCCTCGTGGTGCCTGCTCTCCAAGTAGGGCCTGTAGTCGAGAAGGTCGGCGCCGGCGTGGCAGTCCGCCGAGATGACGGTGTAGCGGTCCGTCATGGCGTGACCCCCAGGACGGGGAAGTCGTGCTCCGTCAGCCAGTGCCGGCCGACCTCCCGGGAGCGGGCCCAGGAGGCCTCCACGGCGGCCTGGTCGGCGGGCTGGCCGAGGTCGGCGGGGGTGGGGCCGATCCGCCGGGATATCGGATCCAGTATTCGAATATCGAATCCGAAAACCTCGGCCGCGGCGAGCCCCAGCATCCGGCGGGTCTCCTCCACCGGGATGTCGTGGAAGGTGTTCCGCAGCCACGCGCGCGTGTTCGGCCAGGTCCCCTCCGGGTGCGGGAAGTCCGATCCCCACAGGATGTTGTCCACGCCGATCTCGTACCGCTGGGCGAGTTCGCGCCGCTTGGTGTTGGTGGCGCACACGAAGACCTGCCGGTCCAGGTACGCGCTCGGCGGCCGGCTCAGCTCCGCGAACGGGGACAGCTTCTTGCCGCCGTGCGCGCCCAGGTAGAGCCGGTCCATGAACCAGAGCAGGTTCGGCAGCCACCAGCAGCCGGACTCGGCGACGCCGAACCGCAGCCCGGGGTACCGCTCGAAGACTCCCGACCAGAGCAGGAACCACAGCGGCCTGGCCGGCCACCAGGTGACCTCGGAGACGTAGATGCCGAGGTGGTCCCCGTACTCCTCGCGCGGTGCCGCGCCCGAGTGCGTGACAAGCGGCATCCCGGTCTCGGCCGCGGCCGCCCAGACCGGGTCGTAGCGCCGGTCGTGGTACGGCGCCTTGTCCACCCACATGGACGGGATCATCAGCGCGCCGAGCCCCGACTCCTTGGCCCGGTGGATCTCGGCGACGACCTCCGACGGCTCCGCGGTGATGGGCAGCAGCGCCACTCCGCAGTGCCGGTGGGGGTTCTGCCCGACGAAGTCGGCGAGCCAGCGGTTGTGCGCCCGCGCGCCCGCCATGCCGAGCGCGGGGTCCTGGTCGCCGGAGAGGCCGAGGCCGACGCCGAAGGGGGCGGCGGTCCGGCTGTCGACGGCGTCCGCGTCGGGGAAGACGACCTCGGCGGCGACCCCGTCCCCGTCGAGCTCCTTGAGCCGCTGGACGGCGTCCCAGCCGCCGCGCAGGCCCTCCTCGTTGTCGCGGAACCAGCGGTCGGCGAAGGCCTCGTTGCGGACCCCGAGCCGGGTCATGGCCTCCCGGCGCGCCTCGCGCCCGGCGAGGAACTCGTCGAAGTCGCGATGGAAACGGGGGTCGAGATAGGGCCGGTACTCCTCGGTGGGGAGCCCGGCGTGGCAGTCGGAGGAGATGATCAGATACGGGTCCTCATGGCTCATGGCGAAGCCCCTCAGTCGAGGATGAAGCTCTCCAGGTACGACGGATTCGCGCGGTCGAGCATCGACCGCGAGCGCGCCCTGATCTGCCGGTCGCTGTGCTCGCTCTCCGGCAGCATCCAGAAGCGGTCGGCGCGGATGCCGTCGACGACGTGCCCGGCGACCTCCTCCACCGGGGTGAAGGCGACCTCGTGACCGGCCTCCTTCATCGCGGCCTCCCACTGGTCGAGGCTGCGGTACGGGGTCCTGCGCGGCCGCTGCTTGGCGTACCGCTCGGGCCGGTTGCGGTGCGACTCCCAGAGGCCGGTGCGGAGCATGTGGGGGCCGGGGAAGAGCACGGACGCGCCCACGCGCGCGTGCTCGGCCCTCAGATGGGCGTAGAGCGACTCGGTCATGGTGACGACGGCCGCCTTGGTGACCGCGTACACGGAGGCGGTGGGCAGCGGGCCGATGCCGCCGTCGCCGGAGGAGGTGTTGACGACATGGCCCGGTTCGCCGCCCGCGAGCATGCGGGGCACGAAGGCCTGGATGCCGTGGAAGACGCCCCAGACGTTGACGGAGAAGGCCCATCGCCAGTCCTGGGGATCGTGTTCCCACATCCGGCCCTCGGCGCCCGAGCCGACACCCGCGTTGTTGCAGAGGACGTGGACGGCTCCGAAGGTGGCGTAGGCGGCGTCCGCGAAGGCCCGGACCGCGTCTGCGTCCGAGACGTCGACCGTCCGCGCGAGGACCTCCGCCCCGCTCTCCATCAGCTCGTCGGCGGCCTCCGCGAGCGCGGCCTCCTCGACGTCCCCGAGGACGACGGCCAGGCCCTCCTCGGCGAAGCGGCGGGCCAGGGCGAGCCCGATGCCGCTCGCCGCGCCGGTGACGACGGCGACCTGCCCCGCACGCAGCTCCATCAGACGCTCCCTTCCGCCGGACCGTCGAGGATCTGCTGCGGATCGTCGTAGCGCTGGTGGATGTACGGCAGCAGGGCCCGCGCGGAGACCCGTTCGGCGACCGTGCCCTTCTGGTCGGTGGACTTCTCGCCGATCGTGATCTCCACCAGCCGGCGGACGGGGAGGTCGGCGACCGGGTCGTACATGGACTCGCGCAGGACGACGTCGCCGGTGATCCGCTCCAGCCTGCGCACCCGCTCGTTGCGGACGCAGTGGACGAGGACGGGGTCGGCGTCGAAGCCCGAACCCTCCACGCCCGGCAGGAACTTGAAGTAGAAGTCGGTCTTCTCGGCGGGCTCCGGCAGGGGCAGCGGCCCCGAGACCGCGCCGCGGACCTCCACGAACGCGATGCCGTGCCGGGCGAGCGCCGCGCGGACGACGAGCCCCTCGCGCTCGACCGTGACCTCGCCCAGCTTCTTCGGCTCGCCGAAGACCTCACGCCCGCCGACGAGGGCCCGCTCGTGGGTCATCGGCATGACCAGCGGGTACCAGCCCTCCCGGTCGCCGTGGGCGGCGGCGACCGCCACCGACCCGGCGCCGAGGGGGTGGCCGGGCAGGTCGACCCTGCTGACGGTGGCACGGACCAGGGGCCTCGCGGTGGGTTTCAGCGGGGGCGGCAGGACCGCGGCGACGACGTCCGGATCGGTCTCCCAGACGGCGACCACCCCCGTGGACCAGATGGCGGGGAGCCGGGAGCTCCGTGCGCGGGCCGCCGCCGCCTCGGCGTCGGTGCGCGCCCCGTACCGTACTCGTCCCATGACGTACCGCCTTTCGGGATCGTCGGTCTGTAACACTGTTACACCGTCGCCCGCGAAGGGGAAAGAGCCGTGCAGGCACGGGAGTTGGGGGATCAATGGCACGCTCCGCGCTGACCCGCGACGATGTCCTGGACGCGGCGGCCGCCCTGGTGCGGGAGCACGGCCCGGGCGCCCTGACCATGCGCAGGCTCGCCGCCGAGCTCTCCACGGCGGTCACCTCGATCTACTGGCACGTCGGCAACCGCGAGTCGCTCCTCGACGCGCTGGTCGACCGCACGGTCGCCGACCTCGGCACGATCCGCCCGCACGGCACGACGCCGGCGGAGCGGATGGTGTCCGTCGCCCGCGCGCTGCGCCGCGCGCTGCGGGAGCGCCCGCACCTGGTGGCGATGGTCCACGAACGGGGGCTGACGGAACGCATGTTCCTGCCGGCGCAGCGGGCCCTCGTCCACGAGGCGCACGCGGCGGGACTGCGCGGGGCGGCCGCCGCGCGGGCCGTCCGCGCGGTGCAGTTCCAGGTCGTCGGCCATGTCCTGGTGGAGCGCAACCGCGAACGCGCTCCGGCCCAGGCGCCCGCCGAGGAGGAACTGTGGCGGGGGGAGGACGCCGAGTGCGACGGAGCCCTCGCGCGCGCCCTCGCCGCCCCGGTCGACACCGAGCGGCTGTTCGTCGACTCCGTACGGGCCCTGGTGGACGGCCTGCTCGCCGGGGCCTCCGGGGACACCGGGGACGGAGTTGTCGGTCGCGGGCCGTATTCTCAGTGACCGTGCTTGACGACCGTACGACAGCAGCGACGTGGCCGGCCGCCTACCCGCAGGGGTACGCGGTCGTCGACGTGGAGACCACCGGACTCGCCCGCGACGACCGGATAGTGTCGGCTGCCGTCTACCGGCTGGACGCCCAGGGGAACGTCGAGGACCACTGGTACACCCTGGTCAACCCCGAGCGTGATCCGGGCCCTGTCTGGATCCACGGCCTCACGAGTGCCGTCCTGGAGGGCGCGCCGCTCTTCCCGGAGGTCGCGGCGGAGTTCGCGGCCCGGCTCGACGGGCGGGTCCTCGTCGCGCACAACGCGATGTTCGACTGGCAGATGATCGCCCGGGAGTACGCGCGCGCCGAGTCCGCCGCTCCGGTGCGGCAGCGGCTGTGCACGATCGCGCTCGCCAAGGAGCTGTCGCTGCCGCTGCCCAACCACAAGCTGGAGTCGCTCGCCGCGCACTTCGGCGTCGTGCAGCGGCGCGCGCACAACGCGCTCGACGACGCGCGGGTGCTCGCCGAGGCGTTCCGGCCGAGTCTGCACGCGGCGGCCGAGCGGGGCGTACGGCTGCCACTGCTCGAATGCCGGCCGCTGACCGAGTGGGTCCCGTCGCCCGAGCGGCCCCGGATCGGTCACCAGGCCTCGGGCTCTTCCGCGTACCGGGCGAACAGCTGGCGTCCCTCACGGAGGCGTCCGGCGTGCCCGTACCCCAACCCCGGCCGGTACGAGACGGGCAAACCGCTCAAGCAGGGCATGCGGGTGGCCTTCTCCGGGGACACCTCCGTCGACCGCGAGCTCCTCGAAGACCGCACCGTGGACGCCGGCCTCCATGTCGCGGGCAGCGTCTCCCGGCTGACCAGCCTGCTCGTCACCAACGACCCGGACTCCGCCACCTCCAAGATCGTCAAGGCGAGGTCCTTCGGCACACCGGTCGTCGACGAGGCCGCGTACACCCAGCTCCTCCGGGACGTGAGCCCGGCAGACGGGTGATGCCCCGGGCCCTGCGGGCGTGCCGAGCTGCGCACGCCCGCCGGGAGCCCCCACCCTGTGGCGCATGGCACGTTGTGAGGTCTGCGGAAACGATTACGGCATGTCCTTCGAAGTCCACGCGCAGGGCGCGGTCCATGTCTTCGACTGCTTCGCCTGCGCCATCCACCGCATGGCGCCCATCTGTGAGCACTGCCGGGTCCAGATCATCGGACAGGGCGTCGAGGTCGACGGCAACTGGTACTGCGGGGGTCACTGCGCCCGCGCGGAGGGAAAGGTGGGCATCGTGGACAGGGTGTAGACCGGGCCGGCGTCCGGACCACCGTGAGGAAACGATCCTCTGATGACTTCCGGCCCCCTTCGGCACCCGCCGCGAGGGGGCCTTTCGTCACGTTGTACCGTCTTCGGCGTGTACCGCTTCCTGTTGTCCCGGCAATGGGTGATCCTCACCCTCATCGCTCTCGTCCTCGTTCCGACGATGATCGAGCTGGGCTTCTGGCAGTTCCACCGGCACGAACGGCGGGTCGCCCAGAACGCCCTGATCGCGGACAGCGTCGCGGCGAAGCCGGTCCCGGTCGAGGAGCTCACCTCCCCCGGCCACACCGTCCCGCGCGCCGACTACTGGAAGCCCGCCACGGCCACCGGCACCTTCGACACCGCCCACGAGGTGGTCGTCCGCCGGCGCACCAACTCCGACGACCGGGTCGGCGTGCACGTCCTGACCCCGCTGGTCCTCCGGGACGGCCGGATCGTCCTGGTCAACCGCGGCTGGATCCCGGCCGCCGCCGACCAGCACTCCTTCCCACCGGTGCCGCCCGCACCCAAGGGCGAGGTCACGATCACCGGCCGCCTCAAGGCCGACGAGACGACCGGCGCGAGCGGCATCAAGGACCTGAAGGGCCTGCCGGACCGCCAGGTCATGCTGATCAACAGCGGCCAGCAGGCCGAGCTCATCGGCCGCGAGGTGCTCGGCGGCTACCTCGAACAGATCGAGCCCGCCCCCACGGGCGACACCCCCGAACTGATCCCCGAGCCCGACCACGACTCGATCGGCGCCCACATGGCGTACGCGGTGCAGTGGTGGCTCTTCGCGGCCGGGGTACCCGTCGGCTGGGTGATCCTCGTCCGCCGCGAGAAGCGCGACCAGGAAGCCGCGGCGGCCCGTTCGGACGACTCCGGAGCCCCGGAGAAGAACGCGGACGCGATCCAGGCCACTCCGTCCCGCTGATTGGCCGTCGCCTCTACCGGGAACAGCCCAAAGCGTGACGCAACGTATCGACGACTACGCCCTGATCGGCGATCTCCAGACCGCCGCGCTCGTCGGCCGCGACGGATCGGTCGACTGGCTGTGTCTGCCCCGGTTCGACTCGGCCGCCTGCTTCGCCGCGATCCTCGGCGACGAGAACAACGGCCACTGGCGGATCGCCCCCAAGGGCGCCACGACGTGCGCCACGCGCCGGTACGTCGAGGACACCCTCGTCCTCGAGACCTACTGGGAGACCCGTACGGGCACCGTCAAGGTCGTCGACTTCATGCCCCAGCGGGACAGGACCCCGGACGTGATGCGGATCGTGGAGGGCGTCAGCGGCAGCGTCGAGATGAGCTCCGTCCTGCGGCTCCGCTTCGACTACGGCTCGATCGTCCCCTGGATGCGCCGCGCCGACCGCCACCGGGTCGCGGTCGCCGGACCTGACGCCGTCTGGCTGCGCAGCGAACCGCCCGTGAAGACCTGGGGCCAGCAGTTCTCCACCTGCTCCTCCTTCACCGTCGCCGCCGGCGAGAAGGTCGCCTTCGTCATGACCTGGCACCCCTCGCACGAGCCGCGCCCCGCGCTCGTCGACCCCTACGAGGCCCTGGAACAGTCCCTCGCGGACTGGCGGGAGTGGACGGCGCTCTGCACCTACCGGGGCCCGTACCGGGAGGCGGTGCTGCGCTCCCTGATCACCCTCAAGGCCCTCACGTACGCCCCGACCGGCGGGATCGTGGCCGCCCCCACCACCTCCCTGCCGGAGGAGGTCGGCGGCGTACGGAACTGGGACTACCGGGCCTGCTGGCTGCGGGACTCCTCGCTCACCCTCGGCGCGCTGCTCTCCGCCGGATACGTCGAGGAGGCCCGCGCCTGGCGGGACTGGCTCCTGCGCTCCGTGGCGGGCGACCCGGCCGATCTGCAGATCATGTACGGGCCGGCGGGCGAGCGCCGGCTCCCCGAGACCACCCTGCCCTGGCTGCGGGGCTACGCCGACTCGGCCCCGGTCCGGACCGGGAACGCGGCCGTGGACCAGTTCCAGCTCGATGTGTACGGCGAGGTCATGGACTCGCTCCACCGCGCGCGTGAGGCCGGGATCCCGCCGGAGCGGCACGCCTGGAACCTCCAGCTGAGCCTGCTCGGCTTCCTGGAGTCCACCTGGCGCGAGCCGGACGAGGGCCTCTGGGAGGTGCGCGGGCCGCGCCGCCACTTCACCCACTCGAAGGTGATGGCCTGGGTGGCCGCCGACCGCGCGGTCCGCACCCTGGAGGCCGACCCCTCGCTGCCGGGGGACGCGGCCCGGTGGCGGGCGATGCGGGACGAGATCCACGCGCAGGTGTGCGCCAGGTCCTACGACCCCGTCAGGAACACCTTCACCCAGTCGTACGGCTCGCTCGAACTGGACGCGGCGACCCTGCTCATCCCCCAGGTCGGCTTCCTGCCGCCGGACGACCCGCGGGTGGTGGGAACCGTGGAGGCGGTACGGGCGGAGCTGATGCACGGCGGATACCTCCGCCGGTACAGCACCGACTCCGGCGCGATCGACGGTCTGCCGGGCGAGGAGGGCACCTTCCTGGTCTGCTCGTTCTGGCTGGCGGACGCGCTCCTGCTGATCGGCAGGCCGGAGGAGGCCCGCGAGCTCTTCGAGCGCCTCGTCGTCCTCCGCAACGACGTCGGCCTCCTGGCGGAGGAGTACGACCCGGTGACGGGACGCCAGCTGGGCAACTTCCCGCAGGCCTTCAGCCACATCGGCCTGGTGGGCACGGCGTTCGCGCTGGCCCGGGAGGATCAGGACCCGGCAGGATAGGACCATGGATCTTGGACTGAAGGACCGTGTGTACGTGGTGACCGGGGCGACGCGGGGGCTCGGGCGTGCCTCCGCCGAGGCGCTGCTCGCCGAGGGCGCCCGGGTGCTGGTCACCGGGCGGGACGAGAAGACCGTCGCCGACGCGGTGGACGGCCTCGGACCCGGCGCGGCCGGGATCGCCGCCGACAACGCCGATCCGGAGACCCCGGCCCGGCTGGTCGCCGAGGCGCGGGCCCGCTTCGGCGGCTTCGACGGCATCCTGATCAGCGTGGGCGGTCCGGCGCCCGGCTTCGCGGCGGACAACACCGACGAGCAGTGGGCGGCCGCCTTCGACACCGTCTTCCTCGGGGCGGTACGGCTGGCCCGCGCGGCCGCCGAGAGCCTCACCGAGGGCGGGGTCATCGGCTTCGTCCTGTCCGCTTCGGTCCACGAGCCGATCCCCGGTCTGACCATTTCCAACGGGCTCCGACCGGGTCTCGCAGGCTTCGCGAAGTCCCTCGCCAACGACCTGGGGCCGCGCGGGGTGCGGGTCGTCGGGCTGCTGCCGAGCCGGATCGACACGGACCGCGTGCGGTCCCTCGACGCGCTCTCCGGCGACGCGGACGCGGCCCGCGCGGCCAACGAGGCCGCCATCCCGCTGCGCCGCTACGGCACCCCCGAGGAGTTCGGGCGGACGGCGGCCTTCCTGCTGTCGCCGGCCGCCTCGTACCTGACGGGCGTCATGCTGCCGGTGGACGGCGGAGCGCGCAGCGGCTTCTGAGGGCTCGTGCCCCGGCCCGCCGTCAGGTGACGCGCCGGGCCCGGTGCTTCACCGCCCGCAGGCGCGCCTCGGTGGGAAGGGCGGAGAGGCCCGTGGACGTACGGGCGTGAGCGAGGGCCTGGGTGCTGAGGGTGTTCAGGGCGTCCCCGGGGGAGGCGTACGGCTCCAGGTGGAGCGCGACCCGGGTGCGGGGGGCGCTGCGGCGGCCGGTGAGGGAGACCCTGGCCCTCGCGACGCCCTCCTGGGCCGCGGCGTCCGCCTCCAGGACGGCTTCCAGGGCCCGCCCGCGGACGACGGCCTCGTCGCCGTCTCCGCTGTCGACGGCGACCTCGGCGAGCCGGGCCCGCCGGAACTGGACGAGCAGCCACCACAGGGCGAGCAGGACGACGAGCCCGAGGACGGCGATGACCACCGGCCACCACCAGCCCTCGTCCCGCCAGCGCTGCCGGTCCGCGGTGGAGAGCAGGACGTCCGAGGGGCCCGACCAGGGCCACCAGGACGGTACGGACAGATCGAGGGCGGCGGCGAGGACTCCCCCGCCGCCGAGGACGAGGAGCAGCCCGGCGAGGCCGAGCAGGACGCGGTTGACGCGCCGGAGGACGACCGTCACCGCGCTCACCCCTTTCTGGGCGGCCGGGCCACCCGTACGGTCACGGCGGGCGGGTGGGCGAGGGCCAGTTCGTCGACGCCGTCGGCGAGGGCCGATTCGACGTCGGCGCGGACCTCGTCGAGCGCCCGGAAGTGCGAGACGGCCCTGGCGTTCACCTTGGCGCGGCCGACGCGCACCCGGACGGACTGCACGCCGGAGACCTCCATGGCCCGGTCCCGCAGGGCGAGGGCCGCGGCCTCGCGGTCGAGTCCGGCCCGTACGTCGGCGTGTGCGCGGCGCATCGGGAGGACGGCACGCAGGCCGGGGGTCGCCGCGAGGACGAGGAGCCAGATGCCGAGGACGACCGCGAGGGAGGCGCCCGCGAGGATCAGGGGGTCGTCGAGCGGGCGGGTCGCGAGGGCGTCGGCGAGTCTGCGCCGCCAGGACATGGCGGTGCGGTCGGCCCGTACGGCCGCCACGTCGTAGAGGAGCAGCCCGGCCCCGCCGAGGACGAGGGCCGCGAGCACGGCGGCGGGGATGCGGCGCACGGCCCAGAAGCGCCGGACGGACGAGGCGGGGGCGTCGGCCAGGACGGGTACGTCGTCGCGGCCGGGGGCGGGGCCCTTGTCCAGGTCGGGCGTGGTCGTCATGACAGGCGGTCCCTCCGTGTGGCCTGCCGGGTCAGCGGGGAGTGGAGGCGTTCCACATGGACGGTGACCTCGTGGACCTCCATGCCGACGAGCTCCTCCACGCGCGCGCGGACCCGGCCCCGGACGGCGCCGCACCGGCGGCCGACGTCCGAGGGGTAGTCGAGTTCGAGGCTCACCGCGACCCTGGCGACGTCCCGGTGGACGACGACGGAGGCATGCGGCCGCGCGCCGCCCTCGGGGACGGCGTCCAGGGCTTCCCCGGCCGCCTGGGCGGCGATCTTCGCGACGACCCGGTCGGCGATCGTGGTCGCGCCCCGGCCCCGTACGGGGTCCGGGGCCGGCTCCGGGGCCATCCGTCACCGCCGCCGGTCGCCGCGGTCGCGGCCCCGGAACAGATCGCCGGGTTCGAGGTCGCCGTCGAGGAAGCGGCCCGCCACGAAGCCGACCGCTCCCAACGCCGCGACCAGTACAAACGCCCCGAAGCCGCCGAAGTATCCGGCGAAGCCGAGGGCCATGCCGGCCAACAGGCCGACCACAGCCATGCTCATTCCTGACCCCTTCCTGAGGATCTCCTGGCCCCCTGTACCGTGCCCGGCCGTCGTCGGCTACTGGAGCCGCTGTTCCGGCTCCTCCTCCTCGTCGTCGGGCAGCTTCACGTCGCTGACCGCGATGTTCACCTCGACGACCTCAAGGCCCGTCATGCGTTCGACGGCCGCGATGACGTTCTCTCGGACGTCGCCGGCGACGTCCGAGATGGAGACGCCGTAGACGACCACGATCTCCAGGTCGAGCGCGGTCTGTACCTCCCCGACCTCGGCCTTCACGCCTCGGGTGACGTTCGACTTGGCGCTGCCGCCGGGCACCCGGTCGCGTACGGCACCGAAGGTGCGGGAGAGGCCGCTGCCCATGGCGTGGACGCCGTCGACGTCGCGGGCGGCGAGACCGGCGATCTTCTCGACGACTCCGTCGGCGATCGTGGTCCGGCCCCGGGAGGCGGGGTCGCCGCCGCCCCGCTTGCTGACCGAGGTGCTGCGGCGGGGTTCGTCGGCGGCGGTGGCGCCGGAGTGGGTGGTGTCCGTCATTAGTTTTCGCCCCTTCTGGGATATTTCGGGGTTCTTCGCCCACACTAAGGGCGGTTACCCGGTCCCGCCCCGGGGATACGGCAGGCTGGGGCAATGACGACGAGTGACGGTTGGAACGCGGCGGTGAGGGACCGCCTCGCCCCGGGCAGGCTGCTGCCGCTCGGGACGGCGACGGACGATGCCTGGATCACCGAGCGGGCGGCGCGTGAGGTGCTCGGCAGGGCCGCCGCGACGGTACGGGGGGTGGTGCCCGGCACCCTGCGGATCGGCCCCGCGGACCCGGAGCCGGAGCCGGAGCCGGAGGGCTCGCCCCAGCGGGAACCGGCGCGGGAACCGGGGGCCCTGCGGGTCTCCGCCTCGTTCGGCCTGGTGGCCGGCCGGCCGCTCCCGGAAGTCGTCGACGAGCTCAGGGCGGCCCTGTTCGCGGCGGCCGGGGACGGGATCGGCCTGGTGACGGCCGCGGTCGACCTGCGGGTGACGGATCTCCTCGACGCGGCACCGCCGAAGGAGGGACGGGCCGCTCCCCCACAGGGCGGGACCTCGCCGACGACGGACGATCCGGTGGCCCTCGCGGCGCTCGGGGTGACGGGTGTCGCGGCGGTGACGGACGCGCTGGGCCCACCGGTGCGCCGGGGCTCCGACGGGGTGCGGGTCGAAGTGGCCGTGACGCTCGGCGCCCGCCCCCTGGACGTGGCGCGCGCCGTACGGACGGCCGTGACCGCGGCCCTCCCCGAGGAGGGCGCGGTCACGGTCGTGGTGTCGGAACTGCGCGGGTGAGAGGCGGGCGCCGGTCACCGAGGCCATCAGGTCGCGCGCAGGCGTCAGTCGCGGGTCCCGCCAGATCGCGGGCACGCGTCGGTCGCCGAGTCCCGCCGGATCGCGCAGGCGTCAGTCGCCGAGTCCCGCCAGGTCGCGCAGACGGCGGGCCTGGGCGGCGCGCTCGGCGGTGCGCTGCTCCTCGTACGAGCGGCCGGCGGCACCCTGGAGGAGCGCCTTGGTCTCGGTGACCGCGTCGCGCGGCGCCGCGAGCAGGGCGGCGGCGAGGTCCCGTACCGCGGCGTCGAGTTCGCCGACGGGCACGGACAGGTTGGCGAGACCGGTGCGCTCGGCCTCCTCCGCGTGGACGAAGCGGCCGGTGGCGCAGATCTCGAGCGCGCGGGCGTAGCCGACGAGCGAGACGAGCGGGTGCGTCCCGGTCAGGTCCGGGACGAGCCCCAGGCTGGTCTCGCGCATGGCGAACTGCACGTCCTCGGCCACGACCCTCAGGTCGCAGGCGAGGGCGAGCTGGAAGCCCGCGCCGATGGCGTGCCCCTGGACGGCCGCGATCGACACGAGGTCGCTGCGGCGCCACCAGGTGAACGCCTCCTGGTATGCGGCGATCTCCGCGTCGAGGTCCTCGTCGGAACCGCGCGCGAGATCGAGGAAGGACGGCTCTCCGTCGAAGCCCTCGGGCGTGAACGCCTGCCGGTCGAGTCCGGCGGAGAAGGACTTGCCTTCGCCGCGCAGAACCACGACCCGCACGCTGCCGGGCAACGACCGGCCGGCTTCTGTCAACGCCCGCCACAGAGCGGGAGACTGAGCGTTGCGCTTCGCCGGATTGGTCAGGGTCACCGTGGCAACGGCGTCCTCGACGGTGAGCCGTACACCGTCCTTGTCGAATACGAGCTCAGAGTCGTCGAGCGTAGTCATGGGGCGCCTCCGGTTCCGGTGCAGCACTGCATCCGATGCTAAGTGACTGCACAGTAACCACCTGGCCGGTCCGTGGACCGACCGGGTGGCCACCGAGAGACCCGGTGGCCCGGTCGAGCCGCCCCGATGTCAGGCCGAGGCGGTCTTCTTGCCCCGGGTCGCTCCGCCGCGTCCGCGCAGCGTGACTCCGGACTCGCTCAGCATCCGGTGGACGAATCCGTAGGAGCGGCCCGTTTCCTCGGCCAGCGCCCGGATGCTCGCACCGGAGTCGTACTTCTTCTTCAGGTCTGCCGCGAGCTTGTCGCGCGCGGCGCCGGTCACCCGGCTGCCCTTCTTCAGAGTCTCGGCCACCCGTGCCTCCTCATGGGAAGTGCGCTCTGGACTTCTCATGATCACCCCTCCCGTCCGTCCTGGCCACCCATTCGACAAGGTCCATGCCGCCGGGTTTGTGGACGAGCACGGCGTCGACACGACCGGAAGCTCGAATTCCGCCGGGTCGGAAGAGCGATCCCGCCCCGGCCGGCGCGGGAAGTGCCAGGTCAGCGACGCGGCGGGAACACACGTACGGCGCGGGTCTGCCGGAAGGATTCAGCAGAGCACCGCGCCGGAAGGTACGAGACGCCCTCACTCAGATGAAGGATCTCGCATGAGCCGAATGATCCAGCCCGTCATGATCACCCGAGGCGTTCCGGGGGTGATCGGGGTGTGTTCCGGGGCCGCGGGGGCGAACCCGGGGCACCGGAGCGGCCTCCGGGTCAGGCGAGCGCCACCAGGTCCGCGTAGTCCGGGCCCCACAGGTCCTCGACGCCGTCGGGGAGCAGGATGATCCGCTCCGGCTCCAGCGCGTCGACCGCGCCCTCGTCGTGGGTGACGAGGACGACCGCGCCCTTGTAGGTGCGCAGGGCCCCGAGGATCTCCTCGCGGCTCGCCGGGTCCAGGTTGTTGGTGGGCTCGTCCAGGAGGAGCACGTTCGCCGAGGAGACGACCAGGGTGGCCAGGGCAAGACGGGTCTTCTCGCCGCCGGAGAGGACCCCGGCCGGCTTGTCGACGTCGTCGCCCGAGAAGAGGAAGGAACCGAGCGTCTTGCGGACCTGGACGAGGTCGAGGTCGGGCGCGGCCGAGCGCATGTTCTCCAGGACACTGCGCTCGGGGTCGAGCGTCTCGTGCTCCTGGGCGTAGTAGCCGAGCTTGAGGCCGTGGCCCGGGGTGACCTCACCCGTGTCGGGCTTCTCCGCGCCGGCGAGCAGGCGCAGCAGCGTGGTCTTGCCCGCGCCGTTGAGGCCGAGGATGACGACGCGGGAGCCCTTGTCGATCGCGAGGTCCACATCGGTGAAGATCTCGAGCGAACCGTAGGACTTGGAGAGCCCCTCGGCCGTCAGCGGGGTCTTTCCGCAGGGCGCGGGGTCGGGGAAGCGGAGCTTGGCGACCTTGTCGGAGGCGCGCACCGCCTCCAGGCCGGAGAGCAGCCGCTCGGCGCGCTTGGCCATGTTCTGCGCGGCGACGGTCTTGGTGGCCTTGGCGCGCATCTTGTCGGCCTGCGAGTTGAGGGCGGCGGCCTTCTTCTCGGCGTTCTGGCGCTCGCGCTTGCGGCGCTTCTCGTCGGCCTCGCGCTGCTGCTGGTAGAGCTTCCAGCCCATGTTGTAGACGTCGATCGTGGAGCGGTTGGCGTCCAGGTAGAAGACCTTGTTGACCACGGTCTCGACGAGGTCGACGTCGTGGGAGATGACGATGAAGCCGCCGCGGTAGGTCTTCAGGTAGTCGCGCAGCCAGACGATGGAGTCGGCGTCGAGGTGGTTCGTCGGCTCGTCGAGGAGGAGCGTGTCGGCGTCCGAGAAGAGGATGCGGGCGAGCTCGACCCGGCGGCGCTGACCGCCGGAGAGGGTGTGCAGCGGCTGGCCGAGGACCCGGTCCGGCAGGCCGAGGGCGGCGGCGATGGTGGAGGCCTCGGCCTCGGCCGCGTAGCCGCCCTTGGTCAGGAACTCGGTCTCCTGGCGCTCGTACTGCCGCATCGCCTTCTCACGGGTGCCGCCGGAGCCGGTGGCGATGCGCTCCTCGTTCATCCGCATCTTCTTGAGGAGGACGTCGAGGCCGCGGGCCGAGAGGACACGGTCGCGGGCCAGGACGTCGAGGTCGCCGGTGCGCGGGTCCTGCGGGAGGTAGCCGACCTCGCCGGAGCGGGCGATGGTGCCGCCGGCGGGGACGCCCTCGCCCGCGAGGCACTTGGTGAGGGTGGTCTTGCCCGCTCCGTTGCGACCGACGAGGCCGATGCGGTCGCCCTTGGCGATGCGGAAGGAAGCGGACTCGATGAGGACGCGGGCGCCGGCGCGCAGCTCGATGCCGGAAGCGGTGATCACGGACAGACTCCAGGGCGGTGGGAAACGGCGGAAGGACGGCTGGTGAAGGGCTTCGACGCCGCTAATGCACGGGGAGAATGGCCATACGGCCAGTCTAACGGGCCCCTGCAACTGCTTTTCGGCCATGCGGGCCGCGAGAGCCGGGTCGGGAGCCATCTCACATTCCTGCCGATGTCCCGCAAAAGGGGCGAGCAGGTAAGTACGGCCCGATACTCGGCGCAGGGCGGCGGCCTCTGCCGCGGCGGTGACGCGGAGGGTGGTGGGCCGTGCAGTTCGACGACGACGCCGATCTGGACACCTCGGAGGTCAAGGACGTCCGGACCAGCCGCGTCCCCGGCGGCAGGGCGACCATCGGCGGCGGGATCGCCGGCCTCGTCGCGCTGGTCCTCGGCCTGCTCTTCGGGGTGGGCCCCGATCAGCTCGGGCTCTCCTCGGGCGGCGACGAGCCGGTGGCCGGCTCCTCCTCCGCGGCCCAGGTGAACCAGGCCTGCCGGAAGGGCTCGGACGCCAACACCCGCGAGGACTGCCGGATCGTCGCCGTCGTCAACAGCGTCCAGGACTACTGGCGGACCGAGTACGCGCGCCGGGGCGGCACCTACGGGAACGCCGCCACCGTGATGTTCACCCAGCGGGTCGGGACCGCCTGCGGCTCCGCCACCTCGGCGGTGGGGCCCTTCTACTGCCCCGGCGACCGGCAGGTCTATCTGGACCTGGGCTTCTTCGACGAGCTGCGCACGAAGTTCGGGTCGAGCGGCGGCCCCTTCGCCCAGGCGTACGTGGTGGCGCACGAGTACGGCCACCACATCCAGAACCTGATGGGGACCCTGAGCCGCGCCCAGGACGGGCGGACCGGCGCGGACTCCAACGCCGTGCGGGTCGAGCTCCAGGCCGACTGCTACGCGGGCGTGTGGGCCCGGCACGCCACGGCCACGCCCGACGACCGGACGGGGCGGCCGCTGCTCACCACGCTCACGGACGCGGACATCCGGGACGGCCTGGACGCGGCGGCCGCCGTCGGCGACGACCGGATCCAGGAGAGGTTCCAGGGCCGCGTGACACCGGAGAACTGGACGCACGGCTCCGCGGCCCAGCGGCAGCAGTGGTTCTTCGAGGGCTACCGGACCGGCGACATGGCCCGGTGCAACCCCTTCCGCTGAGTTGTCGGCCGGGACTGCCAGACTGAGACCCAGATCACATACGGCCGCATCGAAGGGAAGTGACCGGGATGGCTGAGGCCCCCCACATCTGTCCGACGCTGACGTACGAGGACGCGAAGGCGGCGATCACCCTGCTCACGGAGGGGTTCGGCTTCACCGCGACCGCCGTGTACGAGGCCGAGGACGGGCGGATCGCGCACGCGGAGCTGTCGTACGGGAACGGCATGGTGATGCTGGGCAGCAAGGGCACCGGCAGCGAGTTCGACAAGCTGATGGCCGGAGCCGGCCCGGTGGGCGTCTTCGTGCACGTGGACGACGTGGACGAGCACCACGCGCGCGCGGTCGCCCACGGGGTCGAGATCGTGATGCCGCCCAAGGACCAGGAGTACGGCTCCCGGGACTACATGGCCCGGGACGCCGAGGGAAACATCTGGAGCTTCGGGACGTACACGCCCGGCGCCGCGGAGTAGCCGGGCGCCGGGCGGCACGCCTGCTCAGGCGCCGCCGGTGTGCACCTGGAAGGCGGCCCTGCGGACCGCCTTGGCCAGGGCCGGGTCCGGGTGAGCCGCGGCGAGGGCGACGAGGACCTGGACGGTACGGGGATGCCCGACGGCCCTGACCTCGTCGAGCAGCGCCGGGACGGTGCCCTGCACGGCCGAGTCGAGGTGCCGGACGAGCAGCGCGCTCTCGCCGTGGTCGGCGACGGCGGCGGCCGTGTCCACCCAGAGCCAGGTCGCCTCCTCGCGGGTGAGCACCTCCTGGGCGTCGTCGGGGTCGGCGCCGTCGTACTCCGCGAGCCAGAGCAGCGCGTACGGGCGCAGCGAGGGCTCGGCGACGGTGGCGCGCACCTCGGCCTCCGCGGGGGCACCGACGACTCGGAGCGCCTCGAAGGCGAGGCCGCGCAGCAGGGCGTCCTCCCCACGGGCGACGGCGAGGAGTTCGGTCACCGCGCTGGAGAGGGTGCGGGCCGCGAGCCAGGCACGGTACTCGGCGCGGGCCGGGCCGGGGGTGAGCCGGGCACAGCCGCGCAGCATGTCCTCTGCGGACTGCTCGATGTTCCCCGCGGGGCTCTGCGCGGCGACGCAGATCTGCTCCAGCTTGACCCAGACCGCCCAGTTGCCGAGCGGGGTCAGGGTGGCGTGCCGCCCCTCCGCGCCGGGGTCCAGGGTGAGCGCGCCGACGGCCGCGAGGCCTTCGAGCGCCCAGTCGAGGAGAGCCGGGAGCCCGTCGGTGCCGCCGCTCACGCCGGGGGCGCCGGCGGCCTCGGGAGCCTGCTCGGCCGGCGGGACCTCGCAGCGCTCCTCGCGCAGCTCCTCGACGCGCTGGCCGAGCAGGTCGAGAAGGGCGGGGACGAGGACCGGGCCCTGCGAGAGCTGAAGCAGCGAGAGGACCTGCGGGACGGCCTCGACGACCTCGGCGACGGCGCTCGGTTCGACCCCCTCGGGGGCCGGGTGGACCAGCGACCAGGCGTCGAAGAGGGCGACCCAGCCGCGCAGCACGGCGGAGTCGTCGCGGTCCCAGGCGTGCAGCCGCCAGCCGGGGCGTGCGGTGTCGCCGTGGAGCTCGATGAGTCCGGCGAGCCGGGCGCGGTCCCAGCCGGCCCTGACCTGGCCGGGCGTCAGGTCCAGTGCGGCCGCGGCCCGTTCCTGGGGGGTGACGGCCCCGGCACCGGTGCGGGGTGCCGCTTCGGCGCCGCGCTCGACGGCGGCCCAGCGGGCGATCCGTACGGCGTCCGCGAGGACGTGCCTGGCCTGGCGGGCGAGTTCCGCGCGGGGCGGAGTGCCCTCGGGCGGCCGCGGCGCCGGCCTGGTGCGCCGGGTCGTCACGGCCCGTCGGGCGGTGGCGAGGGACCGCGGGCGGACGAGTCGGAGTCTGGAGTTGCGCGCCAATGGTTCATCGGGCTTTCGAGACGTCACGGGGGCAGTCTTCCCGCTGACGGCCCGAAAGCCCAATCGGAATCGGACACCCCGTCGGAACGGGCCCGGTGCCGGGCCCGGGAGGGGCGTACCGGAGGCACCGGAGCCCGTCCGGAAAGCGGCGGCGTCCGCCCGGGGAAGGCGGTACCCGGGGTTTCCGGGCGGGCCCTGGGGCGCGTGCGGGGCGCCGAGAGCCCGGCTGATCGACAAGACACGCCCGGAGACACCCCTTAGAGGAGCGGAGTGAGGAAGCGGCGCAGGGACTCCTCGTAGCGGACCGGGTCGGCGTTCCACATGGCCGCGTGCGGAGCCTGCCGCACGGTCTGGAGGGTGACCAGATCGGGGCGGCGGGCGGCGAGTCCGACGGACGGTTCCCAGGGGGCGATGGTGTCGTCGGGGCCGTGCAGAAGGAGGACCGGGACACGCAGGGCGTCCGGTGCGGAGGCGGCCCTGAGGAGGTCGCCGTGCGGTCCCGTCCTGCCCTGGGCGGCGCGGACGGCGAGCGGGAGCAGCGGGGCGGGGACGTGCCGGGCGGCCGCGAGGTTGCGGAGGGTGGCCTCCCAGTCCAGGACCGGGGAGTCGAGGACGAGGCCGCCGATCCTGTCGCGCACCCCTGACTCGGCGGCGGCGCGCAGGGCCATCGACGCCCCTGTCCCCCAGCCGTGCAGGACGACCTTGGCCGCGCCCCTGCGGACCGCGTACCGGATGGCGGCGTCGACGTCGCGCCACTCGGAGTCGCCGAGGCGGGCCAGGCCGTCGGCCGTGGCGGGCGCCCCCTCGTCGCCCCGGTAGGCGGGGACGAGGACGGGGACCTTGCGGCGGTTGTAGAAGGGGACGACGTTCAGCGGGTGCTCGCGGGTGGTGCCGAGGCCGTGGAGGGCGATCACCCAGGTGGGGCGGGGGCCGGGCACCAGCCAGGCGGGCAGCGGGCCGAGCTCGCCGGGGATCTCGACGTCGTCGTGGGCGAGCCCGAGGGCGCCGAGCGGCGTGCCGCGGTGGAGCTGGGGGGTGAACCGGACACGGGCGCCGGGGCCGAGCGCCCCGAGTTCGACGCGTTCCAGGCGGCGGACGACGGTGTCGGCGGTGTGGGGGACCCGGTCGAGGACAGGGCCGACGACGGCGTGCAGGTCGGGGCCTTCGAGGCCGTACGTGCCGGGGCGCAGCGAGGCGAGGCTGCGGGTCAGGGTGATCCGCTCGGGGCCCGTGGCGTGCACGGTCAGCCGTGGGTCCCCGGGCAGGGGACGTCCGGACGGCGCCCTGAGGGCGACGTCGCTGGCGTACCGGCCGGCCGCGACCGCGACCGCGCCGACACCGAGCAGGGTGGTGACGGCCGCTGCCGTCGCTGTAGCCGGGCGCACGCTCCCAGTCTCGGCAGGGCGGGGAGGACCTGCCACCGGACGCACCCGGCCGGGGTGGGGGCGGGCCCGGCGGGCCACCCCGGGGAGTGACATGGGTCTCCTCCACGGGGTCACCCTGTCGGGTGGTTCCGTCCGGGGAGCGGAACGGGGTGCCGGGGGAGGAAGCGGGGCAGGTCGTATGTGCCCGGTGAGGGCCCGGATTGCCCGGGGTCGGGGGTGACCGCATGGTGGACAGTTCAGTCGCCGGGACCGTAAACGGAATCTCTTGACACCGGATCGGGACACCACACCGCCCGGCCCAGTTCACCTTCCGTTCACTCAGGTTGCTTACGTTCGACGAGCCACTGACGTCAAACGATTGCCTGGGTAAATGGAACACATCTCGCTGCTGCTCGCCATTGTGGTCGTGACAGCCCTGGTGTTCGATTTCACGAACGGTTTCCACGACACCGCCAACGCGATGGCCACGACCATCTCGACCGGTGCGCTCAAGCCGAAGACGGCGGTGGCCATGTCCGCCGTGCTCAACCTCGTCGGCGCGTTCCTGTCCGTGGAGGTCGCGAAGACGATCTCCAGCGGGCTCGTCAAGGAGGAGGGAATCCAGCCAGAGGTCATCCTCGCGGCGCTCGTCGGCGCGATCCTCTGGAACCTGGTGACCTGGCTGGTCGGTCTGCCCTCCAGCTCCTCCCACGCCCTGATGGGCGGCCTCATCGGCGCCACGATCGCCTCGATCGGCTTCAGCGGTGTCAACGGCGGGGTCGTCGTCAGCAAGGTGCTCATCCCGGCGGTCGCCGCCCCGCTCGTCGCCGGCCTGGCCGCGATGTTCGCCGCGCGACTGACGTACCGCATGGACAAGAACGCCGACAAGAAGACGACCGAGAAGGGCTACCGGGCCGGTCAGATCGCCTCCGCCGGTCTCGTCTCCCTCGCCCACGGCACCAACGACGCCCAGAAGACCATGGGCATCATCACCCTCGCCCTGGTCGCCGGCGGCATCCTCGCTCCCGGCTCCAACCCGCCGGTCTGGGTGATCGTCTCCGCCGGCCTCGCGATCGCGCTCGGCACCTACCTGGGCGGCTGGCGCATCATCCGCACCATGGGCAAGGGCCTCACCGACCTGCAGCCGCAGCAGGGCTTCGCCGCCCAGACCAGCGCGGCGGCGGTCATCCTCGCCTCCTCGAACCTCGGCTTCTCGCTGTCGACCACCCACTCCTGCTCCGGCGCCGTCATGGGTGCGGGCCTGGGCCGCAAGGGCGGTGTCGTCCGCTGGTCGACCGCCACCCGGATGTTCGTCGCCTGGGGCCTGACCCTTCCGGCCGCGGGCCTGGTCGCAGCCGGTGCCGAGTACGTCGCCCGCCAGGGCGACTGGGGCGTCTACACCGTCGCGGCCTTCCTGGTCGCGTCCTGCCTCGCCATCTGGGTCTTCTCCCGCCGCCAGGTGGTCGACCACACCAACGTCAACGACGTCGAGGCCGAGGCCCCGGGTGCGGTGTCCGCCGCCGTCGCGGCCGTCACCCCGCCGGCCGCCGGTTCCGTCGCCGCCGTCGCGGACGAGGACCTCAAGACCACCATCCCCGCGCCGGTTCCCACCGACCCGGCCGCTCCCCCCGCCCCCGCCGCAGCGGTGTAAGGAACGAACGACATGAAGATCGACTGGGCAGCTCTCGGCTCCGTCTTCGGGGTCAGCCTCGTGGCGACCGTCGCCCTCGTGGGCCTCTTCACCCTCGGGATCGTCGGCCTCGGCAAGCAGGCGGAGGCCGCCGCCCAGGGCGGCACCGCCACCCTGGCCCGTACCGGCGCCTACGCCTGCTTCGCCCTGTGCCTCGCGGCCGTGGCGTACGGGATCTACCTGATCGTCGTCTGACGCGACGAGCAGCACGGGCGGGGCGGTCCGCACCTTCGGGTGCGGGCCGCCCCGCCGTCGTGTTTGTGGTGCTTCGCACAGTGACACGGTGCAGGTCAAGCGCGGGTTGACGGGTGTTCTCGGGGCGTGGTGGACTGCCGAGGCCATTACGGCGGCAGTAGAGGAAGTCCGGTGCGAATCCGGCGCGGTCCCGCCACTGTGACCGGATCCGAAGGGTCCGGGAGTCAGGAACTCACGCCGCCGGTCACGTCGATCCAGGGCGCGGACCCTGAGTGAGGACATGCGCCATGCCCGGCCGCAGCAGAACCAGCCGCCCCTTCCCCGACGGATTCGCGTACGGCGCGGCCGCGGGTCTCGCCGTCGACCTGCTCGTCGGAGACCCCCGCCGTGGACACCCCGTCGCCGCGTTCGGCCGGGCGGCCGCCGCGGTCGAACAGCGCCTCCACCACGATCACCGCGGCTGGGGCGCCCTCCACACCGCAGTCTGCGCCGGCTCCACGATCGCCCTTGGCGCGCTCGCCGCACGGGCCGTACGGAACCGGCCGGCAGCGGCAGCGGCCCTGACCGCCGCCTCCGTCTGGGCCGTCGTCGGCGGTACGACCCTGGGCCGGGAGGCCCGCGCCATCGGCGGGGCGCTCGCGGCGGGCGACCTGGAGGTGGCCCGGGAGCGGCTGCCGCACCTGTGCGGACGCGACCCGCAGTCCCTCGACGGGCCGGCGATGGCCCGCGCGGTCGTCGAATCGGTCGCCGAGAACACCTCCGACGCCGTGGTCGGCGCCCTCTTCTGGGGAGCGGTCGCGGGCGTGCCGGGTCTCGTCGGCTTCCGGGCCGTCAACACCCTGGACGCGATGGTCGGCCACAAGTCCCCCCGCCACCGCCGCTTCGGCTGGGCCTCGGCCCGGCTCGACGACGTGGCCGGCTGGCCCGGGGCCCGGCTGACGGCCGTCCTCGCGACCGTCGCGGGCGGGGACCCGCGCGGGGCCGCCCGGGCCTGGCGGGCGGACGCCGCCAAGCACCCCAGCCCCAACGCGGGACCGGTCGAGGCCTCCTTCGCGGGCGCCCTCGGCGTACGGCTCGGCGGGACGCTGTCGTACGGCGGACGGGTCGAGCACCGGCCGGTGCTCAACGGGGAGGGGCGGCCCGTCGAGGTCGCCGACATCGACCGGGCGGTCCGGCTGTCCCGCCGGGTCACCGGACTGACCCTGGCCGCCTGCGTGGGCGGCCGGCTGATCGGATACGCGCTGAAGCGGAGGAACGCATGAGGGGTGGGGGGCTGCTCGTCGCCGGGACCACGTCCGACGCCGGGAAGAGCGTCGTGACGGCCGGCATCTGCCGCTGGCTGGTCCGCAAGGGCTTGAAGGTGGCGCCGTTCAAGGGGCAGAACATGTCCCTCAACTCCTTCGTCACCCGCGAGGGCGCCGAGATCGGGCGGGCCCAGGCCATGCAGGCCCAGGCCGCCCGCGTCGAGCCGACCGCGCTGATGAACCCGGTGCTGCTCAAGCCGGGCAGCGACCGCTCCAGCCAGGTCGTCCTGATGGGGAAGCCGGTCGGTGAGCTGAGCGCCCGTGGCTACCACGGGGGGCGACAGAAGGAGCTCTTCGAGCCGGTCCTCGCGTGCCTGGAGGAGCTGCGGAGCACGTACGACGCGGTGATCTGCGAGGGCGCGGGCAGTCCGGCCGAGATCAACCTGCGGCGCACGGACATCGTCAACATGGGGATCGCGCGGGCCGCGCGGCTGCCCGTCGTCGTGGTCGGGGACATCGACAGGGGCGGGGTCTTCGCCCAGTTCTTCGGTACGACGGCACTGCTGGGCCCCGAGGACCAGGCGCTCGTCGCCGGGTACCTCGTGAACAAGTTCCGGGGCGACGTGACCCTGCTCGAACCGGGGCTCGACATGCTGCACGGCCTCACCGGGCGCCGGACCTTCGGCGTCCTGCCGTACGCGCACGGGCTCGGCATCGACGAGGAGGACGGGCTCCGGGTCTCGCTGCGGGGCGCGGTGCGCGAGTCGGTCGTCGCGCCGCCGGTGGGCGAGGACGTGCTGCGGGTCGCGGTCTGTGCCGTCCCCCTGATGTCGAACTTCACGGACGTGGACGCGCTGGCCGCCGAGCCGGGTGTGGTCGTGCGGTTCGTGGATCGGGCCGAGGAGCTCGTCGACGCGGACCTGGTCGTCGTGCCCGGCACCCGGGGGACGGTCAACGCGCTGGCGTGGCTGCGGGAGCGGGGTCTGGCGGACGAGCTGGCCCGCCGCGCGGCCGCGGGGCGTCCGGTGCTCGGCATCTGCGGCGGCTTCCAGGTGCTCGGCGAGCGGATCGAGGACGACGTCGAGTCCCGGGCGGGAGCCGTCGACGGGCTCGGGCTGCTGCCTGTACGGGTCCGGTTCGCGCGCGAGAAGACCCTGGCGCGGCCGGTCGGCGAGGCGCTCGGCGAGCGGGTGGAGGGGTACGAGATCCACCACGGCGTCGCCTCCGTGGACGGCGGGGAACCGTTCCTCGACGGATGCCGGGTCGGCTCCGTGTGGGGCACGCACTGGCACGGCTCCCTGGAGAGCGACGGGTTCCGGCGGGCGTTCCTGCGCGAGGTCGCGGCGGCGGCCGGACGGCGGTTCGTACCGGCCCCGGACACGTCGTTCGGGGCGCTGCGCGAGGAACAGCTGGACCGGCTCGGCGATCTGATCGAGGAGCACGCGGACACGGACGCGCTGCTGCGGCTGATCGAGGAGGGGGCCCCGGCGGGCCTGCCGTTCGTGCCGCCGGGAGCGCCGTGAGCATGACGACCGCCGAACATCAACGAGTTGAAGGAGTGACCAGCCGATGAGCACCCGGTATCCGTTCACCGCCGTCGTCGGCATGGACGATCTGCGGCTCGCGCTGCTGCTGAACGCCGTCAGCCCCGCCGTGGGCGGTGTCCTCGTACGGGGGGAGAAGGGGACCGCCAAGTCCACCGCCGTGCGGGCGCTCGCCGAACTGCTGCCCGCCGTGCCGGTGGTCGCGGGCTGCCGGTTCAGCTGTGACCCGGACTCGCCCGACCCCGGCTGCCCCGACGGACCGCACGACGACGGCCCCGGGGCCCGCCGGGCCGCGCGGATGGTCGAGCTGCCCGTCGGTGCCTCCGAGGACCGGCTCGTCGGCTCGCTCGACATCGAGAAGGCGCTCGCCGAGGGAGTGAAGGCCTTCGAGCCCGGGCTCCTCGCCGACGCCCACCGCGGCATCCTGTACGTCGACGAGGTCAATCTGCTCCACGACCACCTCGTCGACCTCCTGCTCGACGCCGCGGCCATGGGCTCCTCGTACGTCGAGCGCGAAGGCGTCTCCGTACGGCACGCCGCCCGGTTCCTGCTCGTCGGCACGATGAACCCCGAAGAGGGCGAGCTGCGGCCGCAGTTGCTCGACCGGTTCGGCCTGACCGTGGAGGTCGCCGCGTCGCGCGAGCCCGTACAGCGGGTCGAGGTCGTCCGCCGGCGGCTCGCCTTCGAGGACGACCCGGCCGCGTTCGCCGCGCGCTGGGCGGACGACGAGGCCGAGCTGCGCGGCCGGATCTCCGCCGCCCGCGCCCTGCTGCCGCGGGTGACGCTCGGGGACGCCGTACTGCTCCAGATCGCCGCGACCTGCGCCGCTTTCGAGGTGGACGGCATGCGCGCCGACATCGTCATGGCCCGCACCGCGACCGCGCTCGCCGCGTGGGCGGGGCGCACCGACGTCACCTCCGAGGACGTACGGCAGGCCGCGCTGCTCGCACTCCCCCACCGGCGGCGGCGCTCGCCCTTCGACGCGCCCGGCCTCGACGAGGACAAGCTCGACGAGACCCTGGAGCAGTTCAAGGGGGACGAGCCCGAGGAGGACCCGGAACCCGACGGTCCGGGTGACGGCGGTGGCGACGGCCCTGACGGGGGTGGTCCCGGCGGGGGCATTCCTCCGCAGAACGAGGGCCCCGTGTCCGAGGACGTATCCGCTCCGGAGGCCGACGTATCCGCTCCCGAGGACGTACCCGCCCCCGCGGAGTCCCCGGCACCCGCGCCGCAGGGCTCCCGCGCCGGGGAGCGTGCCGCCGTACAGGCCGCCGAGCCCTTCCGTACGAAGGTGCTGAGCGTCCCCGGTCTCGGCGAGGGCGCGGCCGGGCGCCGCTCCCGGGCCCGAACCGAGCACGGCCGTACGACGGGTTCCGTACGCCCGCGCGGCGCGCTGACCAAGCTGCACCTGGCCGCGACCGTACAGGCCGCGGCCCCGCACCAGAAGGAGCGCGGGCGGACCGGACGCGGGCTCGTGATCCGGCGGGACGACCTGCGGCAGACCACCCGGGAGGGACGGGAGGGGAACCTGGTGCTGTTCGCCGTGGACGCCTCCGGTTCGATGGCGGCCCGGCAGCGGATGAGCGCCGTCAAGGGCGCCGTCCTCTCCCTGCTGCTCGACGCCTACCAGCGGCGCGACAAGGTCGGTCTGATCACCTTCCGCGGCCGGGAGGCCGAGGTCGCGCTGCCGCCGACCTCGTCCGTCGACGCGGCCGCCGCCCGCCTGGAGAAGCTCCCGACCGGCGGCCGCACCCCGCTCTCGGCCGGGCTCCTCAAGGCCCATGACGTGCTGCGGGTCGAGCGGCTCAGGGACCCCTCGCGCCGCCCGCTGCTCGTCGTCGTGACCGACGGACGGGCCACCGGCGGCGGGGGCGGCGACCCGGTGGCGCTCGCCGCCCGCGCGGCACGGCTGCACGCCGCCGAGGGCACGGCCTCCGTCGTCGTGGACTGCGAGACCGGACCGGTGCGGCTCGGGCTCGCGGGGACCCTCGCGCGCGAACTCGGCGGCACCGCCGTCACCCTGGACGAGCTGCGTGCCGACTCGATCGCCGGACTCGTCAGGGACGTACGAGACGTCCGGTCAGGACAGACAACCAGGAGGGCCGCTTAATGCCGCAGGGACAGCCGACCGTCGTACCCGACGACGGTCTCACCACCCGTCAGCGACGCAACCGCGCGCTGGTGATGGTGCACACGGGCGTCGGCAAGGGGAAGTCGACCGCCGCGTTCGGCATGGCGCTGCGCGCCTGGAACCAGGGCTGGCCGATCGGGGTGTTCCAGTTCGTCAAGTCCGCCAAGTGGAAGGTCGGCGAGGAGAACGCCCTCAAGGCGCTCGGCGAGACCGGCAAGGGCGGCACCGTCACCTGGAACAAGATGGGTGAGGGCTGGTCCTGGATCCAGCGCGAGGTCGCCGAGGGCGAGCAGTCGCACGAGGACAAGGCACGCGAGGGCTGGGAGCAGGTCAAGCGGGACCTCGCCGAGGAGAAGTACCGGTTCTACGTCCTCGACGAGTTCGCCTACCTCCTGCACTGGGGCTGGATCGACGTCAAGGAGGTCGTGGAGGTGCTGCGCGACCGCCCCGGTCAGCAGCACGTCGTCATCACCGGCCGCAACGCGCCCCAGGAGCTCGTCGACTTCGCGGACCTCGTCACCGACATGTCCAAGGTCAAGCACCCGATGGACGCCGGTCAGAAGGGCCAGCGGGGCATCGAGTGGTAGCACGTCTCGTCATCGCCGCGCCGTCGTCGGGCGCGGGCAAGACCACGGTCGCGACCGGCCTGATGGCCGCGTTCGCCGGCCGTGGTCTGGCCGTCTCCCCGCACAAGGTCGGCCCCGACTACATCGACCCCGGCTACCACGCCCTCGCGACCGGCCGTCCCGGCCGCAACCTCGACGCGTACATGTGCGGTACGGGGCTGATCGCGCCGCTCTTCGAGCACGGGGCGCGCGGCTGCGACCTGGCCGTGGTCGAGGGGGTGATGGGCCTGTACGACGGCGCCGCCGACCAGGGTGAACTGGCCTCCACCGCACAGGTGTCGAAGCTGCTCAGGGCGCCGGTGGTGCTCGTCGTCGACGCGTCCTCGCAGTCGCGGTCGGTGGCGGCGCTGGTGCACGGGTTCGCGTCATGGGATCCGGAGGTGCGGATCGGGGGCGTGATCCTCAACAAGGTCGCGACGGACCGGCACGAGCATCTGTTGCGGGAGGCGCTCGGGGAGTCGGGCGTTCCCGTGCTCGGGGTGCTGCGGCGGGCGCCTGCCGTTGCGACGCCTTCGCGGCACTTGGGGCTCGTGCCGGTGGCGGAGCGGCAGGCCGCCGCGGTTGCCGCTGTCGCGGCGCAGGCGGAGCAGGTGCGGGCCGGGTGCGACCTGGAGGCCCTTCTGGCGCTGGCCCGCAGCGCACCGGCGCTGCCCTCCGAGCCGTGGGTGCCCGAGGTGGCCGGAGGGCCGCACGCCGGTGGCTCCGGTGTGCCCGCGCCCAGGATCGCCGTCGCCGGTGGGGCCGCCTTCACGTTCTCGTACGCCGAGCATGCCGAGTTGTTGACCGCCGCCGGGGCCGAGGTCGTCACCTTCGATCCGCTGCGGGACGAGGGCCTTCCCGAGGGGACCTCCGGGCTCGTCATAGGGGGTGGGTTCCCCGAGATGTACGGGGCCGAGCTGTCCGCCAACGAGCCGCTGCGGAAGGCCGTCGCCGGGCTCGCCGCCTCCGGGGCGCCGATCGCCGCCGAGTGCGCCGGGCTGCTGTATCTGGCGCGGTCGCTCGACGGCAGGCCCATGTGCGGGGTGCTCGACGCGGACGCGCGGATGTCGGAACGGCTCACCCTCGGGTACCGGGACGCCGTCGCCGTGAGCGACAGCGTGCTCGCTCCGGCCGGGGCGCGGATGCGGGGGCACGAGTTCCACCGGACCGTGATCGATCCGGGTGCCGGGGCACAGCCGGCCTGGGGGCTGCGGCAGCCCGTGCGGCGCGTGGAGGGCTTCGTCCAGGGAGGGGTGCACGCCAGTTACGTGCACACGCACTGGGCGGGTGCTCCCGAGGTGGCCGCGCGGTTCGTCGAGCGGTGCGCGGGCGGTCCGGTCGCGTGAGATCAGCCGCCGGAGACGCCCACCACGAGCCAGATGAAGGCCACGCCCGCCACCGTGCACAGCAAGGTGGAACGGGCGGGGTGGTCGTGGTGGGCCTCCGGCAGGATCTCGGCGGCCGCCAGGTAGAGCAGGGCGCCGCCGAAGAAACCCAGATAGCCGCCGAGAAGTTCCTCCGGAAGGGTGAACAGGAGGGTGGAGGCCGCGCCGAGGACCGGCGCGACCGCGTCGGCGACGAGCATCGCGACGGCCTTGCGCCGGGCGTTCCCGTAGAGGCTCGTGATCGTGTACGTGTTGAAGCCGTCGGCGAAGTCGTGGGTGATGACGGCGACGGCGACGGTGGCTCCCATGCCGCCGCCGATCTGGAAGGCCGCGCCGAGGGCGATGCCGTCCATCAGGCTGTGCAGGACCATCGCGGCGGCCGCGGTGAGGCCGACCTGCGGGACCCGCCCGCCCGTCTCCCGGCCACCGCCCCTCATCGAAGTGCTTTGCGCTGCCCCCCAATCGGCCCCGACCCCGTGTGCCGCACGGCGGACGGCGAGGAGGCGTTCCACGACATGGGCGAAGAGGAAGCCGCCGACGAAGAGCAGCAGGGCCTCCGGGACGCCGAACACCTCGGCGCCCGCCGCCTCCAGTGCCTCCGGCAGCAGGTCGAGTCCGACGACGCCGAGCATGAGCCCGCCGGCGAGGCCGAGGACGAGGTGGCGCCGGTCGGTGACGCGCCCCGCGACCCAGCCGCCGAAGAGCGTCATGAGGAACGCGCCGAGCGCGACGACTACAGCCATGGGCCTTTGGTACCGGATCGGGCGGAGTCCGCGCACCTCGGTGCGGGCGCCCGGGCTCAGGGTGCGGTGGGGGCGTCGGCGTCGCACGTCGGCGCCCGGGGCCAGAGTGCGGTGGGGACGTCGGCGTCGCACGTCGGCGTCGGTGCACCGGCTCAGAGTGCAGTAGGGACGTCGGCGTCGCACGTCGGCGTCGACGCCCGGGGCCAGAGTGCAGTAGGGACGTCGGCGTCGCACGTCGGCGTCGGCGCCCGGTCGGGGGTCACGGTGGACGAGGTGCTCGGTCTGGTCGACGCGGTGCTCCGGGAGGCGGGGCTGACCCGCGCCGACGTCCGGTCGCTCGGCACGCTCGACGCGCGGGCGGCGGAGCCGGGCCTGACGGGGGCGGCGGCGGTTCTCGGCGCGCCGGTACGGGGGTACCCGGCCGCCGAGTTGGCCGCCGTGTCCGTACCGCATCCCTCGGCGCTTCCGCTGGCGGTGACGGGCACGGCGTCCGTGGCGGAGGCGGCGGCGCTCCTCGCGGCGGCCGGCTTCCCCACGCGGGCGTGTACGGGAGCCGGGGCGGAGCCGGACGGGGGCACGGGCGCGCGTACGGGAACCTGGGCGGAGCCTTGTGCGGGGGGTGCGGGGGCCTCCGCCGGGTCGGCGGCAGGGGACGGCTCGGCGCTCTCGGGCGGCTCGGCGGCAGGGGATGGCGGGGAGGCGTCGGCTGGTGACGGAGGGCCGGGTGGGGCGGCCGGCGGCGCCGTGCTGCTCGTACCGAAGCGCAAATCCCGGCGCGTAACGTGCGCCCTCGCCGCTTCCGTCCCGTTTCGTCCGAACGAAGACGCCCCGGACGTACGGTTGTTGCCTCTGCCTCACGGGTACATCGCTGGCGAGCCTGGCTCACCCCCCACCATCCCCACCCCCCACACGACGGCGGCCATGGACATGCACACGCATACCGACGCCCACGACCTGCGCCACCACGGTGACGCCGAGGTCCGGGACGAGAAGCTCATCGATCTGGCGGTCAACGTCCGGACGAACACCCCCCCGGACTGGCTGCGGAAGCGCATCGCGGACTCCCTGACCGGACTCGCCGCCTATCCCGACGGCCGGGTCGCGCGGGCGGCGGTCGCCGAGCGGCACGACCTGCCGCCGAACCGGGTGCTGCTCACGTCCGGCGCCGCGGAGGCCTTCGTGCTGCTCGCGCGGGCGCTGCCGGCGCGGAGACCCGTGGTGGTGCATCCGCAGTTCACCGAGCCGGAGGCGGCGCTGCGTGACGCCGGGCACGAGGTGCGCCGGGTGCTGCTGCGCGAGAGGGACGGTTTCCGGCTCGACGCGGCGGTGGTCCCCGAGGACGCGGACCTGGTGGTGATCGGGAACCCCACGAACCCGACGTCCGTGCTGCACCCCGCCGCCTCGATCGCCGCGCTCGCCCGGCCGGGGCGGATCCTGGTGGTGGACGAGGCCTTCATGGACGCGGTGCCGGGTGAGCGCGAGGCGCTGGCCGGGCGGACGGACGTGCCGGGCCTCGTGGTGCTGCGCAGCCTCACGAAGACCTGGGGTCTGGCCGGGCTGCGGATCGGGTACGTGCTGGCCGAGCCGGACACGATCGCCGCCCTGGAGCGGGCGCAGCCGCTGTGGCCGGTGTCGACTCCGGCCCTGGTGGCGGCGGAGGCGTGCATGTCGCGGGGGGCGCTCGCGGAGGCCGAGCACGCGGCCCACCGGATAGGAGTGGAGCGGGCCCATCTGCTCGCCGGTCTCGCGGAGTTCGAGGAGGTGCGGACGGTGGAGGGATCGGAGGGTCCCTTCGTGCTGATCCGTATCGACGGGGCGGACACGGTCAGGGAGCGGCTGCGGTCGCTGGGCTTCGCGGTCCGCCGGGGCGACACGTTCCCCGGGCTCGACCGGAACTGGCTGCGGCTCGCGGTCCGGGACCGGGCGACGACGAACCGCTTCCTCCAGGCCCTCGACCAGGCGCTGCTGATCGGCGGCTGACCGCCCGGCGTCCGACGCGGGTCCGGGGAGGGCGACGTCGTCACCGTCGCCCTCCCCGGACCCCACCCCTCGCCCTCCTGTCCCCCTGCACGGCTCCCCCCGGAGCCTCCCGGGCGCTCCCCCCTACGACACCCCCCGCGCCCGTCCCCCTCGGGCCGTCAGCCTCGGGCGCGCGAGCGGGTCAGCGCGAGGGCTCCGCCGCCGGCCACGACGAGGGCGAGCGCCCCTCCCGCGATGTACGGGGTGGTGGAGCTGCCGCCGGTCTCGGCGAGATTCTCGGTGGGCGTGGCGCCGCCGTTGTCGGTGGTGATGCCGCCGCCGTCGTCGCTCGGCTTGGCCGTGGGCTGGTGCGTGGGCTGCTCGGAGGGCCGCTCGGTGGGCTTCTCGGTGGGCTTCTCGGTGGGCTTCTCCGTCGGCTTCTCGGTGGGCTTCGTGCCCTTGGGTGTCTCGCAGGTCGCCTCGGCGAGGGTCACGGTGCCCTTGACCTCGGCCACGCCGAGCTTCAGCGGGTCGACGTCCACGGTGAGTTCGAGGGCCGTCGCCGCGGCCGTGCGGGAGGTCGTGGAGGTACGGGAGAGGTCCAGGGTGACCTGGCCGACGTCCGGCACGGTGACCTGGGTCCGGCCGCCCGTGGCGAGGGTGGTCTTCTTGCCGAAGACCGTGACGTGGCCGAGGACGTTCGACTCGGCGACCGGCCGCTCGCCCACCGCGCACAGCGCCTTGGAGGTGACCTTCTCGACCTCGATGAGCGAGAGCAGCGGGATACCGGGCACGTGCACCTGCGCCTTGACGAGGTTGACGTACCCCTCGGCCTTCTTCTCGTCGACGGTGGCCTTCGACGTGGCCACGTCGGCGGCGAGGATGTCGATCGGCCGGCCGTCCTCGGCCCCCTGCACCTTCACGGAGAGCGCGGTCTCGCTCTCGGTCTCCGGCGCCTTGACCTCGTTGAGGGAGGTCCGCAGCGGTACGTGGACCGCCTTGCCGAGGAGGGAGACGTCGAGGCCGGTCCGCAGGACGACGGCGGTGGCGCGCCCTTCACCGCCCGTGGCCTGCGCCGCCGGAGCCAGGAGGAGGACAGGGCCGGCGGTCAGGGCGGCGACGGTCGCGGCGGCGGCGGTACGGCGTACGGGCATGCGGAAGGTGTTGCTGTTCAAGGTGGTGGAACCCCCACAAGAGACATGGCGTCGCCGGCCGCTCACCACGGGGACGGTGGGTCGGCGCGGCCTCGGCGACTTGAGACACCGGAATCTTTACGCACGGAGAGTGAACCAGCAGTCGCCTGGCGTGAGTTCACTCCAAAGGGGGGTTTCCGTGTTCATTTTCGATTTTTTGCGGCACAACCGTTCTCGGGCGTCCCGCGTCTCTCGCACGTGCGGGCGGGAACACCGCCGGGCGAGAGGAAGGAGAACGATCCGCACACCGCCGAAGTAACGGATCGTCAACGCGGCGCGTTCAGCTCGGGCGCCAGTACCCGAGGGCGTGGACGCGCTCCTTGGGGAGGGCCAGCTCCTTGCGCGCGTACGCGGCGAGGGTGCGGGTGGTCGTGGTGTCGCAGGCGATCCAGACGTACGAGGAGGCGTCGGCGAGCGCGGGGAGCTCGGCCTTCACCCGGGCGACCAGACCGGCGCCGCCGTCCCTGCGCGGAACCCGGCGCAGCTCGTGCCGCTCGACGTCGAGCCGGACCGGCAGATCCTCGTCGGAGGCGTGCTGGGTCTCGAACCAGATGGTGGCCGGAACGCCGGGAAGCGCGTCGAGGAGGGAGTTGACCGCGGGCAGGGAGGCCGGGTCGCCGACCACGAGCAGCCGCCCGGGGAGCGGTTCGGGTGTCTCGAAACCGGTGCCCTGGAGGGTCGCGTCCACGGTGTCGCCGGGGGCGCAGGTGCGGGCCCAGCGGCTGGCGACGCCGTCGTGGAGGGCGAACTCCAGGCTGAACGTGCCGGCCTCCACGTCCGGGTCGACCAGGGTGTAGGCGCGCTGGTGGGGCTTGCCCGCGCCGTCGAACCAGACGCGTACCCACATCGTGGGGTGGACGCCGGTGGCGGCGAGCAGACCGCCGTCCGTGAGGTGCACCCTGCGGTAGTCGTCGGTGACCTGCTCGGCCCCCGTCACGGTGAACGTGAAGTCCTTGCCGCGCATCAGCTTGAGAACGGCACCCTGCCAGCCGTGACCCACTGCGATCCCCTCCGCCGAGCTCCTGTAGATTAGGTCAGCCTAACCTAAAAAAATCGCAGGACGGCATGGCAGCGGGCCATGCACGACACAAGGACGGGATCGGGGTCTCCGTGAGCATCGAGGTCTACCGGGACGACTGGGGCGTCCCCCATCTGCGCGCCGCGGACCCGGACGAACTCGCCTTCGCGCAGGGCCGGGTCACCGCCCACGACCGGGCCTGGCAGCTGGAGGTCGAACGGCACCGGGCCCAGGGCACCACGGCCGCCTTCCTCGGCGCCGCCGAACTCGGCTGGGACACCTTCGCCCGCAGGTCCCGGCTCACCGACACCGCCCGACGCTGCTTCGAGCGGCTCGCACGCGAGGACGCGCGGACGGCCGCGTGGGTACGCGCGTACGTGGAGGGGGTCAACGACGGTCTGGCGGAAGGGGCGCGGCGCGCCCCCGAGTTCACGGAGACCGGCCTCACGCCCGGCCGGTGGGAGCCGTGGACCCCGCTCGCCGTCTGGCTCTCCACCCACATCCTGTTCGCCGGCTTCCCCACCAAGCTGTGGCGCGAGGAGGTGGCCCGGCGGCTCGGCGAGGAGTGGACGGAGCTCTTCGCGACCGACGGCCCCGGCACCTCCGGCTCCAACGGCTGGCTGGTCGCGGGCGAGCGGACCGCGAGCGGGGCGGCCCTGGTGGCCGGCGACCCGCACCGGTTCATCGAGGCACCCGGCGTCTACCAGCAGATCCGGCTCGCCTGCCCGGCGTACGACGTCGTGGGCATCGCCGTGCCCGGCGTCCCCGGCCTCGCCCACTTCGGCCACACCGGTCCGGTGGCGTGGGCCATCACCAACGCGATGGCCGACTACCAGGACCTCTACCGGGAGCGGCTGCGGCGGCTCCCGGACGGCGGGGTGGAGGCGTACGGCCCCGAGGGCTGGCGCCCGGCGGCCACGCACACCGAGAAGATCGAGGTCGCGGGCGCGGAAGCGGTCGTCGTCGAGGTGATCGAGACGGACCGGGGCCCGGTGATCATCGGAGCGGACGAGGAGCCCGGCTCCGTCGCGTGGGAGGCCGTCAGCCTCCGCTACCCGCCCCGCGTCACGAGCGAGCTCGGCTTCGGCGTGCTGCCCGCGCTGCTGCGCGCCCGGACCGTCGGCGACGTGGACGCGGCCCTCGACGGCTGGATCGAACCCGTTAACGTCGTCCTCGCCGCCGACACCGCGGGCGGTCTGCTCCACCGGGTCGCCGGCCATGTCCCCGTCCGGGACCGGGCCAACTCCCTGCGGATCGTGCCCGCCTGGGATCCCGCGCACGAGTGGGCGGCGGCTCCGGCGCCGCTGCCCCGCGCCGAGGTGCGCGGGCACGCCGTGATGGCCAACGCCCGGGGCCTGGCCTCGCCCCTGGGCATCGAGTTCGCCCCGCCGCACCGCGCGGCCCGGATCGACGCGCTGCTCGGCGCCTCGGCGGAGTGGACCCCGGAGACGACGGCCGCGGTCCACAGGGACACGGACAACCCGTCGGCGGCCCGCCTCCTCGCGGCGGTGGCGCGGGCGGGCGACGCGGGGGCGGGCGGTACCGGTGTGGGTGCCGAGCTCTCCCCCGCCGCGTCCGCCGTACGGGACCGGCTGCTCGCCTGGGACCGGCGGATGGACGCCGGGAGCACGGACGCCGGGCTCTACGCCGCCGTGCGCGGGGCCGTGGTGCGCCGGCTCGCCGCCCACGAGGCCTTCGCCGCGCTGCGCGAACCCGCCCCGTACCCCGAGGTGTTCCGGCCCTGGCTGGCCCTCGGACCGCGCGTCGCCTACGCCCTGGAGACGCTGCTCGTGGCCGGGCCCGTGCCCGCCGGTGACGTCGACCGGATCGTACGGGAGGCGCTCGACGAGGTCGGGGCGGGCGAGCCGCCCGCCGCCTGGGGCGTCACGCACCGGCTCGCGCCCTGGCAGGCGCTGCCCGACGCCGACGACGGGCAGTGGCCGGGGCTCGGCGGGGACCACGACTGCGTGCTCTCCACCTCCAGCGTGCCCGGGTGGACCGACCGCAGCGCCCGTGCTTCCGCCGCCCGCTACGTCTGGGACCTCGCCGACCGCGAACGGAGCGGCTGGATCGTGCCGTTCGGCGCGTCCGGTGTCCCCGGCGACCCGCACCACCGCGACCAACTCCCCCTGTGGCTGAGGGGCGAACTCGCCCCCGTCACCACCGACTGGCAGAACCTCACCGAGGAGCAGGGATGACCACCGCCGTATACGTCCACCCCGTCGAGGGCTTCGGCACCGTCACGGTCCGGCCCGTCGAGCCCGGGCACGACGCCCCGCTCCTGCACGGCTGGGTCAACGAGGAGCGGGCCCGCTTCTGGGGCATGACCGGAACCACCGTCGAGCAGGTGCGGGAGATCTACGCGCACCTCGACTCGCTCACCACCCACCACGGGTTCCTGGTCAGCCTGGACGACGAGCCGGTCGCCCTCTTCCAGACGTACGACCCCCGGGCCGACCGCGTCAGCGAGTGCTACGAGGCGCTGCCGGGGGACATCGGCGTCCACGTGCTGGTCGCCCCCGGCACGACCCGGCGGCCCGGCTGGACGGGCCGGCTGCTCAGCACGCTCATCGCCTTCTCGCTGCGGGACCACACCAGGATCGTGGTCGACCCGGACGCCGCCAACGAGAAGGCGATCGCCCGCATGGTGCGGGCCGGGTTCGAGCTGGGCCCGGAGGTCGTCCTGCCCGAGGTGGACCTGCCGGAGGTCTTCATCCCGGAGAAGAAGGCCCGGCTGGCCTTCCTGACCCGCCGCTGACCGGCGGGGGCTGCGGGCCGGCGGGGGCCGCGGGGACCGCGGGTCAGCCGACCACCCGGCCGTTGACGACGACCCGGCGCGGCGCCGCGAGGACGCGGACGTCCGCGCGCGGGTCCTCGCCGTAGACGACGAGGTCGGCCGGGGCGCCCTCCTCCAGGGACGGGCGGCCCAGCCAGGACCTGGCCCCCCAGGTGGTGGCCGCGAGCGCGGCGATCGGCGGGATGCCCGCCCGGGTCAGCTCCACGACCTCCTCGGCGACGAGCCCGTGCGCGAGGGAGCCGCCCGCGTCGGTGCCCACGAAGACCGGGACGCCCGCGTCGAAGGCGGCCCGCACGGTGTCGTACCGGCGCTCGTGCAACCGGCGCATATGGGCCGACCAGCGGGGGAACTTCTCCTGGCCGCCGTCGGCGAGGTGCGGGAAGGTCGCGATGTTGACCAGGGTCGGCACGATCGCGACACCCCGCTCCGCGAAGAGCGGAATCGTGTCCTCGGTGAGTCCGGTGGCGTGCTCGACGCAGTCGATCCCCGCCTCGACGAGGTCGCGCAGCGAGTCCTCCGCGAAGCAGTGCGCGGTGACGCGGGCGCCGAGCCGGTGCGCCTCGGCGATGGCCGCCTCGACCTCGGGGCGCGGCCAGCAGGCCGTGAGGTCGCCCGCCTCGCGGTCGATCCAGTCGCCGACCAGCTTGACCCAGCCGTCGCCGCGCCGCGCCTCGCGGCCGACGTACGCCACCAGGTCGGCGGGCTCGATCTCATGGGCGTAGTTGCGGATGTAGCGCCGGGTGCGGGCGATGTGCCGCCCCGCGCGGATGATCTTCGGCAGGTCCTCGCGCTCGTCGATCCAGCGGGTGTCGGAGGGCGAGCCGGCGTCCCGGATGAGCAGGGTGCCCGCGTCCCGGTCGGTGAGGGCCTGCTTCTCGCTGGTGGCCTCGTCGACGGGGCCGTGCCGGTCGAGGCCGACGTGGCAGTGGGCGTCGACGAGTCCGGGCAGCGCCCAGCCCTCGACGGTGACCGCCTCGGCGGCGGGCCGGTCGAAGGTGATCCGTCCGTCGACGCACCACAGTTCGTCCCGTACGTCATCGGGGCCGACGAGCACCCGTCCCCTCACGTGCAGCACCGCGTGATCGCTCATGCCTGCACTGTACGAGGACGGGTGCCCGGCGGGGAGTCCGGGCCCCGGGGCTTCCGGGCGGCCGTGGCGGGGGCCTCGGTACCCTGCATCCGGAGTTCCGCCCGCACCGCACCGAGTCGAAGAAGGCACCACCGTGACCGTGACACATCCGCTCCTGGACCTGGCCCCGCTGACCGCCGCGCATTTCGCGTCGATCGAGCGGCGGGTGGCCGCGCTGCTCTCCACGGAGCAGGACGTGGTGATCACCCAGGGCGAGGCGCTGCTCCCCCTGGAGGGGTGCATCCGCAGCGGGGCGCGGGCCGGATCGACCGCGCTGAACGTCGTCACCGGGCCGTACGGGCAGACCTTCGGCAACTGGCTGCGGGACTGCGGCGCGACCGTCGTCGACCTGGAGGTGCCCTTCCACACCGCCGTGACGGCCGAGCAGGTGGAGCAGGCCCTCGCCGAGCACCCGGAGATCGACTTCGTGTCCCTCGTGCACGCCGAGGCGGCGACGGGCAACACCAACCCGGTGGCGGAGATCGGAGAGGTCGTACGGGCCCACGGCGCGCTGTTCTACCTGGACGCGGTGGCGTCGATCGGCGCCGAGCCGGTGCTGCCGGACGCGTGGGGCGTGGACATGTGCATCATCGGCGCACAGAAGGCGATGGGCGGTCCCGCGGGTGTGTCGGCGGTGTCGGTGAGCGCGCGGGCCTGGGAGCGGTTCGCCGCCAACCCGGCCGCGCCGCGCCGCTCGTACCTCTCGCTCCTCGACTGGAAGGAGCGCTGGATCGACGGCGGCCGGAAGGCGCTGCTCCACGCTCCGGCGCAGCTGGAGATGCTGGCCCTCGAGGCGTGCGTGGAGCGGATCGAGGCGGAGGGTCTGGACGCCCTGATGGCGCGGCACGCCTCGGCGGCCGCGGCGACCCGGGCGGGTGCGCTGGCTCTCGGCGGCGGTCTCGAACCGTATGTGTACGAGGCTAAGGACGCGGCCCCCGTCGCGACGACGCTGCGCACGCCGGCCGGGGTGGACGCCTCCGAGCTGGTGGCGAAGGCGCTGGCCGCGGACCCGTCGCTGCCGCTGATCGCGGGCGGTGGGGCGCTCGCCGCGGAAATGATCCGGGTCAACCACTACGGGGTGGACGCGACGCCGGGCGCCGTGCAGTCCTCGCTCGCCGCCCTCGGCGCGGCGCTCGGCGAGACGGGCCGCGCGGTGGACCTGGAGGGCGCGCGCCGGGCGGTCACGGAGGCCTGGGCCTGATCGGAGCGGCTGTGACGGAAGGGGCGGGGTCCGGGGTCCGGACCCCGCCCCTCCGCCGTGCGGGGCGGGCGGGACGGCCCCTCGGACACCGGTCCCGGACCCCCGCGTAACCCTCAGGGGCGGTACGGCGCCCCCGGCCCCCGCGTAACCCTCAAGGGCGGTGCGGCGCGCCGCCGGCTCCCCCGTAACCCTCAGGTGCGGTACCGGCCTCAGCCCGAGAGGACGTCCAGGGTCCGGTCCACGTCCGCCGCCGTGTTGTACAGGTGGAAGGAGGCCCGCAGGTTGCCCGCGCGGGCGGAGAGCAGGACGCCGGCCTCGCGCAGGGCGTCCGCGCGGTCCCCGAGGCCGGGGACGGCGACGACCGTCGAGTCGTCCGCGACCGGCTCGTGGCCCAAGGCGGCGAGTCCGGAGCGGAAGCGGGCCGCGAGCCCCTTGTTGTGGGCCTCGATCCGCTCGATGCCGGTCTCTTCGAGGAGCGCGAGCGAGCGGGCCGCCCCGTGGTACGAGAGGAAGGCCGCGGGCTCGTCGAACCGGCGTGCGGTGCGGGCCAGTTCGCGGACCGGACCGTAGCTGTTCACCCACAGCTCCTCGCCCGTGACCCAGTTGGCGTGGATGGCGAGGAGCGAGTCCTGCGCCTCCTCGGTGACGGTGAGGAAGGACGCCCCCCGCGGGCAGAGCAGGTACTTGTAGCCGCCGGCGACCGTGTAGTCCCACTCCCCCGCGCGCAGCGGCAGCCAGCCGGCCGACTGCGTGGCGTCGAGGAGCGTACGGGCGCCGTGCGCGGCCGCCGCGGCCCGGATCGCCGCGAAGTCGGCCGTCCTGCCGTCCGCCGACTGCACGGCGGAGAAGGCGACGAGCGCGGTCTCGGGCCGGACAGAGTCGGCGAGCCGCTCCAGGGGCACGAACCGGGTCTTGAGGTCGCCGCGGATCGTGAAGGGGGTGATGACGGAGGAGAACTCGCCCTCGGGGAAGAGGATCTCGGACCCGGCGGGCATCGACTGGGCGATCATTCCGCAGTGCACGGCGACGGAGCTGCCGACGGCGACGCGCTCGTGCGAGACCCCGGCGAGGCGGGCGAAGGCGGCACGGGCCTCGTCGACGATCGCGAAGCTTCCGGCGCCGTCGGGACGGCCGTCGGCGGTCTCCTCGGCGAGGAGCGTCACGGCCTCGATGGTCCGGCGGGGCAGCAGCCCGCAGGCGGAGGTGTTCAGATACGTCTTCTTGGGCGCGAACTCGGCGCCCCCGAGGGGCCGGTCAAGGGATTCCATGACCCCACCCTGGTTTCCCCGCGATCACCCGTCAATGGCGATCCGATCGCGAGGAAACCCAAGCCGCGCTTATCTCCGCAGGTCAGAGGGGGAGGCCGGAGGGTCAGGCGCCCGGAACCTCGCAGGCGCCGTCCGGTCCGCACGCCTCCGCGCCGGAGCCGACGGGCTGGAGGACGCGGCCCTGCCAGGCCTGCTCCAGGGCCTGGGTGAAGACCTCGGCGGGCTGGCCGCCCGAGATGCCGTAGCGACGGTCGAGGACGAAGAACGGCACGCCGTTCGCGCCGAGTTCGGCGGCCTCACGCTCGTCCTCGCGCACGGCCTCGGCGTAGGCGGAGCCGTCGGCGAGGACGGCGCGGACCTCGGTCTCGTCGAGACCGGCCTCGACGCCGAGCGTCACGAGGGTCTCCGTGTCGAAGACGGAGCGCTCCTCGGCGAAGTTGGCGCGGTAGGCCAGGTCCAGGAGCTCGTTCTGCACCCCGCGGTCCTTGGCGAGGTGGAGCAGCCGGTGGATGTCGAAGGTGTTGCCGTGGTCGCGGCCCTCGGTGCGGTAGCCGAGGCCCTCGGAGTGCGCGTTGGACGCGACGTGCGCCTCCATGGCGCGGGCCTCGTCGAGCGTACGGCCGTACTTCCTGGCCAGCATCTCCAGGACGGGGCCGGTGTCGCCCTTGGCACGGTTGGGGTCGAGCTCGAAGGAGCGGTGCACGACCTCGACGTCGTCGCGGTGGGCGAAGTCCGCGAGCCCCTTCTCGAAGCGGGCCTTGCCGATGTAGCACCAGGGGCAGGCGATGTCGCTCCAGATCTCGACGCGCATGTGACTTCTCTCCGAGGGTTGCCGGTGGGGGTGTGCGGTCGCGACAACGTCACCGCCGGCACGGTTCATTCCGTTTCCGGGCCCAGTGTGAGCCGGAGCACGAGGTGGGCGCCGTCGCGCGGCTTCTCCGTGTCGGGGGTCCAGCCGTGGGCCGCGTAGAAGGCCTGGGCGCGCTCGTTCTTCTCGAAGACCTCCAGGCGGGCCTCGGTCACCCCGGCGGCCCGCCAGGCGCCGGTGCAGGCGGCGTGCAGCTCGGCGCCGACGCCCGCGCGCCAGCGGGCGGGGAGCACATGGAGCTGGGTGAGGTGCATGAGGCCGTCGCGCTCCCCGTACGCGGCGATCCCGGCGATCTCTCCGTCCCGTACGGCGCAGAGCACGGCCCCGCGGTCGACGGCCGCGGCCCATCCCGCCCGGGAGCGGGCGACCTCCTCGGGGCCGAGGAACTCGGCGTCGGGGACGTGTCCGCGGTAGTAGGTGGCACGGGCCTCGGTGTGGAGGGCGACGACTGCGTCGAGGTCGGCGGCGTTCGCGATTCTGATCATGCTCCTTCAGGACGCGCGGGGGAACGGACCGGTTGCGGTACGCGGGCGCGGGGGCACCTCCGGAGGGAGGGCGCTGCGGGAGCGCGCGGGCCTCACCGGAGAGACATCGGTACGCGCACGCGTGGGCGTCTCCGAAGGCGCGTCCGTACGCGCGCGTGTGGGCGCCTCCCCAGCGGTCGCCGGAGGCCCTGTGAGGCGGGTGAAGGCCGACCGGTAGGCGCTCGGGGTGAGGCCCGTGCGGCGCAGCAGATGCCGGCGCAGGGAGTCCGCCGTACCCAGGCCGCTGGCCCGGGCCACCCCGTCCATCGGGAGCGCGGTGGTCTCCAGGAGTTCCTTCGCCCGCTCCACGCGCTGGTGCAGCAGCCACTGGAGCGGGCTGACGCCGGTCTCGGCGTGGAACCGCCGCGAGAGGGTGCGGACCGAGACCCCGGCGTGCCGTGCGAGGTCGGTGAGGCCGAGGGGTACGTCGAGGTGTTCCATGGCCCACGCGCGCGTGACGGCGAAGGAGACCCCCCGTTCGGGCGGCAGCGGGGTCTGGGTGAACTGGGTCTGCCCGCCTGGCCGTACGGGTGCGACGAGGGCGAGGCGGGCCACGGTGTTGGCGACGGCGGCGCCGTGGTCGGTCCGGATGACGTGCAGGCAGAGGTCGATGCCCGCCGCGTACCCCGAGGAGGTGAGCACGGGCCCGTCCTGGACGAAGAGGACGTCGCCCTGGAGGTCGACGGCCGGGTGGCGGGCGGCGAGCAGCGGCCGGTAGGTCCAGTACGTCGTCGCCGCCCGGCCGTCGAGCAGTCCGGCCCCGGCGAGCGCGAAGGCTCCGGTGCAGAGGGAGGCGATGCGCCTGCCCGCGGCCGCGGCGCCGCGCAGGGCGTCGAGGATGCGCGGGTCGGGGTCGGTGGAGGTGCCGCTGCCCGTCAGGATCACGGTGTCGGCGTCCGCGACGGCGTCGAGGCCGTGGGGAACGACCAGGTCGAGGCCGCCTGTGGTGGCCACGGGCCCGGGGTCGGGGGCGCAGATGACCGTCTCGTACCCGGGTTCGCCGTCGATCTCGACCTTGCCGAACAGCATCTCGGGGATGGCCAGGTTGAACATCGAGACGGGCGGGACGGCGATCACGGCGACGCGCCGGACCCGGGGCGGGACCCTCATGGCCAGAACCTCCGGAGGTATGGCATTCGGGCCGCTACTGTACGGCTCCGCCGATCATGAAGCTGGGGGCATGTCCTTCACGCTCCGCCGCCCCGAGGCCTCCGTCGGCCGGCCCGCTTCCCCGAGGCCCGCCCTGGCCGCCGCGATGCTCGGCTTCGCCCTCATCACCCTCGACACGTCCGTCGTGAACGTGGCCCTGCCGGCGATCGGCGCCGACCTGGGGGCCGGGACGGCCGGGCTGCCCTGGGTGGTCGACGCGTACACGCTCGTCCTCGCCGCGCTGCTGCTGTCCAGCGGGGCGCTCACCGACCGGGTCGGGGCGAGCCGGGCGTACGGGGCCGGGGTTGTCGTCTTCGTCCTCGCCTCGGCGGCCTGCGGTCTCGCCCCGGGGTTTCCGGCGCTCCTCGCGGCCCGGGCGGTGCAGGGCGCGGCGGCGGCCGTGATGCTGCCGGCCTCGCTCGCGCTCGTACGGGAGGCGTACGGCGATCCGGCGCGGCGGGCCCGCGCGGTGTCGCTGTGGGCGGCGGGCGGCACGGTCGCGGTGGCGCTCGGGCCCGTCGTGGGCGGGGCGCTGACCACGGGGTGGAGCTGGCGGGGGGTCTTCTTCGTGAACCTGCCGCTGGGGCTGCTGGCGCTCGTCCCGCTGACCCGGGTGGCGCGTTCGGCGCGCGGGTCCGCCCCGCTCGACCTGCCGGGTCAGCTGACGGCGGTGACGGCGCTCGGGGCGCTGACCTTCGCCGCCGTCGAGGGCGGTACGGAGGCCTGGTGGGCGCTGGGGCTCGCGGGCTGCGCCTTCGCGGCGTTCCTGATGGCGGAGGCGCGGCGGCGGCATCCCATGGTGCCGCTGGGCCTCTTCCGGAACACGACGGTGGCCGTGGCGATGGCGGCGGGCTCGGCGAACAGCGTGGCCTTCTACGGGACGCTGTTCGTGTTCAGCCTCTTCTTCCAGCAGGTGCTGGGGCTTTCGGCACTGTCCGCGGGACTGATGTTCCTGCCGATGACGGGGCTGCTCGCCGGGGTGAACCTCCTGTCGGCGCGGGTGGCGGCGCGGTACGGGGCAAGGCTGCCGGTCGTCCTGGGGCAGGCGGTCGCGGTGGCGGGTCTCCTCGGGCTGCTCACGGTCGACGCGGACTCCTCGCGGGTGGCGCAGGCCCTGCTGCTCGTCCCGCTCGCCCTCGGCGCGGGCTTCTCCCTCCCCCCGCTGATCGCCTCGATGATGGAGGCGGCCCCCGCGGAGCGCGCGGGCACGGCCGCGGGCCTCCTGAACGCGGTCCGGCAGACGGCGGGCACCCTCGCGGTCGCCGTGTTCGGCTCGATGGCGGCCCGGTCCGTGGAGACGGCCCTGCGCACGAGCCTCCTGATCAGCGCGGGCCTCCTGACCCTGACGGCCCTGGCGTCCCTGCGCCTGCCGGGCCGCCGGGTGACGGAGGCGTCCGGAGAATGAGGCCGCATCCTGTCAGGTCGGTCACCACTGTCGGGCTCGGGTCCTCCGCCGCCGAGGAAGCCGCCTCGTCGCCCCGCGCAGCTCCGGCATCCCGTGGGCGCGCGGGGAGGTCGGCCGGAGCGAACCGGGCGGACGTCGACTGCCTTGTCCTCAGGCCCCCTTGCGGTACTGCCCCGGCGCCACTCCGTACTCCCGTTTGAAGGCCTTGGCGAAGGCGAACTCCGACGAGTAGCCGGAGCGTTGGGCCACCACGCGGAGCGGGAGGTCGGCGGAGCGGAGCAGGCGGCCCGCCGTGGTCATCCGCCACCAGGTGAGATACGCGAGGGGGGAACGGCCGACCAAGGCCGTGAACCGGCGGGCGAAGGCGGCGCGGGAGAGGCCGGTCAGGGCGCCGAGTTCCTCGACCGTCCACGCGCGCGCGGGATCTCCGTGGAGGGCGCGGAGGGCCCCCGCGACGGCCGGGTCGCCGAGGGCCGCCGACCAGCCGGTGGACCGGTCGGCGCGTTCGGTGAGCCACCAGGTGCGCAGGAGGTACAGCAGCAGGGTGTCGAGCAGGGCGGGCACGACGGCGTCGGCCCCCGGCTGGTGTTCGGCGAGTTCGGCGCCTAGGAGGTCGACGGCGGCGCGCAGCCGGGGGTGGGCGCCGACCCGGGCGGGGAGGTGGACGTACGGGGGCAGTTCGGTGAGGAGCGGGTGGGCGCGGGCGCGGCTGAGCTGGTAGGCGCCGCACAGGAGCAAGGTCTCCTCGCCGTCGACGGGTCCACGGACGGGCGGGGTGGGCCAGGAGCCGTCGGGGGCGGGGCGGGCGTCGACGAGGGGGGTGTCGGGGTGGTCGGCGAGGCCGTGGCCGGCGCCGTGGGCGAGGAGGACGACATCGCCGGGCCCGAGCCTGACGGGGGCGGCGCCGTCCGGGGGCATCAGCCAGGCGGCGCCCTGGAGAACGACGTGGAATCCGGCGCCCTTGCTCTGCGGGAAACGGAAGCCCCAGGGGGCGAAGCGGACCGTGCGGGAGGAGTGGGGGCGGCCGGTGCGCATGGCGGCGATGGCATCGCTCAGTACGTCCATTCCGGCACCGTACTCGCCTCAGGGTGTGCGAGACGATCGGACATCGAGGGGAGCCATGAGGACATGGATCGTCTCGCCCCGTCCTCCTAGGGTCGACGTCATGACGACAACGGATGTGACGACGAGGGCAGTTCTCTTTCACGAGCTCGGCGGTCCCGAGGTGCTGAAGGTGACGGAGGTGCCGCTGCCGGCCCCGGGACCCGGTGAGGTGCTCGTACGGGTCCAGGCGATCGGGCTCAACCGCGCCGAGGCGCTGTTCCGCGCGGGCACCTACTACTACCCGCCCACGCTGCCGGGTTCGCGGCTCGGTTACGAGGCGGCCGGGGTGGTGGAGGCGGTCGGTGCGGGGGTCACGGCGTACGCGCCGGGCGATCCGGTGATGGCGGCGGCCAACTTCGACTTCGGGGTGCACGGCGTGTACGCGGAGCGGGTGGTGCTGCCGGAGGAGTACGTGGTGGCCCGCCCGGAGGGGGTGGACGCGGTGACGGCGGCGGCGGTCTGGCTGACGTACTTCACCGCGTACGGAGGCATGGTGCTGACCGGCGGCCTCGGCCCCGGCGACCACGTGGTGATCACGGGCGCGTCGAGCGGGGTGGGGACGGCGGCGATCCAGACGGCGCTGCGGGTCGGTGCCGTGCCGATCGCCACCACGCGCCGCGAGGGCAAGCGGAAGCGGCTCCTGGAGCTCGGGGCGGCGCACGTGATCGTGACGGAACCCGAGGGCGCGGGGGACGGAGGGCAGGCGGGGGACGCCGGGGACCTGGTCGCGGAGGTGCGGCGGATCACCGGCGGGGCCGGGGCGGACCTGGTGTTCGACGCGATCGGCGGGCCGGGGTTCGCCCGGCTCGGCGACGCGCTGCGGCCCGGTGGCACGGCGGTGCTGTACGGGTGGCTGGACCTGCGGCCGACGGCCCTGTCGATGAACTGGCCGCAGACCGTCCACACCTACGCCAACGGGGTGCTCGCCAGGACCGAGGAGGGGCGCCGCCGCGCGGCCGGCTTCATCGGCTCGGGGCTGCGCGACGGCTCCCTCGCGCCGGTGATCGCCGAGACCTTCGACGGTCTGGAGCGGATCGCCGACGCCCATCGCCTGATGGAGTCCGACGCGCACCTCGGGAAGATCGTGGTGCGCGTCGGATCCTGAGGCCTGGCGGGCTCAGCGGCGGGGCAGCCCCAGGGGGTTGGCGTCGCGGAGCTCCGGCGGGAGCAGGTGGTCGGGGGTCGACTGGTAGGTGACCGGGCGCAGCCAGCGCTCGATCGCGGTCGCGCCGACCGAGGTGGACGTGGAGGTGGTGGCCGGGTAGGGGCCGCCGTGGTGCTGGGCCTGGGCGACGGCGACGCCGGTGGGCCAGCCGTTGACGAGGACGCGGCCGGCCAGCGGGGTGAGTTCGGCGAGCAGCGAGGCGGCGTCGGCGTCCTCGCCGGCCTCCGTGGCGATGTGGAGGGTGGCGGTGAGGTTGCCGGGCAGCCGGGAGAGGACCTCGGTGATCTCGGTCCGCGAGTCGTAGCGGGCGACGACGGTGACCGGGCCGAAGCACTCCTCCAGGAGGAGGTGGTGCCGGTCGCCCTCGGTGAGCAGGGCGGCGTCGACGGCCAGGACTCCGGCGCTGACCGTGTGCTCGTCGCCCGCGCCGGGGGTGACCGGGGCCCGTACGCCGTCGAGCGCGGTGCGCTCGGTGACCCCGGCGACGAAGGCGTCCCGCATCCGGTGGTCGAGCAGCACGGCCGGTCCGGTCTCGGAGACCCCGGCGGCGAGGGCGTCGAGGAAGCGGTCGCCGGCTTCGCCCGAGGGGGCCAGGACGAAGCCGGGCTTGGTGCAGAACTGGCCGCCGCCCAGGGTCATGGAGCCGGCGAGGCCCGCGCCGATCTCCTCGGCCCGTTCCTCGGTCGCCGCGCTGGTGAGCACGACCGGGTTGAGGGAGCCGAGTTCGCCGTGGAAGGGGATGGGGACGGGCCGGGCGGCGGCCGCGTCGAAGAGGGCCCGTCCGCCGCGGACCGAGCCGGTGAAGCCCGCCGCGGCGACGAGCGGGTGCCGGACCAGTTCCACGCCGGCGTCGAAGCCGTGAACGAGGGTGACGACGTCCTCGGGGAGGCCGGCCTTGGCGGCGGCCCCGCGCAGCAGGGTGGCGCAGAGCGCGGAGGTGGCCGGGTGGTCGGGGTGGGCCTTGATCACGACGGGGCAGCCGGCCGCGAGGGCGCTCGCCGTGTCGCCGCCGGGGACCGAGAAGGCGAGGGGGAAGTTGCTGGCGGCGTAGACGGCGACGACGCCGAGCGGGATCTTCCAGCGGCGCATGTCGGGCCGGGGCGGGACGGCGCCGGGGTCGGGCAGGTCGATCCGGATGTCGAGGAAGGAGCCCTCCTCGACGACGTCGGCGAAGGCCCGCAACTGACCGGTGGTGCGGGCGAGTTCGCCGGTGAGGCGGACCGGTCCGAGCGCGGTCTCGGCGTCGGCCGTCTCGACGATCCGCTCGCGCGCCCCGTCGAGGACGTCGGCCGCGGTACGGAGGAAGGAAGCCCGTACGCCGCGGTCGGCGAGACTCTCACGGACGTCGTGGGCGGCCCGTACGGACCGGTCGACGTCCTCGGCCGTGGCCTCCACCGCGACCTGTTCGCGCGGCTTCCCCGTCCGGGGGTCCACACTCCACACTGGTTCTGCCGCCACCGCCACGCCCCTGTTCGCTATTCTGAACACAGTTCTTGTAGATGAACGCATCTGTACGGGACTCTAGGGACGGCCGGGCCGTCTCCACAAGGGGCCCCGTTCGGCCAGGTGGCCACGGGACGACCGGACGAACGGAAATGGGGCGAGGGTCATGGCGACTGCCGACGCGGGCGGAGCGCAGGTGAAGTCCGCTGTGCGGACCGTGGAGCTGCTCGAGTACTTCGCCGGCCGCCCCGGGATGCACTCGCTGGCCGCCGTCCAGGAAGCCGTCGGCTACCCGAAGTCCAGCCTGTACATGCTGCTTCGCACCCTGGTCGAACTGGGCTGGGTGGAGACGGACGCGACCGGCACCCGGTACGGCATCGGGGTGCGGGCGCTGCTCGTCGGCACCTCGTACATCGACGGCGACGAGGTGGTGGCCGCCTCCCGGCCCACCCTGGACCGGCTCTCCGACGACACCACCGAGACCATCCACCTGGCGCGGCTCGACGGCACCAACGTCGTCTATCTGGCGACCCGTCAGTCCCAGCACTACCTGCGGCCGTTCACCCGGGTCGGGCGGCGGCTGCCCGCGCACTCGACCTCGCTCGGCAAGGCGCTGCTCGCCACCCACACCGACGAGCAGGTGCGCAAGCTGCTCCCGGAGACCCTGCCGGCGCTGACCGAGCACACCATCACCGACCGCGAGCAGCTCATCGAGGAGCTGCGTGTCATCCGTGAGCAGGGCTTCTCGGTGGACCGCGAGGAGAACACGCTGGGGCTGCGCTGCTTCGGCATCGCGATCCCGTACCGGACCCCGGCGCGGGACGCGATCAGCTGCTCGGTGCCGGTGGCGCGGCTCACCCCGGCCCACGAGCAGATGATCAAGGACGCGCTGTTCGACGCGCGGGACCGGCTGACGCTGGCGACCCGCCGCCTCTGAGCCCCTGGGGACTCAGCCCCGCTCGGCCAGGGCCGCCTGCCAGACCGGGCTGTCCACGTAGTGGTTGTCGTACTGCTCCGACGAGGCCTTGATCTCCTCGAAGCTCGCCTCACCGCGCATGACCCGGCCGAGGAGCCGCAGGTAGTCGAAGCGGGCCATGCCGGGCGTGAAGACGAACAGCACGTCGGCCTCGGCGCCGGGCGCGGCCGCGAAGGCGTGCGGGGTGTGGGGCGGGACGAGGAGGAAGTCGCCCTGCTCCAGGACGGACAGTTCCTCGCCGACCAGGACCTGGAGCGAGCCGCCGAGCACGAAGAACATCTCCGAGGCCCTGGTGTGGAAGTGCGCCGGGGCACCGACCGCTCCCTTCGCGAAGGAGGAGCGGTAGCTGGTGAGCCGGCCGCCGGTGGTGTCCGAGTCGGCGAGCAGGGTCATCACGCTGCTGGGGTCGGCGGTGGTCTCGGCGTCGGCGGCGCGGGTCAGGAGCGGGGCGAAGGGCGCGTTCTCGTTCATGATCCTTACTCTAGAGGGCTATTGACCATGCCCAGGGGTGCAATTGATCATCAAAAACATGGGTCAATTCACGTGAGGAATGAGGGCTCCTCCCCCGCGCGGCGGAGACGGATCACCGGTGCGCAGGACGTGGCACCGGGCCGCCACGCGCGAGCGTGGAGCCATGACACAGACCGCGCACCTCCCCGCCCCCGCACCCCGCGCCGACCACCGCACCAGCACCGCCCGCCGGGCGCTGCGCGTGCTCGCGATCCTCGCCTGCCTCCCGTACATCTCGCTCAAGATCGCCTGGGTGGCGGGCAGCGAGATCGGCATCCCGGCCGGGAGCGTGCTCCTGGAGCACCCCAGGATGCTGGCGATCGGCAACGCGGTGACGGTGCTGGCCGACGCCCTCGTGATCGTCCTCGCCCTGCTGCTCACCCAGGCCTGGGGCCGGCGGTTCCCCGCCTGGCTGCTCGCCCTCCCCATGTGGGCGGCGACCGGACTGCTCGTCCCGATCATGACCGGATACCCGGCACAGCTCGTGGTCGCCGCCGTCACCGGCGACGAGCGGGCCGCCGCACCCGCAGAACCCTTCCTGGACCCCTGGGTCTTCGCTGTCGTCTACGGCGGCTTCATCCTCCAGGGCCTCACCCTCGGCACCCTCTTCGTCCTGTACGCCCGGGACCGCTGGGGTCACCTCTGGAGCGGCCGGCTCGGCGAGCTGCCCGCCCGTACGTCCGGGCCGGGAGTGCGCGTCGCCGCCCTGGCCGGCTCGGTGACCGCGCTCGTGTCGGCCGTGCCGCACCTGCTGTGGGCGGTGGGCGCGACCACCGGCCTGTCCGCCCGGCGGATCGCCGAGCGGGACGCCGACTTCCACGTCCTGGAGGCCCAGTGGCTCGGCTTCCTCCTCGTCGCCGTGGTCTTCACCCTGCTCCTGGTCCTGCGCAGGCCCGCCGGGGCGCGGGTCCGCTCCACCCTCGCCCTGGCCTGGACGGCGTCGGCGGTGGTGGGCTGCTGGGGTGCCTACATGTCGCTCGTCGCGCTGCTGCCGGAGACGGATCCCGCCGAGCGCGTCCCCGAGCTCGTACAGCTGTCCTACGCTGGCGACATGATCACCGGGTTCCTCCTCGCCGCGTGCGTGGCAGTCGTCCTGCGGCGCCGGAGCGCCGAGGCGTGAGACGGTACGCGGCCGCCCTCCTCGGGCAGCGGGCCAGGCGGCGCTGGCTCCATCTGATCGTGGGCGGCGCGCTGTTCATGCCGTTCTGGATGGTCGGCTCCGTGATCGTCGCGCTGCTGCTCGGCGGCGGCGGCGGGATGTTCTCCGGGGGGATCGGGGGGCAGTTCGGGGCGTACGCGGCGGGGTTGCCGCTCGTCACGGTCGCCGCGCTGTCCCCGCTGACCCGGCCGATGTCTGCCGCGGCGGCGCGGGCGCTCTGCGGGGTGCCGGCGGACCGGTTCGCGGACGGCCCGGCGCGGGGCACGGAGGCGAGGGCCAGGACGGCCGGCTGGTTCACCCTGCACCTGGGCGTGGGAGCGCTGATCAGCGGGGCGACGCTGGCGCTGCCGCCGTTCGCGGTGTCGGTGATGGCGCTGCCGTTCTCGCCGGCGCTCCGGGAGTCGGAGCTCGGCAGGCTGTGGGGGCTCGACCGGCCCTGGTGGGGCTGGGCGGCGCTTCCCGCGGGGCTCCTGATGCTGCTCGCGCTCGCCGCCACGGCCGCCGGGACCGGCGCCCTGCTGGCCCGGCAGGCGCCCCGGCTGCTCGGACCGAGCCCGAAGGACCGGCTCGCGGCGGCCGAGCGGCGCGCGGCGGAGGCGGAGTCCCGCAACCGGCTGGCCCGGGAGCTGCACGACTCGGTCGGTCACGCGCTGAGCGCGGTCACCCTCCAGGCGGGGGCGGCCCGGCGGGTCCTGGACAGCGGGGCCGGAACGGACCTGGCGTTCGTGCGGGAGGCGCTGACCGCGATCGAGGAGACCACCCGGCGCACGGTCGGCGAGCTGGACCGGGCCCTCGGCCTGCTGCGCCGGGGCGACGAGGTCGCGGAGGGCGTGGGCCCGGGGCTCGACGCGCTCGGGTCCCTGGTGCGGGGCGCGGGGCCGAGGGTGGCGCTGACCGTGTCGGGCGACCTGGGCACCGTACCGGAGGCGCTGTCCCGGGAGGCGTACCGGATCGTTCAGGAAGGGCTGACGAACGCGGCCCGGCACGCGGGCGGGGAGCCCGTCACCGTACGGCTCGACGCCGGTACCGAGAAGATGGAGATCACCATGGAGAACCCCCTGCCCGAGCGGCCCCCGGTCGCCCGTCCGAACGGCGGGCGCGGGCTGCGCGGTGTCGCGGAGCGGGCCCGGCTGCTCGGCGGCACCGCGGAGGCCGGCCCGGTGGACGGTGTCTGGCGTCTCGCGGTCAGGATCCCCCGGTGAGCGCGGCCGCGATCAGGGTCGTCCTGGCCGACGACGAGCGGATGGTGCGGACCGCCCTGCGGGTCATCCTGGACGCGGAGTCCGGCATCGAGGTCGTCGGGGAGGCGTCCACCGGCGCGGAGGCGGTGTCGGTGGTGCGGGCCGAACGGCCGGACGTCGTCCTGATGGATGTGCGGATGCCGGAGATCGACGGTATCCGGGCCACCGAACAGATCCTCGCCGGGATGGCGGAGCCGCCGCGGATCGTGGTGGTGACCACCTTCGAGAACGACTCCTACGTGTACGACGCGCTGCGCGTGGGCGCGGCCGGCTTCCTCCTGAAGCGGGCCGCGGCGGAGGAGCTGGTCGGCGCGGTCCGGCTGGTCGCGCGGAGCGACTCGCTGCTCTACCCGGCGGCCGTACGGGGCCTGGCCGCCGAGCACGCCCGCCACCGGCCGCCCGTTCCGCCGCCGTGGGTGGGGCGTCTCACCGAACGGGAGGCGGAGGTGCTGCGGCTTGTGGCGACGGGCCTGACGAACGCGGAGATCGCGGACCGGATGGGCGTCGGCGCGGCCACGGTCAAGACGCATGTGGCGGCGGTCCTGGCGAAGTCGGGCGCCCGCGACCGTACGCAGGCGGTGATCCTGGCGTACGAGTCGGGGTTCGTACGGGCAGGGTGAGACCCGGCCCGCACGACCGTCCCGGATGAAGGTTCCCTGAGAAACCGGACACATCCGGAACGTCTCCTGCCGGCCCGTTCGTCCCCACAGGTGCGATGAACAAGACGATCAGGCACACGTCGGTCTTCGTGCTGCTCCTGGTGCTCGCCCTCCTGGGCCGGGCCACCTGGGTGCAGGCGTACGAAGGCAAGGCGCTCGCGGACGACTCGAAGAACCGGCGGAAGACCATCGCGCAGTACGCGCAGCCGCTCGGCGACATCGTCGTGGCCGGCTCGCCGGTCACCGGCTCGAAGAGAACGGAGGGGGACGACCTCGCGTACAAGCGCACGTACACGGACGGCGAGCTGTACGCGGCGGTCACCGGCTACAGCTCCCAGGCGTACGGGGCCACCCAGCTGGAGGGCATCTACGACGACGTCCTCGACGGCACCGACGACCGGTTGAAGAACCCGCTCGACGCCCTCACCCGCAAGCAGCAGGATCCGGGCACGGTCATCACCACGATCGACCCGGACGTACAGAAGGCCGCCTACCGGGCGCTCGGGAACAAGAAGGGCGCGGCCGTCGCGATCGACCCGGCGACCGGCCGGATCCTCGCCCTCGCCTCCACCCCGTCCTACGACCCGTCGAAGATCACCGGGACGACGGATGGCGCCGCCTGGAAGGAGCTGACCACCGACGAGGACAAGCCGATGGTCAACCGGGCCCTGCGCCAGCCGCTGCCGCCCGGCTCCACCTTCAAGCTGGTCGTCGCCGCGGCGGCCCTGGAGGACGGCCTTTACAGCTCGGTGGACACGGCGACGGAGAGCCCCGACCCGTACACCCTCCCGAACACCCGGACCGTGCTGAAGAACGAGAACGCCTCGGCGCCCTGCGAGAACGCCACGATCCGCACGGCTCTCCAGTACTCCTGCAACAACGTCTTCGCCAAGATGGCCGCCGACCTGGGGCAGGACAAGGTGAGGGCGATGGCGGAGAAGTTCGGCTTCAACGACGCCGAGCTCGACGTCCCGGTCCGCGCCTACGCGAGCGTCTACCCGTCCGGCATGGACGCGGCGCAGACCGCGCTCACCGGCATCGGGCAGTTCGACGTGACCGCCACCCCGCTCCAGATGGCCATGGTGTCGGCGGCGATCGCCAACGACGGCCTCCTCGCGGCCCCGCACATGGTCTCGGAGGTCGTCGACTCCGACGGCGACGCGCTGACCTCGTTCAAGGACGGGGACAGCGAGCGGATCGTCTCCGCCTCGACGGCGGAGCAGCTGCGCAGCGCGATGGTGACGGTGGTCGAGAAGGGCACGGGCACCAACGCGGCGGTGGACGGCGCCGAGGTCGGCGGCAAGACGGGCACGGCCCAGCACGGCGAGAACAACAGCAAGACGCCGTACGCCTGGTTCACCTCGTACGCGAAGGACCCCTCGACCGGGAAGGGGGTCGCCGTCGCGGTGATGATCGAGGACTCGGGCGCGGCCCGCTCCGAGGTCAGCGGCAACGGCCTGGCGGCGCCGGTGGCGCAGAAGATGATGGCGGCGGCGCTGAAGTGACCTGGGGCGGGACGGGGTTCGGGGACGCCTGAGGGGCGAGCGGGGCCCCGCGAGAGGGGATTCGGCGGGCCCGATTAGCCGTCGCACCCCGCGAGAGGGGATTCGGCTGGCCCGATGGGGCGTCGGCCCCCGCGAGACGGGATTCGGCGGGCCCGATGGGCCGTCGCACCCCGCGAGACGGGATTCGGCGGCATCCGATTGGCCGTCGGACCCCGTCACACGGTATGCAGGGCACGCTCGCGTTCGAGCACGTTTGCGAGCCCCGACCCCGTACTCACCTCGCGGAGGACCCGCCGTGCGCCTGCCCCGTTCCCTGTCCGGCTGGACCATGGCGGTCTTCGGCGTGCTCGCCGCCGCGCTGGGGGTGGTGGGCCTCGTCGTCCCGGACGCCCTGCTCACGGTGATGGGCTTCGAACCCGTGCCCGCGGACGGCCGCGCGGACGGCGACCACACCCTCGTCTTCCTCACGGCGTCCTCGATGGCCGCGCTCAACATGGGCGTCTACTACGTCCTGGCCTCGCTCGCCGACTGGAAGCCCTTCTTCCGCTGGACGGTCCCGTTCCGGCTCCTCACCTGCGCGGTCTTCACCCTCGCGGTCGTCACCGGCCGCGCCCCGGCCGGTTTCCTGGGCGTGGGCCTGTGGGAAGGCCTGGGCGCGGTGGTGACGGGGGCGGCGCTGCGGCACGAGAGGCGGGGGGCGGCGGCCCCGGAGACCCCCTAGGGAAGGTGACCGATCCGCGGGGCCGACGGGGGCGGGGGTCGGGTGGCGGCCACCACGAACACCCTGGTCCTCGCCCCGAACGCGCCGGCCCTCGCCCTCGGCGCGGGCCTGGTGGCCCTGGTCGACGTCCGCGTTCTGCCGCCGCTGCTCGCGGTGGCGGGCACGGCGTGGGCGGGTGGCACCGGCCGTACGGATGCCCGGCCGTCACGCGTGACCGGCGGCGCTCGCGGTGCGGGGCGACCGGCGGGCGGCGAGCATGGAAGGAGGCGCGCGCGGCGGGAGGAGGGCAGTGTGACGGCCGGTTCCTTCCCGGGGGCGACGGGGCGGGTGGGTGTGCCCCTGGACGGCAAGGGGCTCCTCGACGTGATCGGGGTCGCCGCGATCGTCGTGGACGCGCGCGGCCGGATCGTGCTGTGGAGCCCGCAGGCGGAGATCCTGTTCGGCTTCCGCTCCGACGAGGCGCTCGGCCGGTACCTGGCCCGGCTGATCGTCGGCGCCGAGCACCGGGAGGAGGCGATGCGCCTCTTCGGCGAGATGCTGCGCGAGGGCGCGGCCTGGGCCGGCACCTTCCCCGTACGGCACAAGGACGGCAGCGTCCGGCGCGTGGAGTTCCGCAACATGCGGCTCACCGACGACCTGGGCGGCCTGTACGCGCTCGGGATCGCCGCCGACCACTCCGCCGTCGAACGGGTCGAGACCGAACTCGCCCTCACGGACCGGCTCGTCACCCAGTCCCCGATCGGCCTCGCCGTCGTGGACGGCGACCTGCGGTACGTCCTGGTCAACCCGGCGCTCGAACGGATCAACGGCGTACCGGCCACGCTGCACATCGGACGGCGGATCGGCGAGGTGCTGCCGCTGTTCGACACGCGTGTCATCGAGACGTCGCTGCGGACCGTACTGGCCACGGGGGCGCCTCTGCTCGACCGGCACATCGTCGGACGGACGCCCGCGGACCCCGACCGCGACCACGCCTGGTCGGTGTCCTTCTACCGGCTGGAGGGGGCCGAGGGCCGGATCCTGGGTGCCGCGACCTCGGTGATCGACGTGACCGAGCGGCACCGGGCGGACACGGTCGCGGACCGGTCCCGGCGGCGGCTCGCGCTGATCGCGGACGCCTCGGCCCGGGTGGGCACCACCCTGGAGGTGGAGCGGACGGCGGACGAGCTCGCCTCGGTGGTGGTCCCGGAGCTCGCGGACATCGCCGCCGTCGACGTCCTCGACTCCGTCCTGACGCTGCGGAGGCCGGGCGCGCCGGAGGAGGGGCCCGAGCTGTTCCGGGCGCTGGCGGTGAAGGCGGCGGCGCGGACGGAGGCGCTGCCGGCGGCGGACCCGCCGGGGGCGGTCGCGATGTACGGGGCGGACCGGCTGGTCACCCGCTGTGTGCACACCGGTCTGCCGGTCCTGGTGGAGCACGTGGGCCCCGGTGATCTGTCCCGGATCGCACGGAGCCCCGAGGCGGCGGAGCTCCTCGCCCGGGCCGGGGTGCACTCGTATCTGGCGGTGCCGCTGATCGCGCGCGGCGAGGTGCTCGGCGCGCTCGACCTCAAGCGGGACCGGAACGCGCTGCCCTTCGACGGCGACGACGTGCTGCTCGCGACGGAGCTCGCGGCCCGCGCGGCGGTCAGCATCGACAACGCGCGCTGGTACCAGAGCGTGCGGAACTCGGCCGTGACGCTCCAGCGCAGTCTGCTGCCGGGCACGCCGCCGGAGCGCGCGGGCCTGGAGATCGCGGCCCGCTACCAGCCGGCGCAGGCGTCGAGCGAGGTCGGCGGCGACTGGTACGACGTGATCCCGCTGCCCGACGACAAGACGGCCCTGGTCGTCGGGGACGTCATGGGCAGCGGGATCGACGCGGCGGCCACGATGGGGCGGCTGCGGACCGCCACCTGCGCGTTCGCGGACCTCGATCTCGCGCCCGCCCAGGTGCTGCGGCATCTGGACCGGATCACGGCGGGCCTCGAGCACTACATCGCGACCTGTCTGTTCGCCGTGCACGACCCGGCCCTGGGCCGGTGCCGGATCGCGAACGCCGGCCATCTGCCGCCGGTACGGGTCCCGGCGGAGGGACCGGCCGAGCTGGTGGACATGGAGCCGGGGCTTCCGCTCGGGGTGGGCGGCGCGACGTTCCGTACGACCCGGGTGCCCTTCCGGCCGGGGGACCTGCTCGTGCTGTACACGGACGGTCTGATCGAGACCCGCGACGAGGCGATCGACGAACGGCTCGCCCTGCTGGTGGGCCTGCTCGACAAGGCGCGCGGGCCCCTGGAGGAGACCTGCGACACGCTGCTGCGGGCGCTGCGCCGTCCGGGCGCCGCGGACGACGTGGCGCTGCTCATCGCCCGGAGCACGGGATGACGGCCCGGGAGCGGTGGGCCGAGCGGCGGGCGCGCGAGCGGCGGCCCGGTGGGGGCGGGCGCGGGACCGGGCTGCGGAGCGTCGCCGGGCAGGTGTTCGCACTGGAGGCGCTGATCGCCCTCCTGGTGATCGCGGCGGCCGTGTTCGTGACGTTCCACCAGGCGCGCAGCGACAGCGAGCACGACGCCCAGATCCGTTCGCTCGCGGTCGCGGAGGCCTTCGCGAAGGCGCCCGGCGTCGACGACGCGCTGACCTCCGCCGACCCGACGGCGGAGCTCCAGGACCGGGCGGAGGCGACCCGGCGGGCGACGGGCCTGGACTTCATCGCGGTCCTCAGCAGGGACGGCGTGCGGTACACCGATTCGCAGCCGGAGCTGATCGGCCGCAAGGCGACCGGCGACCTGACGCGTGCGACGGTGGACGGCGAGTCCTACACCGAGCTGTTCCGTGGCGCCCCCAACGACGCCGTACGGGCCGTGGTGCCCGTGGTCGACGACCGGGGCAGGATCGTCGGCCTCGTCACCAGCGGCATCGAGGTGGAGAACATCACGGACGCGGTACAGGGGCGGCTGCCGCTCCTCATCGGCGCGGCGGCCGGCGCGCTCGTGATGGCGGTGGGCGGGGCCGCCCTGGTGAGCCGGCGGCTGCGGCGGCAGACGCACGGCCTCGGCCCGGCCGAGATGACCCGGATGAAGGAACACCACGAGGCCGTCCTGCACGCGGTCCGCGAAGGGGTCCTGATCGTGGGCGCCGATCACCGGCTGCTGCTCGCCAACGACGAGGCGCGCCGGCTGCTCGGGCTCACGGAGGACGCGGAGCGGCGGCACGTCTCGGAACTGGGCCTCGACCCGCGGACGGTCGAGCTCCTGGAGTCGGGCCGGTCGGCGACGGACGAGGTGCACCGCGCGGGCGACCGGCTGCTCGCGGTGAGCGTGCGGCCCACGCTCCCGGCCGGGCGCGAGTCCGGTTGTGTGATGACGATGCGGGACACCACGGAGCTGGCCGCCCTCAGCGGCCGGGCGGCGGTGGCCCGCGGCCGGCTCCAGCTGCTCTACGAGGCGGGGGTGCGGATCGGAACGACGCTGGAGGTCGTACGGACGGCGGAGGAGCTGGCGGAGGTGGCGGTGCCGCGGTTCGCGGACTTCGCGACGGTGGAGCTGCTCGAACCGGTGCTGCGGGGCGAGGAGCCGCCCGAGTCCTCGTCGGCGACCACGGAGATGCGGCGGACGGCGCTGAGCGGGCTGCGGCCCGACCAGCCGCTGCAGCCGGTCGGGGACACCGTACGGTTCGACGTCCCCAGCACGCCGATGGCACGGGCCCTGGACGCGGGTCACGCGGTGGTGCAGGCGGAGCTGGCCTCGGCGGAGGGCTGGCGGGCGCAGGACCCGGAGGGGGCCGCGCAGGCCCTCGCCTTCGGGATGCACTCGCTGCTCACGGTGCCGCTGCTGGCCCGTGGGGTGGTCCTCGGGATGGCGAACTTCTGGCGGGCGGACACTCCGGAGCCGTTCGGGGAGGAGGATCTGTCGTTCGCGGAGGAGCTGGCGGCGCGGGCGGCGGTCGCGATCGACAACGCGCGCCGGTTCACCCGGGAGCACGCGATGGCGGTGACGCTCCAGCGGAGCCTGCTGCCCCGGGTGCTGCCCGAGCAGAGCGCGGTGGACGTGGCGTACCGGTATCTCCCGGCCAAGGCGGGGGTGGGCGGCGACTGGTTCGACGTGATCCCGCTGCCGGGGGCGCGGGTGGCGCTGGTGGTGGGTGACGTGGTGGGGCACGGGCTGCACGCGGCGGCCACCATGGGACGGCTGCGGACGGCGGTGCACAACTTCTCGACGCTCGACGTGCCGCCGGACGAGCTGCTCGGTCATCTGGACGAGCTGACGGGCCGGATCGACGCGCGGGAGTCGGAGGGGCCGGAGGGCGAGGGGCGGCGGCGCGAGGAGGGCATCACCGGGGCGACCTGCCTGTACGCGATCTACGATCCGGCGTCCGGCCTGTGCACGGTGGCGAGTGCGGGGCATCCGGGGCCGGCGCTCGTGGGTCCCGACGGGCGGGTGGAGTTCCCCGAGCTGTCGCCGGGGCTTCCGCTGGGTCTTGGTCTCGGCGACGTGCCGTTCGAATCGACGGAGCTGTGGCTGCCGGAGGGCAGCAAACTGGTGCTCTTCACGGACGGCCTCCTGGAGAACCGGGCGCGTGACCTGGACACGGGGCTCGGGCTGCTCCGGTCCGCGCTCGCCCACTCGGACCGGAATCCGGAACAGACCTGTGCGGACGTCCTCGCTACCCTTCTGTCGCCGACGCCGAGTGACGACATCGCTCTCCTCGTGGCCAGCACGCGGCTGCTGGAGCGTGACCGGATCGCGGAGTGGGAGGTGGCCCGTGACCCGTCGGCGGTGTCGCCGGTGCGGAACGCGGCGGCGGCGAAGCTGGCGGAGTGGGGGCTCGACGGGCTCGCGTTCTCGGCGGAGCTGATCCTCAGCGAGCTGATCACGAACGCGGTGCGGTACGGCGCCGACCCGGTGCGGGTACGGCTGCTCCACGACCGGACGCTGATCTGCGAGGTGTCGGACGGCAGCAGCACCTCGCCGCACCTGCGCCACGCGGCGGCGACGGACGAGGGCGGCCGCGGGCTGTATCTGGTGGCGCAGTACGCGGAGCGCTGGGGCACCCGGTACGCCCGGCGGGGCAAGACGATCTGGGCGGAGCTGCGGGTGGGCGCGGAGGGTGCGGAACCTGCGCCCCCGGTGGTGCCCGACCTGGACGCCCTTGAGGATCTGGCCTGGTGAGCGGGGTGTCCGGCGGATCACGGCGGGGACGGCCGGATCCGCCGGGACGGTCTCAGCTCAGCTTCCGCAGGGCCGTGCGGACCGCGGTCAGATCCTCGTCGGAGGCGAGTCCCGCGTGGTAGAGCCGCAGTTCCGTCGCGCCCGCGTCACGGGCGTCCTCGGCGTCGTGGGCCAGCCGTCCCGGGGCGCCGCCCATGCCGGAGACGACGGACAGGTTCGCGGCGATGACGGTGTCCTGGCGGGCGTGCGCGGCGAAGGCCGCGACCCGGGGCGGGCGGGCGACCACACCGTCCGCGAGGCCCAGGACGTGCGCCGGGTCCGTGCCGGAGTCGGCGCCGCAGCGGTACGGGTCGGGGTCGGCGTGCAGCAGGATCCGGAAGCCGGGCGGGGCCGCTGCCCGTACGGCGGCCACGGTGGCTTCCTGGAAGGTGCGCGCGGTCCGGGCGCGCCAGGCGAGGACCGGGGCCTCCAGGTCGCCGAGCCCGCCCGCGGGGCCCGCTCCGGCCCAGACCGGTTCCAGGGCGGCGCGGACGGCGGCGGCCAGCTCGTCGGGTTCTGCGCCCCCGTCCCCGTATCCCGTGCGGCAGGAGGGGCAGAAGCAGAGCGACATCAGGTACTGCTCCCGCTCCCCCAGGGCGACGCCGCCGGTCTTGTCGTGGGCGTGCAGGTGGGCGAGGCCGTACCAGCCGCAGGACTCCAGCTCGGTGCCGGCCGCGCCGGGCCGTACGGCGGCCTCGGCGGCGAGGCCGACGAGCAGGGTACGGACCTCGGGGCGGGCGATGCAGGGGGCCCAGGGGTAGCGGTCGCCGTAGGCGTTGACGACGGAGGTATCGGGATGCTCGGCGCCCAGGCGGGAGTTGTGGGCGAGGACGACCCAGCTGTGCACCTCGACGCCGGTGGCGGCGAGGGACTCGGCGGCCCGCCCGAAGGAGTCGCCGGGCGCCCACCGCCCCGCGGGGTACGGGCGCAGCGGGCGGTCCGCCCAGCGGTCGTGGTCGGGCGGGTAGAGCACGGCGGCGTGCTCGGCGGTGACGACGCGGTGCGCCGGGTGACGGGGGGTCAGCGCCCTTGTGGAGTGGTAGGCGGCGGCGAGGGTGATCTGCGCGACGCCGAGCCCGGCGAGGAGCGCGGGCGCTGCGGGGTCGCCGTCGATGTCCCAGGGGTAGGCGAAGGCTCCCGCCCTCATGCTCCGGCCTCCTTCAGGAGGGCCCGGCCGCGCTCGACGAGCAGCATGAGCTCGTCGATGTGCTCGGGGGCGGGGTCGCTGAGCGGGGGCCGTACTCCGCCCACGTCCAGGCCTCCCCTGCGGACCGCCGCCTTCACGAGCGAGACGGCGTACCCCCGTCCCTGGGAGCGGAGTTCGACGAGGGGCCGGTAGAAGCCGTCGACGAGCAGGTTCGCGGTGGTGGTGTCGCCGGTGGTGAGGGCGCGGTGGAAGGCGAGGGCGATGTCGGGGGCGAAGCAGAAGACGGCGGAGGAGTAGAGGGTGACGCCGATGCCCCGGTAGGCGGCGCCGGTGAGTTCGGCGGTCGGCAGGCCGTTGAAGTAGAGGAGGTCGAGGCCCTCGGCGCGGACGGCGCTGACGATCCGCTGCATGAGGTCGAGGTCGCCGAGGCCGTCCTTGAGGCCGATGATGCCGTCGGTGCGGGCGAGGGCGACGGCGGTGGCGGGGGTGAGGATCGCGTTGTCGCGCTGGTAGACGATGACGTCGAGCGAGGTGGCGGCGGCGAGTTCGGTGTAGTGGCGGAGCAGTCCTGCCTGGTCGGCGACGACGAGGTACGGCGGCATGGCGAGGAGCCCGTCGGCGCCGGCCTCCTCGGCGAGCCTGGCGTACTGGACGGCGAGTGCGGTGCCGTAGCCGGTGCCCGCGACGACGGGGACGCGGCCCGCGGTCTCCTCGACGGCGGCGGCGACGCAGTCCCGGAACTCCTCGGGGGTGAGGGCGTGGAACTCGCCGGTGCCGCAGCAGGCGAAGACGGCCGCGGCGCCCGCGTCGACGCCCGCGCGCACGTGCGCGCGGAAGGTGTCGAGGTCGACGGAGCCGTCCGGCGCGAAGGCGGTGACGGGGAAGAACAGCAGGCCGTCGAGCCGGCCGGCGAGCGGGGCAGTGGTCACGGGCACTCCTGGGAATCCGTCGTGCACAGCCGTCGTGTGCACAGTTATGACTGTCATCCATATTCTTGAACAGCGACGCTCCGCACGCTAGAACAGCCCGGAGGGGCGGTCAAGGAGAGAACGCGGTCTATCGCACGCTCTTGACGCTCCGTCGCACCGCTCCCTAGCGTGTCCACGGTTGTGAATAACGCCCATCAGAGGAGACCTGCTCCATGTCCGCACCCCGCACCGTCCTGCTCACCGGCGCCGCCGGGGGCGTCGGCACGCTGATGCGGGAGCTGCTGCCCCCGTACGGCTACGAGCTCCGCCTCCTGGACGTCGCCCCGGTGCCGGGGGCCCCGGACGCGATCGTCGCCGACCTCGCGGACCGGGCGGCGCTGGCCGAGGCGGTCCGGGGCGTCGACGCGATCGTGCACCTGGCGGGCATCTCCCTGGAGTCGAGCTTCGAGAAGATCATGGCCGCCAACATCGCCGGGACCTACCACCTCTATGAGGCCGCGCGCGAGGAGGGCGTCCGTCGCGTGGTGTTCGCCTCCAGCAACCACGCCGTCGGCTTCACCCGCCGCCCCCGCGAGGGCGAACCGCTCGTCCCGGTCGGCACCCCGCACCGCCCCGACACCTTCTACGGCCTCTCCAAGTGCTTCGGCGAGGACCTGGCGCAGCTCTACTGGGACCAGCACGGCATTGAGACCGTCTCCGTCCGCATCGGCTCCTGCTTCCCCGAGCCCACCTCGGTGCGGATGCTGTCGATGTGGCTCAGCCCCGCCGACTGCGCCCGGCTGCTGCACACCACGCTCACCGCCCCGGACGTCGGCCACACGGTGGTGTACGGCTCCTCCGCCAACACGCGCGCGTGGTGGGACCTCTCCACGGCCCGCGCGCTCGGCTTCGAACCCCGGGACGACTCGGAGGCGTACGCGGAGAAGCTCATCGCCGAGAAGGGCCTCCCGGCCGAGGGCAGCGCCGACGACCTCTACCTGGGCGGCCACTTCTGCGTGGACCCGCCCCGGTGGCCGCACTGAGACGGCGGACGGACGGACCGCGCGGAGGCGGAGATACGCAGGACCCGGCCGGACTGATACGGGGGAGCCGGCCGGGGCCCGGGTCGCGGCGCGCGCTGGCAGACCGGACGTGATCACCGTAGGCCGGGCCGAAGATCATCGCGAGCCGCGGAACGCGGCACCTGTCCGGATTGCGCGGTGGGTCGTCGCACCGGGTCACGGCGGGATGCCCGCGCCACGGCCGGCGGGCGGCGCTCTCAGCGTGACGCGCGCAGGGTGCGGGACGGCGACTCGCCGAACTTCTCCCGGTAGCTCGCCGCGAACCGGCCCTGGTGGGCGAAGCCCCAGCGCCAGGCCACCTCGCTGACGCTCACCTCGTCCGGCGCGGCCGCCCGCAGCTCCTCGCGGACCCGGTCGAGGCGGACCTCCCGTACGTACGCCATCGGCGACATCCCCACGTACTCGCGGAACGACTCCTGGAGGCGGCGCACGCTCACCCGTGCCAGGGCCGCGAGCTCCGTGGTCGTGAACGGGTGCTCGGGCCGTTCCCGCACCGCGTCCATCGCACGCTTGACGGGGGCCGGCCGCCGCGGCTCCCCCGGATGGGCCAGCGCCTCGCGCCAGGGATGCTCGGCGGCGAGCAGCAGCCCGTTGAGCAGCGCCTCCTGCAGGGGCCCCGCCACCAGTTCGTGCCGGGCGATGCCCTCCCCCGCGAGCGCCTCCGCGGCGACCTGGCGGGCGAAGCGCACCCAGCTCAGGCCGGGACCGCGGCTGATGTCCAGGCCGGGCGCGAAGACCAGCGGACCCCGGGGCGGGCGGCCGATCAGTCGCTCCAGGCGGTCGCGCAGCTCGGCCGCCCCGATCTTCACCGACAGGGTCCGGCAGTCCCCGCTCCAGCGGTCGAGGAAGGTGTCGCCCGCCGGGTCGAGGAGCAGCGCCTCGCCGGCCGTCGCCACGATCGCGGACCCGCCCTGGCGCATCTCCATCCTGCCGCTGAGCGGAGCGTTCAGGTGGTACGCGCCCAGTTCCCCGAAGCTCATCCGCACATCGGCACCGCAGCTCAGGTCGCCGATGACCAGCGGGCCGAGCTCGACGGTGTCGAAGCGCGCCGCGAAGGGGCGCCGCTCCCGGTCGACGACGTCCATCCGGTTCGCGTAGTAGCGGGCGTCGAGCTCCTCGCGCGCCTCGTCCACGTCCCGCGTCCGGAAACGGCTCCCCGCCACGGCCTCTCCCCCCACCCCACCCATGGGTCGAAAGAATATTCATATGACGGATCTGACCGGGAACGGCAGGATGCCCGTCATGCCACGACCCCATGGATTCACCTACGAGCGGCGCCGCGACGGCTCCGTCGTCCTCACCCACCTCGGCCGCGCCGCGGGCGTGCTGCGCGGCGGGCGGGCCGAGAAGTTCCTCGCCGAGGTCGGGTCGGGTGACGAGCAGCTGGTGATGGCCCGGTGGACGGGCGCGTACCGCTTCGGCAACGAGCGGCAGGCCAGGAACCATCCGCGTCATCAGGGTGGCCGAACCCGGCGGGGGTGAGGGAACGGCGAGGGTGCCCGGATCGTTAGCCCTGGCATGACCGCTATGACCCCCGGCTCGAACATCCCTCTCACCGTCACGCGCGTGGCGGTGGACGTCGCCGCCCCGGTGCGGCTCGACGTCTCGGGCCTGCTGCTCGGCGCCAACGGCAAGGTGCGCTCGGACGACGACTTCATCTTCTACAACCAGCCGTCCGGCCCCGGTGTCACCTACCGCTCCGGCGGCGGTGCCGCCCCCGACGCGATCCTGGTGGACACCGGCGCAGTCCCGGCCGGGATCGAGAGGATCGTCGTCACCGCGAGCCCCGACGCCGCGGGCCAGACCTTCCAGGGCATCGAGCCCACCGCCACCCTGCGGAACGCGGACGACGGCAGCGTCCTCGCCACCTTCACCCCGCCCCAGCTGGCGACCGAGACCGCGCTCGTCGTCGTCGAGATCTATCTGCGCAACGGCGCGTGGAAGGCCCGCGCCGTCGGCCAGGGCTATGCGAACGGGCTCGCCGGCATCGCGACGGACTTCGGCGTCTCCGTGGACGACGAGCCGGCCGCCGCCCCGGCGGCGGCTCCCGTCGCGCCCGCCCCCGTCGCCCCGCCCACGCCCCCGTCGGCACCGCCCGTCGCCCCGGTGGACCCCCGGATCGCGGCCGGTGCGCCGTCCGCTCCCCCGGCCGCCGCCCCGAGCGGCAAGATCAACCTCGACAAGGGCCGGGTCAGCCTCCAGAAGAACCAGACCGTGTCCCTGGTCAAGGGCGGCCGCCCGCTGCTCTCGCAGGTCAAGATGGGCCTCGGCTGGGAGCCCGCGTACCGGGGCAAGGACATCGACCTGGACGCCTCCGTCATCGCGTACGGCCCCCAGCGCAACCACCTGGACAGCTGCTACTTCGGCAAGCTCTCCATCCTGGGCGGCTCGGTGAAGCACTCCGGCGACAACCTCACCGGTGAGGGCGCGGGCGACGACGAGGTGATCGTCGTCGACCTCGGCCGTCTCCCGGCCGAGGCCACCGGTCTGGTCTTCACGGTCAACTCCTTCTCCGGCCAGAAGTTCACCGAGGTCGCCAAGGCCTACTGCCGGCTGATGGACGCGGCGACGGGCGAGGAGCTGGTCCGCTTCGACCTGACCACCGCGGAGCCGCAGACCGGCGTGATGATGGCCAAGCTCATCAAGCAGTTCAGCGGTGAGTGGGAGATGACGGCGATGGGCGAGTTCGTGAAGTCCCGGACCGTCAGGGGCATGGTGAAGCCGGCCGCCCAGTCCCTCTGAGCGACCGGCCACCAGGTCCAGTCGTCGCACTCCCACCGTCGCCCGGAGTGCGGGCCGGGCGGGAGTGCGACGGCAGGGCCTAGAACAGCGCGCTGTAGGCGTTGAGGGCGGGCTGGCCGCCGAGGTGGGCGTAGAGCACGGTCGAGTCCCGGCCGATCTCCCCCCGGTCCACCAGGTCGACCAGGCCCGCCATCGACTTCCCCTCGTAGACGGGGTCGGTGACCATGCCCTCGGTGCGGGCGGCGAGCCGCATCGCGTCGAGGGTGGTCTCGTCGGGGATGCCGTACACCCCGGCGTGGTAGCGCTCGTCCAGCTCGACGTCGGCCGCCGTCAGCGGCCGTTCGACGCCGATGAGGGCGGCGGTGTCCCGGGCGATCCGGGTGATCTGCTCATGCGTGGGGCCGGGCTTCGCGGAGGCGTCGACGCCGATGATCCGGCGGGCCGGGCCGCCCTCCTCCGCCAGCGCGGCGAAGCCCGCGACCATGCCCGCCTGGGTGGATCCGGTCACCGAGCAGACGACCACCGTGTCGAAGAAGACGCCCAGCGCGCGCTCCTGCTCGGCCACCTCGTACGCCCAGTTGGCGAAGCCGAGTCCGCCGAGCGGGTGGTCGGACGCGCCCGCCGGGATCGCGTACGGCTTGCCGCCGCCCTCCTCGACCTCCCGCAGGGCCTGCTCCCAGCTCTCCTTGAAGCCGATGCCGAAGCCGGCCCGGACGAGCCGTACGTCGGCGCCCGCGAGACGGCTGATCAGGATGTTGCCGACCTTGTCGTACACGGAGTCGGGCCAGTCGACCCAGCTCTCCTGGACGAGGACGCAACGGAGGCCCGCGCGGGCAGCGACGGCCGCGACCTGGCGGGTGTGGTTGGACTGGACGCCGCCGATGGAGACGAGGGTGTCGCAGCCCTGCGCGAGGGCGTCGGCGACCAGGTACTCCAGTTTGCGGGTCTTGTTCCCGCCGTACGCGACACCCGAGTTGCAGTCCTCGCGCTTGGCCCAGAGGGTGGCGCCGCCGAGGTGGTGGGTGAGCCGTTCGAGCGGGTGGACCGGCGAGGGCCCGAAGAGGAGCGGGTAGCGGTCGAAGTCGGTGATCGGCAAAGCGGCTCCCGGTGAGTGACGGCTGCTGGTCCTGGACGCTCCTACGGAACCGCGGGCCCCGGGATGCCGGTGACATCGGCCACGTCGATGGCGTCGTCCGCGAGTTGTTCGAGCGCCGCCCATATCGCCGTGGTGACCCGTACCGCCTCCGCCGCGTCCCCCGCCGCGCACGCGTCGATGAGCCGGGCGTGCAGCTCGGCCGAGCCGCAGCTTCCGGCGTCGCCGAAGAGCCGCCGCTCGACGCGGCGGATCAGGGGGGTGTACCGCGCGATCGTGGCGGCGGCGGCGTGGTTGCCGCTGGCGACGACGAGGACCTGGTGGAGCTCGTCGTCGGCGTTCAGGGCGGCTTCCACGTCGGAGGCGCGGACGGCCGCCGCGAAGCGTTCGTTGGCCTCGCGCATCGCCCGGACGCCCTCGGGCCCGAGGAGGGGCACGCCGGTCCTGGCGGCGAGTTCGTGCATGACCCGCACCACCGACGCGGCGTCCCTGACGACCCGGCTGACCGGCCGGGTGACACGGGTGTAGCTCTGCGGCTTGGACTCGACGAGCCCCTCGTCGCCGAGCCGGGCCAGGGCCTCGCGCACGGGTGCGCGCGAGAGCCCGAGCCGGTCGGCGAGGTCGGCGTCCTTGAGCGGGGCGCCGGGGGCGAGGTCGCCGCGCACGATGGCCTCGCGCAGCGCCTCGTACGCCCGGTCACGCAGCAGGGTCCGGCCCACGGGCCGTAGTGCGTCCATGGACTGACATGTTAGATGTCAGTCCATGGAACTGACCAGGGGTCAGCGGCGGGGCTGGCGGCGCCAGGGGCCGGTGATCGCGACCATGATGCCCGGGTTCTGGATGCCGGCGAACAGCGTGTCGCCGTCGGGCGAGAAGGTGACGCCCGCGAACTCGCTGTCGTTCAGGTCGTTGCGGGCGATCGGGTAGGTGCGGCCCGAGTCGGTCGCGCCGAAGAGGTGCTGGACGCCCTCGCCGTCCTCGGCGATGACGAGCCCGCCGTACGGGGAGACGGTGATGTTGTCGGGGCCGTCGTAGGCGCCGTCCGCGCTGTCGTCGTCGGGATGTGCGTTCACACCGAGCAGCACCTTCAGGGTGAGGGTGCGGCGCTTCGGGTCGTAAAACCAGACCTGGCCGTCGTGCGCGTCGCCGGGGCTCTCCGCGCGCGCGTAGGAGGAGACGACGTAGGCGCCGCCGTCGGCCCACCACATGCCCTCCAGCTTGCGGGCGCGGGTGACCTGGCCGTCCGTGAACTGTTTACGGACGGAGGTGGTGCGGCCGTCGCGGTCGGGAACGTCGACCCAGTCCACGCCGTAGACGGTGCCGATCCGGCTCGCCCGGGAGAGGTCGTCCACGAAGCGGCCCGAGGGGTCGATGCACTTGGCGGCCTGGAGCACGCCGGCGTCGTCGGCGAGCGTGCGGAGCTTGCCCCTGCCGTGCTCGAAGCCCTTCGGCGGCACCCAGCGGAAGAGCAGTCCGTTGGGGTTGGAGGCGTCCTCGGTCAGATAGGCGTGGCCGCGCTTCGGGTCGATGACGACGGCCTCGTGGTCGTACCGGCCGAAGGCCTTGATCGGCTTCGGGTCGCGGTTGGCGCGGCGGTCGAGCGGGTCGACCTCGAAGACGTAGCCGTGGTCCTTGGTCATGCCGTTGACGCCGGCGCGGTCGGAGTTCTCCTCGCCGGTCAGCCAGGTGCCCCACGCGGTGCTGCCGCCCGCGCAGTTGGTGGAGGTGCCGGCGATGCCGACCCACTCGGCGACGGTGCCGTCGCGGTGGACCTCGATGACCGTGCAGCCGCCGGCCGCGGCGGGGTCGTAGACGAGGCCTTCGGTGAGCGGGACGGGGTGCGCCCACCTGTCGCGGGTGCCCTTGAGCTCGTGGTTGTTGACCAGGTACGTGGAGCCGCGCGGCCCGGCGAAGGCGGCGGTGCCGTCGTGGTTGGACGGCGTGAACTCGCCGGACTCCAGCCGGGTCACGCCGGTGCGGGTGAGGACGCGGTAGGAGAACCCGGCGGGCAGGGCGAGGATCCCGTCGGGGTCGGCGACGAGCGGTCCGTAGCCGAGCCGGTGGCCGTGGCCGTGCCCATGGCCGTGGTCGGATCCGTACGCCTCCGGCTCGTCGGACGCGAGGGCCGCGGGGGCGGTGGCGAGAGCGCCGACGACCCCGGTGAGGGCGAGGCCCGCACCGGCGACGGCGGACTGCTGGGTGAACTCTCTGCGGTTGAGAGGCATGGTGTGGCGTTCTCCCTGTGGTGGCCGGATCTCGCGGGCCACCCTGCCGCGCCGCCACGAACACCGCCTGAACGCCACGGGAACACCGCCGGGCGCGAGCCCCGGCGGACAGGGCGCGAGCCCCGGCGCGCGCCGGACGCACCGGAACACCACCCGCCGGAAGCAACCCACCCGAAGCCCGGCCCCGAACCCGCCGCCGAAAACGACCCACCCGAAGCCCGGCCCCGAACCCGCCGCAGGACCCCGCCGATCGCAGGAACCCCGCCCCGCCGTCACGCCCCCCGCGCCGGCCGGCCCGTCGTCAGGAGCCCGACCTCGAGCGCGCCTTGAAGGCGGCCTTGCGGGCTTCCTTCGCCGCGCCCTTGTCCCGGTGGAGCCGTCCCATCGCCTCCAGGACCTCCGCCGTCGCCGGGTGCTCCACCCGCCAGGCCGCCTCGAAGAAGCCGCCGTGGCGGCCGGTGAGGCCCTCGATCAGCTCCTGGAGCTCTTGCAGGTCGCCCTCCGCGTCGAGCTGGGCCGCGATCGTGTCGATCGCCAGCCAGAAGATCATCGACTCCGGCGGCGCGGGCACGTCCGTCGCGCCGCGTTCCGCGAGCCAGACCCGCGCCAGGCCGCCGAGTTCCGCGTCGTCCAGGACCTCCCGGAGGGCGGGCTCCGCCTCGGCGCCCACCAGGGAGAGCGTCTGCTGGCAGTGGAGGCGGCGGAGCGGCGAGCCCGCGTCCACGCCCCGCGCCGCGTGCAGCAGCTCCCGGGCCGCGCCCAGGACGTCCCGCCCTTCGAGCCAGGCGGCGGTCTCCTCGCGGGCCGCGGCCTCGGGGTAGCCGGCGATGCCGTCGAGGAGCGCGTCGGCGCCCTTGTCCGCGAGGTCGCCGACGGCGGGCGCGTCCACGCCGGCCTCCAGCATCCTGGCCCGGACGCCGTAGAGGCCGAGCGGGGTGAGCCGGACCATGCCGTAGCGGGTGACGTCCTCGTCGTCGACAGGCGGCGCGGGCTCCTCGCCCTCCTCGGCCATCAGGGCCTCGTCGACGGGCTGGTACTCGACGAGTCCGATCGGTTCGAGGAGCCGGAACTGCTCGTCGAGCCGCATCATCGCGTCCGAGACCTGCTCCAGGACGTCGTCGGTGGGTTCGCCCATGTCGTCGGGGACGACCATCGACGCGGCGAGCGCGGGCAGCGGCACCGGCCCCTCGCCGGGTCCGCTCTCGCTGACGGTGAGGAGGTAGAGGTTGCCGAGGACACCCTCCAGGAACTCGGCCTCCGCCTCGGGGTCCCAGTCCAGCGCCTCGATGTCGATCTCGCCGTCGTCGCCGACGATGGCGTCCAGGTCGTCGAGGACGGGGGCGACTGCGTCGGCGAAGACCGTATCGAAGCCTTCGAGCCAGAGCGCGAGGACGTCCTGGGGCGAACCGCCCGTGACGACCGGCAGGTTCTCGCCGGGCGCGGCCCGCCCGGGGGTGTCGCCGTCCTCCGTCTCCTGGCCGTCCTCCACCGCCACCAGACCGGTGTCGACCGCGAGCCGCCAGGCGTCGCCCGCCCACATCTCGGCGTCCTCGTCGTCGCCGAGGCCGAGGACCTCGACGGCCTCGGGCAACTGCTCGTCGACGAGTTCGCCGCCCGCGTCGACCCGGGTGTCGGGCCCGGCCCAGCGGGCGAGCCGTACCGCGTGGGCGAGGAGGGGGGCGGCCAGGGCGTCCCGCGCCAGCTCCGCGTCCGCACGGAGCCGAACGGGGGGAAGGGTGGGGTGCTCCGCTGACATCTGGGGGGTCTCCTCGGCGCGTACGTGGGTGAAGGGGGCTCAAAGAGCGGCTCCCAGCGTAGACGCATCCGCGAGGGCGTCCGGCGGTTCACGGATCCGTCAGCCTTCGTACACCCGTCGACTCTTGACAAGGTGGGCGCTCTGCCAAGAGATTGACGCGCGTAGATCTATCTGCCGTTCCTCCAAGCACCCTCGGAGTCCCCTGATGCCTTCCTCCATACCGAGATCTGCCGGCCGTACCGTCGCGCGATCCGCCGCGGTCTCCGCCGTCGTCGCCTCGGCCCTCGCCGCGGGTCTGCTCGGCGGTTCGACGAGCGCCGCCGCCGATGACGCCGCCGGCGTCCGCGTCCACGACATCCAGGGCACGACCCGGGTCTCCCCCCTCGTCGGCAAGCAGGTCACCGGCGTCACGGGCATCGTCACCGGTGTCCGCACCTACGGCTCGCGCGGGTTCTGGATCCAGGACCCCCAGGCGGACGCGGACCCGGCCACCAGCGAGGGCCTCTTCGTCTTCACCAGCTCCGTCCCGACGGTCGCCGTCGGCGACGCGGTCAGCCTGAACGGCACCGTGACCGAGTACGTCCCCGGCGGTCTGAACTCGGGCAACCAGTCGCTCACCCAGCTGTCGAAGCCGGTCGTCACCGTGCTCTCGAAGGGCAACGCCGTCCCGGAGCCGGTGACGATCTCGGGCTGGTCCGTGCCCGACGCGTACGCCCCCGAGGGCGACCCGGCCGCCGGCGGCTCGATCAACGGCCTGACGCTCGACCCGGAGACGTACGCCCTGGACTACTACGAGTCCCTCGAGGGCACCAACGTCCGGATCGGCTCCTCGCGCGTGGTCGGCGCCACCGACCCGTACGCGGAGCTGTGGGTGACGGTGAAGCCGTGGGAGAACGCCAACCGGCGCGGCGGCACGGTCTACGGCTCGTACGAGTCGCAGAACACCGGCCGGCTCCAGATCCAGTCGCTGACCCCGCTCGCCCAGCAGCCGTTCCCCAAGGCGAACGTCGGCGACCGGCTGACCGGCACGACCGAGGGCCCGCTCGACTTCAACCAGTTCGGCGGCTACACGCTCACCGCCCGCACCCTCGGCACCGTCGCCGACCAGGGCCTGGAGCGCGAGTCCACGGACAAGCAGCACAAGAACGAGCTGGCCGTGGCCACGTACAACGTGGAGAACCTGGACCCGAGCGACCCGCAGGAGAAGTTCGACGCGCTCGCGAAGGCGGTCGTGGAGAACCTCGCCTCGCCCGACATCCTCGCCCTGGAGGAGATCCAGGACAACAACGGCGCCAAGAACGACGGCACGGTCGCCGCCGACCAGACGGTCAAGAAGTTCACGGACGCGATCGTGGCGGCCGGCGGCCCCGCGTACGAGTGGCGCTCGGTCGACCCGCGGAACAACGAGGACGGCGGCCAGCCCGGCGGCAATATCCGTCAGGTCTTCCTCTTCAACCCCGAGCGGGTCTCCTTCACGGACCGCGCGGGCGCCGACGCCACCACCACGCCCACCGCCGTGACGGGCGAGAAGGGCCGCGCCGCGCTGACCCTCTCCCCCGGCAGGATCGACCCGGCGAACGCCGCCTGGGACAACAGCCGCAAGCCGCTCGCGGGCGAGTTCGTCTTCCGCGGGCGTACGGTCTTCGTGATCGCCAACCACTTCGGCTCGAAGGGCGGCGACGAGTCCCTCGTCTCGCACCACCAGCCGCCGAACCGTTCCTCCGAGGCGCAGCGACTCCTCCAGGCGCAGGCCGTGAACGCCTTCGTGAAGGACATCGTCGCCCTGGAGAAGCAGGCCGACGTCCTCGTCGTCGGTGACATCAACGACTTCGAGTTCTCCGGGACGACGCGGGCGCTCACCGACGGCGGCGCGCTGTACCCGGCCGTGAGGTCGCTGCCGCGCGGCGAGCGCTACTCGTACGTCTACCAGGGCAACAGCCAGGTCCTCGACCAGATCCTGACCAGCCCCGGCGTGCACCACTTCGAGTACGACAGCGTGCACATCAACGCGGAGTTCGCCGACCAGGACAGCGACCACGACCCGCAGGTGCTGCGCTTCCGCCCGTAGGACGCACCGGTCCGGTCACGCGCCCGCGCTCAGGCTGAGCGCGGGCGTGTACCGCCGCACCCGGCTGCCGGTGAGCCCCGGGTACCCGCGCACGCGTGCCCAGGCCTCACCGACCTCCGACGCGTCCGCCGCCAGCCACTCCGCGTGGGCCCGCTCGTCCTCCCACTCGGCCAGGTTCAGGACGCGGGTGCCGTCGGTCGACAGATGGAAGTGCGCGCCGATCCCGCCGCGCGCCGGCCGCTTCCCCTCCTCGTCGTCCATGGCGGCGAACACGGCGTCCACCCAGCCCTTCTGCCGCGCCTCGTCCGGCCCTTCGAAGTCGACCTCGACGACCGCGAGGGCCCCGGGCAGCGTCCGCGCGCTGCGGTCGTCGAGGACGGCGGAGCGGTACGGGGGCGCGTAGCGGTGGAGCACGACCCGCTCGATGCCGGGCACGGCCGCGTCGATCTCGGCGTTCCGGTCGTCGCGGTGGGTGCGGACGAAGTCCTCGAAGGCCTGCTCGGTGGTCCACTGCGAGTAGTGCAGCAGCGTGTCCCCGTCGTTCCCGGTGTACACGGTGTACGCGAGCAGCCCGGGGTCGGGCCATTCCCTGCTCTGCCAGACCCCGCGGACGGCCTCGACGGCGGCCCGCTGGCGTTCGGGGGTGCCGACCCGCCAGGTGCTGGCGAGGACGGCGCCGACTCCCGGGCGGTGGAAGTCGGGGCGCGCGTCGGGGTGTGCGACGGTGTTCATGGGCGGGTCTCCTGTCTCTTCTCCGGATGCCTCCACCCTCGTACCTCAACTTTGGTCGAGGTCAAGGCTCCGCCCCGTGCGAGACTGCGCGCCATGATCCTTCGCCCCGCCACCCGCGCCGAACTGCCCTCCGTCCTCGCCCTCCTGGCCGACGAGCGGAGGGTCGTGGACCCCTCCTCGGTCACCGTCACGGAGGCGTACGAGCGAGCCTTCGCGGACATCGAGGCGGATCCGCGCAACGAGGTGCTGGTCCTCCTCGACGGTGACCTCGTCGTGGGCTGCCTCCAGGCCACGTACATCCCGGGGCTCGGCAAGGGCGGCGCCGAGCGGGCCCTGATCGAGGCGGTCCGGATCAGGGCCGACCGGCGCGGCGGCGGACTCGGCCGGGAGCTGATGGAGCGGGCCGTGGCGCGGGCGCGGGAACGCGGCTGCGCCCTCGCCCAGCTGACCAGCGACAAGAAGCGGACGGAGGCCCACCGCTTCTACGCGTCGCTGGGCTTCGCACGCAGCCACGACGGCTTCAAACGGGCGCTGTAGGGGGTGCCCTGCCGCCGACCCGATCGGCGATCCCCCCGACAGGTCAGCCCGGTCCGCCCGGTCAGCCCAGGAGGTGTCCCCCTCCGTCGACGAGGAGCACCTCGCCGGTGATGTACGAGGCGTGGGCCAGGTCGTGGACGGCCTCGGCGATGTCCTCCGCCCTGCCGACCCTGCGCAGCGGGACGGCCTCCGCCACGTGCGCCTTGGCCGCGTCGGCGCCGTCGACCCCGTCGAACCAGGGGGTGTCGATGAGGCCGGGGGCGACGGCGTTGACCCGGATGTCCGGGCCGAGGGCCTTGGCGAGGAGCTTCGTCATGTGGTTGACGGCCGCCTTGGAGACGGCGTACGGGATGGAGCTTCCGCCCGGGCGGACCCCGGCCTGGGACGAGATGTTCACGATGGCGCCGCGCGTCTTCCGCAGGTGCGGGACGGCGGCGGTGACGGTCTGCCAGACGCCGATGACGTTGACGTCGTAGAGGTGGCGCCAGACCTCGGGCGAGGCGGCTTCGAGGTCGTCGTGCGGGATGAACCTGGTGGTGCCCGCGCAGTTGACGAGGAGGTCGAGGCGGCCGAGGGCGGCCACGGTCCGCTCGACGAGGGCCGTGGCCTGGCTCTCGTCGGAGACGTCCGCCTGGAGGTGGACGGCGCCGGGGAGTTCGGCGGCGAGCCGCTCGCCCGCATCGACGGAGCGCGCGGAGTTGACCGCGACCCGGTATCCGGCCGCGGCGAGCCGGCGGGCGACGGCGGCCCCGATGCCCGAGGAGGAGCCGGTGACGAGGGCGACGCGCCCGTCGGCCGTGCTGTGTGAGCTCATGCTGTGTGCTTCTCCATGTCCTCCTGTCGCGCCCGTCGATGATGCCAGAAGCGCACCAGTCTTCAGCACTGCTTATCTCTCGAACCAAGCAGATCTAAGTGGACCTTCACCGTCCGGGTCGTCCAGACTTCGGGGATGAGCACTGAACGCCCCTTCGGCCGCGCCCTCTGCGCGATGATCACCCCGTTCACCCCCGCCGGCGATCTCGACCTCGACGGTGCGCGGGACCTCGCCGTCCGTCTCGTCGCGGAGGGCTGCGACGGTCTGGTCCTCAACGGCACCACGGGCGAGTCCCCGACCACCACCGACGCCGAGAAGACCGCGCTCGTCCGGGCCGTCCGCGAGGCCCTCGGCCCCGGCCCCTCGGTCGTCGCGGGCGTCGGCTCCGCCGACACCCGGCACACCGCCGAGCTGGCGCGCCGGGCCGAGGAGGCGGGGGCGGACGGGCTGCTCGTCGTCACCCCGTACTACAGCCGCCCGCCGCAGCCGGCCGTCGAGGCGCACTTCCTGAAGGTCGCCGACGCGACCGGACTGCCGGTGATGGTCTACGACATCCCGGGGCGCACCGGCACCCGTGTCGAGCCCGCGACGATGCTGCGGCTCGCCCGCCACCCCCGGATCGTGGCGGTCAAGGACTGCGCGTACGACCTGCTCGGTTCGGCCCGGGTGATCGCGGAGACCTCGCTCGCGTACTACTCGGGCAGTGAGGAACTGAACCTGCCGCTGTACGCGGTCGGCGGCGCCGGCTACGTCAGCACGGTCGCGAACGTGGCGCCGCGTCAGCTCCGCGCCGTCCTCGACGCCTTCGACGCGGGCGACACGGCCGGGGCCACCCGGCTGCACGCCCGGCTCCTGCCGCTGGTCGAACGGATGATGGCCTCGGGCCTGCCCGGCACGGTGACCGCCAAGGCCCTGCTCGGCGGGCCGGTGCGCGAACCGCTGCAGCCCGCCGACCGGGAGACGGCCGACGGGCTGCGGGCGGTGTACGAGGCGGTGGTTCAGGCGGAGTCGGTGGTGTAGGTCCTGCCGAGGACGGCGGCGTGCTCCAGGACGTCCTCCAGCGGGTCGTCGATCTGTCCGGTGTGGAGCGAGATGCTGGGCCCGTTGGTCACGGTGGGCCCGTTGTGCGTGTGCGTCTCGTCCGCCCGGGCCGCGCCGGCCTGCATCAGCACCGCCGCGACCGTGAGCACCCCGACGACCGTGGACTTCGTCTTCATGTCGACCCCTCGCCTTGTCCGCCTGCAGTGAGTCTGCGCCTGTCTAACGCCGACGGTGACGCAGGGTCACCGGGTCAGTTGTGGCTGTGGAGAATGTCGTTGAGTCCGCCCCAGACCGCGTTGTTCGGGCGGGCTTCGACGGCGCCGGTGACCGAGTTGCGGCGGAAGAGGATGTTCGAGGCGCCGGAGAGGTCGCGGGCCTTCACGATCTGGCCGTCGGGCATCGTGACCCGGGTGCCGGCGGTGACGTACAGACCGGCCTCGACAACGCACTCGTCGCCAAGGGCGATGCCGACGCCCGCCTCCGCGCCGATCAGGCAGCGCTCGCCGATCGCGATGACGACGTTGCCGCCGCCCGAGAGGGTGCCCATGGTGGAGGCGCCGCCGCCGATGTCGGAGCCGTCGCCGACGACGACCCCGGCGGAGATCCGGCCCTCGACCATGGAGGTGCCGAGCGTGCCGGCGTTGAAGTTGACGAAGCCCTCGTGCATGACGGTGGTCCCGGCGGCGAGGTGGGCGCCGAGGCGGACCCGGTCGGCGTCGGCGATGCGGACGCCGGCGGGCACGACGTAGTCGGTCATGCGGGGGAACTTGTCGATGCTCGTCACGGCGAGGTGCAGGCCCTCCGCGCGCGCGTGGAGCCGGACCTTCTCGACGTCGTCGACGGCGACCGGTCCGAGCGAGGTCCAGGCGACGTTGGCGAGGAGGCCGAAGACGCCGTCCAGGCTCTGGCCGTGCGGCTTGACCAGCCGGTGGCTGAGCAGGTGCAGACGCAGGTAGGCGTCGTGGGCGTCGAGCGGCTTCTCGTCGAGCGAGCCGATGACGGTGCGGACGGCCACGACCTCGACGCCACGGCGGGCGTCCACGCCGAGGGCCTTGGCGGCGCCCTCGCCGAGGGCGTTCACGGCCTCGTCAGGGGTCAGGCGCTCGGTGCCGGCGGGGCCGGGCGCGTCGGTCAGCTCGGGGGCGGGGAACCAGGTGTCGAGAACGGTGCCGTCGGCGGCGATGGTGGCGAGGCCGGCGGCGACGGCGCCGGTGGTGCGAGGAGCAGTGGTCATGACGGAGAACCTAACCGGCGAAGCCCCGCCCGGGCCAACCGGTCTCAGCTCCCGGTCGGGCGGGTCGGCGGTTCCGACAGGCCCGGGACCGGGGACTTCGGTGGTTCGTGCAGGATCAGCGCCGGCATCACGCGCGCGTGCTCCTCGTCGTAGGCGCCGCCGGTGAGCGGGACCTGGAGGCGGATGCCGTCCATGAGCGCGGCCGGGGCCCGGGCGGTGGCGGGGTCGGTGCGAGGGACCAGGGCGGCCGACGACGACCTCGGTCCACTCGGCGGCGACGGGTCGGAGGGCGGGGCGCCGCAGGGAGGCGAAGTGGTACGGGTCGAGCCCAGCGGCACGTTCGCCTCGGCGGCCACCGTGCGGCGGCTCGAGCCGGCGATCCCGCCCCGCCCGGCCACCCGGAGGGCCGCGTTCCACGATCCGGGGTCGTGGCGGCGGGGGCGGCCCGTCAGTGCGCGCCGCCGAGGTTGAGGACGGCGACCCCGGCGATGATGAGGACGATTCCGGCGACCTTGGCAAGGCTGAGGGTCTCGCCGAGGAAGAGGATGCCGATGGCGGCGACGGCGGCGGTGCCGACCCCGGACCAGATGGCGTACGCGGTGCCGACCTGGAGCGTCTTGAGCGCCTGCGCGAGGAGCGCGAAGGCGATCAGATAGCCGGCGCCGGTGACGATCGAGGGCCAGAGCCTGGTGAAGCCCTCGCTGTACTTCATCGAGGTGGTCGCGAGGATCTCCGCCGCGATGGCGCCCGCCAGCAGTCCGTAACCCATGGGCGCGAGCGTATCCACGCGTGTGTACGGCCGTACACGGGCTCGCGCGCCTGCGGGTCGCCGTCCGGACCCGCACCCGCTTGCGTACAGGCGTACAGGCGTACAGGCGTACGATCCCCGCCCGATACGGTGTCCCGCATGACGTTTCCCCCGGGGCCGCCCTACGGCTATGGCTATCCGCCCCCGCCTCCCCCGCCGAAGCCCGGCGTGATACCCCTGGCGCCGCTCGGCTTCAGCGCGATCCTGACCGGCGCCTTCGCCGCCTTCGGCCGCTACTGGAAGCAGTTGCTCGGGGTGACGGCCACCGTGTACGCGGTGGCCCTGCTGGCCGTGGGAGCGGCACTCGGCATCGCGTACGCGGCCGTCGGCGACCTCTTCCCCGCCGTGTTCGACCTGCCGCCCGGCCAGGAGCCCCAGTGGGACGACGTCCGCCCGCTGCTCGTCGCGTTCGCCTGCGTCTGGATCGCCGGCATGATCACGGTCCTCTGCGCCAACGCCGTTATCGCGGCGGCCTGCCCCGCCGTGATCCAGGAGGCGGTCCTCGGCCGCCCGACGACCTTCGGTGCGATCTGGCGCCGGTCGTGGGCCCGGATGCCGGCCGTCCTCGGCACGGTGATCCTGACGAGCCTGCCGATGGTGCTCCTGGTCGCGGTGTACGTGGGGACGCTCGTCACCCTGCTGATCAACCTCCATGGCGGCAGTCCGATAGCCCTGGTGATCACGGTCTTCGGCGGCGCGACGCTCGCCGCTCTGCCCGTCGTCCCGCTCGTCCTCTGGCTCTGGGTGAAGTTCAGTCTGGCCCCGGCCGCCGCGGTGATGGAGAACCAGGGCACCGTGGCCTCGATGCGCCGCTCCTCGGCCCTGGTCCGCGGTTCCTGGTGGCGCGTCTTCGGCTGCCTCTTCGTCGCCGGGGTCATGGCCGCCGTCGTCGGCTGGCTGATCCAGCAGGCCTTCTCCCTCCTGGTCTCGGTCCCCCTGGCGACGGCCGACTTCTCCGGCGACGACCCCGCGGCCGTCATCGCCTCCCTCGTCGGTGTCGTCGCCTTCCTCGCCGTCGGCCAGCTGATCAGCCAGGTCGTCGTCTCCGTCTTCCCGCCCCTGATCACCGGCCTCGTCTACGTCGACCAGCGCATCCGCAAGGAGCAGCTGGCCCCGGAACTCGCCCGGGCCGCGGGCGTCCTCTAGCGGCACGGCCGGAGAACGCGGAACGGCCGTGCCCCGAAGGGCACGGCCGTTCTCGCGTACGGCGTCGATCAGACGTTGAAGCCGAGCGCGCGAAGCTGCTCGCGGCCGTCGTCAGTGATCTTGTCCGGGCCCCACGGGGGCATCCAGACCCAGTTGATCTTCAGTTCGCTGACGATGCCGTCCGTCGCGGACTTCGCCTGGTCCTCGATCACATCGGTCAGCGGACAGGCCGCCGACGTCAGGGTCATGTCCAGCGTCGCGACGTTCGAGTCGTCGATGTGGATGCCGTAGATCAGACCCAGGTTGACGACGTCGATGCCCAGCTCGGGGTCGACGACGTCGTACAGCGCCTCGCGGACTTCTTCCTCGGAGGCCGGCTTCATCGTGGCCTCGGCGTTCTCGGTCATGCCGACTTCCTCACAGACTTCTGATCGTCACCCAGCGCCTGGGCGGTCGCGTCCTTCCACGCCATCCAGCTGAGCAGCGCGCACTTCACACGGGCCGGGTACTTGGAGACTCCGGCGAACGCGACCGCGTCCTCCAGGATCTCCTCCATCGCGTCGTCCGGCTCGATCTGGCCCTTGGACTGCATCAGCTCCAGGAAGGTGCCCTGGATCTTCTGCGCCTCGGACAGCTCCTTGCCGACGAGCAGCTCGTTGAGGACGGAGGCCGAGGCCTGGCTGATGGAGCAGCCCTGGCCCTCGTACGACACGTCCTCGATGCGCGAGCCGTCGTACTTCACGCGGAGCGTGATCTCGTCGCCGCACGTCGGGTTGACGTGGTGCACCTCGGCGTCGCCGTCCCGAAGACCGCGCCCGTGGGGGTGCTTGTAGTGGTCCAGGATGACGTCCTGGTACATCGAATCCAGCTTCACGAGAATCCCCTACCCGAAGAAGTTCCGTACGTGCTCCAGGCCGGCGACGAGGGCGTCGACCTCACCCGGCGTGGAGTACAGATAGAACGACGCTCGCGTGGTCGCGGGAATTCCGTACCGCAGGCAGACCGGCCGCGCGCAGTGGTGGCCGACCCGGACCGCGATGCCCTCCTCGTCGAGGACCTGGCCCACGTCGTGCGGGTGGATGTCGCCGAGCGTGAAGGAGATCGCCGCGCCGCGGTCCTCGGCCGTGGTGGGGCCGATGATCCGCAGGTCGGGCACCTCCTGGAGGCGCCGGACCGCGTACTCGGTGATCGCGTGCTCGTGGCGCGCGATGTTCTCCATGCCGATCGCCGACAGGTAGTCCACGGCCGCGCCGAGGCCGACGGCCTGGGCGATCGGGGGCGTACCCGCCTCGAACTTGTGCGGGGCCGGCGCGTACGTCGAGGAGTGCATCGAGACGGTCTCGATCATCTCGCCGCCGCCGAGGAAGGGCGGCAGGTCCTCCAGGAGCTCCTGCCGTCCCCACAGCACGCCGATGCCGGTCGGGCCGCACATCTTGTGGCCGGTGAAGGCCACGAAGTCGGCCTGGAGCGCCTGCACGTCCAGGACCATGTGCGGGGCCGCCTGCGAGGCGTCGATGCAGACGAGCGCACCGACCTCCTGTGCGCGGCGGATGATCGTCTCGACCGGGTTGACCGTACCGAGCAGGTTCGACACCAGGGTGAACGAGACGATCTTGGTCTTCTCGGTGATGACCTCTTCGATGTTCGAGAGGTCGAGACGGCCGTCGTCGGTGAGGCCGAACCACTTCAGCTTCGCGCCCGTGCGCTGCGAGAGCAGCTGCCACGGCACGATGTTGGAGTGGTGCTCCATCTCCGTGATGGCGATCTCGGTCTCGTGGTCCACGCGGTAGGGCTCGTCGGCCCAGCCCAGCATGTTGGCCACGAGGTTCAGCGACTCCGAGGCGTTCTTGGTGAAGATCACCTCGTCGCGGCTCGGCGCGTTGATGAAGGCCGCGACCTTGTCACGGGCGCCTTCGTACAGCGCCGTCGCCTCCTCGGCGACCGTGTAGACGCCGCGGTGGACGTTGGCGTTGTGGCGCTCGTAGTACGTGTTGAGCGCGTCGAGGACCTGCCGCGGCTTCTGCGAGGTCGCCGCCGAGTCGAGGTACACGATCTTCTTGCCGTCGTGGACCACGCGATCCAGGAGCGGGAAGTCCTTGCGGATCGCCTCGGTGTCGAGGAGGCCGGAGAGCCCCTGATGGGCAGATGTCACGCGGATGCGCCACCCTTCGTGCTGTAGGCCTCGTAGCCCTCGTTCTCCAGCTTGTCGGCGAGCTCGGCGCCGCCGGACTCGACGATGCGGCCGCCGGAGAAGACGTGCACGAAGTCGGGCTTGATGTAGCGGAGGATCCGGGTGTAGTGCGTGATCAGCAGCGTGCCGACCTCGCCGGTCTCGCGGACGCGGTTGACGCCGTCGGAGACCTGGCGCAGCGCGTCGACGTCCAGGCCGGAGTCGGTCTCGTCGAGGATCGCGATCTTCGGCTTGAGGAGCTCCATCTGGAGGATCTCGTGGCGCTTCTTCTCACCGCCGGAGAAGCCCTCGTTGACGTTGCGCTCGGCGAAGGCCGGGTCCATCTGGAGCTGCTCCATCGCGGACTTGACCTCCTTCACCCAGGTGCGCAGCTTGGGGGCCTCGCCGCGGATCGCCGTCGCCGACGTGCGCAGGAAGTTGGAGACCGAGACGCCGGGGACCTCGACCGGGTACTGCATGGCCAGGAACATGCCGGCGCGGGCGCGCTCGTCCACCGACATCTCCAGGACGTCCTCGCCGTCGAGCGTGACGGTGCCGCTGGTGATCGTGTACTTGGGGTGCCCGGCGATCGAGTACGCGAGGGTCGACTTGCCGGAGCCGTTGGGGCCCATGATGGCGTGGGTCTCGCCCTGCTTCACGGTCAGGTCGACGCCCTTGAGGATCTCCTTCGTGCCGTTCTCGGCTTCGACGGAGACGTGCAGGTCGCGGATTTCAAGCGTTGCCATGGGTGACTCAGGACTCCTGGGTGACGGAGACGAGCACATCGTCCCCTTCGATCTTTACGGGGTATACGGGGACGGGGCGCGTCGCGGGAAGGCCGGAGGGCTTGCCGGTGCGCAGGTCGAAGCTCGACCCGTGCAGCCAGCACTCGATGGCGCAGTCCTCGACCTCGCCCTCCGAGAGGGACACGTTCGCGTGCGAGCAGATGTCGTTGATCGCGAACACCTCGCCCTCGGTGTGCACGACCGACACCGGCGTGCCGTCGACCTCGACCCGCTTCGGGGTGTCGGCCTCCAGCTCGCTCAGCGCGCAGACTCGGACGAAGGCCATCAGACGGAGGCCTCCAGCTCGGCCTCGATCTTGGCGAGGAGGCGCTCCTGGACGTCCGGCAGACCGATCTGCTGGACCAGTTCCGCGAAGAAGCCGCGGACGACGAGGCGGCGGGCCTCGACCTCCGGGATGCCGCGGGACATCAGGTAGAAGAGCTGCTCGTCGTCGAAGCGGCCGGTGGCCGAGGCGTGACCGGCGCCGGCGATCTCGCCGGTCTCGATCTCCAGGTTCGGTACGGAGTCGACCCGGGCGCCGTCCGTGAGGACCAGGTTCCGGTTGAGCTCGTACGTGTCGGTGCCCTCGGCGGCGGCCTGGATGAGCACGTCACCGATCCAGACGGCGTGCGCGCCCTGGCCCTGCAGCGCGCCCTTGTAGGCCACGTTGGACTTGCAGTGCGGGGTGTTGTGGTCGACCAGGAGGCGGTGCTCCTGGTGCTGCCCGGCGTCGGTGAAGTACAGGCCGAAGAGCTCGGCCTCGCCACCGGGGGCCGCGTACGCCACGCGCGGGTGGATGCGGACGACATCGCCGCCGAAGGTGACCACGACGGACTTGAAGGAGGCGTCGCGGCCGACCAGCGCGTTGTGCTGGGCGACGTGGACGGCCTTCTCGTCCCAGTCCTGGACGGAGACGACGGTCAGCTTGGCGCCGTCGCCGAGGACGTAGTCGACGTTGGCGGCGAGCACCGCGTCACCGGTGTGGTCGATGACCACGACGGCTTCCGCGAAGGCGCCGAGCTCGATCACCTGGTGACCGAAGGCGACTCCGCCCTGGCCGTGCACGGCGATGCGGATCGGCTCGGTGAGGACGGCCTCCTTGGCGACGGTGACGACCGATGCCTTCTCGAAGGAGGAGTACGCCTGGGCGGCGACGCGGTCGACGGGCGTGCCGGCCTTGCCGAGGCGCGCGTCGTCACGGCCGACGGTCTCCACGGTGACGCCCTCGGGTGCCTGGACGTCGACCGTGACGCCCTCGCCGGAGGCGACGGCGGTGCCGTCGTGGAGGCCGCGCAGGCGCTCGAGCGGCGTGAACCGCCACTCCTCCTCGCGGCCGTGCGGGACGGGGAAGTCCGCGACGTCGAAGGACGGGGGCGCGCTCATGCGCGTGGCGACGGTGGAATCGGCGGCCACCGCGATCGAGCCCGCGGTGGTGGAACCCGCCGGGATGTTCTGCTGAGCCTCAGCCATGGCTGTCGTGTTGCTCTCTTCCTGCGTACGTACGAAGTCGGTCGCTGCTGGTGCGGTGGCGGTCAGCCGACCGCGCCTTCCATCTGCAGCTCGATCAGCCGGTTGAGCTCCAGGGCGTACTCCATCGGGAGTTCCTTGGCGATGGGCTCGACGAAGCCGCGGACGATCATCGCCATGGCCTCGAACTCGGTGAGGCCGCGGCTCATCAGGTAGAAGAGCTGGTCCTCGGAGACCTTGGAGACGGTGGCCTCGTGGCCCATGGAGACGTCGTCCTCGCGCACGTCCACGTAGGGGTACGTGTCCGAGCGGGAGATCGTGTCGACGAGCAGCGCGTCGCAGAGCACGTTCGACTTGGACCCGGGCGCGCCCTCGCCGATCTCGATGAGACCGCGGTAGGAGGTGCGGCCGCCGCCTCGCGCCACCGACTTGGAGACGATGTTGGAGGAGGTGTTCGGGGCCATGTGGACCATCTTGGCGCCGGCGTCCTGGTGCTGGCCCTCGCCCGCGAAGGCGATGGACAGGGTCTCGCCCTTGGCGTGCTCGCCCATCAGGTAGACGGCCGGGTACTTCATGGTGACCTTGGAGCCGATGTTGCCGTCGACCCACTCCATGGTGGCGCCCTCGTAGGCGACGGCGCGCTTGGTCACCAGGTTGTAGACGTTGTTCGACCAGTTCTGGATGGTCGTGTAGCGGCAGCGGCCGCCCTTCTTGACGATGATCTCGACGACGGCGCTGTGCAGCGAGTCCGAGGAGTAGATCGGGGCGGTGCAGCCCTCGACGTAGTGGACGTAGGCGTCCTCGTCGACGATGATCAGCGTCCGCTCGAACTGGCCCATGTTCTCCGTGTTGATACGGAAGTAGGCCTGGAGCGGGATCTCGACGTGCACGCCCTTCGGCACGTAGATGAACGAGCCGCCGGACCACACGGCCGTGTTCAGGGAGGCGAACTTGTTGTCACCGACCGGGATGACGGTGCCGAAGTACTCCTTGAAGAGCTCCTCGTGCTCCTTCAGCGCGGTGTCGGTGTCGACGAAGATGACGCCCTGCTCCTCCAGGTCCTCGCGGATCTGGTGGTAGACGACCTCGGACTCGTACTGGGCGGCGACACCGGCGACGAGGCGCTGCTTCTCGGCCTCGGGGATGCCGAGCTTGTCGTACGTGTTCTTGATGTCCTCCGGCAGGTCCTCCCAGGACTCGGCCTGCTTCTCGGTGGACCGCACGAAGTACTTGATGTTGTCGAAGTCGATGCCGGAGAGGTCGGAGCCCCAGGTCGGCATGGGCTTCTTACCGAAGAGCCGCAGACCCTTGAGACGCAGCTTCAGCATCCACTCGGGCTCGTTCTTCTTCGAGGAGATGTCGCGGACGACGTCCTCGTTGAGGCCACGCTTGGCGGTGGCACCGGCCGCGTCGGAGTCGGCCCAGCCGTACTCGTACCGACCCAGGCCCTCAAGCTCGGGGTGGCTGATCTCGGTGGTCATGCGGGGTTCCTCCCGGCGGTACTGACGGATGCTGATGGGGTGGTGGTCTGTGGGGCGCTGTGCGGGATGAACGTGGTGCAGACGCCGTCACCATGCGCGATGGTGGCCAGACGCTGGACGTGCGTTCCCAGGAGGCGGGAGAAGAACTCCGTCTCCGCCTCGCACAGCTGTGGGTACTGCTCGGCGACGTGGGCGACCGGACAGTGGTGCTGGCAGAGCTGCTCGCCGACCGGCGCGTTCCGCGCAGTGGCAGCGTACCCGTCAGCGGTCAGGGCCTTGGCGAGAGCCTCGGTCCGCTGCGCGGGCTCGGCGGCCTCGACGGCTTCCCGGTAGGCCTCGCCCTGGGCCTCGATCCGGTCCCGGGCGAAGGCGGCCACGGCCGCTTCCCCACCGGCGTTCCGCTCGATCCAGCGGAGCGCCTCCACGGCCAGCGAGTCGTACGACTGGTCGAAGGCGTCCCGGCCGCAGTCGGTGAGCGCAAAGATCTTCGCGGGGCGGCCGCGGGCTCGTGCCCCGTAGACGCGCTTCTCGCGGGCTTCGACGACCTTGTCGGCGACCAGCGAGTCGAGGTGGCGCCGCACGGCCGCCTGGGTGAGGCGGAGCCGTCCGGCCAGATCGGCGACGGTCGAGGGACCGTGGTCCAGGATCGACCGCGCGACCCGGTTGCGCGTCGAACGCTCACGGGTCGCGAGTTCCTCCACGGGAGCCGCGCCAACGTTTTTCACAACGCCATTGTTGCGTAATTAATCGCGGACTGACAAGCGGCACCGATACCGGGGGCGGTGCCGTGCGTCACTCAGGTAAGGCTTACCTGACCTGCGGAAATGATCATTCGTAGGACGAATGACGGCCGCCCACGGGCCCCGCGACCGGAGGACCCCCGGACGCTCTCTAGACTTCCCGGCATGCGAAACACGCCCGTCGGTGGCACCGTCAGTGCCGTCCGCGTACGCGGCCTGGTCAAGCGGTACGGAGGCAAGACCGCCGTCGACGGCCTCGACCTCGACGTACGGTCCGGCACCGTCACCGCCGTCCTCGGCCCCAACGGGGCCGGCAAGACCACCACCATCGAGACCTGCGAGGGCTACCGCAGGCCCGACGGCGGCACCGTCCGCGTCCTCGGCCTCGACCCCGTCGCCGACGCGGCGGCCCTCCGCCCCCGCATCGGCGTCATGCTCCAGTCCGGCGGCGTCTACTCCGGCGCCCGCGCCGACGAGATGCTCCGCCACATGGCGAAGCTCCACGCCCACCCCCTGGACGTGGACGCCCTCATCGAGCGGCTCGGCCTCGGCTCCTGCGGCCGTACGGCCTACCGGCGCCTCTCCGGCGGCCAGCAGCAGCGCCTCGCGCTCGCGATGGCCGTCGTCGGCCGCCCCGAGCTCGTCTTCCTCGACGAGCCGACCGCGGGCCTCGACCCGCAGGCCCGCCGGGCCACCTGGGACCTGGTGCGGGAGCTGCGCGCCGACGGCGTGACCACCGTCCTCACCACGCACTTCATGCAGGAGGCGGAGGAGCTCGCGGACGACGTCGCCATCGTCGACGCCGGCCGGGTCGCCGCCCAGGGCAGCCCCGAGGAGCTGTGCCGGGGCGGCGCCGAGAACACCCTGCGCTTCACCGGACGCCCCGGACTCGACCTCGGCTCCCTGCTCAAAGCACTGCCGGACGGCACGGCCGCCGCCGAGCCGCTCCCGGGGACGTACCGGATCACCGGCGGCGTCGACCCCCAGCTGCTCGCCACGGTCGCCAGCTGGTGCGCCCAGCACGGCGTCATGCCCGACGGCATCTCCGTCGAGCGCCACACCCTCGAAGACGTGTTTCTGGAACTGACGGGCAAGGAACTGCGGTCGTGAGCACTGGCACCTACTCCCCGAAGCCGGGAGCCGCCCCCGTCGGCCGGATGATCGCGGCACAGACGGCCCTGGAGACCCGGATGCTGCTGCGCAACGGCGAGCAGCTGCTCCTGACAGTGATCATCCCCTCGCTGCTCCTGGTGCTCTTCTCGACGGTCGACATCATCGACACCGGTGCCGACAAGGCCGTCGACTTCCTCGCCCCGGGTGTCCTCGCCCTCGCCGTCCTGTCGACCGCCTTCACCGGGCAGGCCATCGCGACCGGTTTCGAGCGGCGGTACGGCGTGCTCAAGCGGCTCGGCGCCTCACCGCTCCCCCGCTGGGCGCTGATGACCGCCAAGACGCTCTCCGTGCTGGTCACCGAGGTCCTCCAGATCGTCCTCCTGACGGCGATCGCCCTGGCACTCGGCTGGTCCCCGCAGGGCAACCCCGCCTCCGTCCTGCTGCTGCTCGTCCTCGGCACGGCCGCCTTCTCGGGCCTCGGCCTCCTGATGGCCGGCACGCTGAAGGCGGAGGCCACCCTGGCCGCCGCCAACCTCGTCTTCCTGCTGCTCCTGGTGGGCGGCGGGGTCGTCGTCCCGCTGGAGAAGTTCGGCGCGGCGGGCGACATGCTGGCGCTGCTCCCGATCTCCGCCCTCTCGGACGGCCTGCGGGACGTCCTCCAGGACGGTGCGGCGATGCCCTGGGGCGACGCGCTCGTCCTGGCGGTCTGGGCGGTCCTGGGGCTCGGGGCGGCGGCGCGCTTCTTCCGCTGGGAGTAACCGGAAGGTTCCGTTCGGCCATATACGCCCCCCTCGTGAAAGCGCGCACAAGCGCCGCCCTACGATAGGGCCCGTGCTGACCCCCCTCGCCTCCATCGCCAGGCGCTGGACCCCGTCCCCCAGGACGCTCCGGCGCGCCGCGCTCTCCGCCGTCGTGATGAGCGTCCTCATCATCGTCACGGGTGGCGCGGTACGGCTGACCGGTTCCGGTCTCGGCTGCGACACCTGGCCCAAGTGCACCGACGACAGCCTGATCGTGACGCCCGAGCAGGGCTACCGCGGCCTGATCGAGTTCGGCAACCGGATGCTGACGTACGTCCTGTCGGCGGCCGTCGGCTGGGCGATCATCGCCGCCCGGTCCACCAAGCCGTGGCGCCGGAACCTGACCCGCTGGGCCTGGGCGCAGTTCTGGATCGTGATGAGCAACGCCGTGCTCGGCGGCATCACGGTGTGGATGGGCCTCAACCCGTGGACGGTGGCCGGCCACTTCCTCGCCGCGAACGCCCTGCTGACGGTCGCGGTCATCACCTGGCACCGGACCGCCGAGGGCGACACCGCCCCGCGCCCCCGTGTGCCGCGCCCGGTGCGGAAGCTGTCCTGGGCGGTCTCGATCGCCTCAGCTCTGCTGATCGCGCTCGGCACGACGGTGACCGGTGCGGGCAAGCACGCCGGTGACAGCAGTGAGGTCCCGCGCATGCCGTGGGACTGGACAGACGCCGCCCACCTCCACGCCATCGCCGCCTGGGTCGTCTGCGCCCTGGCGCTCGCGATGTGGCTGGTCCTGCGTGTGGTCGACGCCCCGGTCGACACCCGGGCGCGCGCCCGCGACCTGCTGATCGTGCTGCTCGCCCAGGGCGGGATCGGCTACGTCCAGTACTTCACCGGCGTCCCCGAGCTGCTCGTCGCGGTCCATATGCTCGGCTCCTCGCTGATGTGGATCGCGGTGCTGCGGCTCGCCCTGAGCATGCGCGAGCGCCCCGCGCCCACCGCCGCCATCCCGGCCCAGGCGGAGCCGGAGCCTGCGAGGGCCTGACCTTCCGGTCCGACAGGCCCGGACCGCCCGGGTCTACCGGCTCCCCGCGAGCCGGTAGACCCGGCGCGCGTTGTCCCCCGCGATCATCGTGGCGACCCGCTGCGCGTCCGTACGGGACCAGGCGCCGTCCATGACCCACTCGCCGAGCACCCGGGTGAGCGCGGTGCGGAAGACGCTCGCGGCGACCACATGCAGCTCGGGCAGCCCGTGGGCGCCGCTGGAGAACAGCAGCTTGCCGAACGGAGCCCGCTCCAGGACCTCGGCGAGAACGGCCGCCGCCCGCGCCCCCGTGTGCGCGAGAACGGGGCCCAGGTCCGCGTACACATGGGGGTGGACGCCGCTCAGCCGCGCGGCGGCGCGGTGGTACGGGTAGGAGTGCAGCAGCACCAGGTCGGCGCCGAGGCCCGCGGTGGCGGCGGCGAAACCGGCGACCGCGGCCGGGTCCCCGGTGTGCAGTTGGAGGGGTCGGCCGGCGGTGACCGCGATCCAGAGCAGGTGCCGCAGCAGGACGGGGTCGGTGAGCCGGCCGCCGGCCGGACGTCCGGTGAGCCAGCGCCCCGCCGCCCCGCGCACCTCCCCGGGACCCGGCGGCTCCGGCGCGTACGCGAGCCCCTGACGTACGCCTGCCGCGGAGGCGAAGGCCACGGCGCCGGCGGCGGCCCCGTGGACGGCCTCGGCGAGGTTGGCGAGGAAGCCCTCGACGGTGCCGGAGGTGTCGGCGACCTGTTCGGCGAGGGGTTCGAGGCGGACGATCTCGTGGGCCTCGGCCGCCCCCGCGGCGGCCAGCTCGGCGGGCCCCGTCAGATCGCCGGGGAGCCCGGTGTCGACCAGGTAGGTGGCGATCCCGGAGGCGCGGAGCAGCCGGCGGCCCGCCTCGTCGACGCCCAGCTCGCGGCGGCGGGCGAGATACCGGGCGGGCGGGCAGTGCGGCTCGAGACCGAGGAGCGGCGGGCACCAGCGGCGCACGGCGAAGCCGGTCTGGGTGTCGAAGAAGGTGGTGCCCGCGGCGGGCAGCGCGGAGCTCCCGCCGAGCTGGGCGCCGAGGTGGGCCTCGAAGGTGCCGAGGCCGAGCTCCGTACGGAGCACCCCGTGGCAGTACTGGTCCACCAGGCTCGGCGTGTCGATCATCTCGGGGGGCTCCCTGTGTGGACGTGTCGCGTCTCCACACGTCCTAACGGGTGAGCCCCGCGCGAGGTTGTTGCCTCAGCCGTTGGAGGGGCCGCCGATCTGGATACCGGCCATCCGGCTCCACTCGTACGGTCCGGTGGCGACCTTGGCGGCGATCTCGCCGTCGAACTCCTCGTGGAGGGTGAGACCGGCCTTCTCGGCGGCCTGCTGCGCGATCGCGTACGTCGGCGCGACGAGGTCGCCCCAGCCACCGTCCGTGCCGACGAGGACGATCCGGGTGCCCGCCTGGCCGATGTGCGCGAGGTGCCCCTCGGAGCCGCCGTGCTCCTTGGCGAAGGCCCGGATCTCCTTGGCGAGCTTGGCCGCCTTGCGCTCTTCGTGCTTCGTTTCTGCCATGACAGCGATGCTACCGACGCGTAGATCGAGTGACGACGGCCGGGCCACGTGGCCTATCCCACGTGACCCGGCCGTCGACCGGAGCTGATCATCTGAGCGGAAACCGCTCGGCGCCCAAGAAACCGCTAGCGGAGGAAGGGATCCACCGCGACCGCCACGAAGAGCAGCGAGACATAGGTGATGGACCAGTGGAAGAGGCGCATCTCCTTGAGCTTCGCGCCCGTCGCGCCCGCCTTCGCGCGGTTCAGGAGCGCGTGCGCCTCCCAGAGCCACCAGCCGCCGGTGAGCAGCGCCACGGCCAGGTAGAACCAGCCCGTGTAGCCCAGCGGGGTGAGCAGCAGCGAGACGGCGACCATCACCCAGCTGTAGAGGACGATCTGCTTGGCGACGACCTTGTTGGAGGCGAGGACGGGCAGCATCGGCACGCCCGCGCGTGCGTAGTCGTCCTTCACCTTCATCGACAGCGGCCAGTAGTGCGGCGGCGTCCAGAAGAAGATGACGAGGAAGAGGATGACCGCGGCCCAGGACATCGAGTTCGTCACGGCCGACCAGCCGATGAGCACCGGAAGGCAGCCGGCGATGCCGCCCCAGACGATGTTCTGCGCGGTCCGTCGCTTCAGGATCATCGTGTAGACCACGACGTAGAAGAGGAGCGCGCCGAGCGAGAGGGCGGCGGACAGCCAGTTGACGAGCAGGCCGAACCAGAGCGTGGAGACCACGGCGAGGGCGAGGCCGAAGACCAGGCCCTCGCGGGGCGTCAGCACGCCGGTGACCAGCGGTCGCTGGGAGGTGCGGTCCATCAGCGCGTCGATGTCGCGGTCGATGTACATGTTCAGGGCGTTTGCGCCGCCCGCCGAGAGGTATCCGCCGAAGCAGGTGGCGAGCACCAGCCACAGGTCGGGCACGCCCTGCTCGGCGAGGAACATCACCGGGACGGTCGTGATGAGCAGCAGTTCGATGATCCGCGGCTTGGTCAGCGCCACGTATGCCTTGACGCGGGCCCCGAACGGCCGATGGCCCCCCGGGCTGGGAGTCAAGACGACCCCTGCGGGTCGGGACTCGACGGCCGTCACGCACACCCCTGACAGAGAAATTCCCAGCAAGCTCCCCGGATGAAAGCGGGGTGAAGCTTGCGCGTACCACGCCACTGTAGACGTTGCCCAGACACCGATCTTCGCGGGGGTGGGGTCGTGTTGAGGGGGTACGTCCCAAGGGGTGGACACGCCTCGGGAGGCGAACTCGCACGGGCGGCGGCAGTCTTGCTCTGTCCGCTCATTTGAGGGGCGCGCGCACGGAAAGAGGGACGTCCGGCGGGGGTAGGCTCGACACCGCCGGTACACCCTCAGTCACCGGCTTCAGACATGTGGAGAGGAGCCCTGACCCAGGGTGAGCACTAAGCCGACCACCACAGACCTCGAGTGGACCGAGTTGGACCAGCGGGCCGTCGACACCGCCCGCATCCTGGCCGCGGACGCCGTACAGAAGGTCGGCAACGGCCATCCCGGTACGGCGATGAGCCTGGCGCCCGCCGCGTACACCCTCTTCCAGAAGGTGATGCGGCACGACCCGGCCGACCCCGAGTGGGTCGGGCGCGACCGGTTCGTCCTCTCCGCCGGCCACTCGTCCCTGACCCTCTACACCCAGCTGTACCTGGGTGGCTTCGGGCTCGAGCTCGACGACCTGAAGGCCTTCCGCACCTGGGGCTCGAAGACCCCCGGGCACCCGGAGTACGGTCACACCGCCGCCGTCGAGACGACCACGGGCCCGCTGGGCCAGGGTGTCGCCAACGCCGTGGGCATGGCGATGGCCGCCCGCTACGAGCGCGGTCTGTTCGACCCGGAGGCCGCCACCGGCACCTCCCCGTTCGACCACCGCATCTACGCGATCGCCGGTGACGGCTGCCTCCAGGAGGGCATCTCCGCGGAGGCGTCCTCGCTCGCGGGCCACCAGAAGCTCGGCAACCTGATCCTGCTGTGGGACGACAACCACATCTCGATCGAGGGCGACACCGAGACGGCCGTGTCCGAGGACACGATGAAGCGGTACGAGGCGTACGGCTGGCACGTCCAGCGCGTCGAGCCGCAGGCCAACGGCGACCTGGACCCGGCCGCGCTGTACGCGGCGATCAAGGCCGCCGAGGCCGAGACCGAGCGTCCTTCGTTCATCGCGATGCGCTCGATCATCGCCTGGCCCGCGCCGAACGCGCAGAACACCGAGGCCGCGCACGGCTCGGCGCTCGGCGACGAGGAGATCGCGGCCACCAAGCGCGTCCTGGGCTTCGACCCGGAGCAGACCTTCGAGGTCTCCGACGAGGTCATCGCGCACACCCGCTCGCTCGGCGACCGGGGCCGTGAGGCCCGCGCCGCGTGGGAGAAGTCGCTCGCCGAGTGGCGTACGGCCAACCCGGAGCGCGCCGCCGAGTTCGACCGCATCCAGGCGAACGAGCTGCCGGCCGGCTGGGCCGAGAAGCTCCCGGTCTTCGAGCCGGGCAAGGGTGTCGCCACCCGTGCCGCCTCGGGCCAGGTCCTCAAGGCGCTCGGCGCGGTCATCCCGGAGCTGTGGGGCGGCTCGGCCGACCTCGCCGGCTCCAACAACACGACGATCGACAAGGACTCGTCGTTCCTGCCCGAGGGCAACCCGCTGCCGGAGGCCGACAAGTACGGCCGCACGATCCACTTCGGCATCCGCGAGCACTCCATGGCCGCGGAGATGAACGGCATCGCGCTGCACGGCAACACGCGCGTCTACGGCGGCACCTTCCTGGTGTTCTCCGACTACATGCGCAACGCGGTGCGTCTCTCCGCGCTGATGCACCTGCCCGTGACGTACGTCTGGACCCACGACTCGATCGGTCTCGGCGAGGACGGCCCGACGCACCAGCCGGTGGAGCACCTCGCCTCGCTGCGCGCGATCCCGGGTCTGAACGTGGTCCGGCCGGCCGACGCCAACGAGACGGCGATCGCCTGGCGCGAGATCATGCAGCGCCACACCAAGGTCTTCGGCAAGGGCGCCCCGCACGGCCTCGCGCTGACCCGCCAGGGTGTGCCGACGTACGCGCCGAACGAGGACACCGTCAAGGGCGGCTACGTGCTCTTCGACGCCGAGGGCGGCGAGCCGGAGGTCGTGCTGATCGCGACCGGCTCCGAGGTGCACCTGGCCGTCGAGGCCCGGGAGCAGCTCCAGGCCGCCGGTGTCCCGACCCGCGTGGTCTCGATGCCGTCCGTGGAGTGGTTCGAGGAGCAGGACCAGGCGTACAAGGACTCCGTCCTGCCGCCGTCGGTCAGGGCACGGGTCGCGGTCGAGGCCGGTATCGGTCTCACCTGGCACCGGTACGTCGGGGACGCCGGCCGGATCGTCTCGCTCGAGCACTTCGGTGCCTCGGCGGACGCGAAGGTCCTCTTCCGCGAGTTCGGGTTCACGCCGGAGGCGATCGTCGCCGCCGCGCGGGAATCGATCGACGCCGCCGCGCGCTGACGTCCATACGTACGACTTAATTGGAGATGCAACTCCCATGACAGACGCTCTCAAGCGCCTCTCCGACGAAGGCGTCGCGATCTGGCTCGACGACCTCTCGCGCCAGCGGATCACGTCCGGCAACCTGGCGGAGCTGATCGACCAGAGCCACGTGGTCGGTGTCACCACGAACCCGTCCATCTTCCAGAAGGCCATCTCGGAGGGCCACGGGTACGACCAGCAGCTGGCCGACCTCGCCGCCCGCAAGGTGACCGTCGAAGAGGCCATCCGCATGATCACGACGGCGGACGTCCGTGACGCCGCCGACATCCTGCGGCCGGTCTTCGACGCGACCGACGGCCAGGACGGCCGGGTCTCCATCGAGGTCGACCCCCGTCTCGCCCACGAGACGGCCGCCACCATCGCCGAGGCCAAGCAGCTGGCGTGGCTGGTGGACCGCCCCAACACGCTCATCAAGATCCCGGCCACCCAGGCGGGTCTGCCGGCGATCACCGAGGTCATCGGCCTCGGCATCAGCGTCAACGTCACGCTGATCTTCTCCCTGGAGCGCTACCGCGCGGTCATGGACGCCTACCTGGCGGGCCTGGAGAAGGCCAAGGAGCGCGGCCTGGACCTCTCGAAGATCCACTCGGTGGCCTCCTTCTTCGTGTCCCGCGTGGACTCGGAGATCGACAAGCGCCTGGACGGCATCGGCACCGACGAGGCCAAGGCCCTCAAGGGCAAGGCCGCCCTGGCCAACGCGCGCCTGGCGTACGAGGCGTTCGAGGAGGTCTTCTCCTCCGAGCGCTGGGCCGCCCTGGACAAGGCGCAGGCCAACAAGCAGCGTCCGCTGTGGGCCTCGACCGGCGTCAAGGACCCGGCGTACAAGGACACCCTGTACGTGGTGGACCTGGTCGCCCCCGGCACGGTCAACACCATGCCGGAAGGGACCCTGGAGGCCACCGCCGACCACGGCGAGGTCACCGGTGACACCGTGCGCGGCACGTACGACCAGTCGCGCGCCGAGCTGGCGGCCGTCGAGAAGCTGGGCATCAGCTACGACGACGTCGTGCAGCTCCTGGAGGACGAGGGCGTCGACAAGTTCGAGGCGTCCTGGAACGACCTGCTCAAGTCCACCGAGGCGGAGCTCGAGCGCCTCGCACCTTCGGAGGCGTAAGCACTTTGAGCGCAGTCCACGGAGCCAACCCGCTCCGTGACGCCGCAGACCGACGGCTCCCGCGCATCGCGGGGCCGTCGGGTCTGGTGATCTTCGGCGTCACGGGCGATTTGTCCCGTAAGAAGCTGATGCCTGCCGTCTACGACCTGGCCAACCGCGGCCTGCTGCCGCCGGGCTTCTCGCTCATCGGCTTCGCCCGCCGCGAGTGGGCGGACGAGGACTTCGCGCAGGAGGTCTACGAAGCCGTCAAGCAGCACGCGCGCACCCCCTTCCGCGAGGAGGTGTGGCAGCAGCTCATCCAGGGCATGCGGTTCGTCCAGGGCGACTTCGACGACGACGACGCCTTCGAGAAGCTGAAGTCCACCGTCGAGGAGCTGGACAAGGCGCAGGGCACCGGCGGCAACTTCGCCTTCTACCTGTCCGTGCCGCCGAAGTTCTTCCCGCTCGTCGTCCAGCAGCTCAAGAAGCACGGCCTGGCCGACCAGAAGGACGGTTCCTGGCGCCGCGCGGTCATCGAGAAGCCCTTCGGCCACGACCTGGTCTCCGCCAAGGAGCTCAACGAGGTCGTCCACGAGGTCTTCCCGCCCGAGGCGGTCTTCCGGATCGACCACTACCTCGGCAAGGAGACCGTCCAGAACATCCTGGCGCTCCGCTTCGCCAACACGCTCTTCGAGCCGATCTGGAACCGGTCGTACGTCGACCACGTGCAGATCACCATGGCCGAGGACATCGGCATCGGCGGCCGCGCCGGCTACTACGACGGCATCGGCGCCGCCCGTGACGTCATCCAGAACCACCTGCTCCAGCTGCTCGCGCTGACCGCGATGGAGGAGCCCGCCTCCTTCGACGCCGACGCGCTGGCCGCCGAGAAGACCAAGGTCCTCGGCGCGGTGAAGCTGCCCAAGGACCTGGGCGCGTCCACGGTCCGCGGCCAGTACGCGGCCGGGTGGCAGGGCGGCGCGAAGGCCGTCGGCTACCTCCAGGAAGACGGCATCGACCCCCAGTCGAAGACCGACACCTACGCGGCCGTCAAGCTGGAGATCGACAACCGCCGCTGGGCGGGCGTCCCCTTCTACCTCCGTACGGGCAAGCGTCTGGGCCGCCGCGTCACGGAGATCGCGGTCGTCCTCCAGCGCGCCCCGCACTCCCCCTTCGACCACACCGCGACCGAGGAGCTCGGCCGCAACGCCATCGTGATCCGGGTCCAGCCGGACGAGGGCGTCACGGTGCGGTTCGGCTCCAAGGTGCCCGGCACCCAGATGGAGATCCGGGACGTGTCGATGGACTTCGCGTACGGCGAGTCCTTCACGGAGTCCAGCCCGGAGGCGTACGAGCGGCTCATCCTCGACGTCCTGCTCGGCGACTCGAACCTCTTCCCGCGCGTCGAGGAGGTCGAGCTGTCCTGGAAGATCCTCGACCCGATCGAGCGGTTCTGGGACAGGCACGGCAAGCCCGCGCAGTACCAGTCCGGGACCTGGGGTCCCGTCGAGGCGGACGAGATGCTCGCACGAGACGGACGGAGCTGGCGCAGGCCATGAAGACCGACCTGACGGACACCACGTCCTCCAAGATCAACAAGGCGCTGGTGCTCGGGCGGCGGGCGATCGGCACGCCGGCCGTCGGCATGGTGCTCACCCTCGTCATCGTCACCGACGAGGAGAACGCCTACGACGCGCTGAAGGCCGCGAACGAGGCGTCCCGCGAGCACCCCTCGCGGACCCTCGTCGTCATCAAGCGGGTCTCGCGCTCCCCGCGGGACCGCGCCAAGGCACGGCTCGACGCCGAGGTCCGCCTCGGCGCCGACGCCAGCACCGGGGAGACGGTGGTGCTCCGGCTCTACGGCGAGGTCGGCGACCACGCCCAGTCGGTGGTGCTCCCGCTGCTCCTCCCGGACGCCCCCGTCGTCGTCTGGTGGCCGGTGAACGCGCCGACCGACCCGGCGAACGACCCGCTGGGCGCCCTCGCCCAGCGCCGGGTGACCGACACGTACGCCGCCGAGCAGCCCATCCACGAGCTGGCCGCGCGCGCGGACGCGTACACCCCGGGCGACACGGACCTCTCGTGGACCCGGATCACCCCGTGGCGTTCGATGCTCGCCGCCGCGCTCGACCAGGTCGTGTGCGAGGTGACCTCCGCCGAGGTGGAGGGCGAGGAGTTCAACCCGAGCGTCGAACTGCTCGCCATGTGGCTGGCGGAGCGACTGAAGATCCCGGTGCGCCGCTCGAAGTCGGCGGGCCCCGGTCTCACCTCCGTACGGATGCAGACGAGCTCGGGCCCGATCGTGCTCGACCGGCCGGACGGCTCGCTCGCGTCGCTCTGCATCCAGGGGCAGCCGGACCGTGCCGTGGCGCTCAAGCGCCGCGAGACGGCCGAGCTGATCGCCGAGGAGCTGCGCCGGCTCGACCCGGACGACACGTACGCGACGGCGCTCAAGTTCGGTCTCGAGCGTCTGGACGAGGAGGCGGCCGTCACCGCTCCCGAGCCGGAGGCCGAGGCGGCCGAGGCCGGTCCCGAGCCCGAGCCGGTGGCGAAGCCCACCGCGAAGAAGGCGCCGGCGGCCAAGAAGGCGGCGGCCAAGTGAGCACCCCTCAGCTGGTCGTCCACCGCGACAAGGAGCTGATGGCGCAGGCGGCCGCGGCCCGGCTGATCACCCGGATCGTCGACGCCCAGGCCACCCGCGGCTCCGCCTCGGTCGTGCTGACCGGCGGGCGCAACGGCAACGGCCTGCTCGCGGCGCTCGGTACGGCGCCCGCGCGGGACGCGATCGACTGGTCGCGGCTCGACCTGTGGTGGGGCGACGAGCGTTTCCTGCCGGAGGGCGACCCCGAGCGGAACGTCACCCAGGCCCGTGAGGCACTGCTCGACCGGGTGCCGCTCGACCCGGCCCGCGTGCACGCCATGCCGGCCTCGGACGGCCCGTACGGCAGTGATGTCGACGCCGCCGCCGCCGCGTACGCGACGGAGCTCGCGGCCGCCACGGGTGGCCGCGACGACGTGCCGGCCTTCGACGTCCTGATGCTGGGCGTCGGCCCTGACACCCATGTGGCCTCGCTCTTCCCCGAGCTGCCGGCGGTCCGCGAGACCGAGCGGACGGTGGTCGGCGTGCACGGCGCGCCCAAGCCGCCGCCGCTGCGGATCTCGCTGACGCTTCCGGCGATCCGGGCGGCGAAGGAGGTCTGGCTGCTCGCGGCCGGTGAGGACAAGGCGAAGGCGGCGGCCATCGCGCTGTCGGGCGCGGGCGAGGTGCAGGCCCCGGCGGCCGGTGCCTACGGCCGCTCGCGCACCTTGTGGTTGCTCGACGCGGCGGCGGCCTCGGAGCTGCCGCGGAGTCTGTATCCGCCGGCTTCGGCCTGACTCCCGCCCACTGAGGCCCGGTTCACCTTCTGGTGGGCCGGGCCTCCGGCGTGTGGACGGGCTCGAGGAAGGGCGCGAGGAGCCCCGGCACGGCGTCGGCGGCGAAGGCCAGGCCCTGGCTCTCCCCGGCGTCGAGGATGTCGTACGCGCCCGCCCCCGCGGCCGTCGTGGCGGTCAGCGTCAGGACGCCGGCGCGCCGCTGGAAGTACGACTGCTTCACGGTCCAGCCGATGACACCGGAGCGCTGGAGGGCGACCGTGGCGCGCCGGACCGTGCCCGAACGCGTCACGAGGTAGGCGCCGCTGACACCGTGTCCGAGAGCCCGGTACGCGTCGAGGGCGAACAGCACGGCGACCGGGACGAGGACGACCGCGCAGCCGGCCGCCACGTACAGCAGGACCGGGGTGAGGAGGAGCCCGAGGAGGGCGAGGACCGCGACGGGCCCGAGGACGCTCCACAGTGCCCAGCGCAGCCGCCGGGTGCGGGCAGCACGGGGGTGGGCGGCCAGGGGCGCCCCGGTGGGCGGCTCGGGCTCGCGCAGGACCTGGGCGGCGACCCGGTCGGCGACGGCCCGCTCCACGGCCGGCAACAGGTTCTTGAGGTCGCCGTGCTTGTCGCCGTCGTCCTTGACGAGGCCCGTGGCGACGGCGTCGAGGCGGGCGGCCCCGCACATCCGGACGCCCAGCGGCTCGACGCGTTCGATGCCGCGCAGCCTGCGCTCCTCGAGGGAGACCGAGCGGGCGGTGAGCAGACCGCGGGAGACCCGCAGGGTGCCTCCCGGGGCGCGCTCCAGGCGGTAGTTCCACCACATCTCGACCCAGAGGCCGAGGGCGCCGACGGCGCCGGCGACGGTGGCGAGGAGGACCAGGTCGAGGATCATCCAGGGGACGGAGACGTCCTGGAAGCGGTCCCCTATCCAGTCGATGACCTTCCCCTGGGCGCCGAACCACTCGCTGACCTGCATGACGGCGCCGGCCGCCGCGCCACCGAGCGCGGGGGCCAGGAAGGAGACGGGGGCGAAGCGGATCCAGCGCGGGTCGAGTACGGCCAGGGTGTCGTCGTGGTCCGGGTCCTCGGGGGTGGCGGCGGCGCGGGTGAGGAGTTCGTGGCGGAGCCGCTCGCCCTCCGCCCGGGTGACCAGGTCGAGTTCGAGGGTGGACTCGGTGCCGCCGGTGTGCTCGCCGGTACCGATGCGGACCTTGACGAGTCCGAGGACGCGATGGAGGGGATTGGCGGTGAGGTCGGCGCTGCGGATCCGCTCGCGGGCGAGCGAGCGGCGCTGGACGACGAGGAGTCCGGTGTGGAGTTCGACCCGCTCGGAGCCGACCCGGTAGCGGGTGCGGCGGAAGCGGACCGTCTCGGCGACGATGTCGACGGCGAGGGCGGCGGCGACGCCCGCGGCGACCCAGGCGAAGGCCTGCCACAGCGGTCGTGATCCGGCGAGGCCGAACGCGACGGGCAGCGCGGCTCCGGCGAGGACACCGGCGAAGAGGACGACGCGGACGAGGACCGTACGGGGATCGAGGAGCAGCCAGTCGGTGTCCCGGTCCGCCACGGCGTCCCGGTCCACGCTCATGTGGCGTCCCCCGGGGTGGCCTGGGTAATGACGGTCAGCCGCTCGGCGAGGCCGGCGGCCAGTTCGTGGTCGAGGCCCTCGATGCGGATCGCGCCCTTGGAGGAGGCGGTCGTCACGGTGACGGTGGCGAGCCGGAAGAACTGCTCAAGCGGGCCGCGTGAGGTGTCGACGGTCTGGATCCGGGACATCGGCGCGATGCGCCATTCCTGCCAGAAGGCCCCCGTACGGACGTAGACGGCGTCCGCGGTGACCTCCCAGCGGTGCACCCGGAACCACCAGGCGGGGAAGAACGCGGCGCAGGCGAGGCCCACGGCCGCCACGGTCCCGGCCGCGACGAGCAGCCAGAAACGGGCGGGGCCGATGAGGGCGCCGAGGACGCCGAGGACCACCACCGGTACGGCGGTGGTCGCCAGGAGCCGGCTCCGCCACCAGGTGACGGCCCGCTCGGCCACGGCGTTCCTGGGCGGCCGCAGCCGCACCGCGTTCTCCCCCGTCATGCTTCTACCGTCCGCGCAGCGAGCGGTAGGCGGTCACGAGACCGGCGGTGGAGCTGTCGAGCTGCCCCGTGCCCCCGACGCCCTCGCCGTCCGTCAGGACCGGCTCGATCCGCTTGGCGAGGACCTTGCCGAGCTCGACGCCCCACTGGTCGAAGGAGTCGATGTTCCACACGGCGCCCTGGACGAAGACCTTGTGCTCGTAGAGCGCGATCAGCTGGCCGAGGACGGAGGGGGTGAGCTTCTCGGCGAGGATCGTGGTGGTGGGGTGGTTCCCCCGGAAGGTCTTGTGCGGGACGAGCTCCTCCGGGACGCCCTCGGCCCGTACCTCCTCGGGCGTCTTGCCGAAGGCGAGCGCCTGGGTCTGGGCGAAGAAGTTGGCCATGAGCAGGTCGTGCTGGGCGACGAGGCCGGGCAGCAGGTCGGCGACGGGCCGGGCGAAGCCGATGAAGTCGGCCGGGATGACCTTGGTGCCCTGGTGGATCAACTGGTAGTACGCGTGCTGCCCGTTGGTGCCCGGGGTGCCCCAGACGACGGGGCCGGTCTGCCAGTCGACCGGCTTGCCCTCGCGGTCCACCGACTTGCCGTTGGACTCCATGTCGAGCTGCTGGAGGTAGGCGGTGAACTTGGACAGGTAGTGGGAGTACGGCAGGACGGCGTGCGACTGGGCGTCGAAGAACGCGCCGTACCAGACGCCGAGGAGGCCGAGAAGGAGCGGCGCGTTCTCCTCGGGCGGGGCGGTGCGGAAGTGCTCGTCGACGAGGTGGAAGCCGTCGAGCATCTCGCGGAAGCGCTCCGGTCCGACGGCGATCATCAGGGAGAGGCCGATGGCGGAGTCGTAGGAGTAGCGGCCGCCGACCCAGTCCCAGAACTCGAACATGTTCGTGGTGTCGATGCCGAACTCCTCGACCTTCTCGGCGTTGGTCGAGAGGGCCACGAAGTGCTTGGCGACGGCCTCCTGGCCGGCCCGGAGGCCGGTGAGGAGCCAGTCGCGGGCGGAGGTGGCGTTGGTGATCGTCTCGATGGTGGTGAAGGTCTTCGAGGCGACGATGAACAGCGTCTCGGCGGGGTCGAGGTCGCGGACGGCCTCGTGGAGGTCGGCGCCGTCGACGTTGGAGACGAAACGGAACGTCAGGTCCCGCTGGGTGTAGGAGCGGAGGACCTCGTAGGCCATGGCGGGGCCGAGGTCGGAGCCGCCGATGCCGATGTTGACGATGTTCTTGACCGGCTTGCCGGTGTGGCCGGTCCACTCACCCGCGCGGACCGTGTCGGCGAAGGCGGCCATCTTGTCGAGGACGGCGTGGACTCCGGGGACGACGTTCTCGCCGTCGACCTCGATCACCGCGTCGCGGGGGGCCCGCAGCGCGGTGTGGAGGACGGCCCGGTCCTCGGTGGTGTTGATCTTCTCGCCGCGGAACATGGCGTCGCGCAGCTCGGCGACGCCGGTGGCGGCGGCCAGTTCGCGCAGCAGGGTCAGCGTCTCGTCGGTGACGAGGTGCTTGGAGTAGTCCAGGTAGAGGTCGCCGACGCGCAGGGTGTGGCCGGTGCCCCGCTCGGGGTCGGCGGCGAACAGGTCGCGCAGATGGGTGTCGCCCAGCTGCTCACGGTGCTTGCCGAGGGCCGCCCACTCGGGCAGCCGGTTGAGCCTGGTGCGGCCTTCGTTGTTCATCTCGGACATCGCCCACTTCTTCTCGTACTGCTTGTCTGCCCCGCTGCTTCTCCAACCTAATTGATCAGAGGGGCGGATGAGGCGACGGCGAGCGGCCGGGACGGAGACGAGGACGGGAACGGCGAACGGGCCTTGTCCGCGAACCGGGTTCGCGGGCAAGGCCCGTTCGTCACATCGTCACACCACGTTCAGATCTCGCCGCGCAGCTTGGCCAGCGCCTCGGCGAGGATCGCCTCGCCGTCCGCGTCGCTGCGCCGCTCACGCACATAGGCGAGATGGGTCTTGTACGGCTCCGTGCGCGGCGGGTCCGGCGGGTTGTCCCGGTCCTGACCTGCTGGGAAGCCGCAGCGGGGGCAGTCCCAGGTCTCCGGGACCGCCGCGTCGCTGGCGAAGCTCGGCTGCGTCTCGTGCCCGTTCGAGCACCAGAAGGAGATGCGGGCGCGCGGCGCCGATTCGCCCCGCTCGGCCTCGCCCATCGGCCCCGCTCCGACCCGGCTTCCCCGGATCGCGTTGCCACTTGCCACGGTCGTAACTCCCTGCGTGATGGTGCTCGAAGATGCCCCAGTCTACGTAAGGCCCAACGCGCGTCCAGTGTTCGGAGTTACCCGTCCAACTTCATCAGCAGACCAAGTACCACAATGCAGGCGAACCAGAGCAGACCGACCACGACGGTGATCCGGTCCAGGTTGCGCTCGGCGACCGAGGAGCCGCCGACGGAGGACTGCATGCCGCCGCCGAACATGTCGGAGAGGCCGCCGCCCTTCCCCTTGTGCATCAGCACGAGCAGCATCAGCAGGCCGCTGAAGACGAGCAGGGCGATCGAGAACCCCATAACCACGGCTGGACCAACTTCCTCGGACTTATACGGACGGGGGCCGGGCACCTGCCCGACCCCCGCTAGGGTACGACGTATATGCGCTACCGCATACTCACTGGTCGCGGAAGCGCACGATCTTGACGAACTCGTCGGCGTCCAGCGCCGCGCCGCCCACCAGGGCGCCGTCGACGTCCGGCTGCGCCATGATCGCGGCGACGTTGCCGGACTTGACCGAGCCGCCGTACTGGATGCGGACCTTGTCGGCAAGCTCCTGCGAGTACAGCTCGGCGAGACGGCCGCGGATCGCGCCGCAGACCTCCTGCGCGTCCTCGGGGGTGGCGACCTCGCCGGTGCCGATGGCCCACACCGGCTCGTACGCGATCACGATGGTCTCGGCCTGCTCGGCGGGGACGTCCTTCAGGCCGCCGTCGAGCTGGGCGAGGGTGTACTCGACCTGCTGTCCGGCCTTGCGGACGTCCAGGCCCTCGCCGACGCAGAGGATCGGGGTCACGCCGTGCTTGAAGGCGGCCTTCACCTTGGCGTTGCAGACCTCGTCGTTCTCGGCGTGGTACTGGCGGCGCTCGGAGTGGCCGACGGCGACGTAGGCGCACTTCAGCTTGGACAGCATCAGGCCCGAGATCTCGCCGGTGTAGGCACCGGACTCGTGCGCCGAGATGTCCTGGGCGCCGTACTTGATCTTCAGCTTGTCGCCGTCGATCAGGGTCTGCACGGACCGCAGGTCGGTGAAGGGGACCAGGACCGCGACCTCACAGGCGTCGTAGTCCTTGTCGGTCAGGGCGAAGGCGAGCTTCTGGACGTGGGCGATGGCCTCGAGGTGGTTGAGGTTCATCTTCCAGTTGCCCGCCATCAGCGGGGTGCGAGTGCTCATGAAAAGGTCAGTCCTCCAGTGCGGCGAGGCCGGGAAGCGTCTTGCCCTCGAGGTATTCGAGGGAGGCGCCGCCGCCGGTCGAAATGTGGCCGAATGCCTTCTCGTCGAAGCCCAGGATGCGGACCGCGGCGGCGGAGTCGCCACCACCGACCACCGTGAAGGCCGGGGAGTCGACGAGCGCCTGGGCGACGGCCTTGGTGCCCTCGGCGTAGTCGGGGTGCTCGAAGACGCCCATCGGACCGTTCCAGAAAACGGTGCCGGCGTCGGCGACCTTCGAGGCGTAGAGCTTACGGGTCTCGGGACCGATGTCCAGGCCCTCCTCGTCCGCCGGGATGGCGTCCGCGGCGACCGTGGTCGGGTGGGCCGGTGCCTTTGTCTTCAGGTCGGGGAACTCCGCCGAGACCAGCACGTCGACGGGGAGCACGAACTCCACGCCGCGCTCCTCGGCGCGCTTCAGGTAGTCCTTGACCGCCGGGATCTGGTCCTCCTGGAGCAGCGAGATGCCGACCTCGTGGCCCTGGGCCTTGAGGAAGGTGTACGCCATGCCGCCGCCGATGAGGATGCGGTCGGCCTTCTCCAGGAGGTGGTCGATCACGCCGAGCTTGTCGGAGACCTTGGCGCCGCCGAGCGCGACCACGTAGGGCCGCTGGACGTCGTCCGTGAGCTTCCTCAGGACGCCGACCTCGGTGGCGATGAGGTAGCCGGCGGCGTGCGGGAGGCGCGCCGGGAGGTCGAAGACCGAGGCGTGCTTGCGGTGGACGGCGCCGAAGCCGTCGCCGACGTAGACGTCGGCGAGGGCGGCCAGCCGGTCCGCGAACGCGCCGCGCTCGGCGTCGTCCTTCGAGGTCTCACCGGCGTTGAAGCGCAGGTTCTCGATCACGGCGACCTGGCCGTCGGAGAGGCCCGCGACGGTGGCGGTGGCGGAGTCGCCGACCGTGTCCGTCGCGAAGGCCACCTCGGCGCCGAGGAGCTCGCCGAGCCGCGCGGCGGCCGGGGCGAGCGAGAACGCCGGGTCCGGGGCGCCCTTGGGGCGGCCCAGGTGCGAGGCGACCACGACACGGGCGCCCGCGTCGGCGAGCGCCTTGACCGTGGGGACGACGGCGCGGATGCGGCCGTCGTCGGTGATGGTGGTGCCGTCGAGCGGCACGTTGAGGTCGGCGCGGACGAACACGCGCTTGCCTTCGACGCCCTCGTGGAGAAGCTCGTCGATCGTCTTCATCTGTTAACTGACTCCTTGGTACGCGGTGGAGCACACAAACAGGGCTCGCACAGCGCGGCGTTGCGCTGCCCGAGCCCTGCTCACATCGAAAGCCCGCCCTGAAGCTTAGAGCTGGCCGCCGACGAAGACGGTGAGGTCGACGAGACGGTTGGAGTAACCCCACTCGTTGTCGTACCAGCCGAGGATCTTGACCGTGCTGCCCTCCTGGATCATGGTCAGGGAGGCGTCGAAGGTGCAGGACGCCGGGTCGCCGACGATGTCGGAGGAGACGATCGGGTCCTCGGTGTAGACCAGGACGCCCTTGAGGTCGCCGTCCTCGGCGGCCTTCTTGAACGCGGCGTTGACCTCGTCCTTGGTCACCTCGCGGTCGAGCGTGACGACCAGGTCGGTGGCGGAACCGGTCGGGACCGGGACGCGCATGGCGATGCCGTCCAGCTTGCCCTTGAGCTGCGGGAGGACCAGGGCGGTGGCCTTGGCGGCGCCCGTCGTGGTCGGGATGATGTTCTCCGCGGCGGCGCGGGCGCGGCGCAGGTCCTTGTGCGGGAAGTCCAGGATGCGCTGGTCGTTGGTGTACGCGTGGACCGTGGTCATCAGGCCCTTGACGATGCCGAAGTTCTCGTCGAGGACCTTGGCCATCGGTGCGACACAGTTGGTGGTGCAGGACGCGTTCGAGATGACGTGGTGCTGCGCCGGCTCGTACTTGTCCTGGTTGACACCCATGACGATGGTGATGTCCTCGCCGGAGGCCGGAGCCGAGATGAGGACCTTCTTGGCGCCACCGGCGATGTGCTTCTCGGCGTCGGCCTTCTTGGTGAAGATGCCGGTCGACTCGATGACGATGTCGACGCCCAGCTCACCCCAGGGGATGTCGGCCGGGTTGCGCTCGGAGAGCACCTTGATGGTGTGGCCGTCGACCGTGATGGTGTCGGCGGTGTGGGTGACCTCGGCCTTGAGACGGCCCAGGATGGTGTCGTACTTCAGCAGGTGGGCCGTGGTCGCGGTGTCGCCCAGGTCGTTGACAGCCACGATCTCGATGTCAGCACCCTGCTCAAGGAGCGCGCGGAAGTAGTTCCGGCCGATGCGGCCAAAGCCGTTGATGCCTACGCGGATCGTCACGAACCGATCTCCTCGTTAGGTACGCCGGTGTGCTCGACGCCGGCGAGATTTTTGTTTTTTGGGATGTCCCCGACCGCTTACGACCCTACCCCTACAGGCGCCCCGGAGTGACATCGGCCGCATCCGAGCGTGCCCGGAAAGTGAGCGGAAATGGCCGACGGCCCGTACCTACCAACGGGTACGGGCCGTCGTGGGACCTTTGTCCCGACTACTCTCCGTCAGTGCCGGAGTGCCCCGAGGGCCCGGCCGACGAGTCGTGCCCGCTCGGTGGCGGCGGGCACGTGCTCGAGGCCGTAGCCCAGGAGGACGGTGTCACGCGTGGTGACCGCGGCCTGGGAGTGGAAGAGCGCTCCGGAGCGGGTCCAGTCAGCGCCGTTCCCGGGGCTGCCGGCCGGGGCGCCCGGAACGGTCCACGCGCCGAGGGCGGTCTCGAAGCCCTCCGCCTCGGTGGTGGTGCCGGTGACGAGGCGGGTGTCGTCGACGAAGGCGCCCATCTCTCCGGTGCCGGGGTCGGAGACGTACGAGATCGACAGCTCGACCTGCTTGCCCGCCCAGGCGCTCAGGTCGACGGAGGCCTGCCGCCAGCCGTTGGAGGGGCCGGTGAAGGCGTTCCAGGAGCCGGTGGTGCCGGCGGGCGTGCAGCCGTCCTCGCCGACGGTGAGGTAGTGGGCGAGGAAGGGGTGGTCGCGGACGTAGAAGCCCTCGCCGCAGTCGGCGGGGGGCTCGGCGGAGGTGCCGCCGTTGGTGTCGGGCAGGGTCGTCCAGTCGTCCTGGCCGACGGTGTGGGCCTCGACGACGAGGTTGTCGTAACCGGGCTCGGTGTCGTAGCTGACCTGGAAGTCCAGGCGCGGGGCGGCGCCGGCCGCGACGCCGGTGAGGTCGACGGTCCTGCTGAGCCGGGCCCAGGTGTTGTCGGCGTGCTTGACGGCCGCGAAGGACGCGCCTTCGGCGGGCTCGAAGGGGGTGCGGACGCCGGGGTAGTCACCGGCGGAGGCGCTGCTCGCGAACTGCGGGAACTGCTCCCGCCTCAGCGTGTCCGAGGTGACGGTGTACGCGCCCGCGTTGTCGAGAGGGTTGTCGGCGGCGTCGCCGAGGCCCGCGCCGATGCCCGCGAAGGCGCCGGTGCCGGCGAAGGCGGGCGGGTTCCCCAGGCCTGCGCGGTGGTAGGCGCCGAGGTAGTACTGGGCGAAGTCGTTGGACTCGGCCCGGCCGATCCGGGTGAGGCCGCCGGACTTCTCGCCCGCGTTGATCAGCTTGCCGCCCTCGTTGAGGTAGGCGCGGACGGCGAGCTGAGTGGTGCCGGAGGGCCGCTCAGCGCCGGTGTACCAGACGACCGTACGGAAGTGGGAGAGCACGCCGAGGGCGTCGGGCGTGCCCTGGGTGGCGACGTCCCAGACGGCGGCCCCGCGCTTGTTGTCGGCGAGCGCCTTCACGTAGGCGGCGGTGTGCCGGGCTGCGGTGGTGCCGCCCTCCTCCGCGAGGACGAGCACGTCGCCGCGGGGGCGCTCGGCCACCCGGTAGGTGAAGGGCGCGGAGGCGGTGGCCCGGCCCTCGCGGGTGCGGGCGGTGAACCAGACCTCGACGGAGTCGCCGGGCCGTGCGTCCTCGACCTCGGCGCGGTACTCGTCGAAGTAGAGGTTATCCTCGCCGCCGAAGGTCTCGCCGCCCTTCCAGGCGTCGAGCTCCTCGCTGTGGGTGCGGCCGCCGTTGATCCGGTACTTCAGGGTCTTGCCGCGCAGGGACTTGCGGGCGGTGACGGCGACCTCCTGCTCCTCGCCCCGGGCGTAGGAGGTGGTGAAGGTCTTCGGCGTGAAGTCGGGGGCGTCGATGCCGACCGGGGAGACGGGCCGGTCCGGGTGGGCGGCGGTCTCGGCGACGGCGAGCGCGAAGGGGATGTTCTTCGCGAACTCGGCCTGGATCAGCTTCTCGTCGTCCGGGAAGGTGAAGACGGACGCGCAGTCGGCGGGGTTCCAGGCGTCGTTCGGGTCGACCCGGGAGGCGGTGGCGCAGGTCGACATCTCCGGGGTGAACATCTGCGTCCCGTTGACGTTGGCGGCGTGTCCGTCCGCCTCGCCGTTGGTGATGTACAGCTCCGAGGAGACCTGCGGCCGGTAGCCGGGCACGGCCGGGTTCTGCGGGGTGCCGGCGAGGGCCTTGAGGGCCACGTCGTCGGGGGTGTCGGTGGCGACCTGCCAGCCGACGCCGTAGAGGATGAGCTGGGCGGCCGAGTGGTAGTTGATGCCGTACGCGAAGCCGATGCGCTTCTGGAAGGCGTCGAGGGCCTTGGTCTCGGGCTCCGACATGGGCCCCGCGCCGCGGAAGGTCTCGTCGGCCGGGTCGGGCGACGAGCCCTCGTTGTCGTAGCCCCACTTGTAGGCGAAGTTGCGGTTGAGGTCGACGCCGTCGCCGGGGGCGATCTTCCCGTCGCCGTCGTTGTCCCGCAGGTTCTTGCGCCACTGGCGGTTCTCGGGGTCGGCGTGCGTGTGGTCGTAGCCGTCCGGGTTGGCGGAGAGCACGAACCACAGCTCGGTGGAGTCGACGATCCGGGTGATCCGCTCGTCCTTGCCGTATCCGTCGAGGTAGTGGTGGAGCAGCCGCCGGGTCATCTCCGGGGTGATCCACTCGCGCGCGTGCTGGTTGGACATGTAGAGGGTGGCGGGCTTCGAGCCGTCCTTGACGCGCTGGGCACCCTTGCTGACCTTGAGGGCGAGGATGTCCTGGCCCTTCAGGGTCTTGCCGATGGAGACGACCTTGGTGATCCCGGGGTTGGCCCGGGCGGTGTCCAGGATCTCCTGCTTGAGACCGTTCGGGCCCCCGTACGGCCGGAAGACGCCGTCCCCCGCGGCGGCCACCCGCTTCTCGGCCTGGGCGGTCAGGGTGTGCTCGGCGAGCTCGACGCCCTGGCCGCGCAGCTGCCCGGCCTGCCGGCCGGTGAGGAAGAGCTCCACCGTCGCGGAGCCCTTGTCGGGCACCTGCTCGGTCATCTCGTGGGCGTCGGCACCGGCCTCCAGGAGCAGCGGTACCTGCTCCTTGGTGACCTCGGCCCGCCATACGGAGAGGGCGTCACCGCCGTCCCGGTCGTTCGGCTGCGCTCCGGCGACGGGTGCCGCCGCCACTCCCGCGATCAGCAGTGAAGCCGCGGCGAGGATCGATCTCGCTCTGCGTCTCATGAGCCCCCCTTGTTGTCGTATGCCACGAAGGTGAACAGACGCCAGGCTCATGGGCGCTCATGGGCCTGTCAAGGGTGCCTCGCGGGGCGTACGAAAAAGCTGCCGGTGCCTCAGAAAGGCACCGGCAGCCCGGAGTTCGATGTTCCGTGCGGCGGCGGGTCCGGTACGGATCCGGTCAGCCGACGAGGCTGTCGTCGAGCTCCTCGGTCAGGTTGGACTCGGTCCCCGGAATCCCCAGGTCCTGCGCCCGCTTGTCGGCCATGGCGAGCAGCCGGCGGATCCGGCCGGCCACCGCGTCCTTCGTCAGCGGCGGGTCGGCGAGCGCGCCCAGCTCCTCGAGGGAGGCCTGCTTGTGCTCCATGCGGAGCCGGCCGGCCGCCGCGAGGTGCTCGGGCACCTCCTCGCCGAGGATCTCCAGGGCGCGCTGCACCCGGGCCCCGGCGGCGACCGCGGCGCGGGCCGAGCGGCGCAGGTTGGCGTCGTCGAAGTTGGCCAGGCGGTTGGCGGTGGCGCGGACCTCGCGCCGCATCCGCCGCTCCTCCCAGGCGAGCACCGACTCGTGCGCGCCGAGCCGGGTGAGGAGGGCGCCGATCGCGTCGCCGTCGCGGACGACGACCCGGTCCACTCCCCGCACCTCGCGGGCCTTCGCCCCGATGGAGAGCCGGCGCGCCGCCCCGACCAGGGCGAGCGCCGCCTCGGGACCCGGGCAGGTGACCTCCAGGGAGGAGGACCGGCCGGGCTCGGTCAGCGAGCCGTGCGCGAGGAACGCACCCCGCCAGGCCGCCTCCGCGTCACAGGTCGCCCCGGAGACCACCTGCGGAGGGAGGCCCCGGATGGGGCGGCCCCGGCCGTCCACGAGACCCGTCTGCCGGGCCAGCTGGTCGCCTCCTGCCACCACCCGCACCACGAAACGCGAACCGCGCCGCAGCCCGCCGGGGGCCATCACGATCAGCTCCGAGCTGTGCCCGAAGATCTCCAGGATGTCCCGCTTGAGGCGGCGTGCCGCCATCGCGGTGTCGAGCTCCGCCTCGATCACGATGCGGCCGCTCACCAGGTGCAGCCCGCCCGCGAACCGCAGGATCGACGAGACCTCTGCCTTCCTGCAGCAGGTCCGGGTGACGGGAAGCCGGGAGATCTCGTCCTTCACCGCTGCCGTCATCGCCATGGGCCGATCCTTCCATGCATCCGAAAAATACGGTCGTACGCGGCGGCCAACAGCTCCGGGTCGTGCTTCGCGGAGCCGTCGGGCCCGGCCACCGGCGCCAGCTCGACCGCGGCACCGAGCCGCTTGGCGGCATCGGAGAGGGACTCGCGATCGGGCACGGCGGCCTCGTCGGCCAGCACCACGTCCAGGGCGAGTTTAGGGGCGTGTCGTCCCAAAACCTCCAAATGACGCTGCGGGGAGAAGCCCTCGGTTTCTCCGGGCTGCGGCGTGAGGTTCAGCGAGAGCACCTTCCGGGCCTTCGTCCCGGCCAGCGCGTCGAGCAGTTCGGGGACGAGAAGGTGCGGGATCACGGAGGAGAACCAGGAGCCGGGGCCGAGGACCACCCAGTCCGCGTCCAGGACCGCCTCGACGGCCTCCGGCACCGCCGGCGGGTCGTTCGGCACGAGGTGCACCGACTGCACCTCGCCGGGCGTGAGCGCCACGGTCGCCTGACCGCACACGGTGTCCACGTCGTCCGGTCGCTCCGGATCATGGCCCCTGACCAGGGCCTGGAGCTCCAGGGGCACGGCGGACATGGGCAGCACCCGGCCCTGGGCGCCGAGCAGCCGGCCCACCAGGTCGAGGGCCTGGACGGGGTCGCCGAGCTGCTCCCAGAGGGCGACGATCAGCAGGTTGCCGACGGCGTGGCCGTTGATCTCGCCCTTGGACTGGAAGCGGTGCTGGATGACCCGGGCCCAGGTCTGGCCCCAGTCGTCGTCGCCGCAGAGCGCGGCGAGCGCCTTGCGGAGGTCTCCCGGGGGCAGCACGCCGAGCTCCTCCCGGAGCCGGCCGCTGGAACCGCCGTCGTCGGCGACGGTGACGACGGCGGTGAGGTCGCCGGTGATCCGGCGGAGGGCGGCGAGGGAGGCCGAGAGCCCCATGCCGCCGCCCAGCGCGACCACCTTGGGCTGGGCGCCGCGCCTGCGGAGCGTACGCCGCACCGAAAGGGTGGAGGCACGTCGACGGTACGGCTTCACTCGCGCCCCATGTCCCGGTGCACGACGACGGTCTCGACCCCTTCGGCGGCGATCCGGGCGGCAAGGCGCTCGGCGGTGGCCACGGAGCGGTGCTTGCCGCCGGTGCAGCCCACGGCGATGGTCACGTACCGCTTGCCCTCACGGCGGTAGCCCGCGGCGATCAGCTGGAGCAGCTCCGTGTAGCGGTCGAGGAACTCCTTGGCGCCGGGCTGGTTGTAGACGTAGTTCGACACCTCCTCGTTGAGGCCGGTGAAGGGGCGCAGCTCGGGGACCCAGTGGGGGTTGGGCAGGAAGCGCATGTCGACGACCAGGTCGGCGTCGACCGGCAGGCCGTACTTGAAGCCGAAGGACATGACGGTGGCCCGCAGCTCGGGCTCCTCGTCGCCGGCGAACTGGGCGTCCATCTTGGCGCGCAGTTCGTGGACGTTGAGGCTGGAGGTGTCGATCACCAGGTCGGCGTCGCCGCGCAGCTCGCGCAGCAGGTCGCGCTCGGCGGCGATGCCGTCGGTGATCCGGCCGTCGCCCTGGAGCGGGTGCGGCCTGCGGACCGACTCGAAGCGCCTGACCAGAGCGTCGTCGGACGACTCCAGGAAGACGATCCGGCGGGTGACCTGCTTGGCGTCCAGGTCGGCGAGGGACTCCCTGAGGTTGTCGAAGAACTGCCGGCCGCGGACGTCGACGACGACGGCGATCCGGGCGACATTGCCCTGGGAGCGGGCGCCGAGCTCCACCATGGTGGGGATCAGCGCGGGCGGCAGATTGTCCACGACGAACCAGCCGAGGTCCTCCAGACACTTCGCCGCGGTGGACCGGCCGGCCCCGGACATGCCGGAGATGATCACCAGCTCGGGAATGGCCGCCTCGGCGCCGTTGTCGCCGGGGGTCTCCTTCGTGCCCGTACTCACGTGTCCTGCTCCGTCTTCTCGGTCGTGCTGGCCTTGCGCGTCCTGCTCATCGTGCCGGTCCTGCTCTTCGTGCGCGGTCATGCCGTGCCGCCCCCGTCGTCTTCCATGATCTCTCCTGTCGCGGTGTTCACGGCGGGCGCGGCCGGGGCCGCCCGGGCGAGGGCCACGGCGACCGCCTCCGCGGTCTTCCGGCCCATGCCGGGAACCTCGCAGATCTGCTCGATTGTCGCCTGCCGGAGCCTCTTCACCGAGCCGAAGTGCTTGATCAACGCGCGTTTCCGGGTGTCCCCGAGACCGGGGACGTCGTCGAGAGGGCTGGTCCGGATGCGTTTCGTCCGCTTGGACCGCTGGTAGCGGATGGCGAAGTCGTGAGCCGTGTCACGTACCCGCTGAAGGAGGTACAGGCCCTCGCTGGAGCGGGGCAGCACCACGGGGTCGTCGTCGCCGGGCAGCCACACCTCCTCCAGGCGCTTGGCGAGCCCGCAGACCGCGATGTCGTCGATCCCCAGCTCGTCCAGGGCACGCCGGGCCGCCGCGACCTGCGGCTGCCCGCCGTCGACCACGACCAGCTGCGGCGGGTACGCGAAGCGCTTGGGCCGTCCGCTCTCCTCCGGGTCCTCGACGACCCCCTCGGGGTCCCACTCCCCCGTCTTCTCCTTCTCGGCCAGATAGCGCCGGAAGCGGCGGCCGATCACCTCGTGCATCGAGCGGACGTCGTCCTGGCCCTCGAAGCCCTTGATCTGGAAGCGACGGTACTCGCTCTTGCGGGGCAGACCGTCCTCGAAGACCACCATCGAGGCGACCACGTCCTCCCCCTGGAGGTGCGAGATGTCGAAGCACTCGATCCGCAGCGGCGCCGAGTCCAGGTCCAGGGCCTCGGCGATCTCCTCCAGGGCCCGGGAGCGGGTGGTGAGGTCGCTTGCGCGCTTCGTCTTGTGCAGGACGAGCGCCTGCTGGGCGTTGCGCGCGACGGTCGCCATGAGGTCCTTCTTGTCGCCGCGCTGCGGGATCCTCAGCGAGACGTTGGACCCGCGGCGGCCGGTGAGCCAGGCGGTGACGGCCTCCGTGTCCTCGGGGAGCGCCGGGACCAGGACCTCCTTCGGGACCGTGTCGCCGCTCTCCTCGCCGTACAGCTGCTGGATCGCGTGCTCGACGAGGCCGGCGGTGTCGACGGCCTCGACCTTGTCGGTGACCCAGCCGCGCTGGCCGCGCACGCGTCCGCCGCGCACGTGGAAGATCTGCACGGCGGCCTCCAGCTCGTCCTCCGCGAGGGCGATCAGGTCGGCGTCGGTGGCGTCGGCGAGCACGACCGCGCTCTTCTCCATGGCCCGGCGCAGCGCCTCTATGTCGTCACGCAGCCGGCCGGCTCTCTCGTACTCCATGTCCTCGGCGGCCAGCATCATCTGCTTCTCGAGACGGCGGATGTACGTCCCGGTACGGCCGGCCATGAAGTCGCTGAACTCCTCGGCGAGTTCGCGGTGCTCCTCGGGGGTGACCCGGCCGACGCAGGGCGCCGAGCACTTGCCGATGTAGCCGAGGAGGCAGGGGCGGCCGGCCGAGGCGGCGTTCCGGAACACCCCCGCGGAGCACGTCCGCACGGGGAACACCCGCAGCATGAGGTCGACGGTCTCGCGGATCGCCCACGCGTGCGCGTACGGCCCGAAGTAGCGCACGCCCTTCTTCTTGTGGCCGCGCATGACCTGGACGCGCGGGAACTCCTCGTTCATGGTGACCGCGAGGTACGGGTAGCTCTTGTCGTCCCGGTACTTCACGTTGAACCGGGGGTCGTACTCCTTGATCCAGGAGTACTCCAGCTGGAGCGCCTCGACCTCGGTCGACACGACGGTCCACTCCACGGAGGCGGCGGTGGTCACCATGGTGGCCGTGCGCGGGTGCAGGCTCGTGAGCGGCTGGAAGTAGTTGGCGAGCCGCTGGCGCAGGGACTTCGCCTTGCCCACGTAGATCACTCGGCGGTGCTCGTCGCGGAACTTGTAGACCCCCGGGGAGTCGGGGATCTGACCCGGCTTGGGGCGGTAGCTGGAGGGGTCTGCCATGCTCCCCACCCTACTGTCGGGCACGGACACTCCGACCGCGCGCGCGGGTTGCCGAACCACCGCCCGAACGCCGCCCACCACCACGTGGCCAACCCTCCGCGCCGCCACCCACCCCCGTGCCGGCGATCGTCCGCTGGGCGGCGCCCGGCCGCCTGGGGGCCTCGCCCCCGCCGTGTGGGCATTCGTCCCGCTGGGGCGGGACGGGTGGGCACACGGGACGGCGCCCTTCGGCGGGCGCCTCGCCCCTTGTGCCTGGACCCGCACCCAGCAAGTGCGGCGCACACCGGGTGCGGGTTCAGGCCCGGAAGCCTAGGCCCGGCAGGGTGCGCCGTCCGTTGTGCCCACCCGTTCCGCCCCAGCGGAACAGATGCCCACAACGAGGGGTGGCGGGGGACGGCCAGGGTGGGTGCCGCCCCGGCGGAACAGATGCCCACAACGAGGGGCGGCGGAGGCTGCACGGGTGGGGCCCGCCCCAGCGGAACGATGCCCACCACGCGGGGCGGCCGGGGGGCGGCACGGGGGTTGCCCGCCCTTGCGGGAGCCCACAACGAGGGGCGGCGGCCCGGCGGAGGCGGGTGGGTGCCGACCCAGCGGAACAGATGCCCACCACGCGGGTGGGCGGCGGCACGGGGGCCACCGCCCACGGTGGAACACGGGCCCCCAGCGGGGGCGGGTGGGCCCCGGCCCGGCTGGCCGGAGGCTCGTGACGAGGGGCGGCCGCACAGGGATCCGGCCCGGCGGAGCGGGCGCCCGCGGTGAGGGGCTCAGGTTCTCCGGGGGCGCCCGGTGGAGCGGGCGCCCCCGGAGAGGGGGCTCAGGTTCTCCGGGGGTCTCGGCGGCGGCGTATCGCTGTCGTGGCCGTCAGGGCGAGCACGAGCGCCGCCGACACCCCCGCCGCCATCCCGGCCCCGGCCCCGGCCCCAGCCCGCTTCTCCTCGGCCGGCGGGGCCGCCACGTCGTAACCCCCCGCCGCTCCCTTCTTCGCGTAGGCCGAGCCCGGCAGCTTGTCGCCGTACACGCGGGCCACCCGATCCCGGTACGCGCCGAGGCTCGTCCCGTTCCGGCCCACGGCCCGTATCGCGTCCTCGTCCAGCGGCAGCACCTTCACGCCCTTCTGGACGTACCACGCGTCGATCTGCGGCTCGCGGAAGACGAGCCCGCCGGGCAGCAGGCGGCCGCCCTGTTCCGCGTAGCGGATCTCGTCGTCGCCGGTGGCGATGTTCACCACCTGCCAGCCGCCCGCCCGCTCGACCGTCCACAGCGAGGCCTTCTGTCCGTCCGGGGACACCGCCCGGCTGGCCCGGAACTCGACCCGGGCGACCGGCGCCCCGGCCTTCCCCGCGACGAAGTCCGGGGAGAGGATCCGTACCGGCACGGACGCGCCCTCGACGCGCGGCGCGGCCGCCGAGCGGGCGACAGCACCGTCCCGGGCGAAGAACCGGGCGAGGGTGTCCAGGGTCTCCGGCGCGGAGGCGGCCCGCTCGGGGGTCGGCGCGGCCGGCGCGGTCGGCGGTCCCTCGGCGGCCGCGGCCTCCGGAAGCACCCCGAGGAGCAGAAGCGTCGCGGTGGCGAGGAGCCCGGCGCCCATGGCTCGTGCGTTCATCGTCGTCACGCCCCGATCCGGTAGAGCGAGTGGGTCCAGGAGAAGGAGCCGTTGTCGACGTACCAGGCGTGGGAGGCCCAGTTGTAGCGGTCGCTGGAGGGCCAGGGGTCGCCCCAGTAGACCCAGCTGCCCGCGTCGTCGTAGCCGTAGATCACATGCATGTGACCGCCGCCGCTCGACCACTGGATGCGGGTCTCGACGGGCCGGTCGGCGTTGATCTCGGTCTGGACGGTCGCGTAGCGCAGCCAGCCGTCGACGTACGAGCCGGGGTTGACGCCGGCCCAGCGGAGGCCGGTCTGGACGTTGCCGAGGGTCGCCTGCCAGTTGGGGCAGTCGTAGCCCTGCTGACGGTTGAAGGCGGCGTTGCAGAACTGGTTCTGGCTGTAGCTCCGGCCGAACCAGTTGGCGATGGTGTTGCCACCCGCCGCCCAGCACCAGTTGGTCTTCTGCTGGGCCTGCATGGTGATGTTCAGCCGCTTGGAGCCGAGGGCGGCGGTGTCGTCGGCGGGGGCGGCGGAGGCCGAGGTGGTGGGGACGAGGAAGAGGGCGGCCGCGGCGAGTGCCGCGAGGTTCAGCTTTCTTCTGCGCATCGCGTTCCTCCCTGGAGCGGGGGATGTGGGGGTGGAGGAGCGCGTCCGGACGCTGGTCAGGAGCATCGGCCGTTGTCCGGATCAGGTCAACACGCTTCAATGCGGGGTGACATCGGACTGTGAACGGTGTGACCCGGGTGTGAACCGACGCCCACGGCCCACCTGCCCGCCCACCCCGCGCGGCGCGACGGTCCGCATCCCCGTCGTGAACGTTCACTGAGGAGTCCTCGTGAGCCACACCGAGGCCGATCTGGCGCAGTTGCTGCACACCGGCCCCTTCCATCTGGCGCTGCGCACCGCGCTCGCCGTCCGCGGGCTGCCGCTCCAGCGGGTCCAGCACCATCTCGCGCACCGGGGCGTCAAGGTCGGGGTGACGAGTCTCAGCTACTGGCAGCAGGGCGCCCGCCGTCCGCAGCGGCCGGAGTCGCTGAAGGCCGTGCGCGCCCTGGAGGAGGTGCTCCAGCTGCCGGGGAACTCGCTGCTGCGGCTGCTCACGGGGGACGCGGCGGCGCGGTCCGACGTGGAGCGTCCGGCGGCCCGTTCGTACCGCTCGCTGGTGGAGGCCTCCGGCTCGGTCGAGGAGCTCCTCGCGGAGCTCGAGTCGCCGACGGACGGCGGTCTGCACACGGTGGGGCACCACGAGCGGGTGCGGATCGGGGCGGGGCGTGAGCTGGTGGGGCGCGAGTCGCAGCACGTGGTGCGGGCGCACCGGGACGGCGTGGACCGCTATGTGGCCATCCACCACGGGGATCCGGGCTGCGACCCGTCGCGGGTGGCGGTGAGGGCGGTGGAGAACTGCCGGACCGGTCGGGTGCGGTGGCACGCGGCGACGGGGGTGCTGATCGCGGAGCTGCTCTTCGACGCGCGGCTGCGGGCCGGGGACACGTACCTCTTCTCGTACGGCTTCGAGGACGGTACGGCGGGTCCGAGCGGGGAGTACGTGCGCGGGTTCAGCTTCGCGGGCGGGCAGTACGTGCTGCAGGTGCGCTTCGACGAGGCGGCGCTCCCGGTGCGGTGCCGGAGGTTCGCGCAGGCCTCGACGGGCGCACCGCGCGGGGGCCGGGCGGAACTGACCCTGAGCGGTGTGCACCGCACGGTGCACACCGTGGAGCAGGGGGTGCGCCCGGGGATCCTGGGGATCGACTGGGACTGGACCTAGGGGGTGCCTTGTCGATCAGGCCGGGCTCGCGGGGGCAGGAGCCCGTGCGCGGGGGCAGGACGCCGGGCGCGCGGCGGTAGGAGCCCGGTGCGCGGCGGCAGGATGCCGGGCGCGCTCTGTCTCAGGCCTCGGGGCCCGCGACCAGTCGGCCGTTCTCGACGCGGACGGGGACCTCGGGGAGCGGCACGGTGGCCGGGCCCTTGAGCGCCTTGCCGGTCGTCACGTCGAAGCGGCTGCCGTGGCAGGGGCAGTTGCCCTCGTTGTCCTCGATCTTGTCGAGGACGCAGCCGGCGTGGGTGCACTGGGCGCTGAACGCCTTGTACTGGCCCTTGGCCGGGCAGCTCACCAGGACCCGCTGCTCGCGGTAGAGCTTGGCGCCGCCGACCGGGATCTCGTCCGGGGCGCCGAGGGCGACCGGGGCGGTCGGGGTCGGGACCTCGGCGTGGCCGAGCTTGGACTCGGTGGAGCAGGCGGCGACTCCCAGCCCGGCGGCACCGGCGAGGGCGGCGCCTTTCAGTACGGTGCGGCGGCTGGACTGGCCGGACATGAGCGCTCCACGGTGGATCGGGGCAAGCGTGACCGAACCGACGATACCGGCGGGGAGGCGGGGCCCCGGGGGTGGGGCCCCGCCTCGCACATCAGGCCTTGGGGGCCCGGGTCGTCGCCTTCTTGGCGGCGGCCGTCGCCGTGGTCGCCTTCGCGGCCGTCTTCTTCGCCGGAGCGGCGACCTTGGCGGCGGTCGCCTTCTTGGCCGGGGCCTTCTTGGCCGGAGCCTTCTTCGCCGCCGTCCTCTTCGCCCCGCGGGCCGCCGGTACGGTCCCTCCGGCGTCGCTGATCCGGTCCGCGCCGAGGATCTCGCGGAGGAACTTGCCCGTGTGGCTCGCCGGAACCGAGGCGACCTCCTCGGGCGTGCCCTCGGCGACGACGATTCCGCCGCCGCTGCCGCCCTCGGGGCCCATGTCGATGAGCCAGTCGGCGGTCTTGATGACATCGAGGTTGTGCTCGATGACGATCACCGAGTTGCCCTTGTCGACAAGACCGGACAGGACCGTGATCAGCTTCGAGATGTCCTCGAAGTGCAGACCGGTGGTCGGCTCGTCCAGGACGTAGACCGTGCGGCCCGTCGAGCGCTTCTGGAGCTCGGAGGCGAGCTTGACGCGCTGGGCCTCACCGCCGGAGAGCGTCGGCGCCGACTGGCCCAGCCGGACGTAGCCGAGGCCGACCTCGTTCAGCGTGCGCAGGTGGCGGGCGATGGTCGGGACGGCCTCGAAGAAGTCGAGGGCCTCCTCGATCGGCATGTTCAGGACTTCGGCGATGGACTTGCCCTTGTAGTGGACCTCCAGGGTCTCCCGGTTGTACCGGTCGCCGTGGCAGACCTCGCACGGGACGTAGACGTCCGGGAGGAAGTTCATCTCGATCTTGATCGTGCCGTCGCCGGAGCAGTTCTCGCAGCGGCCGCCCTTGACGTTGAAGGAGAACCGGCCGGGCAGGTAGCCCCGGACCTTGGCCTCCATCGTCTCGGCGAAGAGCTTGCGGACGTGGTCGAAGACGCCGGTGTACGTCGCCGGGTTCGACCGCGGGGTGCGGCCGATCGGGGACTGGTCGACGTGCACGACCTTGTCGACGAGGTCGTCGCCGTCCACCCGCGTGTGCCGTCCGGGCACCGACTTGGCACCGTTCAGCTCGCGCGCCAGGTGGGTGTAGAGGATGTCGTTGACCAGTGTCGACTTGCCGGAGCCGGAGACGCCGGTGACGGCGGTGAGGACGCCGAGCGGGAAGGAGACGTCGATGTCCCGCAGGTTGTTCTCGCGGGCCCCGTGCACGGTGAGCCGGCGCCCGGGGTCCACCGGGCGGCGGATCGCCGGGGTGGGGATCGCCCGGCGGCCGGACAGGTACTGCCCGGTGATCGACTCCTCGTTGGAGAGGAGCTCCTTCAAGGTGCCGGAGTGGACGACCTTGCCGCCATGCTCGCCGGCGCCGGGGCCGATGTCGACGACCCAGTCGGCGACCTTGATGGTGTCCTCGTCGTGCTCGACGACGATGAGCGTGTTGCCCATGTCGCGGAGGCGTACGAGGGTCTCGATGAGCCGGTGGTTGTCGCGCTGGTGGAGGCCGATGGACGGCTCGTCGAGCACATAGAGCACGCCGACCAGGCCGGAGCCGATCTGGGTGGCGAGCCGGATGCGCTGGGCCTCGCCGCCGGACAGGGTGCCCGCGGCCCGGTTGAGCGAGAGGTAGTCGAGGCCGACGTCGACGAGGAAGCGCAGCCGCTCGTTGACCTCCTTGAGGACCCGCTCGGCGATCTTCTTGTCCCGCGCGTTGAGCGTCAGCCGGCCGAGGAACTCGGCGCAGTCGCTGATCGACATCGCGGAGACCTCGGCGATGGACTTGTCCATCACCGTGACCGCGAGCACGATCGGCTTCAGGCGGGTGCCCTCACAGGTGGGGCAGGGCACCTCGCGCATATAGCCCTCGAAGCGCTCGCGGCTGGAGTCGCTCTCCGCCTCGCTGTGGCGCCGCTTGACGAAGGAGACGGCGCCCTCGAAGGCCGGGGTGGTGTACGCCCGCTCGCGTCCGTACCGGTTGCGGTAGCGGACCTCGACCTGGGTCTTGTGGCCGTACATCAGGGCCTTCTTGGCGCGCTGCGGCAGCCCCGCGTACGGCATGTCCGTACTGAAGCCGAGGGCCTGCGACAGACCGCCGATGAGTCGGCCGAAGTACTCCTTGGTGTGGCCGTGCGACCAGGGGTGGATGGCCCCCTCGTCGAGCGACTTGTCCTCGTCGGGAACGATCAGCTCGGGGTCGACCTCCATGCGGGTGCCGATGCCGGTGCAGTCGGGGCAGGCGCCGAAGGGCGAGTTGAAGGAGAAGGAGCGCGGCTCCAGCTCCTCGAAGGACAGGTCGTCGTACGGGCAGTAGAGGTGCTCCGAGTACATCCGCTCGCGCTCGGGGTCGTCCTCCGGGAGGTCGACGAAGTCGAGGACGACCATGCCGCCGGAGAGTCCGAGGGCGGTCTCGACGGAGTCGGTGAGACGGCGCTTGGCGCTGTCCTTCACGGTGAGGCGGTCGACGACCACCTCGATCGTGTGCTTCTCCTGCTTCTTCAGCGTCGGCGGTTCGCTCAGCTGCACGGTCACGCCGTCGACCCGGGCGCGGCTGTAGCCCTTGGTCTGGAGGTCGGCGAAGAGGTCGACGAACTCGCCCTTGCGCTCGCGCACGAGCGGGGAGAGCACCTGGAAGCGGCTGCCCTCGGGCAGCTCGAGGACCTTGTCGACGATGGCCTGCGGCGACTGGCGGGAGATCGGCCGCCGGCACTCGGGACAGTGTGGCTTGCCGATGCGGGCGAAGAGCAGACGGAGGTAGTCGTAGACCTCGGTGATGGTGCCGACCGTCGAGCGCGGGTTGCGCGAGGTCGACTTCTGGTCGATGGAGACGGCGGGCGACAGACCTTCGATGAAGTCGACGTCCGGCTTGTCCATCTGGCCGAGGAACTGCCGGGCGTAGGAGGAGAGCGACTCGACGTAGCGGCGCTGCCCCTCGGCGAAGATCGTGTCGAACGCGAGGGAGGACTTGCCCGATCCCGAGAGCCCGGTGAAGACGATCAGGGAGTCACGCGGGAGGTCGAGCGAGACGTTCTTGAGGTTGTGCTCACGAGCGCCACGGACGATGAGACGGTCGGCCACGCCGGTCCGCACCTTTCTTCAGAGAGCGGATGTGCCTGAACACCCAACACCTCAAGGATGCCGGATGCTTCCCGCGAGCTTATAGCACGCACATTCGATTTCCGGCCGCTCGGAGACCACTTCACCCGAACGAGTGGCGGCGGCCCCTGCGGGCACTAGGGTCTGCGGCATGATCGACCACGAACGCGACCTCGCTCACGTCCGCGAAGCGACCGAAAGGCTGCTGACATCGGCCGCCTCCCTGGACAACGCGGCGGTCGCAGGACCGTCACGGCTGCCCGGCTGGACCCGGGGCCATGTGCTCGCCCACGTCGCCCGTAACGCCGACGCCCTGGTGAACGTCCTCCGGGGCCGCCCCATGTACCCCGACGCCACGACCCGGGACCTCGACATCGAGCGGGACGCCGGCCGGCCGCCGGCCGTCCACCTCGCCGACCTGCGCGAGACCGCCGACCGCTTCCGGGCCGTGGGCGCCGAGCCCGCCGACTGGAGCCGGAGGGTCGAGCTCCGCAACGGCGTCACGGACAGCGCCTCCCGCGTCCCCTTCCGCCGCTGGGTGGAGGTGGAACTCCACCACGTCGACCTCGACCTCGGCTACGAGCTGGAGGACCTGCCGGAGGAGTTCGTCACCCGGGAGATCGACTTCCTGGCCGACCGCTGGTCCGGGCGCCCCGACGTACCGCCGGTGACGCTCCGCCTCGGCCACGGCGAGGACGCCCCGAGCCGGCGCACCGGTGGCACGGAGGGCACGCCGGTCGTCCTCGCCGGCACCGGCGCGGAGCTGCTCGGCTGGCTGGCCGGCCGCGGCGACAAGGGCGCCCACCTGGTCGTGCTCTCCGGCGACGGCGTCCCGGAGCTCCCCGCCCTGTAGCGGACCGCTCACGACACCCGGAGATAGGCTGAGGCCATGACGTACAGCGGAGTGGTGAAGGTCGGCGGCCCTGCGGACGTGCACGAGCTGTCGGATCTGATGATCTCGAAGGTCGCGGTCGGCCCGATGGACAACAACGCGTATCTGCTGCGCTGCCGGGCCACCGGTGAGCAGCTGCTGATCGACGCGGCCAACGACGCCGACACGCTCCTCACGCTGATCGGTGACGACGGCATCGCGTCCGTCGTCACCACCCACCGGCACGGCGACCACTGGCAGGCCCTGGCCGCGGTGGTCGCCGCGACCGGCGCCGTGACCTACGCGGGCGAGTACGACGCGGAGGGCATCCCGGTCGCGACCGACGTCCCCGTCGAGGACGGCGACACGATCCGGGTCGGGCGGGTGGAGCTGACCGCGCGCCACCTGGTCGGGCACACCCCCGGCTCCATCGCCCTGATCTACGACGACCCGCACGGCCATCCCCACGTCTTCACCGGCGACTGCCTCTTCCCCGGGGGCCTGGGCAACACCCGCAAGGACCCGGAGGCCTTCGCGAGCCTCCTCCACGACGTGGAGACCAAGCTGTTCGAGGCCCTCCCCGACGAGTCCTGGGTCTACCCGGGCCACGGCAAGGACACCACGCTCGGTGACGAGCGCCCCTCCCTCGGAGCGTGGCGCGAGCGCGGCTGGTGAAACCCGGAGCGCGCGGCCGATCAGCGGCGTGCTCCCGCACGCCCCCGTAACCGGGACGCTCGCCGGGTAGTTGGCGCCACATGCGCCTCAGTCACTCTCCGTCGCGGCCCGCTCCCCCGGCCGCGCCGTCGATGGGGCGGCTCGCCGCCGCCTCGCTCGTCGGCACCGCCATCGAGTTCTTCGACTTCTTCGTCTACGGGACCGCCGCCGCCCTCGTCCTGGGGCCGCTCTTCTTCCCGACCTTCTCCCCGCTCGCCGGGACGCTGGCGGCCTTCGGCACCTTCGCCGTCGGTTTCGTGGCCCGTCCGCTCGGCTCGGTCCTCTTCGGCCATGTCGGCGACCGGTACGGCCGGCGCCCGGTGCTCTTCGCCTCGCTGCTGCTGACCGGCTGCGCCACGGTCGCGGTCGGCTGCGTCCCCACGTACGCGACGCTCGGCATCGCCGCCCCCGTCCTGCTGCTCGTCCTGCGCTTCCTCCAGGGCCTCGGCCTCGGCGGCGAGTGGGGCGGGGCCGTCCTGCTCACCGCCGAGCACGCCCCCGCGCACCGGCGGGCGCTCTGGTCGAGCTTCCCGCAGATCGGCCCGGCGATCGGCTTCCTCCTGGCGAACGGGGTGATGCTGGCGCTCTCGGCGGGCCTGAGCGACGCGGAGTTCCGCTCCTGGGGCTGGCGGGTGCCGTTCTGGGCGGCGGGCCTGCTCGCGGCGGTGGGGCTGCTGCTGCGCTCCTCCCTCGCCGAGACCCCGCAGTTCGAGGAGCTGTCGGCGTCCGGGAAGCGCTCCGGCGCCCCGCTGGCCGAGGTCGCCCGCGACCACTGGCGGCTCGTCCTGCTGACGGCCGGGGCGCTCGCGGTCGGATACGCCACCTTCTACACGGTCTCCACCTGGGCCCTGGCGTACGGCACCGAGCACCTCGGGGTGAGCAGCACCGTGATGCTGACCTGCGTCATGGCGGCGGTGGCGATCAAGGGTGCGGCCACCCCCTTCGTGGCCCTGCTGGCCGACCGCTGGGGCCGCCGCCCGCTCTGTCTCGCGGGGTGCGCGGCCTCCGCGCTCTGGATGTTCCCGCTGGTGGCCCTGCTGCACACGGCGCGGCCGTTCCTGATGTTCCTCGGCTTCCTGGGCGCGCTGCTCGCCTTCATCACCATGTTCGCGGTGGTCGCCGCGTATCTGCCGGAGCTGTACGAGCCCCGGGTCCGCTGCACCGGCGCCGCCGTCGGCTACAACCTCGCCGGCGTGCTCGGCGGCGCCCTCACCCCGCTGGTCGCCACCGCCCTCTCCGAGGGGGGTGGCTCAGGGCCGCCCTGGGGCGTCGCCGCGTATCTGACCCTGGTCGCTCTCGTCAGCCTGGGCTGCTTCGCGCTCCTCCCGGAGACCCTGCCGGCCAGGACCGTGCCGGAGCCCGTGGCGGATCTGGACCCCGTGTAGGGCGCCCGGAGGCTGTCTCTTAGACACATCAGACGCTGCCGACGAGCGTCGGAGTGTAGATCTCGGGGGGCGCAGGATCATTCAAGAGC